>JBIQLW010000003.1:0-169978 GCA_044463945.1 Bradyrhizobiaceae bacterium | reverse complement strand
TTTTGGACGCCGATCCCCCGGCTCAGGGGGTCAATATTGCAGGCCGAATGACATCCGGCGGGCAATCCTGCGTCGCCGGATCGCGCCTGTTCGTCCAGCGCAATATTCACGATGCCTTCCTGAAAAGCTGATCGAGAAGGCAGGGCGCTGCGCGTCGATCTGCCCGACGCCGCCGGCGCGCAGATCGGGCCGATGGCCTCGTTCGCTCACCGCGACCGCGTCGAGGCGCTGGTGGCGCAAGGACGCGCGGAGAACGGCGAGGTGATCCTCGGCGGTGCGCGGCCGTCGGATGCGCGGCTGAAGGACGGCGCATTCTATTCGCCCACCATTTTCACTGGCCTCGACATGACGGCGACCATCTGCCGCGAGGAAATCTTCGGCCCGGTGCTGTGCGCGCTGCCGTTCGACGACGAGGACGATCTGATCGCGCAGGCCAATGACACGGTCTATGGCCTCGCCGCCGGCATCTGGACCGCGGACTATAGCAAGGCGTGGCGGGTCGCCCGCGCCATCGACGCCGGTACGGTGTGGATCAACACCTACAAGCAGCTCAGCATCGCGACGCCGTTCGGCGGTTTCAAGAGCAGCGGCATCGGCCGCGAGAAGGGCATCGGCGGGATGGGGTTCTATCAGCAGCTCAAGAGCCTCTACTGGAATCTCGAAGCCCACACCACAAACGGCTAGATCTCTTCAATTGAGTTAGATGTTAAGTGGTTTCCGATCATGTAGGGTCGTATCCGGCGGCTTTGAAGTAGTTGGCGCATTATCGCGGTGTGAAGCGGTTGAGGCTGGATGCGATGGGACGGACTTATTCTCTTGAATAGCGCGAGCGCGTTGTTCTCGCAGTAGCAGCGGGGAAGTTGCTGACCGGCGGCGGTCACCTTAAACGTCGGCGTTGCCAGCGCGATGAAGTGGTCGCACCGGTTCCCTGGCGTGGCGGCGCGACGGACGGGTGGTAATCGTCTCTACGCGCTGTCTCCCGAATGCGACTGGCTGCTCAAGTAGCCTTGCCAAGCAGCCGGACGTGACGTTGTGCGCGCTGCTCGCGGAACTGGTCGAGCGCGGGATCAGGGCTAGCTATTACTCAGCGTGGCACTTTTTCAAACACGAAGGCGTCAGCTTCAAAAAGCCTTCACGACAGCAAGCAAGATCGCCCCGACGTCACTCCGGGGGGCAATGGAAAAAGTATCAAAGACTGCTTGATCTTTTCCGGCTGGGCTTCATTGAAGAGACCCAGGCTATGACCGCACCGATGCTCCGTGCGAGATTGATGGCCCGATCAACGGTGAGATATTCCTGACTTGTCGAGCAAATCCTGGTTCCGACGCTCAAGCCTGGAGACATCGTCGTCATCGACGATCTCGGCAGCCACAAAGACAGAGGCCGTGCCATTCTCGCAGCCGGCACCAAGTTGCTCTTCCTACGTCCTAAAGTCCCAATCTCAATCCTGTCGAGCAGGTCTTCGCCGCAGGAAGTATTTTTGATCTTCGTGAGCTGGGCGAAGCGAAAGACCGTTGGAGCTGGCGGCAGCTCTAGCTAGCAGGTGTGTCCACGTTTCTCGCCAGTCGAGAACTCTTGATCATATCGGAGGCATATTCCCCGATCGCAATCGAGCCTGCATTGGTGTTGCCGGACAGCACCGCTGGCATGACCGAAGCGTCGACGACGCGCAGCGCGGAAACGCCGTGGACGCGTAACTGAGGATCGACCACCGCCATGTCGTCATGACCCATGCGGCATGTGCCGACAGGATGGAAGATCGTCGTCGCCGTTTCGCGGATGAAGTCTTCGATCTCGCGATCGGTTTCCAGAAAGCGGCTCGGCTGGTAAGGCGCTGCGATATAGTCCGACATGCCCTTTGAGCGGGCAATATCCTGTGCCAGTCGCACGCCGGCGGTCATGACGCGGCGATCCTCCTTCGTCGCGAAATAGTTCATGAAGATTTCCGGCGGCATTGTCATGTCATTGCTGCGCGCTTTGAGGTAGCCGCGGCTCGTGGGGCGCAATTGGCACACCGACATGGTGAACCCGGAGAAATCATGAGGCTGCCCGGCAGTCTTGTCGGCACTGATGGTGCCGAAATGAAATTGGATGTCGGGCTGGGTCTCCTCCGGCCGGCTGCGGGCGAACAGGCAGGCGAGCTGGATACCGGCGGCGACAGGCCCCTTTTGCTGAAGGAGCCATTGCAGCCCCATATGCGCGCGGCCCCAGACCGTTCGCAGCGAATCGTTGGTGGTGATGGGTTTGGTGCAGCGGTACATGATCCGCACCTGAAGGTGATCGTGAAGGTTCTGGCCGACGCCGGGAAGATCAATCACCTGCTTCACGTCAATATCGCGCAGCAAGTTGGCCGGTCCGATGCCGGAACATTGCAGAAGCTGCGGTGACTGGAACGCGCCCGCACTCACGATCACTTCATGTCGCGCGTAGGCTTCGACGGTGCGGCCATCCTGTTGGTACTGGACGCCGATGGCCCGCAGGCCGTCGAACAGAATTTTGCGGGTGAGCGCACCGGTTTCGACCGTCAGCGAACCTTCCCGGTTGACGTTGCGCAGATAGCCCCGCGCGGTCGAGCACCGCCGTCCGCCGCCAGTGGTGAGCTGCACGTAGCCGACACCGTCCTGGATGGGGCCGTTGAAGTCATCATTGCGCGGGATCCCACACGCAACTGCCCCTTCGATGAAAGCTTCCACCAGTTCATGTTTGCCGCGCACATCGGAGACCTTGAGCGGTCCGTCTCCTCCATGAAGAGCGCTAGCGCCGCGCTCGTTGGCTTCGGCGCGCTTGAAGTGGGGCAGGATATCGTCCCATCCCCATCCCTCGTTACCCATGGCTTTCCAGGTGTCGAAATCGTTCGCATGGCCCCGGATGTAAATCAGGCCATTAATAGAGCTTGATCCGCCGAGGACCTTGCCGCGCGGCTGATAGATGCGCCGGTTGTTGAGATGAGGTTCTGGCTCAGAATAAAACTGCCAGTTCACGGCGCTATTGAACATCGTCTTCCCGTAGCCGATCGGGACGTGGATCCAGATGTTTCGATCTTTGGGCCCGGCTTCGAGCAGAAGGACGCGGATGCCGCGATCTTCCGCCAGTCGTGCGGCCACGGCGCAACCAGCCGATCCCGCACCGACAACGATGTAATCGAACTCCTTCATCTGCGTTTCTCCTGAGGTAGAGCGGCCGGGGCGGCGGTGTTTTTATTCTTATGAGGAGTATCAGGGTTGTGAGCTTTTGCCGCACGGTGAGGCGAGCCGATTGGGAGGCCCCCAATGAGGTTGTTAATAGACACCATCTGTGTGCGAAAGCAGAAAGAGCGAGAATGCCTTGTGTGCGCAATGAGGTTGCGAAGCGCTACTCTCCGGCATCCGCTGTGGCCGGATGATAGTTGGATTTTCCCGAGCGTCCCTTTCGTTGAGCCTTGCCCGCTTTCGACTGTGGTTGGGTCGGCCCGGTGCGACGCGGGCCGCGCATGTAGTGACGTTCCGGCCGATATCCGCTGCGGAGTCGTCTGATTTCTCGAAGAATCTGCGTCCAGATGGTTGTCTTCATCGTCGCACCTATCGTTCAGTCCTTCGCCTTAATCACCATTTGGGTCTGCGTCGTGATTGATATCACGCGGTTGTTGTTGTCGCGGATGACCGTTTGCCAGACCATCGTCGTTCGCCCCTTATGCAAGGCATCTGCGCGGGCGCGCAGTCTGGATCCCGGCGTTGCCGCGCGCAGGAAGTTCGTTTTCGACTCGATTGTCGTTGTACCTTGCCCGGGCAGAAGATTGATACGCGTGGAAAAGCCTCCAACAGTATCGGCAATGGCCATCAGTACGCCACCATGGACGACATTCTGCCGACTGATGTGATTCGCTGCTGCGTCCATTTCAGCCACGACATGATCGAGGTCGGCTTCGACAAAGCGCAGCCCGATAAGCCCGGCAAACGTACCCGTTACCTCGTCATTCAGACGCGCCAACAAATCGGGGCATGTCTCTGACGCTGCGGTCATCAGTCCCTCGCGCGGCGGAGGACGCGGACTTCTCCGGCGTTGGGATCGATTTCCACCTCGTCGCCCGTGCGCAGGACGGCAGTGATGTCACAATCGAAGCGATCCATCAAAGAGATTCCGGCGAGAGCAGCCCCTTGCGCAATCACCGGATTGACAAAGTTGAAGAGGATGGCCTTGGGAGATTTCCCCATCTTCACCATCTGATGCAGCATCCAGGCAGATGCCACACCACCCTTCGCCATGTTGAGCACCAGAATCTTGTCGATGTAGGATTGAGTATACAGTTTATGCGCAGGGCGCGAAAAAACTCCTTTGGCCCGGTCAAGATCGTAGCGTGCAGAAAAGCCATCATTGGCCGCGAGAACGATGCCGGTTAGCGGTTTTCCAAATCCGGCGTGCCCCCGAATGATTTCGATCGTCTCGCTCATTTCAATGCTCCCCTCACGGCAACGTCCACGCAACGGTCCATCGGCAGCAGCACAGGGTCATAGCCGTAACCGGCAATGATGTTGGAAAGCTTGGCTGAGTTGGTCGCTATCCGCTTCCATCCATTGGCCTGCCCCATTTCGCGGGCGTACATCTGATAGAAGCAAGTTCCTTCCAGAACGACGGCGCCGCTATCCGTTATCTTGTCAAGAAGTCCGATGCGTCGGGCACCGCTGCCGATCTCGGGCGAGGTCGTCGCAAACATCTTCACGCCGTCGGCGAGCTTGCGACCCTCGAGTAGTTTCGCTAGCTTCTGTAACTCGAACAGAGAAAGCTGCGGCGCGGAGAACACGACGACATCGATACGTTGCTCGTGGTTGTAGCTGTCGTAGAACGCCTCGAGCATGGCCTCGTCGATATCGATCGGGGGCGGCACCTTGCTCCCGAACGCTTCCTCGATCGTTGATGCCTCCGGCGTCACGCTCACGATGTGAAACATCGGCGTCGAGCCGAAGCTCGCAAGGGCCGCGCCGAAATGCTTGAGATCGTCCGAGGTTGGCGGCGACTCCACGCCTGACAGCACCGGCACATTCCAGTAGGAGGCCATTCGCTTGCCGATGATCGCACCGAAAGCGCCCCAATCGGTCCAGTCGCGTGGCTGAACCTTGAGGCGGAAGTGCAGCTTACCCCTACGCACCGCATCGTTGTGATAGCCGTAGGCTGGCACCCGTCCTGTTAGAGCGGCCCACAGCGCTGCGGACCCTCCCTCGAAATTGCTACGTGCGCCGCAGACACTGTTTGCGTAAATGACCGAGCCAGTATCGCCGAAGGCGATATGCTCGCCCTTAAGTGGCGGGACTATGGTCTGGTAGTTGATACAGGTCGAGGTTCGCATGATGCCCATGTTGGTGAACGCACCTGCTATGCGCTCTTCCAGGGCCATGGCCTGCGCCGGCTGTTTCATCAATTCGCAGTGCCGGAGATCGACACTGGAGGGGTCGGTAACAGTTGGCACCAGCACCCGGCAAGCCTCCGCTCCGTGCCCGACAAAACTTTCGAGCAGGTCAACGCCTGCAGGCCCGACTGCTTCGCTGTCGGCCATCAGGTGAACCTGGGATATTTCGACGAAACGCTCGGCATCAAAGAACCGTCCGACCTTGAGTTGTTGGTCCAGCGCGAACCGGCGCGGTTCTCCATGTTTGCCGGCAAGGATGTCCTGTTCGAACTGTGTAAGCTGCATTTGCCGTATCCGCCTCAAATCCGGGATCCGCAGTGCTGCACTGCGGGTTTTGTCGATGCGCCGAACGCTAGCCGGGAATGCAGGTGGCGGAGTATATAAGTTGAACTAATAAGGGGCCGCCTTTGACAGTGGGCTACACAGACGAACGCCTAGTCCAAGGAGGTACGCTCTATGATCAAGATGACCATCACCCTATTCCGCAATAAGGAGACGCTTGAGGAACAGCAGCGCTGGTGGCTCGAGGATCACGCGCCGATCGCGCGGCGCATGCCGGGTCTGCGCGGCTATGTGATTAATCTGGCAAACAAGGGCGAGAATGGCGCGGAGCCCGACATTTGCGGGACCGACGAACTTTTGTTCGACGACTGGGAGGCCGCCCAGCGCGCCTATCATTCCGAGGAATGGCAGGCGGCGCGGTCACATACGATGGCCTCCGGCGCGCGGGCGGTTCGTGCGTGGGTGCGCGAGACGGTCCAGATCATCTGACGATGATCGCATCTTTGCGTTGACGGTATATCGAAAGGGTTAAACATGAGTTCTACAACTAGTCCCACCACCTGCCGGCGCCTCGAAGGCCGTGTGGCGATTGTGACGGGCGGCGCGGGCGGAATTGGCCGCGCAGTCGTCAGGCGCCTCTCGGCCGAAGGCGCGCGTGTCGAGGTGTTCGATGCTGTTGCCGATGGCGTCGAAAAGTGCGTCGCAGATTTTCGCGCCAACGGCCTCGAAGTTCATGGCCAGGTCGTCGACGTCGGCGATGACAAGGCCGTCGAGCGTGCGACATCAGCGGTCATCGAGCGTCACAAGCGGCTCGATATCATGGTGTGCGGGGCTGGAGTTCGTCCGGTGGCGCCGATCCTGGATACGACCATGGCCGATTGGGATCTCAGCATCAAGGTCAATCTCACTGGCGTGTTTCTCTGCGGTCGTGCGGCTGCGCGACACATGTTGTCCGCTGGCGGCGGCAGTATCGTGGTCATCGCCTCGATCAACGCTATGCGCGGCGTGGCAACTATGAGCAGCTACAACGCCTCGAAGGCCGGTACCTTGGGCCTTATCAATACGATGGCTGCCGAATGGGGGCCGCGCGGTCTTCGAACCAATGGCATCGCGCCTGCGCAGATCGAGACGCCCATGATTTCCGAGCAGGTCGGAGAACTCCGCCGCCGTCGCGAGGAACGCATTCCCCTCGGTCGCTATGGCAAGCCCCACGAGATCGCTGATGCCGTGGCATTTCTTGCGTCGGACGACGCGTCGTTCGTCAATGGGCATGTTCTGTGCGTTGATGGCGGTTACACGACCTTTGGTATCGTACCCTGAGACATACGGTGTGACAGGCGCTTCGGAAAACAACGACGGGCGACGGCCGACATCAAGGAGATTAGTCGATGTCCATCACACTGGATGACATCAAGATCGCGTTGGCGATCATCGAGAATGGCGAGGGGCAGGAAATCTCGCTTCGTTCCGGCGATATCGAACTGAACATTCGCAGGGGCCCGCCAGGCGCGGCTTCACCTGTCATTCCGACAACCGCCGCCCTTCCGACCCCGATGGCGCCGGTGGCGACGCCGGCAGCAGCACCGCTGGTGGAGGCTGGCAGTGCGCCGCCGTCCTCAACCGCGCGTGCTCTCCATGCCCCCCTGACCGGCGTCATCTATCGCGCGCCTGCTCCTGACGAGCCGCCGTTTGTGGAGCCGGGAGCGGCGGTGAGCGAGGAATCGGTCGTCTGCATCATCGATGTTATGAAGGTTATGAACTTGATCAAAGCGCCTGCAGCGGGACGCATCGCGCGGATTGACGTGCAGGACGGCCACCTCGTGACAAAGGGTGACGTCGTAATGTGGGTCGAGCCGGCTTAAGTCGTTGCCGGATACAAAGGACTGTTATGCTCAAACGTGTTCTTATCGCTAACCGTGGCGAGATTGCGTTGCGGATCGTCCGGGCCTGCAGAGCGGTGCAGATCGAAAGCGTAGCGGTGTGCTCAGAGGCGGATATCGGCTCCATGGCCGTTCGTGCCGCCGACCGCTTTGTCTGCATCGGTCCTTCGCCGTCCAAACAGAGCTATCTCAACGCCGACGCTGTGATCGGTGCTGCCCTCCTCACGAGGGCGGACGCGATTCATCCCGGGTATGGCTTTCTCGCTGAGAACAGCGAGTTCGCGGCCCGGTGTGAAAAGGCTGGTCTCGTTTTTGTCGGGCCGGATCCGCAGTCGATCAGCCTGATGGCGGAAAAGGCAAGAGCCCGGCAGTGCGCGATCGAAGCCGGGGTGCCGGTCGTTCCCGGCAGCGAGGGCGAGGCGACGACTGACAAGGCGCTATTGGCACAATTTGCTGAGGTGATCGGTTATCCGGTCATGATCAAGGCCGCAGCCGGCGGTGGCGGCCGGGGAATGACCAAGATCGATCGTCCCGAGGACTTCGAGCAGCAGGCGCTGAAAGCTATCACCGAAGCGCGTGGCGCATTCGGAGATGGTCGCGTCTATGTCGAGAAATGCATCGAGAACGCCCGCCATGTCGAAGTACAGGTCTTGTGCGACGGCAAGAACGACTATTTTCATCTCGGCGAGCGCGATTGCTCGGTTCAGCGCCGGCATCAAAAATTGATCGAGGAAACGCCGTCGCCCGGGTTGCCGCCGAAACTCCGGGAAGAGCTATGCGCTGCTGCAATCAAACTTTGCAGCGCCGTATCTTATCGCAATGCAGGAACAGTCGAGTTTCTCGTCGATCTGGCGGCCGGCCGGTTCTACTTCATCGAAATGAATACACGAATTCAGGTCGAGCATCCGGTGACTGAAATGGTCAGCGGAATAGACTTGGTCGTCGAACAGTTGCGTATCGCAGGTGGCGCGCCGATCAGTTTTGCGGGATCACCGCCGGTGCTGTGCGGCCATTCCATTGAGTGCCGCATCAATGCCGAAGATCCGGCGCAGGACTTCACGCCGACACCCGGACGGATCGAGGAATTAATTCTGCCCGGCGGCCCCGGAATTCGTGTTGATACCCAGTGCGAGACAGGGACGGTCATCCCGCCGTTTTACGACTCCATGCTCGCCAAGGTGATCGCTTGGGCGCCGACGCGGGACGCGGCAATCGATCGTCTCATTGGCGCCTTGCGGGCGACGAAGATCAGGGGCGTCACCACGACCATCCCATCGGCGCTGAAAATCCTGGAACATTCCGAGTTTCGCGAGGGCAAGCATCACACGCGATGGTTTGAGCAGGCCAACCTGCAGCACTGATGTCGGCGGAGAAGGACACTTTCATGGCTAAGAAGGACGAGAAGGCCAAGACGACACCGCGACGCCGGATCGATTTCTGGGACACGACGTTGCGCGATGGTCACCAGTCTCTCTGGGCAACCCGCATGACCTCGGCGATGATCGAGCCGATCGCCGCCACGATCGGCGAGGTCGGCTATTCGGTGATCGGGCTAGGTGGTGCGGCGGTTTTTGATTCCTGCATTTACTATCTTGCGGAGGACCCATGGGAGCGGCTGGCGATGGTCAACCGGCTGACGCCGGGAAGCGCAAAAGCCTGCTATATCCGCAGCCTCAACATTCTAGGTTGGGATATTTTCCCGGACGACGCCACCGACTTGACGATCAAGACGCTGGGCAAGCATGGCGTGACAGCCATAAACGCGTTCGACGCCCTCAACGATACGCGGAACATGGAATCGACCATTCGCTCGGCGCGCCGACATGGCCTTCAGTCAATCGGATCGCTGGTCTACTCGATCAGCCCAGTGCATACGGACGAATATTACGTTACCAAAGCCAAGGAGCTGGTGGCGATGGACGTGGATTCGGTCCAGATCAAGGATTCCGGCGCCCTGCTTACGCCTGAGCGCACGACCGAACTGGTGCCGAAGATCCGCGCGGCGATCGGCGACAAGATCAAGCTCCACTTCCACACCCATTGTACATCGGGCCTTGGGACACTGGTCGCCATTGCCGCGCTGCCGCTCGGCATCGATGTGATGCATTCGGCAATTTCGCCATTGGCGAACAACACGTCGAATCCCCCGACCGAAACCATCGTCTATGAGGCTCTCCGCCAAGGGTACGACGTGCCGCTTGATCTCGACAAGATGGAGCAGGAGGCAGCTTATTTCCGCAAGGTCGCGAAAGAGCATGGCAAGCCGACCGGGATCGGCGCGATTTATGACCCGGCGCTCTATCGGCATCAGGTGCCAGGCGGCATGATGTCTAATTTGCGCAGCCAAATGGCGGCGCAGAAGCTCGATGTTTCCTTCGATGCGTTATTGGAAGAAATTCAGCGCGTGCGCGAAGATCTCGGCTACCCGATCATGGTCAGTCCAATGGCCCAGTTCATCGGCGTGCAGGCGCTCTTCAACGTCCTTCATGGGGAGCGTTACAAGGTGGTGCCGGCCGAGGTGCGTAACTATGCGCTTGGCTGGTATGGCGAGCATCCCGCGCCGATGAACTCCGACGTTTACGACAAGGTCGCGAATGGCGGTGAGCCGATCAAGGGCCGGCCGGCCGATTATGTGCCGCCACTGGTCGAGCGTGCTCGCAAGGAGTTCGGTTCGCATCTCACTGACGAGGAACTGATCATCGCATTCCATTACAAGCCGAAGACGCTACAGGCCTGGCGCGAGATGCGGGCGGATGCGTTGCATTACCCGCTCGCGGAATCCTCAATGTCAGTCCTGCTCAATGAACTACGGTTACGGAAGGATGTGAATTTCTTTCACCTGTTGCGGGGGACGGAGTCGGTTACGTTCCGACGGTGAGTATAGCTGGTGTGTCGGCCTGCAGAGCCACTGGACAGTGATCAGCCCGAGATCTTGGAAGCGGCCCTTTGTTCCTGGAGCGGAAGTTGCTGCGGTGCGGTGGGGGCGGTCAGGTGAACCACGCCATTGGCTTTCGTCTCGGCGCTCAGGAACGGCATGTGCTCCACAAGCATCGGGACGGCTGTTTCGCGCACAACCGTCTTCGCGAGTTCGGCGACACGGAAGGGCAGGCCGCGAAGCTCTCCGCGCCGCGACACGACAACTGTGACACGCGACAATCCGGGGCGGGGTAACGGAAGGCACTGCAGCTTGCTCCAATCTCTCGCGCCCTGAAGCACATGAAGAGGCGAGGTGACTGTCCAACCCTTGCCGGAGGCCACCATCCCTACCACGGAGTCTGCATTGTCGAACTCGCACCAGTGCGGCAACTCGATCCCCTGCCGGCGCAGATGCACTTCGATCCGGTTGCCGATGGGGCTTTCCGAGTGATAGCGAACCAGTGGCAAGGACTTGCCGAGGCTGCGCAGGTCGCCGGCCTTGTAGGGCACGCCCGCCGGCACGACAAGCACGAACGGTTCGAGCAGGATCTCGTGGCGCTCCAGTGAATCGATCTCCAAAAGCGGGTCCGACGTGATCAGGATGTCTGCTTCACGGTTCAGAAGCGCTCTGCGATGCGTATGAGCGAGACCGGAGGCGACTACGACTTTGTCGATAGGAAGCTGCTCGTACAGCGTCTGGACGATCGACGGACTGAGGATCCCCGACAGTGACGACAATACCGAAAGGCGCAGGATCGGCATCGGGCGCTCGGAAAGGTTGCGCGTCGAGGACAGGATCCGGCTGGCCCCCTCGAGCAAGGCTTCGGCTTGCGAGAACAACTGCATGCCATCGCTCGTCGGCCTCAAAGGCCGCAGCATCCGGTCGACCAATTGTGCGCCGACGGCTTTTTCCAGGTTGTTGATCTGCTGTGACACCGCGGACTGGGTAATCCCCAGCTTTCGAGCAGTCTCGGACATGCTGCCCACCTTCAGTGTTGTTACGAAACACTCGAGGGCGCGTACGAGATCAAGATTGCGTTCTGGCTGCTTGGTCATGTCGTCTTCGGTTAGGCGGATCGGCTATTCCTAGCATAAGAATTAGTAAAACTGATAGTTATCCTTTGTCCATGAGCGGGTCAGATTGACGCGAAAATGTTGACCGGGATCGGTTCAGGATTACGATAGTGGCGGCGACGCGCCGCTTAAGGGACGGAACATGACGGATAAGGTCATTATCACCTGCGCGATCACTGGAGGTCATGGAAACTTTGCCAAGGTTCCGGATTTCCCGATCACGCCCGAGCAGATTGCGCGCGACTGTCTTCGAGCCCGCGCCGCCGGTGCCGCGGTTGTTCACATCCATGTCCGCGACCCCCGGACCGGACAGCATTCGGGCGAACTCGAACTGTTTCGGGAAGTCGTCAAACGCGTTCGTGATAGCGGCAGCGATGTGCTGATCAATCTGACCACCGGATGGGGCGGCCGCTATGTACCCGGCGCCGACAATCCTCAGATCGGCGGTCCGGGCACCAATCTCGCCAACCCGGAGCGACGCTTGCTGCATATCGTCGATCTCCGTCCCAACATCTGTACACTGGATGTCGGGACAGTGAACTTCGGCGAGCAGATTTTTGTGGGCTTCCCGCCTCACATTCGGGAAATGGCAGGCAAAATTCGTGACATCGGCGTCACCCCCGAACTAGAATGTTTTGAGCTCGGGCATATCGCTCAGGCGCGAGCGCTGATTGACAGCGGTCTTGTGACAGGCACGCCGTTGTTTCAGCTTTGTCTGGGCATTCCCAACGCCGCGCCGGCCACGGCGGAAACGCTGATGGCGATGCGCGCGATGTTGCCGCCTCATGCGAACTGGGCGGCCTTCGCGATCGGTCGTCAGTGTTTCGATTTCGTCGCGCTGTCAGCCCTTCTCGGAGGGCACGTCCGGGTCGGACTCGAAGATAATCTCTATATGGCGCCGGGAGAATTTGCCACCAACGAGAAGCTCGTTGCGAAAGCCGCCGATATTGTCGAGATGCTTGGTCGCTCGGTCGCGACCCCGGCAGACGCCGCGCGGATCATCGGTTTGCGGGAGCCGGTCGCCGCCTGACTTTCGCGATTGGGAGCGACTGCCGCACACGATATGGAAATCCGCTAGAACACGATGCTCGGGGGGACACATTATGACGATGCGCAAATGGATCGGAGCCGCGGCAATTGCGGCGAGCTTGATTGGCATGACTGCTACCGGCGCTCGCGCCGACGACAAAAATGTGATCGAGTTCAACTACGGCATCCCGACGGGCGCCTATACTCAGCTCTACGTCGCCGAGGATCAGGGCCTTTTTCCCAAGTACGGCCTGAAGCCGAAGTTTTTCTCCTTTCAATCGGGCGCTCCTTTGCTGGCGGGATTGAAGAGCGGCAGCCTTGACGTCATTACGACAGGGCTCGCCTCGGTGTTCGCGCTGGGGCAGGGCATTCCAGTCAAGTATATTTTCTATATGGGTGACGCGTCGCAGGCTGAAGCGCTGATCGCGCGTCGCGGTTCGGATATCAATACTGTCAAGGACCTTGCCAAGGCCAAGCAGGTCGGTGCGGCGGTCGGCACCTGTGCCCAGATCTCGCTGTATTGGGCCGCCAAGGCCGCCGGTACAACCTATGGCGCTTTGAAGACGGTCAATATCGCCCCGCCGCTGTATCGCAATGCGTTTCTTGGCGGTTCGCTTGATGCCGGCGTCGCTTGGGGGCCGTATTCATTGCAACTGGCGAGCATGGGCGAGCATCTTGTCGGTTTTGATGCCGCCTGGGTGCCGGGTGGGGGAACGTGCCCGGAAACCACACTTATCGCGGCGGCAGCGCTGAAAAACAATCCGCAGTTGGCAGAGCGTCTTGTCAAGGTGCAAGCGGAGGCACTGGATCTCATCGCAAAGAATCCCCAGCTCGCGGTCGACGCTCTCGCCAAGCGGCTCAGCATCTCCCCCGACATCGCCAAGTTGACGTTCGAGCGCTACTTCCAGGACGCACCAACGATGGAGAAGCATCTCGACCCCAAGTCCCGCTACGCGCTGGTGGGCGATGGCGGATTGTTTGCCCAACTGAAGCTGGCATCGGAAACCTACGTCGCGCTTGGTGTGCTGAAAGAGCCGATTCCCGAAGCGACGCTGCGCGAAGCGATCGATCCGCAGTACGTGAAGGCGTATCTCGAAAAACGATAAACGCTGAAATCGCCACGAGCGCCAGTTGCACAGAGTCAAGGGATGCCGATGCCGGATGGTGTCGGCAGACTCTGTTCGTCCGATACTTATTAGGCAGGCTAATAATGAACCCTGCTCTCCTGGCAATAGATTTATCGTGGTTAGTCCACCTGGAGGAGGGCAGCGACGGATCGATCGTGGGGTCCGGGCGGGGAAAGAGCGTGGTTCGTGGATGAGCGGACGCGCCGCCGGGATCCGTTTCCAATCTGCGTCGGAAGGTCATCCCTGGAAAGGGCTGTCGTCGGCAAAGAGCATATAAAAACCAACCGAGGGAGGTCAGGATGAGAGTTGCTAAGCAGATAGCTGCAGCCGTAATAGGCGCGGGTGTGATCGCTACCACATCTTTTAGCCAGTGCGCCGCGGCGGACGATATGATTTCGTTCAACTACGGCATGCCAACCGCGTCCTACATACAGGTTTATGTCGCGCAGGACCTTGGCTTGTTTGAGAAGAATGGTCTCAAGCCTACGTTCTTTTCCTTTCAGTCCGGCGCACCGCTGCTTGCCGGGCTCAAGAGCGGCAGTCTTGACGTCGTGACCACTGGGTTGGCGTCAGTGTTCGCGCTTGGCCAGAATATTCCCGTGAAATTTCTGCTCTATATGGGAGACGCCGCCCTGTCCGAGGGTCTGGTGGTTCGACGCGAAGCAGGCATCGGCTCGGTGAAGGACCTCGCCAAGGCCAAGCATGTCGCGTCCGCGGTCGGCACCTGCGCGCAGATATCGTTGTATTGGGCTGCCAAGGCGGCCGGCACGGAATATAGCAAGCTCAGTACCGTCAATATCGCTCCTCCGCTTTATCGCAATGCGTTCATGAGCGGCTCGATCGATGCTGGAATCGCGTGGGCGCCTTATTCGCTCCAACTGGTGGATTCGAATGTGGCTCTTGTCGGATTCGATCCTGAATGGGTGCCGGGCGGAGGAACGTGTCCCGAGACGACGCTTGCCAGCGAAGCCGCGCTGAAGGCGAAGCCAAAACTTGCCGAACGCCTCATCAAGACGCAGGCGGATGCGTTGGATGCGATCAAAGAGAATCCGCAGGTCGCCGTCGATGCGTTGGCGAAGCGACTCAGCGTTTCTCCCGAGATCGCGCGGAAGGTGGTTGACCTTTACTTCAAGAATCCACCGACGCTGGAGAGTCAGATCGATCCCAAGTCGCGTTATGCGCTGGTGGGGGACGGCGGCCTTTTCAGTCAGCTCAAGCTCGCATCGGAGACCTACGTCGCGCTCGGCGTATTGAAAGAGCCGATCCCCGAAAAACAACTCCGCGACGCCATCGATCCGAAATATCTGAAGGCGTATGTTGAGAACAAGAAGAAGTAAAGGCAAGAATCGAGTCAGCCTTCCTGTCGGGAGGCTGACTCGCGGAGCCTTGAATGGCCGGTATTCGCGGGGCGTTTCGCGCCGGCATGCGACGAAAAGATTTGCAAGTTCGAGGGTGACTTGCTCTGGATAAGTGGCGAGCCGAGCAAAGGGCTTCCGAGGAGGAGTTTGGGATGCTTCAGACGACCCAGAAGGCGAAGATCGTCTTTGATAACGTCAGGAAAGCCTATCCAGCTGTCAACAGAAGCGGCAATCAGGTTGTGGCAATCGGCGAACTGCAACTTGCGATCCATGAGTCTGAGATATTCTCGATTGTCGGTCCAACAGGTTGCGGTAAATCGACGGCCCTGAACCTTATTGCCGGATTTGAATTTCCGACTGGAGGGGATCTTGCGCTCGATGGTGCGCCGGTCAGCGGGCCGGGACCGGATCGCGCGGTCGTGTTTCAGCATCCCGCCCTGTATCCGTGGTTCAACGTGCTGGACAACGTAACGCTTGGCGTGAAGAGCAGGGGTGTGCCAAAGGACGAATATCTGTCGCGGGCCAACACTTTGCTGCGAGCGGTCGGATTGGCCGGTTTCGAAAAAAGCTATCCCTATCAGCTTTCAGGTGGCATGCAGCAGCGCGTGCAGATCGCCCGCGCGCTCATCAGCAATCCGCGGGTGCTCCTGATGGACGAGCCGTTCGGTGCGCTTGACTATCAGACGCGTATTATCATGCAGCAGTTGTTACTGGAACTGTGGGATGAATTTCGCCCGACCATTTTCTTCATCACTCATGATGTTGCCGAAGCCGTCTTCATTTCCGATCGCGTCGGCGTGATGACGCGGCGTCCTGGCAAACTGAAAAGTCTGATCGACGTGCCGATGCCAAAGCCGCGGACGCTCGACATGCTGCGGCAGACGGATTTCACCGAAATCGAACATCAGGTGCTCGCGCTCATCCAGGAGGAGCTTGTGCATCTTCAGAATCCGAACAAGGCTCCTGGGGCCTAAGTGTCCGGGAGATTGAATGCCGAAGGGGAGAGCAGGATGAAGTTGCTTGGTCTGATTTTGGCGTCGGTGATCGTGCCGGCTGCCGCACCGCCACGCCGCCGTCCGCAGTTCGGGATTCCCGGGCCCGTTATCTCAACGGTCAGCATTGCGGTCCTGATATTGGTCTGGTTTGCTGCCACCAATTTCGGAATGGTGCCTGCGGAATATCTGCCCTCCCCACAAGCGTTGTTGAGCCGCTTCTGGACTATTCTGCGCGATGGATATCAAGGTGAAAGCCTGTTCGGTCAGATCAGCGCCAGCCTGTCGCGGACGCTCGGCGGCTTCGTTATCGGTGGCACGCTGGGTGTCGCGGTCGGTCTCGCGGCTGGCTACAGCCGCACCGTTGCCGCGGTGATCTCGCCGGTAATGTCGTTCATCCGTCCAATTCCGCCGATTGCCTTCATTCCGATGGTGGTTCTGTATTTCGGCCTTGGCGAAACAGGCAAGATCGTGCTCATCACCGTGACGGCGTTCAACTACGCCGTGGTCAATGCGCAGGCTGGCGCTGCGGGCACGCCGATGGCCTACCGTCGCGCGGCTGCAACGCTTGGGCTGTCCAAATGGCAGGAATTCTGGAAGGTGATTTTCCCGGCGGCGCTGCCCTCGATCTTCACCGGCCTGCGTGTTGCGCTGGCGCTCAGTTGGGCTGTCGTGGTCGCTGCCGAACTGGTGGGCGCTCAAACCGGTCTGGGTTTCATGATCAACAACGCAGCGTTGCTGTTCGATATCCCGACGGTTTTCATCGGCATCGCTCTCATCGGCCTGATCGGGTTGATCCTCAATACCATCATCGAGATCGCTGAATCACGGATCGTTCACTGGCGGGGCCGTTGATCGCAGCGCGCTTCGCTGCGCGACGTCTCTACTTCCGATAACGACGACAGGGTTCGGTCGCGTCATCGCCGAAGAGGTATTTGCCCGGAACGAGCAGTCGAATTCGAGAACTGACAGATGCCACACAATCTCGTCATCATCATGTCTGATGAGCACAACCCGCATTTCCTCAGCTTTCGGGGGCATCCGGTAGTGCGGACGCCTCACATGGACAGGTTGGCGGCGCGTGGCGTTAGCTTCGTGTCGGCCTATACGCCGTCCCCAGTTTGCGTACCCGCGCGCGCCGCCTTCGCGACCGGAAAATACGTCCACGATATCAAGTTCTGGGACAACGCCATGCCGTTCGACGGGTCGGTGCCAAGCTGGCACAGCTTGCTCCGTGCGCGTGGTCACCAGGTCGTTTCGATCGGCAAGCTGCATTTTCGTTCGAGCGACGATGACAATGGATTCTCCGAAGAACAGATCGGCATGCATGTGATCGATGGCGAGGGCGATCTGCTTGGCCTGATTCGCGATGAAGACATGCCAAAGCGAAAGGGTGCCTATAAGATGGCGCGCATGGCAGGTCCTGGAGAGTCGCTCTACACGACCTACGACCGTGACATCACAGCTCGTGCGCAGATCTGGCTGCGGGAAGAGGCGCAGCGTTACACTGAGAAGCCGTGGGTTTTGTTTGTTTCCCTCGTTTGCCCGCACTTCCCTTTGACCGCGCCGCCCGAGCATTTCTATCGGTATTATGATCAGGACCTGCCGCCGCCGAAGCTCTATGGCGAGCGACACAAGCCGCAGCATCCCTATATCGAGGACTATCGCCAGTCTTTTGCCTATGACGAGTTTTTCGAAACGCCCGAGATGGTGAAGCGAGCGCAGGCCGGTTACCTCGGCCTGTGCTCGTTCCTGGACGAGAATATCGGCAAGATTCTTCAAGCCGTCGAAGATGGCGGCTGGGCCGAGAATACCCGCATCGTCTACACCAGCGATCACGGCGACAATGTCGGCAGTCGCGGGCTCTGGGGCAAATCGACCATGTACGAAGAGTCAGTCGGCGTTCCGCTGATCGTGGCCGGCCCTGGATTTTCCGGGGGGCGCGAGGTGACGACGCCAACCAGCCTGCTCGATATCTATCCCTTTATCTTCTCGACGGTTGGCTCGGCGGACGAAGAGACAGTCACCGCGTCACATCCAGGGACGGACCTTGCTAGACTTTCGGATGGACAGTGCATCGATCGCGCCGTGTTTTCGGAGTATCATGGAATGGGTTCGAGGTCGGCGGCCTACATGATCCGAAAGGGGTGTCACAAACTTGTTTTTTACACCGACTATCCGCCTCAGCTCTTCGATTTGAAGGTGGACCCCCAGGAGCTCCAGAATATCGCCGACCTGCCATCCTCGAAAAATGTGATGCGCAATTTGATGGCGGAACTGGCGAAGATTTGTGACCCGGAGGCGACCGACCACGAAGCAAAGGCGACACAGCGCAAGCTGCTCGAACGTGTCGGTGGGAAGGAGCGGGTCATCGCACGCGGTGATCTCGGTTTCAGTGTGCCACCGGGTGTTCGTCCTAGTTTCGATTAGTTTTTAAGATACGCGCCGACCTTTGTCACCCGCAGCCTGACCGTCGCGGTGTTTGCGCTTGCCGGTCAGGTCGATCCCGGGGTCATGCTTCCGGCGCGCGCTGACGTGCTCGGGCTCGCGGTCGAGTAGCGCGAGAACGTCCTTGTCGCCGGCGGCACCTCGACTGGCAAGACGGCACTAATCAACGCTTTGCCGGGGCGGAAACCTCCGACCGACCGCGTCGTGCTGATCAAAGGTACCCTCGGGCTGCAACGCGCTGCGCCGAACCTTGGCGCACTTCGGACGAAAGACGGCGCCGCCTCGCTCTCCGATCTCGTGAAGTCGTCGCTGGTGCGATCTCAGTAAGCAAAGGCTGTCAATCGATGCTGCAATCAAGCGCAGAATGTCCGGTCAATCATATCTGTTGACATTATCGATTATATATAGTCTTCTTGACGTAACCGCGATGATGCGGCTGCATATTGGCGATTGGTTCGGGTGCCGTTCGAAAGGGAAAACGGGCCGATCGAAGGTGCGGAAATCTGGTGCCCCAACTGAGGATCTTCATGATGAAGCAAGGTACTCGTCTCGAAGGAATTATTGCGCCCGTCCTGGTGCCCTTTGATTCAAACGGAAAGATCAATACGACGATCCTGAAAGAGGAGGTCGACTTCGCCATAAACACCTGCAAGGTCCACGGCATTATGACCGTCGGTACCGAGTCCTCGGAATTTGGCCACCTGTCGACGGAAGAAAAGATGTTGGTGACAGAAACTGTCGCCAAGGCCAACAACGCGCGCGTTCCGTTGGTGGCTGGTGCTTCGGGAACCCATACAGGTGAATGCATTGAGCTTGCAAAACATGCGAAGCGTGTCGGGGCAACGGCAGTCGTTATTACACCACCTTACGTGGTTACGGCGGTGGAGGAGGAGATCATCGATCTCTACAAGGCCGTATCCGATACCGTTGATATTCCGATCATGTGCTACAACAGCACGATCCTGTCGTACGATTTGAAAGTCTCTACTCTTTCGAAGATTGCTTCGGTGAAGAATGTCGTCTCTCTCAAGGAGAGTTCACGTCACTTTGGCAAGATCGGGATGGAGTGCGTCGAACTGCTCGACCGAATTACCTTGCTTACGACGATTCATGTTCTGGTGCCGACCCTGTTGTTTGGTGGTCATGGTTGTATCGTTCCTGTAGGGCCGGCAAAGCTGGGCGTTCAGATTTACAACATGGTCAAGTCGGGTGATCTCGAAGGTGCAATTGATCTTCAGAAACGCTCATTCCAGATTTCTGAACATCACGTGGAAGACCGTCGCTTGGCAACTCCGTTCTACAAGCAAGCCCTTACCAATATGGGCATCAATGTCGGATTGCCGCGCGGGCCATTCCACGATCTTCCGGCGGAGGAGAAGCAGCGCCTTGCGAAGGGCATGCGTGAAGTAGGCCTCATCAGCTAACGTCTCGCGGGGCGCCGCGCGGCTCGGACAAAGGGGCGTTTGCTTGAATTCAAGCCCGCTGAATAAAGCCGATCTCATGGGAGGTCGCAGGGACAAAACCTTGCTCTGCGACCTGTCGCACCGATATCCCTATTCTCTGTCAGCTAGATAGATTTGGACCGAAGTGCGATGAAACGCTGGTCCACTTGGCTGCATGGAAAGCGCTAGAGAGCTGCGGCGAGTCAGTTAACACGTTCTTCCCGAGCATCAAATTGGGGCCGCGATCAAGGTGTGTTTGTCGGGTTGCCTCACAATTGATCTGGGCGCCTTGGGCCGAAACTACACGAAGTTGTCGTCGATCCTTGCCCCCTCAGTGACCGCTGCCGTGGTTAAAGCCAACGCTTACGGCCTCGGCGCCAGGGAAGTCACGACAACTCTGTATCATCACGGTTGCAGGCACTTCTTCGTCGCGCAACTGCAGGAAGCCCGTTCGTTGCGTGGTGAACTGGCGAACGACGCAACAATCTACATCCTGAACGGATTGCAGCCGGGAAGCGAGCGCACATGTGTCGAAAGCGGAGCGATCCCGGTAATCAACTCCCTGGATCAGTTTTATCGATGGCGAGCTGAAGGCCGGCTTCAAAAGCGACGACTTAATGCGGTTATTCAGTTTGATACCGGCATGTCACGATTAGGCTTTAGCCCGGATGAATGGGCCGCCTTGAAAGTTGCGCTTCGGGATCAGGTCGATGTCGAAATACTCTTTATCATGAGCCATCTTGCTTCGTCCGATGACCCGTTCAATCCGCAGAATGCGGATCAGCTTGCGGAAATGAAGCGTGTCGCCGATGAATTCGAAAAATACGGTATTTGCCTCGCTAGTTCCGGCGGAGCATTTCTGGATCTCAAATATCACGGCTTCATGGTGCGTCCGGGCTACGCGCTTTACGGCGGTTCGCCCGTTCGCCAGCTTCCAAATCCTATGGAGCCGGTTGTGCGTTTGGATGTCGCGATCATTCAGACTCGCACTGTACCGCCCGGCACGCCTGTCGGTTATGGTGGTAGCTTCATCACGGCAAGGACAACGCGCCTCGCGACCATTGCGGCTGGCTATGCGGATGGACTGCCTCGCTGTTTGAGCAGCAGAGGGGCAGTCTATTTTGATGGAAACCGCCTACCAATTGTTGGTCGTGTCTCCATGGATACCATCATCATCGACATCAGCTCTCTTCCGAAAGAGGCTGTTTCTTCGGGAAGTATGGTGGAAGTGATTGGTCCCCATCAAACGATCGAAGATCTGGCTGATGCGGCCGGTACGATCGGCTATGAGCTACTGACGAGCCTCGGCAACCGTTATCAGCGCGTCTATCGCTAATGCTGTTGAGCAAACGCGGGAGCATACGATGAAAGTTGTGGTGTTGGGGGCTGGCATTATAGGCATTACATCGGCCTATCAGTTGGCGAAGGCTGGCCACCAGGTCTTTGTGATTGATCGGCAGCCAGGGCCTGCACTCGAGACAAGTTATGCCAATGCCGGCGAGGTTTCCTTTGGATACTGCTCGCCCTGGGCTGCGCCAGGCATTCCACTCAAGGCGCTCAAATGGCTCATCATGGAGCATGCGCCGCTGATCCTGCGTCCAAAGCCTGATTTCGCTATGATATCATGGTTGATCAAATTGCTGCTGAATTGCACTTCTAAGCGATACGCGATCAACAAGCGTCGCATGCTGCGGCTGGCCGACTACAGCCGCATCGCTCTGGCACAGGTCCGTCAGGAAGCCGCCATTTCCTACGATGAGCGAATGCGGGGGACGCTACAGCTCTTTCGCACGCAACAACAGATTGACGCTTCAGCGAAAGATGTCGCCGCGTTGGCTGCGGATGGTATTGCCTACAAGATCCTGGATCCTGACGGCTGTGTGGGTGTCGAACCTGCACTTCAGTACGCACGGAATCGAATTGCAGGCGGCCTTCTGACGCCAATGGATGAGACAGGCGACTGCTTCAAGTTCAGCAATGCGCTCGCCTCGAAATCCGCTGAGCTTGGTGTGCAGTTCATCTACAACACCAGGATTGTCGGCCTGGATGTAGAAGGGGGCAGGATAAAGGCAGTTATCACGGATGATGCTCGGATAGCCGCTGATGCAGTTGTGGTTGCATTGGGAAGCTATTCTCCGCTTCTCTTGAAGCCCTTGGGGATCAAATTGCCTGTTTATCCGGTAAAGGGCTATTCCCTGACTATCCCGATCACCGATCCATCCCGATCGCCGATGTCCACCGTTATGGATGAGACATACAAAATCGCGATTACCAGGCTGGGAGATCGAATACGGGTCGGAGGAATGGCGGAAATCTCCGGCTACGCTTGCACGCTGGTCGATGCTCGACGACGCACTCTTGAACATTCCGTCGCTGATTTGTTCCCGGGCGGTAACATTCGCAAAGCGTCGTTTTGGTCGGGCTTGCGGCCAATGACACCGGATGGGACGCCGATTATCGGCCCGACCAATATCGATGGTCTGTTTTTGAATACGGGCCATGGAACGCTCGGTTGGACGATGAGCTGTGGCTCAGCAAGAATTATCTGTGACATCGTGAGCGGCCGAAAGCCGGAGATCGACGTCGACGATCTATCGTTAATCCGATATCGCTCGACTTGCCTGGAAACGGTTGGCTCGAACGCATTTGCCTCCCCTATCGTATTCTCCGTGGGAGCACGCTGACGTGCAGTTGCAAGCGGGAGTCGAGGAATTGCGCAAGGGGTAGTTGCTATCGCTCCAAATGACCTCCGATCCGGGTTGAGGCTCAACTGGTAGTCCGCCAAGGTGATCGCGACTGCAAGGCAGACGGCGGACACATCTTCGGTAGCGAGAGATTGAGCAGCAGGCTTTCGTCTCAAGTCCGTGCCCGACTCTCGGGTCATTTTCCGTCCAAGCGTAGTGAACGAGACTTGAACAGCAACTTGCCGTCATGACCGTGCAGAAATTTTAGGCGAGTGGCGCAAATTTTGGGCGCGCGAATTCTAGGGACTTTGACAAGCTGCGTCTTTGCTTGACAACTATCGATTATATATATAATCCAACTGAGACGATGGTTCTGCCGAAATGACGCTTGGCTCTCTGCTTCGGAAGCGGGCCGTCGGGAAGGTGACGATGGCCGCTTTTCCGGAGCATGCCATTGAACGGGTTCCAAGTCAGATGAACCCTATTCTGGCTGAAAGTGCTGAATCTATTCGGCAGCAGGAGGAACTGGATGGGTACGGTAGTGGCGAATTTCGCTCCGGAGAAGAAGCCCAATCGCTCCCAACAGCACGACTTGAACGTCGATCTCGTGCGTGAATCACTTATTGCGCTCGTCAACGAGATGCGTGCCAACGTTATCTACTCATCATACTCATCAGTAATCTACGAGGGTCACGACTTTTCGTGCTGCTTGATGCTTGCCGATGGCAGGCAGGCGGCGATGGGACGTGATGACCATCCCCTGCACATGTTTGCTGTGCCGACGTCAACCAATGCCATTCTGGAGCGGTTTGGCGGCGACATTCAGCCGGGCGATACGTTTCTTCACAATGAGCCCTATACGGGGGGGACTCACCTCAACGACATTCTGATGCTCCATCCGATCTTCTGGGCGGGTGAACTCAAGTTTTTCTCTGCCATTCGCGCACATTGGAATGATGTCGGCGGAATGACACCGGGATCGCTCTCCGGGCAGGTTACGGAAATATACCAGGAAGGAATTTGCATTCCCCCGATCAAGGTTGCGGATCAGGGACGACTGAATACAGCGCTGCTCGATGTTCTTATTTCCAACATGAGGCTCCCTCACGAGCGTCGTGGTGACTTCGAATGCATGCTCGGTGCCAGCAAAAAAGCTGAGATCCGTGTCCACGAGCTTTTCGAGCGTTATGGGAGTGCTTCCATGACGGAAGCCGTCGAGCTGCTGTTGACGCGTTCCGAAAATGTGATGCGTCAGCGGATTGCAGAGTTGCCTGACGGTACGTACTGCGCTGAAACCTACATCGAAAGTAACGGTCATACACCGGATCCGCTGCGTGTCCGCTTGGCATTGACGATTTCGGGAGACAGAATGATTGCCGACTTCACCGGCACTTCTCCGCAGACGGCAGGCCCCACGAACGTCGGGCCTTCGATGGCGAAGAACGCCGTCTTCACAATAGCGAAATCATTCTTGGATCCAGAAAGCCCGATCAATCACGGTGCTTTTGCACCGATCGAGGTCATTGCTCCGCCTGGTTCATTTATCAATGCTAAATCGCCGGCGCCGTGCGGAGGTATGGCCGAAGTGAAGTTTACGATCGATTCCGTTGTCAGTATCGCTCTTGCGAGAGCGCTACCCGATCGCTGGGCAGGAGATTTGAAGGGCACGGCGAATCATTTTCATTTGTCCGGCTTTCGCGAGAATGAACGCTTCATTCTTTACGAGTGGCCAGCCGGGGGGACCGGAGCGACCGATGGTCAGGACGGAAATAATGCGGTTCGGACGTTTACCGAAGGTGACTTCAACTCAATCCAATCCGTCGAGACCATCGAAGCTGCGATGCCCCTGCGCATCGAGCGCTGCGAGATTCGTCAGGACTCGTGCGGAGACGGCAAGTACAGGGGAGGGTTCGGCCTGCGACGTGAGGTGCGGCTTCTGACTGATACGGCAGCTTTGTGTGTTGTTTCTGATCGCAACGTGATTCCTCCCTACGGGGTGAACGGAGGGGCGCCATCAGCCTGCAACCGGTTCACGGTTCGTCGCGGTGGGCAGATTCTCATGCCCTCGCAACTTCCGGGGAAGGTGTCCGATTTCAGAATGTGCGCCGATGACGTGCTGTGCGTCGAAACTGCTGGCGGCGGCGGGTATGGCTCTCCGCTTCAGCGTGATCCAGATGCCGTCCTGGTCGATGTGATAGATGGATATCTGAGTGAGGGTGCGGCGAGGGATCGCTATGGAGTTGTCGTTCAGGACGGCGAGATCAATTTCAGAGCCACGCAAGCCCTCCGCGAGGAAATCGCGTCCCGATCGATGCGGCTCGACGTTGTCGCTCGACAATCCGACCCGGAGCCAGGAAGCAGGCGGTTGACCTACGTCGCTCGCGAGACCGGCGGTCACCTTGGTCTGGAAGATGGAGCTCTGATCGAAGTTGTGCCGCCTAAAGGTGCGCCGCTCCGATGCTGGATTCGCCATGACGCGTCCGTTTCACCGGATGCCCTGCACGTTGACGAAGACGCCTTTGCGTTGCTCGAAATTGACCAAACGAAAGGTCTCCCGATCCGAATTCTCCATTCCATGCGTTCAAGCCAAACCCCGGAGCTTGCATAGTGGATAGCCATTTCATCATTGGCATAGATGTGGGCGGCACATTTACCGATGTAATCTGCGTCGAAAAGTCAACCGGCGAAGTTCGGGCGGCCAAGGTCTCATCCCACCCCGGCCAGCAGTGGAAGGGAGTACTCGAAAGCCTGTCGAGGCTTGGTATTGCTGCTGCGGAAATCGATGTCTTCGCTCACGGCACGACAATCGCCACCAATACCCTGTTGGAACGAAAGGGTGCTCGTGTAGCTTTGTTAACGACAAGAGGATTCCGGGACACCCTGGAGATTGGCAAGACGCGACGTCTTGTCGGTGGCCTTTTTGACACTCGTTTTGTGCGGCCAAAGCCACTCATTTCACGTCCATATCGGATCGAGATAGATGAGCGAATCGATGCGAACGGAGCGATACTTCGCCCGTTAAACCTCGCCGATCTTGATCATGCAGCCGAGATCATCAAGCGAAACAAGATCGAAGCCGTCGCGATTGGCTTTGTGAACAGTTACATCAATGATCAACATGAAGCTGAGGCGGTTAACTACCTGCGCATTCATCTTCCAGACAATATTCTTGTCTTCTCCTCGACTGAACTGACGCGCGAGAAAGGTGAATTCGAACGCTTCTCCACGGTGGCGCTCAACGCCTATCTGGCGCCAAGCCTCAGCTATTATCTTGATCGTCTTCAGACGCACCTTGCTGAAGCGAGTTTTGACGCGCCGATCAATGTCATGAGCTCGAACGGGGGCTATATGACGATCGATAGGGCACGGCGCGCTGCGATCAGAACCTTTCTCAGCGGACCAGTAGGCGGCGTCATTGGCGCACAACGGCTATCCGCGCAGTCCGCAATTCACGACTTCATAACTTTCGATATGGGTGGCACGAGCACGGATGTTGCTCTCTGCAAAGGGGCGATACCGGGTGTATCCTACGATAACCTGATCGAGGCTTATCCGTCCCGGATTGCGCAGCTCGATATCCATACCATCGGTGCCGGCGGCGGCAGCATTGCATATCGGGGTGCGGACGGTGGTCTGTATGTGGGACCCAGGAGCGCAGGCGCAAATCCGGGTCCTGCTGCATATCAGCGGGGCGGGACCCTGCCGACGGTGACCGACGCCAATGTTCTTCTCGGCCGGCTGCCGGCTCGCAATACGCTTGGTGGCAATGTGCATCTGTCTCATGCGGCGGCCCTGCAGGCTTTCAATGGGCTCACCGGCAATAGCGATCCGGGCGAAGCAGTCAAAATGGCGCATTCGGTGCTTCGGATCGCCACGTTAAAGATGGCAGGAGCGGTGCAGGAGGTTACGGTTCATCGCGGCTACGACCCTCGGGATTTTCATCTTGTCGGGTTTGGGGGCGCCGGGCCAATGCACGTATTCCTAGTGGCGGAGGAACTCGGGGTGACAAAGGTGTTGATCCCCCGTTCACCGGGGCATGTATCAGCCTATGGGCAGATCCTCGCGGACGCAGTCCATCACCTGGTCCATCCGTTCGCGCCAATTGCTCTGGATCCAACCGAACTGCGCGCGGGAGCGGAAGATCTTCGTGTTCGGGCTGCGGCGCAATTTGCGGAGGATGGCTTCGATACCAGCGCAATTGTGGTCAGTATCGCTGCGGAAACGCGATACCGGGGGCAGTCGTTCACGATCGAGATCCCGATCAGAGGCGACGATTTCAGGCTGGAAGCAATAGCTGCTGATTTCCACGCCGCGCATCTCCATAAGTTCGGGCATCACGCCGTGGGGAGCGCAATCGAGATCACGGCGCTACGCGCTACCGCAAGAATTATCCGCTCGTCCATCCCCGAGAACCTTCGCCTGGGGGGACAAAAGCCGACGCCAACCGCAACGGTTCCGGTCTACTGGAACGACTGGGTCCCCACGGCGATCTATGCCCGCGAGACGATTGCGAGCGGAGCCAAGATTATAGGGCCCGCGATCATCGAAGAATACGGCGCCACCACAGTCGTTCCGGGTGGATGGATAGTGACCTGCGATCCGGCGGGCCATCTCGATTGCCTTTACTCGCCTCCAGCCGAAGCAAGGAAAGTTTCATGATTACCGAAGTGACTACAGAGGCTAGCGCCGAGGCACCATATGGGCGTCGGGAGCTTGGCGAATCCGAAACCTCGTTGCTGAAGATCGCCGACGAGAGTTTGCCAGGCGGCGCTCTTGGCGGCTATGCCATACCGCAGGACGTTCGTTTCGTCGCCGCGCGTGCCGAAGGAGCGCATCTCATTGACGTTTCGGGCAATGTGTATATCGATTTTGTAATGGGCGCCGGGGCAATGATTATCGGCCATGCCCATCCCGATGTCCGGGCTGCGATCCATCGTCAGGCCGACCGCGGAACACACTTCTTCTCCATTTTGAACGACACCGTGCTTGAATTAACGCGCGAAGTCATGTCTGCGGTCCCTAATGCGGAAACGGTCGCATTTGCAACGACCGGCTCCGAAGCGACCGCATATGCGATGAGGGTTGCCCGCGCGGCGACAGGGAAGAGCAAGATACTGAAATTTGAGGGCGCGTATCACGGCAATCATGATTATTCGCTGGTGAGTAGCGCTCCTACACAGAGTGCGAATTTTCCTCGCGGTCTATTTGATACGAGCGGAATTCCTTCGGTGCTGCTCGATGAAATGCTGGTCGCGCCCTACAACGACCTCGATGCGGTGAGGTCGATCGTCGCCTCGGAGCGAGACAATCTGGCCGCGATTATCGTGGAGCCGATCCAGCGCGTTATTTCTCCGGCGCCGGGATTTCTCGAAGGACTTCGAAAGATCGCGGATGATAACGGTATTCTCCTGATCTTTGACGAGGTGGTGACAGGATTTCGCCTCGCTTACGGCGGAGCGCAGGAATATTTCGGCGTTAAGCCGGACCTCGCCGCCTACGGGAAGATTCTCGGAGGCGGGCTCGCGCTAAGCGCAGTCACGGGCTCTCGCGAGCTTCTGGATCTTTGTAATCCGTCCAGGAAGGGCCAGCGCGATTTTGCCTATATGAATGGCACGTTGCACGGAAATCCTTTGGCAAGCGCAGCCGGGCTTGCGACATTGCTGCGGTTGAAGCAGCCGTCATTCTATAGAGAATTGAACGACTATAGTGCCCGGCTACGTCAGGCTCTGGCGGAGCGCCTCAAGAAGCACGATGTGCCTGCTGTTATCGTCGGCGAAGGGTCGCTTTGGCATGTCCTGTTCCGAGAGACTGTTCCCGTCAACCATGGAGACGTCATGGCGTCCGACATGCGCGCGCTCAGAGCATTTGATGATCACCTCATTCGGAGCGGCATCTTTGTGCTGCCCGGTGTTCGCCGCCTTGTCTCGGCGGCTCACGATGGCAATGATTTCGACAAGACCGTAGCTGCATTTGATGCGGCCTGCTCGTCAAGACAGTAACGCAGGATTTCAGTTTCTTTTCTTACGTCGAAAAAGGCGCTGTCCAGATGGATATTCCAGGAGGGAAAACGCGGTAGGACATCTACTAAGGCATATGACGAGAAGACAACTATCTGCCAAGACATAACCACCATTGAAACCAGGGGGGAGTAGATATGAATGTCAGTCGTAGAGGAATCGTCGTGACGGGTGCAGTTGCTGCAATGGCTGCACCGCTCGTCGTCAGGGAGGCTTCGGCCCAAGCTGCTTCAGAATCCACGTTCGATCGGATCCGTCGCACCAAGGTTTTCCGTTGCGCCGGCGTTGTAGGTGCGGAGCCTTACTTTAGCAAGAATATTGCAACCAACGAGTGGAGTGGATTTGCAATATCCATGGCCCGCGATATAGCGCAGACATTCGAGGCCAAGCTCGAAGTCGTCGAATCGACATGGGGCAACTCCGTCCTGGATCTGCAAGCCGGAAAAATTGACGTATCGTTCGGATTGAATCCGACGCCCAAACGCGCGCTGGTTGTCGATTTCACAGCGCCGCTGTTCTATACTTCCTTTACAGCGGTTTGCAAAAACGGAGTAACCGCGCAAACATGGGCCGATCTCAACAAGAAAGGCTCCAATGTTGCGGTGGACATCGGTTCTACGCACGAGTTGATTGCCCGCCGCATGTTGGGTGATGCCAATATTATCGGCTTTAAAACGCAGGATGAAGCTATTATGGCGGTCCAGGCGGGACGGGCCGATTGCTTTATCATGACGGTCATTCTTGCTCTCGCTGCGAAGCAGAAGAATGCGACTCTCGGAAAGATGATTGTTCCGACTCCCGTTTTGAATGCACCCGGTGCTGCCGCGCTGAGAAATGAGCCGGACAAGCGTATGCGCGATTTCATGAATGCATGGACCGAGTACAATCGCGGAATGGGGCAGACGCGCGAATGGATACTCGCGGCGCTCGAGCAAATGGGAATACAGAAGTCTACGATTCCTGCGGAAGTCACGTTCTAGTCAGACGCAACTGCGGCCAAGCGGAGACGGAAATGTATCATTGGGACTTTTCAGTCCTTACGCCCTATTGGCCCCTGTTGTTGCATGGCGCCCTTGTGACTGTCGGATATACAGTCGCTAGCATATTGCTAGGCCTCGTCATCGGTCTGCTGGTGGGCACCGGCCTGTTGTCGCAGTTCAGGATTGTGCGGCTTCCGCTGCGGGCGTACACGGAGATTTTCCGGTGTACGCCCCTTCTCGTCCAGATCATCTGGTTTTATTACGCTCTTCCCGTATTGATTGGAAAGGAAGTCAATGCGGCGACCGCCGGCCTTTCGGCACTCTCGCTCTATGCGGGAGCATTTTATGCCGAGATTTTTCGCGGTGGAATCATGTCGATCGAGACCGGTCAGTGGAACGCTGCGGCTGCCCTTAATATGACGCCGATCCAGACCATGCGCAGAATTATCCTTCCTCAGGCCATCCGACGGATGGCGGCGCCGTTCATGAATCAGAGCATTCTGCAACTGAAGAATACGTCTCTGATATCGACGATTGCGATTGCGGATATCATCTATCAGGGGACGATCATAACCTCCGCTACATATAGGCCATTTGAGGTCTATACGGTCGTTGCGGCGATATATTTCTGCATTCTCTTCCCGGTTACCATCCTTGTTCGTAGCATCGAAGGGAGGCTCACAAGATGAACCCCGTCATGCCGTCCTCAGATGGAGTTGTGATCGAAGTACAAGATATCTGTAAGGCATACGGCAAACAGGCCGTGCTTCAGAACCTTTCTCTCACTGTACGGAAAGGCGATATTCTGGCTCTCATAGGTCCTAGTGGATCAGGAAAGAGCACCTTGCTTCGGTGCCTTAATTTTCTGGAGCAGCCAGAGTCCGGACGGATCAGCGTTTGCGGAGTGGGCATTGAGTTGGAGAGTGGCAAGAGGGTCCGGCGCTCACTGGTAAGCGCGCTACGCGCCAATACGGGAATGGTATTCCAGCATTTCGACCTTTTCCCGCATTTGACCGCCCTAGGAAATGTGATCGAAGCTCCGATCACCGTGCTTAAGGAATCACGCGAGAAGGCGATCGCGCGGGCGAAGGAGCTTCTGGATCAGGTTGGCCTCGCTGATCGTATGCAGCATTTTCCTCATGAACTCTCAGGCGGCCAGAAGCAGAGAGTTGCGATTGCCAGGGCCTTGGCAATGGATCCCAGCATTCTCCTGCTGGACGAAATTACGTCCGCTCTTGACCCCGAGCTTGTTGGGGAGGTGCTGCATGTCGTCAGAAGACTGGCGGCAAGCGGGATGACAATGGTTCTGGTGACTCACGAGATTGCTTTTGCACGGGACGTCGCCAACAATGTGGGGTTTATGTCGGATGGAAAACTGATCGTACTGGATACGACGGAAAAGGTTCTCGATCAGCCAACCAACCCTCGTCTGCGAGCATTTCTTGAGCGCTATAACGGGACGGGACGTCGGGCGGTTTGAAGCGCCGGACGATAGCCAGTCTTAACGATCAGTCTTAGATGCAATTGGCTTCGATGCGTTGCCATGTATAGCAATGGCTGTTCGCGATTGACGCACGCGAGGCGTATGTCGTCTGGCCGCGATCCGCCACCGGGGCAAATTCTGCTGCGATCCCGCCATCGAGAAGCGCCAAGGCAAAAGCCGCTCCGCTGCTTTTTCTGCCAGCTTCCGGCACGTAGACAATAACGAGGTACGGTCGTTCGACAACGGATAGATGGATGCAATTTGGTGGGTAATCCCGCCGGGAAGCAAAAATTCGGTAGCGCTGAACGTGATAAACCTGCATCAAACATGCAGCTATCGATTATATATGTGGAATTGCCGACATGATAAAGCCAGTCACCCCAGAAACGAGCGTTTTGCCGGTCCAGCTCGCGCGTATGCTGGAAGAGGAGATTCTTTCCGGCGTGCTGGCCCCAGGTACGCGGATCACCGAGGATGCGGTGCTCGAAAGAGTGAACGTCAGCCGCTCACCTGTGCGCGAGGCCTTCCGTATCCTGGAACAGGATGGTCTGGTTGTGAGAGGCGAGCGTCGCGGTGTGAAGGTCCCGCCGCTGAGCATTGCTGATCTGGATGAAGTTTACGGTGTACGCGTTGTCCTTGAGGGGCTTGTCGCCGAAGCGGCGGCACGCAATGCAACAGATCAGGCGATTGCCTTGCTTAACGAGCGTCTCGCCGTTCTTCTCAAGCTTAACGAGACCACGGCTCCAAGCGTCTATTTCAATGCCAATATTGCGTTCAGCCAGGCACTCTACGCGGCATCGCAGAATGCGACCCTGAAACGGATCGCGTACGGCCTGTCAAAGCAGGCGTTGCGGTATCGCTTCCTTGCTTATTCCAAGGTGGCGGGATTCCAGTCTGAGTCGCGGTCGGGTGCACGTAAATTGCTTGAGGCAATCACAGCGGGCGATGCCAAACGTGCGGCGAAGACTCAATCAGATCTCGTCCGGTCGTCGTGGCGGCAAGTGCGCAAGTTCATGCTTCAGGCTGAGAAAGAATCTGCGGCGACGGATCGGCATCGGTGACGACACAATTTTACTGACTGCTTTCCGAATTGCGGTTGGGATTGTCTCATAGTCCGTCATCTCCCGAGCCACGAGAGATCCAGCGCGACGTTGCGTTGATGCGCTAGCTGCGCCGGATCGAAACATTCCCATTCGCCGGGCGCCGCATCGACCAGCTTGCGCTTCCGGCCAGGCTTCAGGTGTTCTGCCGAATCGCGTCCTGCAAAATCTCCTTGTCCCGGCTGCGATCTGGCCCGCCACCTGGTGCGGCTCGGTACTCCTATCCTCGAACTGCTTCAGCCGCGGTATCCCGGTCGGCAGCAGCCCGTCGTATCGCTTCTTCAGGCTGATCCCCGCCTTGGGCGGATATCCGCGACCGGCATGCCGTGGCTTTCTAACCCTTCGGTGGCGTCGTACAGTCCTTTTCGTGTTTGCTGGAAAATGAGTATAGTGGAATCAAGGGCTTGGTACTCTGGGATCTTTTGCGTATGTGATTCGATGAGCAAATGCCCGACAGGTACAAGCTGGCAGTTTAAGTCGGCTCCTGCCGGGGGACCATATTGATCGCTATCTGGAATGATGGAACTCTGAAAGTCGTAGACGTAATCGCCTGGAAGCCTATGTCCATTCAAAGAACTGATCAGCCCAAAGCCGCACGCGCCAGAAAGTCTGCGAAGGCCGGGTCGTCGCGTGGAGCAACGCAAAGGACCAAACCGCGCACCAATCGCGAGAGCCGCGAGGACAGCGTCGATCGCATCTATCACTCGGCGCTCCGGCTGTTCGTTCAGCAGGGGTATCGTTCGACGTCGATTGATGAGATTGCCGCCGGGGCAGGTCTAACCAAGGGAGGCGTCTACTTCTATATTTCGAAGAAAGAGCATCTCATGGCGCAGATGCTCGACGATATTGCCGCGCGGTATATCGATGCAATCATTGCAAGGATACAGACCGAGGACATGAATGCGCAGGAACGCCTGGTGGCGTTCATGCACTTTCAGGTATCATTTGCTCTCGAATGCCCCGAGGAAGTGATGTTGCTGGTCATGTCGTCGGTCGAGTTCTCAAAGAGCGACGACATGCTTACGAAAACGATCGACGCGATCTACGGGCGAATGCGCAAGTTCATCGTGCAGACGATCGAGGAAGGACTGGCGAAGAAAGTCTTCAAAACCAAGCTCCATCCCCATGCCGCGGCCTCGTTCTACGTCGCAACTCATGATGGCATCATGCTGGAATGGTATCGGCGGGCGGCACAGACTGATGGTCCGGAACTGGTGCGGGTTTTTCGCGAGGCGTTCCTGCGCGTCCTGTCCTAGAGGGTTTTCGAGCGAAGTGGAAACCGGCGTTCGCTGGCCATGGCCGGCTTCGGTCGGCGACGGACTAGACGGCAGCGTTGCGGCCTTCGCTCTGCAAATAGTCGATAAACTTCCGCTCGGCCTCCGACAGGACTTTGCCGGACTTCCAAGCGATGCCGAGATCCAGCGAGGGAAGCTTGTCCGCGAGAGGACGTGATTCGACGCGGCTGCCATCGAGCGACCACGGACGATAGACCAGATGCGCGAGGATCGTGACGGCTTCGCCGGTGGCGACGATGCCACGCACGGCTTCCATGGATGACGTGCTGAGGATGACCTTGGGTTTGACTTTCAGATAACGCAGCGCCGCGACGGGCGCCTCGTCGGATGCGAACTGGACGTAGGGTTCATCGCGCAAATCCTGTAGGAAAATCCTCGGCAGGCGGTTCAGGCGATGCCCGCTGGACAGCCACAAGGTGCGCGGTGAGCGCATCAGCAGCCGATATCTCAGACCGTGCTTGCGCGAGAGATTGGAGACGATAATCAGCGCGAGGTCGATGCTGTTGGCATGAAGAGCCTGCTCAAGCCCGGCCCGATCCATTTCGACGAGACTGAAGACGACGTTGGGATAGGCGCGGCGAAAGCGTGCAAGGTTGGGCAGCAGGAAATAGCCGACGCCGGTATAGGTCACGCCAAGGCGGATGTTCCCCGTGGTCTGGGCCTCCTTGTTTGTCATCGAGTTCATTGCGTCGGCGATGTTCACCTCGATATTCCTTGCGTGATGAAGGAACTTTTGCCCGTCCTGCGTGAGTTCGATCCCGCCGACACGGCGGCGGATCAGCGAGACGCCGAGCTGTGCCTCCAATTCCTTGATCGCGACCGTGACCGCCGACTGCGAGATGCCCAGGCTGGTTGCCGCAGCGGAGACTTTCTCTGTCTCTGCGGCGGCAACGAAATATCGGATCTGCTTCAGCGTCAGCATATTAAAAAACCGAAATACAAGTTTGCAAAATTCATATTTGTAATATTACCGCCACCTCGTCAATCTGATTTCCGGGGCGGGAGTGCGGCCGGATGCCATGGCGCTGCCGCAAGGATTCACCGTCACCAACGACAAGGCGAGGAAACGGCATGGCGGATCAACACTCGATCAACAGCGTCTCGGAAGGCATGGGTCTTGAGATCTTCGACGGTGCGACGGGACGCCAGCGGCGCACCCGCCCGGCGCTGACCCATCGGGAAGCGGCGCGCGAAATCCCGGTCTTTTCCGAAACCGACGTGCTGGTCATCGGCGGCGGTCCCTCGGGCACGTCGGCCGCGGTGGCGGCCGCCAGGCTCGGCGCGGACGTCACGCTGGTTGAGCGTTACAACCACCTCGGAGGTCTGTCGACCGGCGGTCTGGTGATCTGGATCGATCGCATGACCGACTGGAACGGAACCCAGGTGATCGCCGGATTCGCGCGCGAGTTGTTCGATCGGCTGCCTAAGGATGCCGTCATGGGCCCGCCGCGTGGCGAATGGGGATCGAAGGATGCCGCAATCGCCGACTACTGGTCCTATCGCTCCGCGGCCTTCCAGGGTGTCGTCACATGGTCGCCCACCATCGATCCGGAGGCGCTGAAGACGCTATCGATGCAGATGATGGTGGAGAACAAGGTTCGTCTTGTTCTCCATGCCCTGGCGGTCGAACCGATCATGGACGGCAACACGATGAAGGGGGCGATTTTCGAGAGCAAGGAAGGTCGTCAGGCCATCCTCGCCAAGGTCGTGATCGACACCACGGGTGACGCCGATATGCTGGTCCGTGCGGGCGCGAGCTCCGACTCCGATATTGACACCAGCGATATCCACCACTGCATCAACACCGCCTTCATGCTGGGAGGCGTCGATATGGAGCGTTGGACCGAGTTTCGCCGTACCGACAGCGCCGGCTTTGCCGATTTCATGAAGCGCGGGCGCGACCGGCTGAAATTCTTCGAGAAGCCGTTCTTTGCCTGGCGGTCCGATATCGGCCTGTTCATGGGGCCGCGCCTGTCGGGATACAGCGCCGTCGATGTCGAGGATCTGACCGAGGTCGAACTCAAGTCGCGGCAGCTTGCGGTCAAGCATCTTGAGATTTATCGGGCCGAGGCGCCGGGCTTCGAGAACGCTTTTCTCATGCTGGGCGCGCCGCAGGTCGGTGTGCGCCATAGCCGGCGCTTCGCGGCGGACCGTACGGTGACGCGCAAGCAGTGGGACGAGGGCAAGGTCTGGGACGACGAGATCGGTGTATCGACTTCGCTCGCGCCGAAGTGGCAGAACATTTCAGTCCCGTTCGGCTCGCTGCTTCCTTCGGGCCTCGAAGGCGCGCTCGGCGCCGGGCGTCATGTCGCCTGCGACGCCAGTTCGCACACCTTCCTGCGCGAGATTCCGCAATGCTGGATGACCGGTCAGGCCGCCGGCATCGCGGGCGCGCTGGCCGCCAACGCCGGTACGACGCCGCGTCAATTGCAGCCGCAGGCGGTCCAGCGCGAGTTGTTGAAGCAAGGTGCCTATCTATCGCCGTCCACGGTCGCTGCGGTTGGGCAGATCGCAAGCGCCGCCGAATAGCGCGTCGAGGTTTCTGATTTCTGTCGTGGCGGCCGGGCCGGCGTCGCCTTGGCGATGTCTGCCGACGGCTGTCCGCGTTCAGTCTGCGACGTCGAAGAAAACGTCGAAACATGAGGAGGGAGCGAGACATGACATCTGGAAGGAAACTGCTGCTTGCCGCGCTAGTGACGGCATTGCCGTTCGCGGTATCGTCCGCGATGGCGCAGAACGCCAAGCCGCTGAAGATCGGGCTGCTGCTCAGCCTGAGCGGGCCGGCGGCCTCGTTTGGCATTCCCGAGCGGGACGCGGTCGAACTGATCGTGAACGACTTGAACGAGAAGGGGGGCGTCAACGGTCGCAAGCTGGAGCTGGCGATCTATGACGACACCACCAATCCGACCGAGGCGGCGCGGGGTGCGACCAAGCTGGTTCGCGAGGACGGTGTGGTGGCCATTATCGGCGCCAGCACCGGAAGCGGCACGCTGGCCGCTGCGCCGATTGCCGCCCGCGAGAAAGTGCCGATGCTGGCGCCGAACGCCACGATTTCCGTCACGGCGCGCGACAGCCAGTCGTATCCGTATGTGTTCCGGACAATGTCGAACGATCTTGTCAACACCAAGCGGCTCTATGATGCGGTCATCGCGAGCGGTGCGAAGAAGGTCGCGATCTTCTATCAGGAGGATGCCTACGGCAAGGACTCCGCCGTCTATGTGAAGAAGATCGCCGACGAGCGCGGCACGCCGATCACGGACATGGCGTCGGCGCCGCTGAAATCGATCGAAGTCGCGGCGCAGGCGGTGAAGCTTCGCGGCGGTTCGCCCGATGCGGTCATCATGCAGGTGACGGCGCCGGCGCTCGGCGCGGCCTTCGTGCGCGCGGCCAAGCAGGTCGGTCTCGACGTGCCGATCTGGGGCTCGATGGGACTCGGCCAGAAGTCGTTCATTGAAAGCTCCGGCGCGGCGGGGAACGGCGTCCGGCTGGTGGTGTTCGGCAACTGGGACGATCCGTCGCCGCGCCAGGCCAAGCTCGCGGACGTGATGAAGAAGGGCGGAAAAACCCCGCAAGGCTTTGCCGAACTGATTGCGACCAACGGCCTGCTGGCGATCGTCGAGGCCGCCCGCAAGATCAACGGCGACATCACCGGCCCCGCGCTTCGCGATGAACTCGAAAAGCTGTGCAAGGTGACGACCTATTCGGATGGCGAACTCTGCTACGCGAAGGACGACCACGACGGCTGGAGCGCGGATGCGCTGACCACCGTTGAGATCCGCGACGGGGCCTTCAAGCGCGTTCCCTGAGCGCTGCTGCCGTCGCTGTTGCCGCGTCGCGGCGCCAATCATCGGCGCCGCGACGACGCGCGCCGTTCACCCGTTTCCAGTTTGAAATGAAGGCGTTAAGTGCCTTTGGAGACGTTCTTGACAAACCACAATCCTGCTGTACGGTATCAGATACCAACTGGTTGGTTTTGATCTTGCCGAAGAACAGAAGGCGGGCGGCGGATCACAAGAAATTTTCATCGGGGAGGGTGGATGTACGAGTTGCTTGAGTTTTCCTCACGCGGGATCCTTCTCGGCGTGACTTACGGATTGCTCGCGTTTCCGATCAGTCTGCTCTTCATTGCAACGGACACGGTCGATCTTGCCGTCGGCGCCTATGCCGTGCTGGCGGGTGCCGTCGCGATGTTCGTTGGTGGAAGCATCAATCCCGCGCTTGGCATCCTTGCCGGCATTTTGGTCGGCGTGTTGGCGTCAGCAGCCATCGGCTCCATTTCGCTGATGCTTGGGCGGCGTCAGAAGGGCGATCCGCTGGTGCTAGTGCTGGCGAGCTTTGGCTTCGCCATCTTCCTCGAATCCGTTGTGCTCACGCTGTTCGGAAAAGATCCCTTCATTCGCCAGCCCTTCACCTATTTCTGGAATATCGGTGGCATCCGCATCAGCCCACAGGCCGGTGTCAACGTCGTCATCGGCTTGCTGCTGGTCGCCGCGGTCTACGTTCTTCTGTATCGCACCTCGTGGGGACGCGACGTGCGCGCCAGCGCCAACAACGAACGGGCGGCGCTGCTGGCGGGCATTCCGGTGCGGGCGCTCCAGTTTTCGGCGTTCATGCTTGCAGGATTGCTGGCAGGCATCGCCGGCGTTCTCGTTCTCTACACCTCGGGCATGGATTTCGCGTCGGGAATGCATCTGACGCTGGCCGGCTTCGGAGCGGCGATCGTCTTTGGCCTGCACGGTCCGCTGCGCGGATTTTTCGGCGGTCTTGCCATCGGAGTCGTCGAAACCATCAGCGCCGGTTACGCCAACGGCGGTCTTGCGAGCCTCGTCCCGCTTCTGTTCATTTTTGCCGTGCTGACGCTGGGGCGCGTCGGTCGTCAGGGTCCGGCGGGGGTGCGTGCATGAATCCCCTGCTGACGCGCTATCGTTCGGCGCTCATTCTTGTCGCCGTGCTGGCGGTGATCACCCTGCTGATCCGTGACAACACGGTGTGGCTCGATACGTCGGTGGTGATCGCGATCTATGCTCTGATTGCGCTGTCCGTCGGCATCAGCTACGGCCAGGCAGGCATCCTCTCGGTTGCGCAGGCGGCGTTTGCCTCAGTCGGCGCTTACGCCACTGCGATCGTCACGACGCGCTACGATCTTCCGGCGGTGGTGGGTTTGCTGTTGGCGCTGCTGCTTCCGCCGCTTATCGCCTATCCGCTGGCGCGGCTGGTGACGCGGCTCAATGCGCTGTCGCTGGCGATTGCCACGCTGGTTTTCGGACAGGCGGTCGATATCATCCTGCGTGAGGGCGGCGACTTCACCGGCGGCTATATCGGGCTGTCCGGCATTCCGCCGCTTCCGTTCGCATCCGGTCTGCTGCAATATCATTTCGTCGCCTGGGCCGCGGTTCTCGTCATCGTGGTGCTGCTCAGCAATCTGATCGACTCGCCATACGGCCGCGCTGCGAACACATTACGCTCGGATACGCTGCGCGCGGTTGCCGACGGGGTGAATGTGCCGCATGTGCGCAGCGTGATCCTTGCGTTCTCGGCGTCGGTCGCGGGTCTCGGCGGTTGGCTTTACGCCCATCACATCGCCTATATCGGCCCCGACTCGCTCGGTCCTTCGGTTTCGCTTTCCGTTTTGCTGATGGCGGTGGTCGGTGGTGCGCAGACCGTGCTCGGTCCCATCATTGGCGCCGCGCTTTTGACGCTGCTGTTCAAGTTCATTCCGAGTCAGGAAGTGCAGGGCATGTTCTACGGCGGCGCGCTGATTGCGGTGCTGGTCCTCACGCCCAACGGCCTGATGGGACTTCGCACCCTGTTCGGACGACGGAAAAAAGCGCCGCTGACAAAGCCGGAGCGGCCCACGGTGAAGGTCGCCGCCGGCGCCACGGCTCCGAGGGGGGCGTCATGAGTATCGATGTCGCCAAGCTCGACGTCCGTTTCGGCGGCGTCACGGCGCTGCAAGATGTCGATTTGACGCTGGAGCGCGGTGAGGTCCTTGCCGTCATCGGGCCGAACGGCTCCGGCAAGAGCACGCTGTTCAATGCGATCACCGGATTTGTCGATATCGCCTCCGGACGTGTCGCCGTCGATAACAAGGATATGGCGGGCATTCCCCCCGCGCGCCGGATCGCCAGCGGAATCTCCCGTACCTTTCAGACCCCGCGCATCAATTCTGCCGCAAGCGTCGAGGATTCGGTCTTGTGCGGATTTCATCCGCATGCGCGGATCAGCTTCTGGGAAGGACTGTTCCGGCCGCCGGCAATGTCGCGGACGGAGGCGGAGTTGCGGCAGCGTCGCACCCGCGTGCTCGAACAACTCGATCTGATTGGTTTCGCCAAGCAGCAGATGGGCGAGCTGCCGATGGGCATCGTCCGCATGGTCGACATCGCGCGCGCCATGGCGGCGGAGCCGAAATATCTGCTGCTGGACGAGCCGGCCGCCGGTCTTTCAAAGACCGAGCAGAACGTGCTGATCCAGCAGGTGCGGCAGCTTGCCGGTCAAGGGGTCGGCGTTCTCCTTGTCGAGCACAATTTCGGCCTGGTTCGCCGTCTGGCCGATCGTGTGATCGTCCTCGATCGCGGCAAGGTACTGCTGCGCGGCACCGCCGACGAGGTCAGCAAGCGGTCGGAGTTCATCACCGCTTATCTCGGCACCAACGTGCAGTGAGGATCACATCATGACCGGGATGCTCGCTGCCGATACAAGCAACCCCAATGCCGCGGTGGGGCTGACGCGACCGATTCTGACGTGCCGCAATGTCACCGCACGCTATGGCCGGATCGAAGTTTGCCACGGCGTCGATCTTTCGGTTTCCGCCGGCGAAGTCGTGGCCGTGCTCGGGCCGAACGGTGCGGGGAAGAGCAGCTTCCTCGGCTCGATCGCCGGTCTGGTGCAGGGCGACGGTGACATCGCCATCAACGGTCAGGCGATCGGTCAGATGCCGGCCTATCTTCGCGCCAAGAACGGGCTGGCGTTCGTTCCGGAAATCCGCGGCAATCTCTGCCCGGCGCTGTCCGTGCAGGAAAACCTCGCCCTTGGCCTGCGGCTGATCGACGATAACCGCGACGCGGCGCTCCAGCGGGTGCTGACGCTGTTTCCGATCCTCAAGGAGCGGCTTCAGGCGCCTGCCGGCATGTTGAGCGGCGGCGAGCAGCAGATGCTGGCGATCGGCATGGCGGTCGCGCGCCGGCCGCGCGTGCTGATCCTCGACGAGCCGACCCAGGGCCTTGCGCCGACGGTCTATGACATTCTGCGCGAGACGTTTGCCAAATTCCGCGAGGATGGCCTCGCGATCGTTATCGCCGAACAGAACGTTCCATTTGCCGCGAGCGTCGCCGATCGCTTCATCATGCTCTCGGACGGGCAGGTCGTGCTCAGCGGCGGCCGCGACAAACTACAGAAACACGATACCATTCTCGCCGCATTTCTCGGCGGCGACGATGCTGCTGCCGGCGCGGCTGACGCCGCCAAAACCTTTAACGTTCAATAGGGCCTGTTGTTGATGTCTGAAGTTTCCGATCCGAAGCGTCGTCCATCCGGACCTCTCACCGGAGTTCGTGTGATCGACCTGTCGCGGCTCGCTCCGGGCCCGTACTGCACGATGTTGCTTGCGGACCTCGGCGCCGACGTGATCGTAGTCGGGGGCGGTCGGTCGGGCTTGCCGGTGACCGAGCTTTCGCGCGGAAAAACCTTCATTTCGCTCGATCTCAAGACTGCCGCCGGCAAGGATGCCCTGCATCGCCTCGTGAAGACCGCTGATGTCCTGATCGAGGGATTCCGGCCGGGCGTCGCCGATCGGATCGGCGCCGGCTATGCCGAGCTTCAGGCGATCAACCCGCGCCTCGTCTACTGCTCGATGACCGGCTACGGCCAGACCGGCCCGCGTTCGCAGGAAGCCGGCCACGATATCAATTATCTCGCGCTCAGCGGCCTGCTCGGCGCGGTCGGTCCAAAGAACGAGGTGTCGTATCCGCCGCTGAACCTGCTTGCGGATTTCGGCGCCGGCGGCTTGCTTGCCGCGTTCGGCATCGTGACCGCGTTGTTCGAGGCGCGCGCCTCCGGGCGTGGTCAGCATGTCGATGCCGCCATGGTCGATGGCTGCATGTCGATGATGGCGATGCACTACCCGGTCTGGAATACGCCGGTGATGCCGGGGCGCGGCGACGGACTGATCTCCGGCAATGCGCCTTTCTACCGCTGTTACTTCTGCGCCGACGGGCGGCAGGTGTCGGTGGGCGCGCTGGAACTGGCGTTCTTCCGGGCGCTATGGGTCGTTCTCGACCTTGGCGATATTCCCGACCACATGGACAAGGGAACGTGGCCGTTCATCGAGCAGACGCTGGAAAAAACATTCCGCTCGCAGCCGCGCAGTTACTGGGCGGATCTGTTCGCCGGGACCGACGCCTGCGTCGCGCCGGTGTTGTCGCCGGACGAGGTCTGGCAGGAGCCGCACAACAAGGCCCGCCATCCGGATGCGTCGCACGCGCAGGTGCCCGCCGTTCCCCGCTTCAGCCGCACACCGTCGCTGCCGCGTGAACTGGATCGCAGGGATCGCAGCCGCGAGGTGCTGAAGTCGCTGGCCATGTCGGACGATGACATCGCGGCGGCGGTGCCCTCCGATCCGGCGTCCGCAATCGAGGGGCTGTCGTGGCCCCCGGACCTTCGCAACTCATCGATGACCGTTCAATAAGGACAAGAGCCATGCAAGCTATGGACAAGCAGGCCTACGACGCATTTCGCGACACCATGCGGCGCATCGCCGTCGACAAGGTCGCGCCTCACGCTGCGGAAGTGGACCGCACCAAGCAGCCGCCGATAAAATCCCACGCCGCGCTCAGTGAAGCGGGCATCGTCAGCCTCGGCTTTCCGGAGGAGTTCGGCGGCCAGGGCGGAAACCTGTTGTCCCAGGTGATCGCGGTCGAGGAAGCCGCCCGTGTCTGCGCCACCACCGGCCTCACTTTGATGACCGGATGGGCGGCGCTGGACCCGTTGATCCGCTTCGGCGCGAAGGAACTGATCGGCCAAATCGTGCCCTCGGTGGCCGCGGGCAAGACGATCGCCGGCTGGTGCCTGACGGAGCCGCAAGGCGGTTCCGATCTCCCGGCCCTGAAAACCCGCGCGGTGCGCGAGGGCGATCATTGGGTCGTCAACGGCACCAAGCGCTTCATCACCAATGCGACCTGGGCGGAATGGTATCTCCTGCTCGCCCGCACCGGTGAGAAAGACTACGGCATCTTCATGGTGCATCGGAACGACCCCGGCCTCTCCTTCGGCAAGCTTGAGAACAAGATGGGGCTGCGCGGAAGTCCAACGGCAGACGTGATCTTCGAGGACTGCCGGATCCCGGCGAACCGGGCGATCGGCGACACCACCAAGGGATACGAGTACATGACCGTGTCCCTTACGATCTCGCGTCCGCTGATCGGCGCGCAGGCGCTGGGAATCGCGCAGGGTGCGCTCGATGAGGCGGTGCTTTACACACGGGACCGCAAGCAGTTCGGCCAATCGGTCTCACGCTTCCAGATGGTCAGAGGCATGATCGCGGAGATGGCGGTCAAGGTCGAAGCCTCGCGCAGCCTGCTGTATCGCGCCGTCGAGGCGATCGAGGAAGATCCGGCCGGCGGTCGCACGCTGGCGTCGATGGCCAAGCTGCTGTGCAGCGACACCGCGATGCAGGTGGCGACCGATGCGGTGCAACTGCACGGCGGCTATGGCTACCTTGAGGACTATCCGGTCGAACGCATGATGCGGGATGCCAAGATCACGCAGATCTATGAGGGCACCAACCAGATTCAGCGGCTCATCATCGCTAAAAGCGTCTACGCGGACTGAGCGATGGCGATTCTCAGCGGAACGGTGGTGCTCGATCTCAGCGAAGTCTATCAGGCGCCGCTGGCGGCGCAGGTGCTGGGCGACTTCGGCGCGACGGTCATCAAGATCGAGCGGCCCGGCTCGGGCGAGATCCTGCGCGGCTACGACAGTTATGCCACTGCACACGGCTTGATGAGCAGCTACTTTGCCGCCGTCAACCGCAACAAGAGTTCGCTCACCCTCGATCTCAAGACCGAAGCGGGTGTCGCCGTCGTCGCCCGCCTCGCCGCAAGCGCCGACGTGTTCCTGCACAACTATCGTCCGGGTGTGATGGACCGTCTCGGGCTCGGCTATGACCAACTGAAGGTGGCCAATTCCCGCCTGGTCTATGCCGAATCCAGCGGATATGGCGAGACCGGGCCGCTGTCGCGAAATCCAGGTCAGGACATGGCGATCCAGTCGCTCAGCGGCATCGCGATGGGCAATGCCAGGCCCGACGGCTCGCCGGCGCTGGTCAATACGCCGGTGGTCGATTTCGCGGCGGGAATGATTCTGGCGCAGGGCGTGATTCTGGCGCTGCTTGAGCGGGAGCGTTCGGGGCAGGGACAGAAAGTGCAGACCTCGCTGCTTAATGCCGCGATCGCCATGCAGAGCCTGGAGGCCGGATCGCAACTGATCTACGGCTACGAGACGCGGTGGATCAACAAGAGCCTCAACTTCATTTTCCAGACCAAGGATGGCTGGATCACGGTCCTCGGCTTCTTTCGGGTCAATCCGCTGCAACTGCTTTGCCAGGCGCTGGCGATCGAGGACCTGAGCATCCGTGATGGGCTGGGCACCGCAGCCGCGCAGCTTGAGCGCAAGGATGAGATCTACGAGCTGCTTCGCCCTGAATTTCTGCGCCTGACGACGCAGGACGCGCTCGCGCGCCTCGTCGAACAGGACATCCTGTGCTCGCCGCTGCTGTCGCTGGCGGAGGCGCTGAATCATCCGCAAGTGCGTCACAACGACATGGTCGTCGAGGTGCCGATGCCGGGCGGCCAGCGATCGGAGGTGGTCGGCAACCCTCTTCGATTCTCGCGCACGCCGCCGGGCGTCAGGCTGGGGCCGCCGGAACTGGGCGCGCACACGGATGAAATTCTGCGCTCCTTCGGGTTCGCCGAGGATGAAATTGCCCGGCATCGTCAGGCGGGTGCGTTCGGCTAAGTCGCGCTATCGAATTTTCAAATCGGCATCAGGGAGTGAAGCCATGAAGAGAAGGTCAGTTATCCTTGGACTGGGCGCGATCGCGCTCGCGGGTGGGCTTCATGTCCAGACGGCTGCGGCGGCGGAGCCGCTGCGGATCGGGCTTCTGCTGAGCCTGACGGGGCCTGCGGCACCGTTCGGTATTCCGGAACGCGATGCCGTCGAGGTTCTCGTCAAGAAGATGAATGATGAGGGTGGGGTCAACGGCCGCAAGATCGAGTTGTCGGTTTATGACGACGCCACCAATCCGACTGAAGCTGCGCGCGGCGCAACGCAACTGATCCAGCAGAACAAGGTGGTTGCCATCATCGGTTCGACGACGGGCAGCGGAACGCTGGCCGCGGCGCCCGTGGCCATGCGCTACGAGGTGCCCATGGTTGCGCCCAACGGCACTCTCGCGGTAACCCTCAAGGAGAACAAGTTCTATCCTTGGGTCTTCCGCTCGCTGTCCGGCGATCTCACCAACACCGCTGTGATGTTCGAACGCGCCATCGCCGGCGGCGCCAAGAAGGTTGGCTTGTTCTATCAGGAAGACGCCTACGGCAAGAACACCGCGGACTATATTGCCGAGCTGGCCAAGAAGGCCAATGTCGAGTTGATCGAAACCGCGACCGCGCCGCTGAAGGCGCTGGATCTGACGTCGCAGGCGACCAAGATCCGCAACGCCAAGCCGGACGTGGTGCTGCTCCAGGCATCGGCCCCGACGCTTGGCGCCGCTTTCGTGCGCGCGGCGAGTCAGGTGGGCCTTGAGGCGCCGATGTGGGCTCCCCTCGGGCTCGGTCAGAAGTCGTTCATCGATGCAAGCGGCGAGGCTGGAAACGGCGTCCGCATCGTTTTGTTGGCCAACTGGGACGAGCCAGGCCCGGGCCTCCAGGAACTCGGAAAACTCCTCAACGCGGCCGGAAAAACGCCGCAGGGCTTCGGCGAAGTGATCGGATCGAACGCGCTGTTTGCGATCACCGAGGCCGTCAAGACCATCAAGGGCGATGTGACGGGACACAGCATCCGTGATGCGATGGAGAAACTGTGTGGTATCAAGACCTATTCGGAAGGCAAGATGTGCTTCTCGAAGGATAGCCACGACGGCTGGACCGGAGACCTGCTGGTCTCGGCGGAAATTCGCGATGGCAAGTTCAAGAACCTCAAATGAAGGGCTCTGACTGAGCACGACAAGAAGACGGAAGACGCCGATGACCGGGAGCTATGAGACGACCGTCGGAGAATGTATTCGCGCCCGCGCGGTGGCATTTCCGGATCGCGTTGCAATCGATATGGTCGGCGAGGGGCGGGAGACGTATTCCGAATGCTTCACGGCTTCCTTGCGGGTCGCCCGCGGCCTGATGGCCGCGGGCGTGCGCCAGAACGACACCGTCGTCGTGATGGCGCCGAACTGTCTGACGTCCATTCATGCGTGGCTCGGTATCAACCTCGCGGGTGCGACCGAAGTCACGATCAATACGGCATATCGCGCCAAGTTGCTGGAGCACGCGATTAATATTTCCGGCGCGCGGGTGGTGATCGCAGCCGTGGAGTTTCTGCCGGTGCTACGCGAAAGCGAGGACGCGCTGCCGAAACTGCAACAGATCATCGTCTTCGATCCGGCTGGCGCGCGGACCTCATCCGAACCACCGGCCTTCAATCGGATCGGTCTGCTGCCTTTCGAGGAGATGCTGGCGCGCCCCTCGGATGCGGAACTGCCGACGGTGCGGATGTCCGATATCGCATCCGTCATTTATACCTCGGGAACCACCGGCCCCGCGAAGGGCATCATGATGCCCCATGCGCAGGTTTGCGGCCTCGCCAAGCAGTCCATCGATGGGCTGCGTCTCGGTGAGGACGATGCGTTTTACTGCTTCCATCCGCTGTTTCACATGGCCGGAAAATTCATGGCGGTGTTCGCCATGCTGATGGCGGGAGGCCGCATCATTCTCGATCGCACCTTCAAGGCCGAGTTGTGGGTCGACCGCGTCCGCGAGTTCGGTGCAACCGTGGGGCTGGCCCACGGGCCGATGGTCGAGATGATCTATGCTCAGCCCGAACGCCCCGAGGATCGCGATCATGGCGTCCGGCGACTATTGGCGGCGCCGTTCCCGAAGGCGATCGCCCGGCAGTTCGAGGCGCGCTTCAATCTGCGCGGGATCGAAGTCTGGGGAATGACCGAGATCAACATCGGCACCTGGCGCCCTTACGATGAGCCGCTGCGGCTGGGGTCGTGTGGACGGATCAGCGAGGAATGGGTCGAGTTGCGCGTCGTCGATCCGCAGACCGACGCCGAACTGCCGGTCGGCGAGGCGGGCGAACTGGTGATCCGGCCGAAGAAGCCGTTCGTGTTCATGAGCGGCTACATCGGGATGCCCGAGAAGACCTTGGAAGCCTGGCGCAATCTCTGGTTTCACAGCGGGGATATTGGGTATCTCGACAGTGAGGGCTACTGCTACTTCGTCGATCGCCTCGGCGATCGGATACGCCGCCGCGCGGAAAACATCTCGAGCTATGATATCGAGGCGGCGGCGGCCGCGCATCCGGCGGTAGCCGAAGCGGCCGCGGTCGGCGTCGCGTCCGAGTTCGAGGCCGACGACGAGATCAAGATCTGTCTCGTTCTGAAGCCGGATGCCGTGGTCACGGAGGAAGACATGCTTCGCCATCTGGCGGCGACGCTGCCTCATTACATGGTGCCACGCTATATCGAGTTCATGCAGGCGCTGCCGCGAACGCCGACCAACAAGGTCAAGAAGGCCGAGTTGCGGGTGCGGGGCGCCACGCCGGGTACGTGGGACCGCAAACAGGCAGGTATCGCATTGAAAGATGTCGTTGCGTCGGTACGCCCTGCCGCCCGGCAGACGTAAGTGCGCGACACACAAAGGATTGGCGGTATACTGAACCGTCGATCACGCAAGAACAAGAAGGATCGGTGATGCTCAAGGAAGCAACCCTCCCCGACGTTTCGCTCGATGACAAGTACACGCTCGAACGTGGACGCATCTATCTCTCCGGCGTGCAGGCGCTGGTGCGGTTGCCGTTGATGCAGCGGGCCCGCGACCGGAGCGCGGGGCTCAATACCGGCGGCTTCATCTCCGGCTACCGGGGCTCGCCGCTCGGAAACTACGATAACGCGCTATGGCGCGCCCGTTCCCATCTCGTTGCCGAAAATATCCGCTTCGAGCCGGGACTGAACGAAGACCTGGCTGCGACTGCGGTCTGGGGAAGCCAGCAGGTCGGGCTTTTCCCGGGAGCCGAAGTTCAGGGCGTGTTCGGCATCTGGTACGGCAAGGGGCCGGGCGTCGATCGCTCGGTCGACGCGCTCAAGCACGCCAATGCCGCCGGCACATCGCGTTACGGCGGCGTTCTCGCCATTGCCGGCGACGATCATGGATGTCAGTCGTCCACGCTGGCGCACCAGAGCGAGCAGGTGTTTCAGGCGTCGATGATTCCGATCCTGAATCCGTCCACGGTGCAGGAATATCTCGATTTCGGTCTTTTCGGATTTGCGCTGTCACGCTTCTCCGGTTGCTGGATCGGCTTCAAGGCGATTTCGGAAACCGCGGAAAGCTCGGCATCCATCGAGGTGGACTCGAACCGGTGTCAGTTTGTCACCCCCGCCGATTTCGAAATGCCTCCCGGCGGCCTGCACATCCGCTGGCCCGATCCGCCGCTTGAGGCGGAAGCGCGGCTGCATGGACCGAAGATGCTGGCCGTATCGGCGTTTGCCCGGGCCAATCCGATCGATCGTGTGGTTCTGGATTCTCCCAAGGCGCGGTTCGGCATTCTGACGACGGGCAAGGCGTATCTCGATGTCCGCCAGGCGCTGGCCGATCTGGGCCTCAATGATGAGCGCTGCAAGGAGCTGGGACTGCGCGTCTATAAGGTCGGGTTGACCTGGCCGCTTGAGGTGGAGGGCGCCAGGGCCTTTGCCAAGGGGCTGGCGGACGTGCTGGTCGTCGAGGAGAAGCACGGCTTCATCGAGCAGCAGTTCACGCAGGCGCTGTACAATATGGATGCGTCTTGCCGGCCCAGTGTGGTCGGAAAGCGCGACGAGCGCGGCGCGACGCTGTTACCGAGCAAGGGCGAACTGTCTCCTACGCTGGTTGCGCGCGCGATCGTCTCCCGGCTGGAGCGGTTCGGTGCGGCCAACGCCGCGCTCGCTCAGCGCGTCGCGCGTCTTGAGAGTTTCGAGCAGGTCGCGACGACGCCGCAGATCAAATCGGTTCGTTCGCCATTCTTCTGCTCGGGATGTCCTCACAACACCTCCACGGTTGTCCCGGAGGGCAGCCGCGCGATGGCCGGCATCGGTTGCCACGGCATGGCCATGTGGATGCCGACCCGCCGGACCGAAATGATCACCCACATGGGCGCGGAGGGCGCCAACTGGATCGGGCAGGCGCCGTTTACGCGCGAGAAGCATGTCTTCCAGAATCTCGGCGACGGGACATACACGCATAGCGGTTTGCTGGCGATACGCGCCGCCGCCGTCGCCAAGGTCAATATCACTTACAAGATCCTTTATAATGACGCGGTGGCCATGACCGGCGGCCAGCCGGCGGAAGGCGCCTTCACGGTGCATCAGATCGCCGCGCAGGTGGCGGCCGAAGGCGCGGCGCGCATTGCCATCGTCTCCGACGAGCCCGGCAAATACGCCGGCGTCGCCGGCTTCCCCGCGCGCACGACGATTCACGATCGCACCGATCTCGACGCGGTCCAGCGCGAGCTTCGCGATATTCCCGGCCTCACCATTCTGATCTACGATCAGACCTGCGCCGCCGAGAAGCGCCGCCGCCGCAAGCGCGGGCAGTTTCCCGATCCGCAGAAGCGCATTTTCATCAACCATCAGGTTTGCGAGGGATGCGGCGACTGCTCCGCGAAGTCCAACTGTGTTTCGGTGCGTCCGCTGGAAACCGAACTCGGCCGCAAGCGGACCATCGACCAGTCCAACTGCAACAAGGACTATTCGTGTCTTAACGGCTTCTGCCCGAGCTTCGTCACCGTCCACGGCGGCGAGCCGCGCAAGGCAAGGAAGCAGCGCGTCAAGGTTTCGCGCGATCCGTTCGTCGATCTTCCCGAACCGGCGCAGCCGCCGCTCAATGAGCCCTACAACGTGCTCGTCACCGGAATCGGCGGCACCGGCGTGATCACGCTGGGGGCCATTCTGGGAATGGCCGCGCATCTCGAAGGCAAGGGCTGCACGGCGCTCGATTTCACCGGGCTTGCGCAGAAGAACGGCGCGGTGATGAGCCATCTCCGGATCGCGCCGAATCCCGAGGATCTTTCGGTGACGCGCATCCCGGTGGGCGGCGCCGATCTATTGATCGGTTGCGATATGGTGGTTGCGGCCGGCGCGCAGGGACTGTCGCGTCTGGAGAACGGCGTGTCGCGTGCCGTGATCAATACGGCGCTGGTTCCGACGGCAAGCTTCGTCACCGACGGCAACGTTGATTTCGAAGAGCAGCGAATCCTCGATACGCTTCGCGGTGCCGTTGGTCCCAAGGGGCTCGATCTGGTCGACGGGACACGGATCGCCACCGCGCTGATGGGGGATTCGATCGCGACCAATCTCTTCATGCTCGGTTTTGCCTTCCAGAAAGGTCTGGTGCCGGTTGGCCTTGCCGCGCTGGAGCGCGCGATTGAGATCAACGGCGCGGCCGTGGAAACCAACAAGCAGACCTTCGCCTGGGGACGGCTGGCCGCGCATGATCTGGCTCAGGTGGAAGCCGCCATCGGCCCAAGGGTAGCGCCGCTGGATCTGCCCAAGACTGTCGAGTCGCGGGTGAGCTACCGGTCCGACTATCTGACCCGCTATCAGGACGCGGCCTATGCCGCGCGCTACCGCGATCTGGTTGCCCGCGTCCGGGAAGCCGAGATGCGGTGCGTGCCGGGCAGCACGGCGTTGTGGGAGGCGGTTGCGCTCGGTCTCTTCAAGCTGATGGCGATCAAGGACGAGTATGAAGTCGCGCGGCTCTATACCGACGGCTCATTCCTCGCAGATCTTCAGCAGCAGTTCGAGGGGAACTACCGGTTGGAGTTTCATCTGGCCCCGCCGCTTTTGGCCGAGCGTGATCCCGTTACCGGACATCTCAAGAAGCGTGCGTTTGGGTCGTGGGTGTTCCGTGTGCTAAAGCTGCTGGCCAGGATGCGTGGATTGCGGGGCGGGGCCTTCGACATCTTCGGCTATACAGCCGAACGTCGAATGGAGCGCCAGCTTCTGGCTGATTATGAAGCATTGCTCGATAAGCTGATGGCGGAGCTGAAACCGGACAATCATGCGGTAGCGATCGAGCTTGCGAGCCTGCCGCAGACGATCAAGGGCTTCGGTCATGTCAAGGAGCGGAACGCGCAGGCTGCCCGCGATCTTCAGGCTGCCTTGATGGCGAAGTTTGACGATCCCTCTCTGTTGAAGGTTGCTGCTGAGTGAATGAGAAGATCGAGGGCGGCAGCAAGCGCCCATTCTTTATCAGGACGGAGGGCAACGCGCGTCCAGCCTTGCGGCTGGCTTCGATGGTGAACAAGCGGCGCGCGCAACTGTCGCAGGAGGCGACGGTTGATCGCATCTGTGACGCCGCGCGCGAGCTGTTCGTCAAGAAGGGCTATCGTGCAACCACGATCGACGAGATCGCGCGCCGCGTCCGCCTTACCAAGGGCGCCGTCTATTATTATTTCCATAGCAAGGCGGATCTGCTCGACGAGATCGTCCAGCGCGTAAGAAACGAGTATCCGTGCGGCATTCCCGAGGGCAACGGTCCGCAGGAGAAGCTCGTCAAGTTCTTCCATACCCAGGCCAAGTGGGCGATCGAGCGGCCGACCAACCTGCTGTTGATGATTCTGATGTCGGTCGAGTTCAAGGACACCAAGAGCGACACCAAGCTGAAGATCGACAGTATCTATGCGGATATGTCGGATGCGATCGCGAAGATCGTCGATGAAGGCAAGCAGCTCGGCGTATTTTCCAGCCCCTTGTCGTCGCGGCAGATCGCCGCGTTCTATGTCGCGGCCCATGACGGCATGATGCTGGAATGGTATCGGGCCGGCCGCAAACCCCAGAAGGGCGTCGAACTCGTCCAGGCGTTGCGGACCTCGATGTTGAGCGCGCTGATGGCGTCGGATGTCGGGCAGCGCAAGACCCGGAAAAAATAGGAGCCTCCGCAAAGCGGAGGCCCCCGCAGATCAAGCGGTCACTCCGCCCTCGCGGGCGGAGTTGACTTTCTTCCATTAAATCCCGAGTTCGCCGCGAAGGGCGTGAGCGGCGAGCAGGAAGAAGCCCTGGCCGAACAGCGTTGTGCCGAACGGCACGCCCGGACCGCCGGGAGGTACGGCAACGCCCGGCACCGCGCCGTCATCGCCCACCGACCCGGCGACGACCTGCCAGGCTTTCAGGGCGCCGGCGATGTAGTCGTCGCCGACGATCTTCTGGCTGACGGCCGCGCGCGCCGCGTAGGCGTACATCAGCGTCGCGGACGCTTCGAACTTTGAATAGCGGTCGTCGAGGATGTGATGGAAGAAACCGGAACGATCCTGATGGGCTCGCATGGCCGCGAGTGCGCGGCGGCAGGTCTCGGCGACGATCCCGGCCTTGGGATGGTCGGCAGCCATCGCCAGCATATCGACCGAGCAGGCCACCAGCCAGCCGTTTCCGCGCGCCCAGAGCGTCGATTGCGGATAATGGTTCGGACGTTCGCACCAGGCATGTCGCGACAGATGGACGTGGGGGTCGACCAGATACTTGATGTGGATTTCGAACTGGCGGAAAGCCTCGTCGATATAGGTCTTGTCGCCGGTCACTTTCCCGTAGCGGATCATGAACGGACACATCATGTAGAGGAAATCGACCCATAGTTCGGGCGCTTCCGCGCGTGCGCAGATTCCGCCCTCCGTCGTCCGCGGCGCGGCGAGAAGCGCTTCCATCTGCAACTTGGCGGCGTCCATGTAGCGCTGATCCTTGGTGCGCTCATAGAAGCCGAGCAGGGGATAGCCAAGGCTCGCCGAAAGGCTGGCCGTCGGCGTGAAGGTCGAGACGTGACCCGCCGGAAGATCCAGGCGCTCGCTGTAATTGAGGCAGCCTTCCGAGGTCTGGGTTTCGACGGCGCGATCCATCCACCGCTGGATCGCGGCGATCGGGCCATCCTGGCCCCATGTCAGAACACCCGTGAGAGCAGGAGCCTTTTCCCAGTAGTCACGCTCGTAGGGATTGTTGATCGTGTAGTCGGTGACTTTGGCGACGAGCTTAGAAGGGTCCGTTACCACGCTCGCTGTCCTTTCTTTCTCGATCTCAGGATTTTTTGAACCAGTAAGCGGCACTATTATACAACCCGACTGGTCGGTATGTAAACTAGTTTGTCTGGTCCGAAACAGCGATTTCGACGGGGCGTCCTTTGTGCACCTGCAATCAGTCGCGAGATTTTTGGGACGGCGACTGAATCGCATTCGGCAAGCATGTCCGCCAACGATCGCTTGCAGAAAGCCTTAATTTTGCATCCTGGCGATCCTGTTGCGTATCGCGCCGTCTTCACTCGCTGCTGTGACCTGACGTTGCCGGAACGGTGTGACGATCGCGCCGACGCCGAACATTGCCGCGATCAACGGCGGTATGTCGGCTCGCGGCTCCACGAGAACGGATGCCGGGCGCGGCCCTCGGCGACGGTGCCGATACGGGTTCTGGCATAGGCGAATGCCGTCAGCGCGAACCCCGCAATGATCGCGCCCGCCCGCCGCGCCGCGCCGGCGTGGCCGCGCAGCGCGGCCCGCAGGTTCTTCATCACGGCGCGCGGCAGCACCTCGCGGACGTAGCGGCCTTCCGCGCCGAGTCCGTCCTGCGATCCGGCGAGGCCGGTCAGCACCGCCTTGGCGTTGCCCTCGATGAGGCATCGCCGGACGAAATAGCTCCAGGTCATGCGTTGAGTTGGCACGGCATGGTGGACGCGCGCCTGCGGCCGGTAGGCGAAATAGCCGCCGGGATGGAGGCGGGCGGCACGGATGCAAAACTCGGTTTCCTCGCAGCTCTCGGCCTTGCCGCCGAACGTGACACGTCCGTTGACGGAGAAGCCGAGCTTGCGGCGTCCGAGATCGGACGTGAAGCCGCCGGCGCGGCGCAGCACATCGGCGCGCACCGACATGTTGGCGCCGATCGGGTTGCGGATGCGCCCGTCGTGGACGTGCATCCCGGCATAGGTGCAGCCGATCACCCAACGGAATTCGTCGGGAAACCAGACTGGCGGCGGTGCCCGCCACAGCGGCTCGACCGGGCCGCCGGCCCCCAGCACCGCCGGATCGTCGTAGGAGGCGAGCAGTTCCGCCAGCCAGCGCGGGTCGGCCTCGGCGTCGTCGTCGAGGAAGCAGATCACGGCAGCGGTTGCGTGCGCGGCGCCGGTCATGCGCCCGCCCGACAGGCCGGCGTCCCCGGCATTGGCGAGCACCGTCACGTCGTGAATCTCCCGCGCGGCGCGCGCGCGCAACGGTTCGTTGTTGTCGATCACCACGAGGATTTCGCGCGGGGCGAGCGTCTGGCGGCGGACGGATTCGACCGCGCGGTTCAGTTCGTCCCAGCGGTCGAGCGTGTGCGCGCAGATCACGACGGAGGCGTCTGTCATGGGGACTCCCGGAGGTTGAGGACTGGAGGCGGACTGGATGCGCGAATCTGCGCCGCCCGCGCGGCGGCGGCCTTGAGGACGTTCCAGAGCGGGCTTGCGTCGTTGCGGATATCGAACTGATCGTGTTCGTCGGCGGGATAGCGGCCGTGGTCCTGGAGCGACACCAGCCGCCACACCAGCCAGCCGCCGCAGTCCCGATCGCGCGCCAGCGTGTCGAGCCATTGGGCGTAAGCCTCGGCGGCGTCCCGGTGGGATCGGGCGTAGCCGAATTCTTCCAGAAGCACCGGCTTGCCGGCGCGGCTGGCGATCCGGCAGGACTCGGAGATGGCCTTGTCGAACTGGCGAACGGTGAGGCCGGCATACAGCGGATAGCCGTGCCAGGTGCCGAAATCGAGGCTGGGGATGGCGATGTCGGCGAGCTTCGCGGGGGCGTTGGCGTGCCCGGAGCCGACCAGATGATTGGGATCGAGCGACTTGACGTAAGCCGACATCTCTGCGGTCCAGTCCAGCCTGAGCGACTCCGGCCGCGCGTTGCCTTCGTTCATCAGTTCCCACGCCATGATCGTCGAGTCGTCCCGGTAGGCGATCCCGGTGAGCGGGTTGACGCGCCGCACGACGTGTTCGACCCAGGTTCTGTAGTCGCGCTTCGTGCGTGGATCGCTGAAGAAGAACGTCGATTTGTCGGCGCTCCCGTACCAGGCCCGCATCTGCTGGGCGCCGCCGGTGTAGTCCCAGAAATCCAGAAACGCGATGATGAGCTTGAGGTGGCGCTTGCCGGCTTCAGCGATGAGGAAATCGACCTTGCCCATGCCGTCGGGGCCGTCGTCGATTCGCATCGCGTTCTTCACCGCGTCCCAGTACAGCAGCACCGCGCGGCCGACGCCGAGATTGCTGGCGTCCGCTGACGGGCTCGGCCAGTCCCAGATGGTGGGCACGTGGCCGTCGCGCGATCCGATCACCGGCTGGAGAAAGGTGCGGACGACGTTGGCGCCCATCGCGACCGCGTCGTCGAGAACGCGCGTCACCTCGCCACGCGAGGCGAAGGTGAGGTAGTGGTTGTTGACCCCGGTGACGAAGAACGGCTTGCCATCGAGGGTGAACGCCGTGCCGGAAGTTCGGACGAAGGACGTTGCCGGAGCGGCGTGTGCCCCGGCGGCCGATACCAGAAGCCAGGCGAACGGCAACAGGCAAGCACCGCGCAATCCGTTCCTCACCCGCTGCCAGTTCACCTTCATCGCCACAGATGACCGTCTCCGCCCGCCATGCGCAACGGCACCGAGGGGGTACTCCCTTTCGCAGCATTGTCTCCTTCAGGGTGATTGGCGCGGGCGCCCGGCTTCAGTATCAGCAAGGTGCGGTTGCCTGCATGGTCCCGGCAGGCCGTGACTTAACCAGCCAGCCCCGAGGCGCACCATGACGGATACCGATGTCGCGATCGTTGGCGGTGGGCTTGCGGGATCGGCGGCGGCGGCCATGCTGGGGCGCGCGGGCATCCGGACGCTGCTGATCGATCCTCATCCGGTCTATCCGCCGGACCTGCGCTGCGAAAAGCTCGATGGCGGGCAGGTTGCGATCCTGTGCAAGACCGGCCTTGCCGATGCGATCCTGCCGGCCGCCACCTTCGACGGCGACACGCATGACGGCAAAGCCTGGATCGCGCGTTTCGGACGCCTGGTCGACAAGCGTCCGGGAGGCCAGCACGGCATCCTTTATGACGATCTTGTCAACGCGATGCGTGCCGCCATTTCGCCACAAGTTTCCCGCGTGACGGCAAAGGCGGTCGGCCTCTCCACCAGCGCCGATCGTCAGCAGCTTTCGCTGTCGAATGGCGATGTCGTCTCCGCGCGTCTTGTCGTGCTGGCCCACGGGCTGAGCGTCGCGCTGAAGGATCAGGTCGGCATCGAGCGCGTTGTGACCAGCCCGTGCCATTCGATCACCATCGCTTTCGATCTCAAGCCGCGCCATGGCGGGGCGTTCGATTTTGGAGCCCTGACCTATTATCCCGAGCGAACCGCCGACCGGATGGCTTATCTCACGCTGTTTCCCATCCGGGCGGCGATGCGGGCGAACCTGATGGTTTATCGAACCATGGACGATCCGTGGCTGCGCGACATCCGCCGCGATTCCGAGCGAAGCCTGTTCGCGCTAATGCCCAACCTGCGGCGCATCACCGGAGATATCGAAGTGATCGGCCCGGTGAAAGTCAGGCCAGCGGACCTCTATGTCAGCGAGGGTCATCGGCAGGCCGGCGTGGTTCTGATCGGCGATGCGTTTGCGACTTCGTGCCCTGCGGCCGGGACCGGCACGGGAAAGGTTTTCACCGACGTCGAACGGCTGTGCAACGTCCATATCCCGAACTGGCTCGCGAGTCCCGGCATGGCGGCCGACAAGATCGCCCGGTTCTATGACGATCCCGTCAAGCGCAGCTACGACGACGCGTCCGCGTCGTTCGCCTACCGGTTGCGCGCGATATCGATCGACGACGGGTTCAACTGGCGTTTGCAGCGCGATCTGCGCTTTATCATTCGCGCCGCGATCGGCGCAGCGCGCCGTCTCGGCATGGTCGCCATCGCGGATCAGGTCGCATCCGAAACATGGGCGCGGCGCCTGCGGAGCCTCGGCAATCGCGCCTAGGATTGTTGGTCAGACGTCAGCGCGGCGAACGCCGCGACGCGAGGTGAACAAGTGCCGCATGCGGCTTCGCGCGTGGCGCAGCAGTTCGCAACCCTGATGTTGAGCCGCTTCCAGCGCAAAGACCAGCGCGTTGCGCCGGCGAACGTCGATCAACGCATCGACGAAGATTCTTCGGTCGATGAATAACTGTCCCATGAAGCCGCCGGGAGCGGAGCAGGAATCGATGGTTGTGACCTGTCCGGATTCGAGCAGACGTCGCGCCGCTTGATCGACCACCAGGACTCCCGGTGAGAAGCGTGCGAATGACGACTTGAACGCGGTCTTCCATGTGTAGGCGCGCTGACCGCTGTAAAGCAGAACCTGCGCTGCGATCGCGTCGCCGTCCACGCACAGCAACGCGACGGAAGCCAGGCCACATGCGGCGAGATTCCGGATCAGCCGGCGACAGAAGCGGGCATCATTGACATCGCACAGCAACGCCGTTCCTTCTCTGCCCTTCCAACTCGCCGCTTCCAGTTGCAGAAAGATCTCGAACGCGGCCTCCGCGCTCGTCGGCGTCCGCTCGTTGACGACTTCCACAGCACCCACCGCCGCAAGCTGCCGCAGTTTCTTGCGGCTCGAACCTGATTTCCTGCTCGCGAAGGTGCGGTCCGCGAACGGCCGTTCGGCGCGAAAGAGCTCCCGGTAGCAGCCGGTGTCCGCCAGATGCTGAAGCATCGCCGGATAGACGACCGGATCGGCTTCGAAGGAACGCAGGCGGATCATCTTGGGCAGGCGCGCGTCGCGCCGGATGGCATCGAAGAAGGCCGCGACGATGTCGTCGGTGAAGGCGCCGTCGATCACCGCGTTCGAGGTGAAAGCATAGTTGTAGGGAAGCGCTTCCAGATAGGCCGGCATCAGCGGTCGATCGCGTCGTTCCCGCAGGGCCCAGAAACCGACAGGGCGGCGCGGGTTCGTCTCCTCATCCCATGCCAGCAGCACGTGAATGGTGGCGAAGCCGGTCTCGGTCGCCGCAAGCAGCGCGGCGGGGTGCATGAACACGTTGGCATCGAGCCGCGCGGCGAGATCGTTCCAGGCCGCAACGAGAGCAGGTCCCGGTGCGCTGACGTCCGCCGAGATCGACCGGTTGTTCGACCGCTGCCAGCTCACATCCATCGGCCCACCTGACTACGGCGGATGCCGGATGGAAACGGCACAGAGGGGTTACCTCGTCCGGCATCGCATCCCATCGCCGCTCCCTTTAGAGTAGTGGTGGGCGCGTTTCGATTGCTCCAGTATCGGTCCCGCCTATGGGAAGGGGGCACCGAGAATGAAGATCTGCTTGCACCTGGATCCGTCCCGGCTTCTGCGCTGGCACCTGTGGCTGGCGGAAGCGCTCGCTGAAATGCCCGATCATCAGATATCGCGCTCATTAGCGGCGCAGCACCGGCCGTTGCCGCCGGGCAGCCGGTTGCTGTTTGAACTGGAGCGCCTGGCTTACGGCTTTCGCGGTCATGGCGCGATGGATTGCAGCGAGGCGGCGCTGCTTGCGCTGCCGCCGCAGCACGCCGAATACGCGGACGTGGTGATCGACATGAGCGGGGAAGGGGGGCCACGGACAGGACAGCGCGTGCTGACGCCGTTCTTCAACGGCGTGCCCGGCGAGATCGGCGTGATGGCGGCTTTGGCGAACGATCAGGAGCTGTCAGTTGATCTGCATGATACCGTGCGGCCATCGCGTCCATGGACGGCGCGTCCCGCCAGCGCGGATCGCGGCGTGTTTACGGCAAGCCTCGACGGCGCGCTCTCCTGCGCCGTGGCATTGATCCTCAAAGCGCTGCGGGAAGAAACCGGTTGCCGGGACGTCCGCGGCGCTTTCCGCCCGAAGCCGGCGACACATTCGTTTGCCGCGGCGTCGGCCTTCATGGCCGCGGCCGCGACTTTCGCAACGAAGATGGTCAGGTTGCTGACCAAGTTAGCGAGAGGCGACCGGGTCTGGGCGATCGGCTGGCGTTTCGATCAGTCGGCGAGCCTGCTCGACAAGCGAGAAGCCGAGTTTCGGGTTCTGTCCGGCGGACCTGCCGGCTACCTAGCCGATCCGTTTCCGTTCCGGCACCAAGGGCAGGATTTCATTTTCGCCGAACAGTATCTCTACGCGAAGAACCGGGGATGTATCGCGGTCGTCACGGTGGACCGCAACGGTTGCGCCAGTGCGCCCCGGATCGTTCTGGAGGAGCCTCATCATCTCTCCTATCCGTTCGTGTTCGCGCATGATGGAGAGATCTGGATGATCCCTGAATCGGGCAGCGCCCGGAACGTCAGTCTCTACCGCGCCGTTTCATTTCCATATCGGTGGGAGCGCGAAACCTGCCTGATCGAGGGCATCGAGGGTTACGATGTCACCCCACTGCCGCACGAGAACGGTTTCTGGTTTTTCGTATCTCCCAGACTATGGAAGTCCTCGTCATGGGACATCATCGATCTCTATCATGCGGACAGCCTGACGGGCGCATGGACACCTCACGCCACGAGGCCCACGCTGATCGATGCCAGGTTGAGCCGCCCCGCCGGCGCGCTGATCCGACGGGATGGGCGTCTGCTCCGCCCGGCGCAAGACTGTTCGCGCGGCTATGGCGATGCGGTGACCTTCTGCCGGGTCGATGCGATCGATGCTTCCACATTCGCGCAGACGCCGGTCGGGCGCATCGAGTCCGGCTTGTTCGGGTGTCATACCTACAACCGCTGCGAGGGCCTCGAAGTGGTCGATCTGTTCGGTGAGGTTCGGAACGTGCGGGAGGCCGTGGTGTCTTATGCGCCGATCGCGCCAGAGGCGCGAAGCCCCGGCGCATTCGGACAATCGCGCGCGGCCGGCCTTGATGTCGGACTGGCGGCGCGATCCTGAGCGCCGGCGCCTGCGGCGTCAGCGCGTCACCATGGCTCTGAGCTTTTGCCTCGTGTGTCGGATGTGCGTCTCGATGCGGCGCTCCGCACTGTCCCTGCCGATCGTAAGCCATGTCATCGGCCGCTCGGCGTTAGCGAGACGCGACTTGTGCCCGGCAGGACCCGCGAGAAAATCATAGCCGCGCTCGCCGCGCGCGAAACTGTCCTCGATGGACAGGACATGACTGACGAGTCCGGGTTTGAGCCGGGCATCGCTCTCGTAGAAAAAGCCGCTCTGGTAGTTCAGTACATGGTCCTGATGCACGAAGTGATACAGGACGCCGATGGTCTGATCGCCCGCCAGCGCCCGTGAGATGCGGACGGCGCCGGCGGGGACTCCGCGCGCGATCAACTCCTCATGAAACGCGCAGAAGCCGGGATTCGCGAACGGACCCTTGCGTCCCCATCGCTCCCGGTGAAAGCCGATCAGTTGGTCGAAGGCGGCGATGGCGTCCGAGGTGGTTTCCATGACCCGGTGCGTGACGGGGCCGCGCTGTTCGTAAAGCCGAATAGCACGGCTCACGGCCTGCCGGGTGTTGCGGCCCAGGGCGGCACGATAGCTTCCCCCCTTGCGGCGGACTTCGGCGAAATCGACCCAGGGCGCCACATCCGCAACTCTCACTTCCGTCGTAAGGCCGGCAGCTTCAGCGGCGCGGCGGGCAGCCAGTTCGACATCCGGGCCGATGCCCGACAGCACGAGTTCGTCGGCATGGCGCAGGCGACGCAATGCGGCTTCAAGACATGCGATAGTAACGGCATCCGCTGGAAACGGCTCCGCGAGGATGCCGTTGTGTTCGATAAACAGGCGGTCGAAATGTGCGTCGCCCGTCTCATGAAGCAACCAGCGCATTCGCGCCCGCGGCGCGAGCCGCCATGCCCTGCGCGGGCAAATGATCGCCAGACCGACGACCCGGCTGGACGCGCGTGCGACCACAACGTGAGGCTCGGCCCCCTTCGGAAGATGCCGCAGCCAGGTTTCGATCCAGAGCCAGGACAGATAGAACGAGTGCGCCGTCCGCGCCGCGAGATCGTTCCAGGCTGTCTCAAGGCCGACGAGGTCCTGCATGGGCTCCACGGTGACATCGATGGCGGCGCCGTGACGTGGCACCGGGTGAATCGGCACCGCGCGCACCGCCGCCGGTCGCAAATCATGGATCGCGGAACTGGTGACCGATGTTGACGGCATCAGGAGCATCCTTGCGTTCGGTTTACTGCGACCTCGCGATCTGACATTCGTGCGGCTGAGGTTGAGAGGGGCGCGCTCGCATCGCGCAGGCGCTGCACCGCCATGACCGAGCTTCGGCGGCGAGCCGTCGAAAGGAAAGTTGCTAGAAGGGTTACTCCGCCGGGTCGGCTCGCAAGCCTTACCTCTTTCGGAATCATCGGGGGACCGCCGGCTTCGATCGGGCTTGCGGCGGCGCGCGAAGTTCTTGGCTGATGCTGGCGATGGTACGGCGGATGTGACTTGTATATGCGTCGGCCTGACATGGTGCCGCAAATGATCATCGATGTAGCGATCCTGGCTCGCGACATCGAGACAGTGATGAAAGCGCCGGCGCTGCTACCTCCGAGGAGCTACCTACCCATCGTGCTTCCCATGTCGCGCCGCATCCGGGATGCTTCATTCGCGGACGAGTAAGGTTCGCGACGCATTCCGCCGGACCAAGTACCAACAACCAAGTACAAAACCAGACAGCAGAACATCCATTGAAGCATTCTTCTCCGATCATTTTCATCTGTATGCGGGAGTTTGCATATGGCGAGATCGAGCGGCTCCGTAGACGTGGCGATCATTGGAGCTGGCCCTTACGGCTTGTCGCTGGCGGCGCATCTGCGCGCGCAGGGTATCGAGCACCGAATTTTCGGCGAACCGATGGGACCATGGACGGCCGGTATGCCGGAAGGGATGTTGCTGAAATCCTATCCGTGGGCGATGAGCCTGTCCGAGCCGAAGTCGAAATTCACGATCCGGAATTTCTGCACCGAACGCGCCTTGCCTTATCACGACGTGCTGATGCCGTTGCCGCTTGAGCGGTTCGTGGAATACGGCGAAGCCTTTCAGTCACGTTACGTGCCGAACGTCGAGCGAAGGATGGTGACGGCGCTGGAACCCGGCCCGGCGGGCTTCTGCGCCAGTTTCGCAGACGGCGAAAGCGTTCATGCGCGCCGCGTGGTGGTGGCGGTCGGCCTGTTTCCCTTCAGACGGCTGCCGCCGGAGGCCGGGACTCTTGCGGCAGAATTGTGTTCGCACAGCAGTGCCTACGGTCCTGTCGGATCGCTGCACGGCAAGACCGTAATCGTGGTCGGTGCGGGGGCGTCGGCGACCGATCTGGCGGCGCTGCTCCATGAGCAGAGCGTTTCGGTGTCGCTTGTGGCGCGCGCCCCGCATTTGAATTTCGCGGCCCGGCCCCGCGCGCGCACGCTACTCGAACGGATCACGGCTCCGATGAGTGGCATCGGCAACGGCTGGGCCATAGGCGTCTGCGCCAGATATCCGCAACTGGTCCGGCACCTCGCCGACGATCTGCGGATACGGCTTGCCAATTCCAGCGCGCACGGCCCGCTGGGCGGCGCTTTCATGAAGGACCGGGTGATCGGCAAGGTACCGGTGACGCTCGGCCGCCGCCTTCGCGGCGTCGACGCAAGGCACGGCGAGGTGGTGCTCGATCTGGAGGCCGCCGACAGGTCACGGCAGTCGCTCGCGGCCGATCACGTCATCTTCGCGACCGGATACAGCGTCGATCTGGCGCGGCTCGGCTTCCTCGACGCCAGCCTCGCGCACCGGATCCGCCGGGTCGGGCGGGCGCCGGCCTTGTCGGCGCATTACGAAAGCTCGGTGCCCGGCCTGCATTTCATCGGTCCTGCCGCGGCCAACAGCTTTGGCCCGGTGTGCCGCTTCGTCTACGGCGCTTATCACCCGGCACGGCATCTCGTCCGTTATCTCTCGGCCGTGCTGCCGCGTGCCCGATCCACGACCACGATTCAACCTGTCGAAAGCACGGTGCCGTCATGAACGCTCCTGTTCCTCTCAGCCTTGCCAATGTCGGCGCGATGCCGACGCCGGTTCAGATGCCGCTGACACGTCCGCCGGAGCGGTCGCTGGCCCTGCCGAAAGTGAGCTTCGTCGTGCCGACGCTCAACGAGGCCAAGAACCTGCCCTGGCTGCTGCCGCGCATTCCCGACTGGGCCCATGAAGTCATCATCGTCGATGGCCGCTCCACCGACGACACGGTCGCGGTCGCGCGCCGTCTGCGCAAGGACGTGAAGATCGTGATGGAGCCGCGGCGCGGCAAGGGCGCGGCCTTGCAGGCGGGGTTCAGCGCCGTGACCGGCGACATCATCGTGATGCTGGATGCCGACGGCTCGATGGAGCCGGAGGAGGCGATCGTCTTCGTCGGCGCGCTGATGGCCGGGGCCGACATGGTCAAAGGCTCGCGTTTCCTTCAGGGCGCGGGCACCGATGACATGTCGCTGATCCGGATGCTCGGCAACTGGGGGCTGACCATCGGCGTGCGGCTGCTTTACGGCGGCTCGTTCTCCGATCTCTGCTACGGCTATGTGGCGTTCTGGAGCCGGCACGTCGAGACGCTGCACTGCGACTGCGACGGTTTCGAGATCGAGACGCTGATCAACGTCCGCGCCCTGAAGAATCGGCTCAAGATCGTCGAGGTGGCGAGTTTCGAAGCGCCGCGCATCAGCGGGTTGAGCAATCTGCACGCGCTGCGGGACGGCTGGCGCGTTCTCATGACCATCCTGCGCGAACGAATTTTCTCTCCGGTCTCATTGGTGTCTTACGGATATCCATAAATCGCACAGTCGACTCCGGGAAGGGACGGGCCGATGCGCATCCTGATGGTCGCCGCTCGCTGCCACCCGTTCATGGGCGGCATCGAAACCCATATTCAGGAAGTCGGTCCCCGCCTGGTGGCGCGTGGCTACAGCGTCGACGTACTCACCACCGATCCGTCAGGCGAGTGGCCGGCCGAGGAGACGGTGAGCGGGATGCGCGTGCGGCGCGTGCCGGCATGGCCGAAGGGGAGCGATCTCTACGTCGCGCCCGGCATTTTTACCGCGATCGGCCGCGGGTTCTGGGACCTGATCCATTTCCAGGGCTACAACACCTTCGTGGTGCCGATCGGACTCGCGGCGGCGTTGCGCCGCGATCTGCCGTTCGTCCTGACCTTTCACAGCGGCGGCCATTCCTCGCGCCTGCGCAACGCGGTGCGCGGCACGCAGCAGGCGCTGTTGCGGCCCCTGATCGCGCGCGCCGAGCGGTTGATCGGCGTCTCCGACTTCGAGGCCGATTTCTTCAGCGCCCGGATGGGCGCGCCCCGCGAAAAATTCGTCGTCATTCCGAACGGCGCGGCGATGCCCGCTCCCGGCGCGGGCGTTGCGGTCGAGCCGCACCTGATCGTTTCGAGCGGCAGGCTGGAACACTATAAGGGCCATCACCGGGTGATCGCGGCGATGCCCGAACTGATCCGCCGGGTGCCGGACGCGCGACTGCATATTGCCGGCGCCGGGCCTTACGAGAAGGAGTTGCGCGCCCTCGTCGGCGCGCTCGGACTTGAGACGCGCGTCACCATCGCGGCCGTCCCCGCATCCGAACGGCAGAAACTGGCGGATCTGCTGGCGAGCGCCGGGCTGTTCGTGCTGTTCAGCGACTACGAGGCCCATCCGGTCGCGGTGATGGAAGCGCTGTCGCTGCGCCGGCCGGTGCTTGTCAGCGATACGTCGGGGCTGGGCGAACTGGCCGCGAAGGGACTTTGCCGCGCGCTGCCGCCCGACGCCGGCCCGCAAGCCATCGCCGCCGCAATAGCGGACGAACTGGAAGCCGGCCGCCAAGTCCCTGATCTGGCGTTGCCGGATTGGGACGACTGCGCGCAGAAGCTCAGCGAAGTCTATGACGACGTCTTCAACAGCCGGCTCGTCAGCCGCCCCGCGCCGCGTGGCCGGGCGCGGCGATTTTCCGAGGCGGAGGCGCAATGGCGCTGATCCCGGCCCATTCCGCCGCAGGCGCCTGCGCCCGGCCGTTTCAAGGCTGGATCCAGTCCGTCTCCGCCGTGATCGGCCCCGACCTTCACGGCGGCGACATCGATATGCAGCCGCGTCCCGCGAACGTCGGTATCATCGCGGTCCTCTGCCTGACGGCTGCCGTCGCGTTGCTGCTGATCGTGGAAGGGCACGGCGCGGGACGCCGTGGCGACGGCGCGCTGGCGATGCTGTTGTTCTGGTCCGGCGTCGTTCTTCTCGTCGTTCCCTTGAGCCTTCGCATCGCATGGCCGCGGGTGGCGAGGGGCGAACGCTTTGTCCTGCTGGTCCTGCTGGTCGAGGCGTTGTTCTACTACAAGGTCGTCCATTCCCCGACCAGCTTCGTCGGCCACGACGAATTCCTGCACTGGATCGCCGCCGACGATCTGATGACGGCGCGCCGGCTGTTCCTGTCGAACCCGCTGCTTGAGGTCGGGCCGTCATATCTCGCGCTGGAAATGCTGACGACGGCGATCGCCAATCTCAGCGGACTGTCGGTGTTCGCGGCGGGAACGCTGCTGCTGGCAGTTCTGAAGGGGACGTTCGTCACCGGCCTTTTCCTGTTTTACGAGCGGATCACCGGCTCGGCGCGGATCGCGGCGCTTGGCTGTCTGATCTACATGGGCTGCTCGACCTTCGTTCTGTTCGAGGCGATGTTCTCCTATGAGAGCCTCGGCCTCGTCCTCTGCGTGCTGATCTTCGCGACTGAGGCCGCGTCGAAAGACCTCGCCGGGCCCGCGAGGCTGCGAACCGTCGCTCTGGTTGTTATATTGCTGGCGGCGCTGGCGGTGACGCATCATCTCTCGGCGGCCTATGCCGCCATCTATCTCGGCGCGGTGGCTTTGTTCGAGCTCCTGCATCGTGGCGGCCCGATGCGCGCCAATGCAGGATACGCCGTCGTCCTCGCGACCCTCGCCATTGCGATGCCGGTGGCGTGGATGGAGGTCCGGGGCACCCATATCACCGGCTATCTCGGCCCGGTGATCGAGGAGGGCGTCAGGACCCTGCTCGGAAAGTTTCAGGACCTGTTTTCCGCGCATCGGCCGGCGCTCGACGCTGCGTCGGCGCCGGCCCAGCCGTTCGGGATGCGTCTCGTCACCTTGCTGGCGGTTCTGCTTACCGCGCTCGGGCTGGCAACGGGATTTTTCCGGTCGCTGGCGCTGGCGCCGCCGCGTGACAGGCGGACCGGATGGCGCGCGATCGCCGACATTCTCGGACGGCGCTGGCGCGACAGCCGCCTCGTGTTTCTCACCATTCTCGCGTTCGGCTTCCCCGTCTCGGTGGCCTTCCGCCTGAGCATCGGCGGATGGGAAATCGGCAACCGCATGGGGACGCTGGCGTTCTTCGGCGTCGGGCTGGTGGTGGCGGTGAGCATTGTCCACTACTGGCAGCGCTATTCGCCGCAAGGCTGGCGGCGCAGCGCGCCGGCGCTGGCGCTTTCGATCATCGTCCTTGGCGGCGTGACCAGTTCGTCGCTCAATCCGATCCAGGGACGTTACAAGGTCGGGGCCGACGATCAGTCGATCGAGCCGATGGGCGTCGCGACCGCGCTCTGGACCAAGGCGTGGCTCGGCCCCGGCAACCGCTTCACGTCGGATCGCATCAATCGTCTGCTGCTCGCCAGCTACGGGCGGCAGGATGCCCGCCTCGCGGTTTCCGAAGGCGTCGATGCTGGGCGGGTGTTTCGGGCCGAGACGCTGAGCTCCGACGAATACTGGGCGCTGGCGAAGGGCGATATCGATTTCCTTCTGGTGGACATGCGGCTTTCGACGGCGCTGCCGGTGCTCGGCTTCTACTTCGAGCCGTGGGAGCCGAAAAGCACGGCGCCGCTATCGCCGGCCGCGCTGCTCAAGTTCAACCGCATCGATGGCGTCACGCGCATCTACGACAACGGCTTCATCGTCATCTACGATGTCAGGGGGCTGCATGAACGGTCCTGACCATCGCGATCTTTCAGCCGCCTGCGTGTGGGCGACCGCGATGCTGGCGGCCGTCGCGGTGTCCGACAGCGTTGCGTTGCGCGCGGTGCTCGGCGTGCCCGTGGTGCTGCTGATCGCGGGCCATGCGATGTTGCGGGCGCTCGGCGTGAGGGCCGCTTCGTTGCCTGAGCATCTGGCCTATGCCGTCGGCGCGAGCCTTGCCGCCGGGATCGCCGGCGGTCTGGTCCTGAACCTCGCCGGTCTCCTGACGCCGCTCGGCTGGGCGGTCTGGTTCTGGGCCGTCACGCTGGGCGCGTCGCTGGCGGCCGTCGCAAGAGGCGGCAACGATGCCGGCCTGCCGCCATGGCCGCAGCCATCACGGCCGGCGGGGTTGCGGCTCTGGCACGGGGTCGCTTTCGTTCTCGCCGCCGGGATCACCACCGGCGCCTATGCGCTGGCGGTGCGCGATGAAGCGGACCAGCAGCAATTCAGATACGTCGCGTTTTGGATGCTGCCGCCGGCCGATGGCGGCGCGACACGCCTCGTCGTCGGACTCCGAAGCGACGAGGCCAACACCCAGCGCTTCGATGTCGAGGTCACGCTCGGCGGGCAGCCGTTGGCGGTCTTCCATTCGCTCGTTCTCGCGCCGGGCGACACCTGGACGCGGGAGGTCCCGGTGCCCGTCCTGGCCACCGCGCAAAAAGCCGAGGCCAGACTCTACCGGCCGGACGACAACCGCCTCTATCGCAGTGTGTCGGCGCTGGTGGACGGCGGCGGGTGAGGGCGGAGGAGATCGGCTCATGCGCATCCTGCTGCTGTCGCAATTCTATCCTCCGGTGATCGGAGGCGAGGAGCGGCATGTCCGCAATCTCGGCGCCGCGCTGGCGCAACGGGGCCACGAGGTGATCGTCGGAACCACGATGCACCCGGACTCGCCGGACGTTGAGGCCGACGGCGCGGTCCGCGTGCATCGCCTGCGCGGCACGCTCCAACGCCTGCCGGGGCTTCACGCCGATTCCGAGCGCCGGCACGCGCCGCCATTTCCCGATCCCGAACTGGTGCTGGCCTTGAAGCGGCTGGTGGCGCGGGAGAAGCCGGACATCGTCCATGCCCACAACTGGATTTACGCTTCCTATCTGCCGGTGAAGCCGTTCAGTAGCGCGCCGCTGGTGGTTACGCTGCATGATTACGGCCTTGTCTGCGCCAAGAAGAACCTGATGCGCTTCGGCGCGAATGTGTGCCAGGGGGCGGCGCTGACGACGTGTCTGCCCTGCGCCGCCCGCCACTACGGCGCGGTGAAGGCCACCGTGACCACGCTGGGCAACATGGCATCGAGCCTCGCCGCGCGACGCATGGTGGATCGCTTCATTCCGGTGAGCCTCGCGGTCGCGCGCCATACCGGGCTTGCCGGGAGCCGCACGCCTTACGAGGTCATTCCCAATTTCGTGCCCGACGATGTCGGCGTGCCGGGTCCGGAAGACCCGCGCCTCGATCGGTTGCCGGCGGACGGCTTCATCCTGTTTGTCGGCGACATGATGCGCCTCAAGGGTATCGATGTTCTGGTGAAAGCCTATGCGGGCCTGGAGCGGGCGCCGCCGCTGGTGCTGCTCGGACGCCGCGCGCCCGATACGCCGGCGGAATTTCCGCCCGACGTCCACGCGCTCGGCACCTGGCCTCATGCCGCCATCATGCACGCATGGCGGCGCTCGCTGTTCGGCGTGCTGCCATCGGTCGGGCCGGAAGCCTGCGCGACCGTCATCATGGAGGCGATGGCGTGCGGCAAGGCCGTCGTCGCCACCGACATCGGCGGAATGCCGGACCTGATCGATCACGGCGAGACCGGCCTTCTCGTGCGCGCCGGCGACGTGGCGGCGCTGCGCCGCGCGATGCAGCGGCTGCTCGATGACCGTGTCTTGCTCGGCCGTCTGGCGGCGGCGAGTCTCGCTAGGGTGGAGCGTCTCAAGGCCGGCGCGGTCGTCAGCCGTATCGAGCAGGTCTATCGCGAGGTGCTGCGCCCGGCGGCGCGTGAGGCCGCCGTGCCGGCGCATCAGGCATCGGGAGGACCACCGTGCCGGTAACCCCCGCCAGCGCGGTTGTCGCGCGCATCCGCGAGGCGCTTCAGGACAGTGCCCCGCTCGCCACCAATTCCGGCGCGCTGGCGATCGGAGCGATCGCGACCGCGGCTCTCGGCTTTGTCTATTGGTGGCTGGCCGCGCGAATGTTTCCGCCGGAAGCGATCGGCAACGTGTCCGCCCTGCTGTCGGTCATCAACCTGATGGGCCTGCTGGGAGAGGCGGGGCTCGGCACCCTCTTGGTCGGCGAGATCGTCCGGCATCCCGACAAGGCGCCCGCTCTGGTCGCAGCCGCGGCATCGATCGGCGTTGCGCTGACGACCGGTCTGGCGTTGTCGTTCGTTTTCGGCACGCACCTCGCCGGATTCACCAGTCTGATCGACGGATGGCTCGCGGGCGCCACCTTCGTGCTCGGCTGCGGGCTCACCGCCTTCACCGTGATCGTCGATCAGGGATTCGTCGGCAGCCTGAACAGTATCGGCCGGATGATCCAGCAGGTGTGCTTCTCGGTGTTCAAGCTGGCGCTGATCGCCGGTATCGCCGTCGCCAGCCTGACATCGAGCACCGCGATCCTTCTCACCTGGGTGGTCGGCCTCTTGGCGTCGTGGATCGCGGTCGATCTCGCGACACGGGGCGGAGCGCGCCGTCTCGTCGGCATCCCCGACTTCCGCCTGCTCCATTCGTTCCGGCGCAAGGTATTCGATCACTATGCGCTCGACGTCACCTTGCAGGCTCCCGGCATCATCGTGCCCTATCTCGTGCTGGTGCTGCTGTCTCCCGCCATCACGGCGGCGTTCTCGGCGCTCTGGGCGCTGGTGACCACCGCCGCGGTGATCCCGGCGGTGCTGGCCACGGTGCTGTTCCCGGTGGGCCGCGCCGGCCCGGACAAATCGCGACACCATTTCCTGGTGTCGCTCACGGCGTCGCTCGCGTTCTCGCTGGCCTGCGCCGTTTTCATTTTCGTCTACTCGCAGGAGATCCTGGAAATCTTCAATCCGGCCTATCGCGAGATCGCCGGATCGAGTCTGCGCCTTCTCGGCTTCAGCCTGCTGGGATTGACGCTCAAATTCCACGCCTGCGCGCTGGCGCGGCTGAGCGACGCGATGCGCCGCGCGTCGCTTCCGTTCGCGCTCGGCGGGTTACTGGAACTGGGCCTGCTGGTCGTCGGCGCCAGACTGGGCGGACTCGAGGGCTTGGTCATGGGCTGGACCATCGCCGTCAGCATCGAGGGGATTTGCATCGCCCTGTTCTGGATATTTCCGGGCCTCGCCGGCGGGCCCGCGATCGATCGTCGCTTGAATGGGCCGCGTGCCGAGAGGCGGCCCGGCATCGCAAACGGAGGAGTTGGGCTATGACCGCGAACCAGATATCCCTGTCGCGCGCGCGAACCGCGCCGCGCTATCCGCACCCCGGCAGTTCGACTGCGATCGGAAGCAACGTGGCCTACAGGCTCGGGAAGCTGAGAGAGATGGGTCTGCTCCATGGCGTCTGGCTCGACTGCGGCTGCGCCAATGGCGGCTACACCGAAGCGCTGGTCGCCTGGGGTGCGGAGAAGGCCATCGGCGTCGACCCCGAACAGTCCCGGATCGACGAGGCGATCGCGCGCCGGAACGAAAGCCGCGGGCCGTTTCCGCGGACGCTGGACGCGATCGAATATCACTGCTGCACCGACGACTTTCCGTTGCCGGATGCGTCGGTCGATGCGGCGCTGCTCAACGAGGTTCTCGAACACGTCACCGATGAGGCGGCCACCCTGCGCGAGATCCGAAGGGTGCTGCGGCCCGGCGGTCATCTGGTCGTGATGAGTCCAAATCGCTGGTTCCCGTTCGAGGGTCACGGGATGCGAGTCCTCGGCCGCGATTTCGGCTTCCCCATCCCGCTGCTTCCGTGGCTGCCGGGTTCGTGGTCGGCGCGGGTGATGGCCGCGCGCAACTACTGGCCTCACGAACTGCGCGACATCGTGGCGACGGCCGGCTTCGCGGTCGAGAAGGTCGATTACGTGCTGCCGGTGTTCGAACTCTATCGGTGGCTGCCGGCGGGCGTGATCTCGGTCTACCGGCGGCTGATGCCACGGATCGAGAAGACGCCGTTGCGCAGGTTCGGGGTTTCAACGCTGATCGTCGCGACCCGGCCCTTCGATTGATGAGAAAAAGCCCGCCGGCACAACCTGGGTGCGGGCGGGCAGGCACGAGGACGTGGCGTGGCGGATGCTTGTTGAAACGGCGTGCCGTCCGTGCCGCCCCGGCGGCCGCCGTATCCTCTCATTCCTGCGCGATGGTGGCGCCGATCATCCGGCGGCTGGCGTTGTGCCCGACCGGCGGCGATCCCTCGTCCGGCGCCATGACCGGCGTGGTCGGATCCGACGACAGCGCCGGCAGCCCGGCGGCCTCGCCCGGTCCCACGGCGACGTTGACGAGATCGCCCGGCTGCAACAGCGTCATGCCGTCGGCCGCGACGTTGACGGGGCCGGATGTCGTCCGCCGCACGATCTGGTAGCTGATGCCGCTCGCCTCCTTCGCGGCGGTGAACGCGGCGCGCGTCACCGGCAGGCTGCGCAGGATGCCTTCGCTGGTGTTCAGTTCGCGCTCGCTGTCGGCGATCTGGCGTTCGACGGCGTCGATCTCGGTCGCCAGATCGTTCTCAAGATCGGCATGGACCTTGAGCCCTTCAGCCGCAAGCGCGGCAAGCCGCTGCTTGGCCATGCCGTACTGATTGATGGCGTCCTGCCGGCGCTGCTCGGCGTCGGACAGTTCGCTCTCCACCTGGCTCAACATCGACTTGGCGACGACGTTGCGCTCCACCAGCGCGCGGGTGTTGTCGACGCGCTCCTGCCGGGTCTTGACCAGGCTATCGAGCGACTTGGTGTGGCCATAGAGCAGGAGATCCTGCCTGGCGGACTCGACCGAGTTCATGATCGCGCGCTCGCGGTCCTTGCGCGCCTGCATGATGGATTTGCGCCGGTCGCTCTGCTCGTTGACGAGGCGGGTGGCTTCGCTCGCGCCGACCAGCTCCATCAGGCGAAGCGGAATCTTCGGGGCGGTGCCGTCGCGCTCCGCCTTCAGAACGGCGTCGCGCGCCATCAGCTTCACCACGGCGCCCGCCGCGCCGCTGCGCTTCTGAATCTCCCGGACGGCCTCGACCTTCGACCATGGATCGCTGGTGCCGCGGTCGAGGCCGCCGGCCATCGCAAGGGCGTGCAGGACTGTTGCGCCCGGCACATACTTGAAGGAGCCGGGATTCTTGACCGGACCCAGAACGTAGATCGGCGCCCGCTCCAGCAGAACGATATTGACCATCCCCTTGCGTCCGAGGAGATGCGCGAAGGCGTCATCCATGGCGTCATGTACCTGTTGGGTCGAGCGACCCGTGACGCGGATCGCGCCGAGCAGGGGAATGGCGATCGTGCCGTCCTCCTGGACCGTGTATTCCCCGCTCAGCTCCGCGCGCTGCTGGATGCCGCGCAGCGCTGAAACCGCGCGCGCCCACTTGTCCTCCTCGACGTTCAGCCGTTCGTAGAAGGCGATCTTGAGCTTGTCGCCGACGCCGAACGACAACTCCGTCGGCGCCGATGGCGTTGTTGGTGTTGTGCTGATGGTCTTCGGGCGCTCGCCGTTCGAAGCGGCATCGGCGTCGATCCCGGCGGGATCGGCCGCGACACGGACCAGCGTGTTCGGTAACGGCTTGGTCGGGAGAGAGGAGTGCGCGGGGGTTTGCGGCGATTGATCGTGCCGGACCGGACTGGCGGCGAGAACGCTCTGCACCACTCTATCGATGACGCCGCCGGTTCGATGCCCGGTGATGGACGCGCGCTCAACCAGGATGCCGTCCATCAGGACAAAGGCCGCGCCTGACAATGCGATGGTCAGCAGGGCAGGCTTCACGATTCTCCTGCGGTCAGGCGCATTCTTCGTCTTTGGCGGCGATGGAGTACGGGCTCGGGAGAAGAAATGGCGTTTGGCACCCATGACACGTCTCGTCTCTTTTCGAAGCGGGCGGTGAGGTGCCTATGCTGAGCCTTCGGGACCCAAGGCACAAACTCCCTTTGTGGGCACTCCTTTCGGAGTATCGAATCGCGCGCTCGCGAACAGCGTGCGAAATCAGGCTGTTGAGGTGAAAACGAGGGCGGGGGAGAGGGCTTTTTCTCGCGCAATCCGAAGCTTATTACTTGTTACCACAACCTCAATGAAGCCATCCGGTGCGCTGACATCAAAGTTGATCGTGGCAAATCAGGATAGGAATTTGCGCCGTGATCGCCGCGGAATATCAGGTTCCACAATAGCAGGATTTGACCGCAAGCATTTCTCGTTCAAGACAGATTTATTCCAAAGCCGGGATCTGCCTGCCCTTGTTACTTGTTACTTCGGCAGGGTCGCGGATCCCGGCGTCGCATTGGCTGCCGCGTTTCCGCCTTTTTCGATTATTTTGTCGCCATCATTTCTGGTCACAGCGGACGTGGGAGTTGGGGGCTCTCATATGATGACCAGCGGGGATCATGGATGGCACTGTCTGCACCTTCGGGCTACACCTCAAGCGATCTGGTTTTTCAGGAGGACTTTTCGGGGACGACACTCGGCGGCACCTGGCATAACTACATCACCAGCAATGCCGCCAAGGGTGCGCCGTGGAATAGCAACGGCTCCGGCGGGAGCGGGCCGGGCGGAAAATTCGACGCCGACTACGACATGCCGAGTCAGGTGGCGGTGAGTAACGGCACGCTGAATCTCACGGCGGTACAATCGCCCGTGCGCGGCAATAACCAGGGAGTGGCGCAAACATTTCCGATTACGTCAGGCGCCGTCAGCAGCTACGGCAATTTCGAATTCACCGGCGGCTATCTTCAGATCAGCATGAAAGCGCCGAGCGGCGATGGCGCGTGGCCGGGCCTGTGGCTGCTGCCGGGCAAAGGCGCGGGCAACAGCGGCGACAATTTCGAGATCGATATTCAGGAAGGCGGGTATACCGAGGCCGGGCCGTCGAACCGGGCGTTTTCGGCGCACCTTCACACGCCGAACGGCACGTTCAACAAGACCATCGATACCGGCGTCGATCTCACCGCCGGCTTTCACACCTATGCCATCAATTGGGTGCCGGGCAAGTCGATCACCTGGTATTTCGACGGCAAGCAGGTGGCGCAGGTCACCAGCGCGCAGATGCCGATTCCGAACCAGCCGATGCAACTGATCATGGACCATCAGGTCGCCAATTCCAACGCGGCCGGCTGGCACAGCGTTCTGAACGGTTCGACGCCGCAGTCGATGCTGATGCAGGTCGATGCGATTCAGCTCTATCAGGCAAAGGGCAGCGGCAACACCGTCACCGGCGCCAACGTCAGCGCGGCGACGCCGGGCTCGCCTGTCGTGACCGATCCGCCGACCACCGCCCCGCCGGTGACCACGCCTCCGGCGACCACGTCTCCCCAAGGCCGGCCGACGGTGACGAAGGTCACGGCATCGCCGGGAAGCGGCGTCGGGCACGTCGGCGACAAGGTGACGCTGACGCTCGGCTTCAACGAAGCCGTGACGGTGGCGGGCAGGCCGACGCTGACCCTCAACGACGGCAGCACCGCCACCTATGTCGGCGGCTCCGGGACCAACGCGCTGACATTCCGGACCACCGTTGCACCGACGGATACCAAGACCTCCGCGCTTGCGATCACGGCCGTCAATCTTCCGAAAGGCGCAAGCATCAAGGACGCGAGCGGCCTGACGGCGAATCTTTCCGGCGCGGCGAAAACATTCGCCGGCCTTGAGATCGATCCGTCGCCGGTCGGCTCGTCGGGAGGCGGCCCGAGCGGGACGACGAAGCCGCCGGTAACGTCGCCGCCGGTGACCGCGCCTCCGGTCACCTCGCCGTCCACCGCGCCCGTTCTGTCGGTGGCGGACAATACGCTGTTGGTGGGTCGCCGCGGCTCGGTCGATCTGGGACTGAGCGTCAAGTCGTCCGATCCCGACGACATCGTGATGGTGAATATCAAGGGACTGTCGAAATACGACACGATCACCAACAATCTCGATGGCCGCACGTTCTCGGGGAACAACATCACCCTGACCGCGGCGGAGGTCGAAAGCGGATTGACGCTGCACTCCAATCATCGCTGGGGCCAATCGGTCACGACGCTGGCCGCCACGGCGACGGCAAAGGACCCCGCCACCGGCGCGGTCACCACCTCGGCGACGAAGACCATCACGGTGACGGACCCTCCGGCACTATCCGCCGGCGCGTCGCAGGCGCACGCCAATCGTTGTTTCGCACTGCTGAACCAGTCGCTGGCCGGCGGCGGATTCATGGGGCGCGTGGACCATGGTCAGGTGACCGCGACCGCATCGAAAGCGACGGCGTGGCTGAACGAGTCGATGCTGACCCGGCCTCAGCACTAGCCGATCGTCACGGTCCGGGCGCTCCGTTTCCGGCTGGCCGCCGGAAGCCGCTCGCCTGGGCCGCACCTCCATATGAATGAGCTTAGTCGATATCGCACAGATGATTTCAGAGCAGAGCTAGAACAGCGATGCAGAACGAGGATTTTCAGGCCGAAGACGCAGGGCTCGTGACCCTGTGGATGTTCTTGCGCCTTCAGGGAGTTAACGCCGCCCTCGACCAGATTCGCGATCGCTGCGGAACCACGACGGTCGGTATCCGTACGATGCTTCGCTGCGCCACGCAGCTTGGACTCGCGGTGGGCTCATGCACCACGCACTGGACGCAACTTGTCGGGATGCGGCTGCCCGGAATCGCATCGCTGCGAAGCGGTGGCTTTCTGCTGCTGGGGCGCGCCGACGACAACGGGGCGCTGGTCATGTATCCGTCCTCCGGGCATCCCATGGTGATGACGCGCGCGGAGTTCGAGGCGATCTGGGATGGCCGCGTGGTGTTTGCCGGATCGGACAGCCCGATGCAGCGCGTGCGTCGTGCCCTTGCCGCGGCCTCGATTCGTGGGCATCGGCTCGCGGAGACCGTTGGTCCTGCGCTGGCTGATGCGTCCGGCCGCGCCCGCCGTCTGGCAAAACGCGCCGGTGTCGCCGTGGGGGACGCCGTCCTTCGGGCGCGCGGCGCGGCGCAACGCTTGCGCGGCGTCGGTTGGCGCGAAACCACTGCCGACACGCCGGAGGCTGCGTTTGCCGGCACCGACGACTCGGGCCTGCCGGCTCTGGTGACGCTGTTGCGGTGCCACGGCATCGCCGCCGATCCGGAACAGATTCGGCACCGGCTCGGCGCGGCGCGCGTCGATGTCGCCAGCATGTTGCGCTGTGCCAAGGATTTCGGGCTCAAGGCCCGGATCCAGAAGACCAACTGGCATCGGCTTGCGGTCACGCCGCTGCCGGGCATCGCCGTCCTGCGCGACGGCCGTTTCCTGATCCTCGGCAAGGTCGTCGAGGACAGGCTGCTGGTGCAATGGCCGATGGTCCCGCAGCCGGAAACCATGACGCAGGCCGAACTGGAGGCGATCTGGGACGGCAACATCGTGCTGATGGCGCGGCGCGCGTCGCTGACCGATCTCTCGCGGCGATTCGATATCACCTGGTTTCTGGGTGCGATCCACAAGTACCGGCGGCTTCTGGGCGAGGTGCTGGCGGCATCGTTCTTCCTTCAGGTCTTCGGCGTGGTCTCGCCGCTGTTCTTTCAGGTCGTCATCGACAAGGTGCTCGTGCATCAAAGCATGAGCACGCTCGACGTTCTGGTCATCGGTCTGGTCGCGCTGACCATCTTCGAGGCGGTTCTCGGCACGCTGCGCCTCTACGTCTTCGCGCATACGACCAACCGCATCGACGTCGAACTCGGCGCGCGGCTGTTCCGGCACCTGCTGGCATTGCCGATCGCCTATTTCCAGGCGCGGCGCGTCGGCGATTCGGTGGCGCGGGTGCGCGAGCTTGAGAACATCCGCGAGTTTCTGACCAGTTCGGCGCTGACGCTGGTGATCGATTTGCTGTTCACCTTCGTCTTTCTCGCGGTGATGTTCTATTACTCGGTTTCGCTGACCTTCGTGGTGCTGGCGTCGTTCCCGTTCTATATCGGCATTTCCGCCGGCGCCGCGCCGCTGTTTCGCCGGCGTCTTGACGAGAAGTTCAATCGCGGCTCCGAGAACCAGGCGTTTCTGGTGGAGAGCGTGACCGGCGTCGAGACGCTGAAGGCCATGGCGGTCGAGCCGCAGATGCAGCGCCGCTGGGAGGAGCAGCTTGCGGCCTATGTGACGGCGAGCTTCCGCGTCCTCAGCCTCAACAACACGGCGAGTCAGGCCGTCCAGACCGTCAACAAGCTGGTCGTCGCCGCGACGCTCTATTTCGGAGCCAAGCTGGTGATCGGCGGCGAGATGACCGTGGGCGAACTGGTCGCGTTCAACATGCTGGCGTCGCGCGTCAGTCTGCCGGTGCTGCGGCTCGCCCAGATCTGGCAGGATTTCCATCAGGCCCGCCTGTCGATCGACCGGCTCGGCGATATCCTCAACACCATCCCGGAGCCGAGCTTCAGTCCCGGACGCGCCGCGTTGCCGGCGATCCGCGGACAGGTCACGTTCGATCATGTCAGTTTCCGTTATCGCATCGACGGCCCCGAGGTGCTGCATGACGTGTCGTTCAGTATCGAGCCCGGTCAGGTTGTCGGCGTGGTCGGCTCGTCGGGCTCGGGCAAGAGCACCATCGCCAAACTGATCCAGCGGCTCTATGTGCCCGAGAGCGGGCGGGTGCTGATCGACGGCGTCGATCTCGCCATGGTGGACCTTGCCTGGCTGCGCCGGCAGACCGGCGTGGTGCTTCAGGAGAACGTGCTGTTCAACCGCTCGATCCGGGAGAACATCGCGCTCGCCGATCCGACGGTGTCCATGGAGCGCGTCATCGCGGCGGCGGAGCTTGCCGGGGCTCACGACTTCATTCTGGAATTGCCGGAAGGCTACGACACCGTCGTCGGCGAGCGCGGCAGCAGCCTCTCAGGCGGGCAGCGCCAGCGCGTCGCGATCGCCCGCGCCCTGATCACCGATCCGCGCATCCTGATCCTGGACGAGGCGACGAGCGCTCTCGACTATGAGAGCGAGCGCGCCATTCAGCAGAACATGAAACGGATCGCCGCCGGCCGCACGGTCTTCGTGGTCGCGCATCGGCTTTCGACGGTGCGTCAGGCCGACCGCATTATCACGATCGAGCGCGGCCGTATCGTCGAGGACGGCCGTCACGACGATCTGATCCGCTCGAACGGGCGCTATGCCCGGCTCCATTACTTGCAGGCGGGCATCCATGAGGCCCGCTAGCAAAAACATCATCGCGTTTCCGAAGGCGGAAGTCCGCCGCCGCGAGGCCGAGATCGCGTTCCTGCCGGCGGCGCTCGAAATCGCGGAGACGCCAGCCTCGCCGGTCGGGCGCGCGATCGGCGCGAGCATCGTCGCGGTGTTCTGCATCGCGCTGGCGTGGGCGTCGCTCGGCAGCGTGGATATCGTCGCGACATCCACCGGCAAGATCGTGCCGGGCGGGCGCACCAAGCTGGTGCAGCCGTTCGAGACCGGCGTGGTCCGCGCCATCCATGTGCGGGACGGGCAGGCGGTCAAGGCCGGCGATGTCCTGATCGTCCTCGACCCCACGATGATCGAGGCCGACCGCGAGCGCCAGAAAAGCGATCTCGTCAGCGTCAAACTCGACGCCGCGCGGATGCGCGCGGCGCTGGTGGATGATCCGCTTGCCGCGTTTCATCCGCCGCCGGATGCAGGCGCCGCGCGGATCGAGATGCACCGTCAGCTTCTGCTCAGCGAGCGCGCCGAACAGGATGCCCGGCTTTCGGAGATCGGACGCCAGCTCAGCCAGCGGGAGGCCGAGCGGGAGACGACATCCGCCAGCGTCGCCAAGATCGAGGCGACCATTCCGGTGTTGCAGGAGCGGGTCAATATTCACAAGTCGCTGCTCGACAAGGGGTTGGCCTCGAAGGTGGTTTATCTCACCGAATTGCAGGATCTGGTCAGCCTTCAGCAGGAGGTCGCGGTTCAGCGGGGCAAGCTCCGCGAGGCCGATGCGGCCATCGCGCTCTTGAAGGAGACGAAGGAAAAGGCCGCCGCGGAATATCGGCGCGCGGTTTACGACGCCTTGTCCAAGGCGGAGCAGAAAGTCGCGAGCCTCTCGCAGGATGTGATCAAGGCCGAGCAGCGGACCAGGCTCCAGCGCCTGACCGCGCCGGTCGATGGCGTCGTGCAGCAACTCGCCGTGCATACGGTGGGCGGCGTGGTGACGCCGGCCCAGGTGCTCGCGGTGGTGGTTCCGACTGAGGTGCCGCTTGAGATCGAGGCCATGGTGTCCAATCGCGACATCGGATTCGTCCATGCCGGCCAGAAGGCGGAAATCAAGGTCGATACTTTCAACTTCACCCGCTATGGGCTCCTGCACGGCGAAGTGCTCAGCCTGTCGTCCGATGCGATCACCCGCGACAAGCCATCGGGCGCGTCGAACGACCGTGGCGCGGGCGCGGCGGCGAGTTCAAGCGAGCCGAGAGGACAGCAACTGGAATATGCCGCGCGTATCTCGCTCGATCGCACCGAGATGCAGGTGGAGGAGAAGCTCGTTAAACTCAGCCCCGGAATGGCCGTAACGGTCGAGATCAAGACCGGCTCGCGCCGGATCATCAGCTACCTGCTGTCGCCGCTGGCGAAGTACAAGCGGGACGCGCTGCGGGAACGGTAGTCGATCGGGCCTTGCGCGATGCGTATTGGCGTCAGGTTCTGACGCAGGATGATCGATACTGTCGATTATCGCCGGGTGGTCACATGAGTGATCCGGATGGCTCAGGGCACGCCGACCCGCTTGATGTCGGAGACGATGGCGATGGAATTTGAAAGCGGTTTGTCCGCCTCGGCGGATGAGAGCAGGGAATTGTTGTTGGCCGGTTGGAGCAGCAGCGCGTTGTTCATTCCCCAGATCGCGGCCTGCGTTCGGTTCTGAACCCGGATCTTGCGCAGGATGGCCTTGACGTGAACCTTTACGGTCGCCTCGGCGATATCGATCTTTCGTGCGATCGACTTGTTGGAGTTGCCCTCGATCAGGCAGCGCAGGATGGCCATCTCCCGCGGGGAAAGCTGCGGCGCGGCCGCGTCCTCCGCGGGCCCTGGGGGCGCCTTTCCGTCCCGGACGGGAAGTGGAGTGGGGTTGGGGTGATGGTCGGTCTTGGCGGTGAGCGCCGATGATTGAAACGTCGGCGGGAACATGGTCTCGCCCATCATCACCAGTTCGATGGATTTGATGAAGGCATTGCAGGACATCGCGCTGACGAGATAGCCGGTGGCGCCGGCTTTGAACGCCAGCGTCGGCTCGGTCGATCCGTAGTGATCGGCGACGACGGCGACACGTCCGTGCGGATGCTGCTCCTTGACAAGTTTGATTTGTGTCACCGCGAGATCGAAATCGTCGCCGGTGTGGACAATGAGAAATAGCAATTGCTGAGCGCGAACCGCGCCTGCTAACTCATCAGGGCAGGCGACTGAAGCTAGGACACGAAAGTTTTCCGAGCGAAGAATTCGGGCAATGCCCTCTCTCATCAGAACGCTTTTTCCAATAAGGATGGTGCCAAAAGATTGATGCCTTCTCATTCGACCCTCCTGGGCAGTCGGCAATAACAACCTTCGATCGCCCCTGAAATCGGGCCAGCCGCCGCTGGGGTTCCCGGAGCTATGCTCACCTCGGCGAGATGCCGATCAATTTCGTCGTTCCGCGTCGATTTCTGGACGTAAAGAGAACGATCAATTTTCTGTGTTCAAGAAACCTACCGGACCGATACCCTCCGCCGTTGGCTGATTGTGTCGGCCCAATTCGCATTCGTGGCGGAATCTCGGCTGTTGCGTTTGTCTTGTGGCATCAGGTTCCATAAGGTGGAACTTCACGCCGATCGCTTCAAGTGCCCTGCCTGCCGCTCGATGCACGCCCTCGCTCCATCTTTGAGAGCATTTGGCCTCCACCGCTCTCGCATCAGTTGCAGGGGTCGCATGATTGATCTCGCCTTCCGGCATATATTTGCAGTCTGCGCAATCTGCGGTGTATCCGATGCTCGCGTTCCGCTTGCGGGATGGCATGAGCGGCCTGCGCCGATTGCATTGCCTTTGGGAACTCACCTTCTGTCGGCCGGCAGGATCATATTGGAGATTTCCAGTTCCGATTGCCCTAATTTAGGATGAACCGGTCACAAACCGGTGACGATTTGGGCAATCCGATTCGATGTCGCCGCGCTTCAACGCCGGAGTTTCATCCGGCCATGCGCCGCTGGACCGAGCATCGCCCACGACCTGCTGAGTGCGGCAATGAGATATCGGCCGCAAGAAGCGCCTTCCCGAGGATCACGCAACCACGCTCATGATGAACGCGGCGGAAGCCTGCGGAGACAGACGCCCGCGTCCCTATCGCAACGACATCCGGAATCGCCACAGGGCGAACAGGAAGAAGGTGGACCCGATCACGAGCAGGCCGAGAAGCTCAAGCCAGACGGATTCCAGCCCGGCGCCGCGGAACAGGATCGACTGGGCGAGCGCCACGAAGTGAGTGTCGGGCGCCGCGCTCATGAGCAGCCGAATGCCTGCCGGCATACTTTCCAGAGGCGTCAATCCGCCAGCCAGCACATGGATCGGAAACAGCACGAGGATCAGCAGCAGGCCGAACTGCGGCATCGAGCCTGCGACGGTGGCAAGCACGATGCCGAGCGATGTCGTTGCAAAAAGCTGCAAGGCGATACCCAGCATCAGCAGCCAGAGCGAGCCGGCGACCGGAATCGACAGCCAGGTCTGCACCACGACCGTGAACGCGAACAGCGAGGCCGCAAGCACGACGAGGGCCATCGGCCAGATCTTCCCGAGCATGATCTCGACCGGCGTCACCGGCATGACGAGCAGATGCTCGATGGTGCCGCGTTCGCGTTCGCGGATCAGCGCGGCCCCGGCAAGGATGACGGACAACAGCGAGATGTTGTTGACGACCTCCATCATCGCTCCGAACCAGCCGGGGTTGAGTTCCGGGTTGAATCGCGCCCGCAACACCAGCTCGATCGGAAGCGAATTCGGCGGGCGATAGCGGCGCACAAATTCATTCACCTCGCCCGAGACGATCGCCTGCACATAGCCGGCACCGTTGAAGGCTTGTGTCATCCGGGTCGCATCGACGTTGAGCTGGATCGCGGGCTCCCGCCCGGCCAGCACGTCGCGCTGGAAGCCGGACGGGATCACCAGGCCGAACGTATCGATGCCGGCATCCATGCGCGCGGGCAACTGCGGCAGCGGCAGCATCAGCGGACTCTTGAAATAAGGAGGGTAGAAGGCCGAGGTGATCCTGCTCGACAGCGATGAGTTGTCCTCGTCGGCGATTGCGATCGGAGCCTTGTTGAGGGTCAACGGCGTCGCCTTTGCGGCGACGTAGACCTGGACCGAGAAAGCGACCCCGATCAACGCGAGCAAGGCCGGATTGCGCGCGAGGCTCCATAACTCCTTGATGCCGAGATGCCAGATGTTTGCGACGGACATGATTCAGCGAGCCTGTTTCTTGAGAAGAACAATGCTCAAGCCGAGCAAAACAGGCCCGGTGGCCAGCAGCGCGAGAAAGGACGGCAGCAGGTCGTCGAAGCCGAGCGCCTTGGAAAATGTTCCGCGCGAGATGGTGACGAAATGCGTCGCGGGATTGACGGCGCCGATCAGCGCCGCGGCCCCTTCCATGGAGGCGACCGGGTTGATCATGCCGGAATACTGCACCGCCAGCAGCATGGTGAGGAGGGTCGTGAGGAAGATCGCGGCGATCTGACTGTTCATGAAGCTGGAGATCAGCAGGCCAAGCCCGGTCGCCGCGATGGCGAACAGGAATCCGCCGGCGGCGAAGGCGAACAGGCTGCCGGAGAAGGGCACGCCCTGCACCAACACCGCGAACGCCGTCAGCATGACGAGATTTATCAAGGCGAGGCCGACATAGGGGACCTGCTTGCCGAGCAGAAAGTCCAGACGTGACGCCGGCGTGACATAGAGGTTGACGATGGAGCCGAGGTCCTTCTCGCGGACGATGCTCAGTGTCGCCAGCATGGTGGGGATCAGCAGCAGCACGAGGACGATAACGGCCGGCACCATGGCGACGATGCTCTTGACGTCCGGGTTGTATTGGAAGCGGGTTTCAAGCCGGAACTCTCCGCCAGTCGGCAGGACAGCCGATATTTCACGCGCCCGCTGTGTGAGCCAATGCGCGTGCATCCCCTCGACGTAGCCGCGCGCGGTTTCGGCGCGGGCGGGCATGGCCCCGTCGATCGAGGCGCCGATTTCGGCGCCGCGGCCGCGCGCGATGTCGCGGGCGAAGCCGGGCGGAATTTCAATGGCGAGGCTCAACTCGCCGCTGCGCATACGGCGGTCGAGATCGTGATAGTCGAGAATCGGCGGACGCTCGGTGAAGTAGCGGGAGCCGGAGATATCGAGCGTGTAGCTTCGGCTGACCGTGGTCTGGTCGTGGTCGAGAACGGCGTAGGGCAGGTCCTCGATATCCATGCTCAGTCCGTAGCCGATGACGAACAGCAGGATCAGACTGCCGAGCAGCGCGAACGAGGCACGGATCGGGTCGCGACGCAGCTCAAGCGTTTCGCGCCGCGCGATGCTGTTCATGCGCCGCCAATCGAGGATGCGCCGCGGGCGTGCCCGGCCGGTGGCGCCGCCGTCGGAAGCCGCTTGCTCAGGTGCTTCGGACGGCGGATTGTCCGGTTTGCCGGCCGGCTCGTCGATGGCTTCCTTGAGGTGGCTGACGAACGCCTCTTCGAGATCGGAGGCGCCGCGCGCCTGCACGATCTCCGCCGGCGTGCCGCTGACAAGGACTCTGCCGGCGTGCATCAGCGAAATACGGTCGCAGCGCTCCGCCTCGTTCATGAAATGCGTCGAGATGAAGATGGTGACGCCGTCGTTGCGCGAGAGGTCGACGAAATTCCGCCACAGCGCATCGCGCGCGATTGGGTCGACGCCGGAAGTCGGCTCGTCGAGGATCAGCATCGCCGGGGCGTGGATCATCGCCACCGCCAGCGAAAGCCGCTGAGTGACGCCGAGCGGCAGCCCCTCCGGCAGCGCATCGAGGACATCGGTCAGGTCGAAACGGGTCGCGATCTCCGCGATCCGCGCCGGGATGACATCACCCGGAAGATGAAACAGCCGGGCGTGCAGATCGAGGTTCTGGCGGACGGTCAGCTCCGAATAGAGCGAGAAGGATTGCGACATGTAGCCGACGCGCCGCCGCGTCGCGAGGTCGTGCGGATCGACCTCGCGGCCGAACAGCCGGGCCTTGCCCTCGCTTGCCGGCAATAGGCCGGTCAGCGCCTTCATGGTCGTGGTCTTGCCGCAGCCGTTCGAGCCGAGAAAGCCGAAGATCTCGCCGCGGGGAATGCGGAAGCTGACGTTATCGACGGCGGTGAAGTTGCCGAAGCGGATCGTCAGGTTTTCGGCCTCGATGGCGATCTCCGCGGCGCCGTCTCCGACCCGCGCCAGAATCTCCACGGGGCGATGGCGCTTGCGCTTCTCCTCGGGCAGGAGCGCGATGAAAGCGGCGTCGAGGGACGATGTCGCCGTCCGTTCCTGAAGTTCGGCGGGGCTGCCGGTGGCCAGCACGCGGCCGGCGTCCATGGCGACCAGCCAATCGAACTTGGCGGCCTCCTCCATGTAGGCGGTGGCGACGATGACGCTCATGGCCGGCCGGCCGCGCCTGATATCGTCGATCAGATCCCAGAATTGCCGGCGCGCGAGCGGATCGACACCGGTCGTCGGCTCGTCGAGGATCAGGAGGTCAGGGTCGTGGATCAGGGCGCAGCACAGGCCGAGCTTCTGCTTCATGCCGCCGGACAACTGGCCGGCGGGGCGATCGGGAAACGGATCGAGGCCGGTGCGGATGAGGAGATCGTCAATGCGCCGCTCGCGCTCGCGTTTGCCGTGCCCGAACAGCCGCCCGAAGAAGTCGAGGTTCTCGAACACGGAGAGCGTAGGGTAGAGGTTCTTGCCCAACCCCTGCGGCATATAGGCGATATGCGGGCCGATATCGGCGCGCTGCCGTGCGCTGGCCATGTCGGCGCCGAGGGTTTCGATGCGCCCGTTCTGGATCTTGCGGGCGCCGGCGATCAGCGACAGCAGCGTCGATTTGCCGACGCCGTCGGGGCCGATCAGCCCAAGCATATGCCCGCTCGGGCAGTCCAGCGTGATGTCATCGAGCGCGCGGGTCGTGCCGAAGGCATGGCTCACGGCGGAGAGCCGCGCCGCCCATGGCGCGGAGCCTGCGTGATGCGGATATGTTTCCTGCGCGCTCACTGCAAAAGCCTGCCGGCGAGGCTTTCCGGCCATGGCGCGGCCCGGTCGAGCTTGACGTAGGCGACGCCGGGCAGGCCGGGCTTGACGTACTCGGCATACTTTTCGAGCAACTCCGCTGGCACCCGGACGCGAACGCGGAACATCAGATCCTGCCGCTGCTCCGCTGTCTCCACGGTCTTCGGCGTAAACTGCGCGACGTCGGACAGAAAGGATACGGTTGCGGGGATGACGGTGTTTGGCGCCGCGTCGAGAACGATGCGGGCCTCCATGCCGAGCGCGATCCGCCCGGCCTGGGCGGTCGGCAGGAAGAAGGTCATGTAGACGTCGTGAAGGTCGATCAGGTTGAGGACGCGGCCGCCGGCCGCGATCACCTCGCCCGGTTGGCTCACGCGATACTGGACGCGCCCGCTGCGCGGCGAGCGTAGCGCGCTGTCGTTGATGTCGACTTCGATGCGCTGGATCGTCGCCTGCGTGGCCTCGATGGCGGCTTCGGCGTCAACGATCTGGGACCGCGCCGTGGCGATGCCGGCTTCGGTTGCGGCCACCTGCGCACGGGCGGCGTCGCGCGCGGCCTTTGCGCCCTCCGCTCGGGTGCGGTCGTCGTCCAGCGTTTGCAGCGACACGGCATCGCGCAAGGCCAGTTGCTCCGAGCGCTGGAGCCGCCGCTCGGCCGCGGCCAACTCCGTTGTCCTTTGCGCGAGCACGGCAAGGGCGGCGGAGCGCTCCGCCTCGCGCTGGGTCTGCCCGCTCTGCGCCACTTCCCGCGCGATCCGGCTGCGCTGCAACTGGGCGCGGGCCTCGCGCAGTTGCGCTTCGAGCTGAAGCGTATCCATGTGGGCGAGAACCTGCCCGGCGGCGACCGTTTCGCCTTCCTGAACCAGGATGTCCTTGATCCGTCCCGGTGCGCGCGCGGCAATGTCGATCGCGACGGCTTCCATGCGGCCGTTGCCGTGGGCGATGCTCTCCGGCAGGGCATTTCCCGTGAACCGCTGCATGAGGGACCAGCCGCCGGCCGCAAGCGCCAGCGCCAGAATGATCCAGAACCAGGACCGGCCGAAAAGGGCTTTCACTTTCTCGATCATTCAGTCGGCCATTTTTTCAGGATGGGGTTGCGCCGCGATATGACGCCGCGCCATGCGCTCGATTGCCTTGCGCAACTCGCTCAACCATAGCACCGAACTTGCGACCGCAGTGCAGAACAGCCAGTCGCCGGCACTGAGATCGACCGTGGAGAACGCTTGCTGGAGGACGGGCGTATAGACCACGATGCCGTGCAGCATCAGCGACAGCGCGATGGCTGCCCAGAGCCAGCGATTTCCGAACAGGCCGACAAATGCGCTGCGCCGGTCCGAGCGCGCGTTAAAGACATTGAAAAGCTGGAACAGGACGAGCGTGGTAAACGCCATGGTCCGGCCGTAGGCGACCGATCCGGTGCCCTCGATCAGCCCGCCGGGGAGCGCGGCGTCGAGCACCAGAAGCGTGCCGATCGCCATGACCAGTCCGACCAGAAAAATGTTCCGCCACATCTGCGTGGTGATGACGCCCTCGCTTCGTGGCCGGGGCGGACGGCGCATCGCATCGGAATCCGCGGGGTCGGCGCCGATGGCCAGCGCCGGCGCGCCGTCCGTCACCAGATTGATCCACAGAATCTGCGTCGCCAGAAGCGGTAATACGACCTCGCCGGTGGAACTGACCAGACCAATCATGCCGGCAAAAAGAAAGCCGAAAAACATCGTCATGATCTCGCCGATGTTCGACGACAGCAGGTAGCGGAGAAATTTCCTGATATTCAGAAAGATCGCCCGCCCTTCCTCGACAGCGGCGACGATGGTGGCGAAATTGTCGTCCGCCAGCACCATGTCGGCGGCTTCCTTGGAGACGTCGGTGCCGGTCATGCCCATGGCGATGCCGATATCGGCGGTCTTCAGCGCCGGGGCGTCGTTGACGCCGTCGCCGGTCATCGCCACGGTTTCGCCGTTGCGTTGCAGGGCTTTGACGATCCGGAGCTTGTGCTCGGGGTTGACGCGCGCATAGACCGAAACCTCACGCACCGCGCGGTCGAGCGCGTCGTCCGTCATCGCTTCGAGTTCGGCGCCGGTCACCGCGAGCGGACTCGAGGCGATGCCGAGTTCGGCCGCGATGACGGCCGCGGTCTTGGGATGATCGCCGGTAATCATGATGGGCCGGATGCCGGCGGCCCTGGCTTGCGCCACGGCCTCGCGCGCTTCCGGACGCGGCGGATCGATCATGCCGATCAGGCCGACAAAGACCAGTTCGCGCTCGATCGCCTCGTCGAATGAATCGCGGTTTGCGGGTTCATTCGGCAGCGACCGGAAGGCGACGGCAAGCGTGCGCAGCGCCTCGGTGGCCAAGGCGTCGTTGCGGGCGATGATCTCGGCCCGGCGCGCATCGGTCAGCGCAATCGCGTTTTTCCCGACAAGCTCATGGCTGCAACGGGACAGCAGGACGTCTGGCGCGCCCTTGGTCACGACGATGACGCGATCCTTGCGCTCGGCATCGGTATGGATCGTCGTCATCAATTTCCGCTCGGACGAGAAGGGGACTTCGCCGATCCTGGCGTAGCGCGCATCCAGCATGTCCGGCAGCAGGCCGGCCTTGCGCGCGGCGACGATGAGGGCGCCCTCGGTCGGATCGCCGTGGACGATCCATCGTCCCTCGTGTTCCTGAAGGATCGCGTTGTTGGCGCGGTCTGCGGCGGTCAGGGCGCGGGTAAGCTCGAACTCCAGTGCATCGGCCGACGCGCCGCTGTCGAGATGGATTTCGCCGCGCGGCGCATAGCCGGTCCCGGACAGGGTGGTGCAGCCGCTGGCCGTGACGATGCGGCGCACCGTCATCTCGTTCTTCGTCAGCGTTCCGGTCTTGTCGGAGGCGATGACCGTCGCCGAGCCGAGCGTTTCGACGGCTGCCAGCCGGCGGACGATCGCGCGCCGACCGGCCATGCGCTGCATCCCGAGCGACAGCACGGCGGTGACCACTGCCGGCAAGCCTTCCGGAACAGCCGCGACGGCAAGGGCGACACCGAGAATCAGCAGATTGAAGAAGCCGGAGAAATCGTGGATGTCGCTGACGAAGTAGATCGCCCCGATCATGACGATGGCGATCGATATCACCGCGACCGCAAGGGCCTTGCCGACCTGAGCGAGTTCCTTTTGCAGGGGTGTGACTTCGTCCGGCGCCTTTTGCAGGAGGCCGGCGATCCGCCCGATCTCGGTGGCCATGCCGGTTGCGGTGACAACGGCGCGGCCGTGTCCGTAGACCACGGTGGTGCTGCTGAACACCATGTTGTGCCGCTCGCCAAGCTCACTTGGGCCGGCGAGCGGCGCGGTATCCTTGAGGACCGGGACGCTTTCTCCCGTTAGCGCCGCCTCGGTGGTCTGGAGCGCCGTCGATTCAATGAGCCGGGCATCGGCCGGGACGGTGTCGCCTTCGGCAAGGACCACGATGTCGCCCGACACCAGGGCGGTGATCGGGATGCTGTGCTGCTGGCCGTCGCGGACGACGGTGGCGTGGACCGCCGACATGTCGCGCAGCGCCGCGACCGCACGTTCGGCGCGGGCTTCCTGGATGTAGCCCATCACCCCGTTGAGGATGACGATGGCGATGATCGCAATCGCCTCGTAGGGCAGCGCGGTGGCCCGCTCGTGCAGCCAGATCGCCGCCGAGATTCCCGCCGCTGCAATCAGCAGGAGCACCAGAACGTCGCCGAACTGATCGAGGAACTTGCGCCATTCGGGGCGTGGCGTCGCGGCATCGAGTTCATTCGCGCCATAGCGCGCAAGGCGGCGCCCCGACTCGGCCTGGGTCAACCCATGCCGGGCATCGGTGCCGAGAGCGGCGAGAACGTCCCCGGCGGTTTGCCGATAGGATTCGCGCATCGTCAGGTCGGTCGGTCCGGTATCCATGCTTCAAGGTGCGTGTTGATAAAGGTTTTTGGATAGCAACGGCTGGGTGCGGCGGGATGATTCAGGTCAAGTCCCCGAACGCGCTGCCCGGCGGCGCATTGACGCGACCCTTGAGGTTGCCTTCGGAAGCAGACGATCAAAAGGGATTCTCCTCGACGAGGTGGACGATGCCGACCACGTCCTCCACCGCGACAACAAAGGCGAGGCCGTGACCGGGCACGGTGAGTTCCGCGGCGCGGACGATTTCCCGCAGCATCGCATCCTTCAGTTCCGCAGGCACGACCGTCAGGACAACTTCCTTTTCCGGCTCGATCTGAATGCCGAAAACGCGCTGCTGCTCGTTGCGGCCGATGCCGCGTCCGAACAGGACGGTGCCGCCATGGGCGCCGGCGTTCATCGTCGCCTCCAGAATGGTGTCGCCCCAGCCCTTGCGCACGATGCTGACGATCAGGCGTGGATTGCGCATGTCTAGCTCTCCCGTTTGTGGAGTGTCGGCCGCATGATGAATCCCAGCGCCATCACCGAAAGGATCGGCGCGAGCGCGATCAGAGCCACGAAGCCGAGGCCGTAAAGGATGGGATCGCGGCCATCGGTCGAAGCCGACGCGCCGAGGGCGAGGGCCAGCAGGAACGTGTTGGCGAGCGGCCCGGTGGCGACGCCGCCCGAATCCGCGGCGATCGCCACGAAATGCCTGTCGCTGAAGATCATCAGGACGATGGCCACGGCGTAGCCCGGCACCACCAGATATTGCAGCGGAATTTCATAGGCGATCCTGAGAATGCCGATGCCGACCCATAGCGCGACCCCGGCGCAGACCGCGTAGAGAACCGCCGTGCGGCGAATGGAGCCGTTCGATGCCTGTTCCACCTGATCCGCCAGAATTCGCACCGCCGGCTCCCCCCATGTGGTGAAGAATCCGAGCAACAGCCCGATGAGGAAGAAAAGCCAGGTTCGATTCATGGCGCCAAGGGTTTCCCCGATGATCCGGCCGAACGGCAGGAAGCCGATGCCGATTCCGAGCAGGAACAGGAACAGGCCGGCGGCAGCCATGACCGTGCCTTTCAGGATATCGGCAACCTGTCGCCGCGGCAGCTTCAGCAGAAAGATTTGAAAGACCAGAAACAGCACGGCGAGCGGGCCGACCGCGACAGCCACGCTCCAGGCGGTCGCCTTGATCTCGCTGACCCATGCCTCGATCATCATAGCAGCACTCCCGCCAGCAGAAGGATGATGATCGGGCCGACGGACGCAACCCCGAGCAGGCCGAAGCCGTCCGAGACGGCGGAGCGTCCGGCAAGGACCGAACTGAGGCCGATGGCGAGGGCGATGATGACAGGGGCGGAGAGAACGCCGGTCGTGACGCTTCCGGCATCGAAGGCAAGCGGCACGAATTGCGTCGGCGTCATCACGCAGAGCACGATGACGATCGTGTAAATGATCGCCAGCAGCAGGCGGATCGGCCAGCCGACGATGACGCGCGCCATGGCGATGGCGGCGAAGACCGCGACGCCGAGGGCAATTGTATACAGCACGACACGGCCGGACATCGCGCCTTGCGAGATACTGTCAACCTGTGCGGACAGCACCAGCACGTCGGGCTCTGCGACCGTCGTTGCGAAGCCGAGGGAAAAGGCCACCGCGATGACCAGCGCGACAGAGCCCTTCTTCGGCAACTCGGCGCCGATAAAGCGCCCCATCGGCAGGATACCGAGATCGACGCCGGTAAACAGGAGCAGCATCCCGGCCACGGCCAGCGCGGAGCCCGCGAGGAACTGGATAAAGACGGCAAGCGGCGCGTGAACGATCGTGATCTGAAGGCAGATGACGATACCGACCAGCGGTGCGACGGCCTTGAAGACATCCAGCAGCTTTTCTCTCAACAAGGACCACATGGCGTTCATAATTCACGCAGAACGAAATGCGGCCTTGATGCGGGTCAACATTCGCAGGCTCAGGCCGTGACAACCATGGCTCCGGGCCGCCGACAGGCAGAGGAGTTCCGCCGCGCGTGACGGATCGAGATCAGATTGACACGCCTTCTCTCGCGGCCGAGCGAAGGGCTCAGACGCTCGAATTGCGGCCGTCCGGCCCCTGGGTCGCGGCGAACGGCGCGGTGCTGGAGGCGCTGTGGAACGGCGTGGCGGCGCAGGCCGCGCAGGCGCAGGCGCTGAAGATCGACATGGCCGGCGTCCGGGAACTCGACACGCTGGGAGCCTGGCTTCTCGAAAAGCTGTCGCGACAGGTTTCCGCGCCGGGGCAGGTCGAGGTTGTCGGCGTTGCGGACCGCCACGCGGGTCTGATCGAGGCGGTCCGGCGGGTCAATCGCCGCGCCCCGCCGCCGCCCAAAGCGCGCAACCCGGTCGTTGCCAGGGTCGAGGATGTCGGCCGCGCGACCTTTGGCGCGGGCGAGGCGGCGGCGGCGTTCCTGCAAATGCTGGGCGCGCTGTGCGTGGCGCTGCTCGGCATCGTTCGCTCGCCGCGCTCGCTGCGGCTGACCTCGCTCGTCTATCAGTTGCATCGCGTCGGCTGGCAGGCCATTCCGATCATCCTGCTGATTACCTTTCTGATCGGCGCCATCATCGCGCAGCAGGGCATCTTTCATTTCCGCAAGTTCGGCGCCGATTCGTATGTCGTCGACATGGTGGGCATTCTGGTGCTGCGCGAGCTTGGCGTGCTGATCGTGGCGATCATGGTCGCGGGCCGCTCCGGCAGCGCCTATACCGCCGAACTCGGCTCGATGAAGATGCGCGAGGAGATCGACGCGCTCTCGACGATGGGGCTCGATCCCGTCACGGTGCTGATCCTGCCCCGTATCCTGGCGCTGGTCTGCGCGCTGCCGATCCTGACCTTCATCGGCTCGATGGCCGCGCTCTACGGCGGCGGGCTGGTGGCGTGGTTCTATGGCGGCATGGAGCCGGCGATCCTCATCGCGCGGCTGCACGAAGCCATCTCGGTGACGCATTTCGAAGTCGGCATGATCAAGTCGCCGTTCATGGCGCTGGTGATCGGAATCGTCGCCTGTAGCGAAGGCTTGCGCGTCAAGGGCAGCGCCGAATCGCTCGGCAGGCAGACGACGACCTCGGTGGTGAAGTCGATCTTTCTCGTCATCGTGCTCGACGGGCTTTTCGCGGTGTTCTTCGCGTCGATCGGAATGTAGTCATGCCGGATTCCACCGACCAGTTTGCAATTCGTGTGAGCGATCTTGTCGTCGGGTTCGGGCGCCGGATCATTCTCGACCGCCTGTCGCTGGACGTGCGCCGCGGCGAGATCATCGGCCTGGTCGGCGCTTCGGGCGGCGGCAAGTCGGTGCTGATGCGCACCATCATCGGCCTTATTCCGCGGCGGGCCGGCACCATCGAGGTGATGGGGGTCAAGATCGGGACGGCCGGCGACCGCGCAACGCAGGAGGTCGCGGGACAATGGGGTGTGCTGTTTCAGTACGGCGCCCTGTTTTCGTCGCTGACCGCGCGACAGAATATCCAGTTTCCGCTGCGTGAAAATCTCGATCTGTCGGAGACGCTGATGGATGAAATCGCACTCGCCAAGCTGGAAATGGTGGGCTTGAGCGCGGAGGACGGCGACAAGTTCCCTTCCGAGTTGTCCGGCGGCATGACCAAGCGCGTGGCGCTGGCGCGGGCACTGGCGCTCGATCCGGCGATTGTCTTTCTCGACGAGCCGACCTCCGGCCTCGATCCGATTGCCGCCGGCGACTTCGACGCGCTGATCAAAACGCTGCAAAGAACACTGGGGCTGACGGTGTTCATGGTGACGCACGATCTCGCGAGCCTCAACGCCGTATGCGACCGGGTCGCGGCGCTCGCCGACGGCAGGATCGTCGCGATCGGCGAGATGCGCGATGTGCTGCAATCCGAACACCCCTGGGTGCGCGCCTATTTCCACGGCAAGCGCTCGTTGATGCTGCAACAGAAGGCGAGTTGAGCGATGGAAACCCGTGCTCCTTTTGTCATTGTCGGCGCCTTCGTGCTCGCTGCCATCATGGCGGTATTCGGCTTCGTGTACTGGCTGCACAACAGCGGCGGCATCGGGCCGCGGACCACTTACCATGTCCAGTTCGACGGGGCGGTGCCCGGCCTTCTGGTCGGCGCGGGGGTGCTGTTCAACGGCATTCGCGTCGGGGAAGTGACCGGCCTTTCGCTGGCTCCGGATCATCCGCGCCGCGTCGATGCGACGATCGCGGTCGCCGCGACGACGCCGGTGCGGCCCGATACCAGGGTCGGCCTCGAATTTCAGGGACTGACCGGCGTTCCGGTGGTGGCTCTTGAGGGCGGGCAACAGCTTGGCGGGGCGGTCACCACGCTGATTGCCGAGCCCGGCGCCGGGCAGAGCATGACCCAGGCCGCACGCGATGCGCTGCGCAGAGTCGATACGCTGTTGGCCGAGAATGCCGACCCTTTGAAGACGACGATCGCCAATCTCCAGGTGTTCTCGGAAGGGTTGTCGCGCAACACCGGCAAAATCGACGGCATTCTGTCGGGTCTCGAACGCATGACCGGCGGCGGCGCGCCGACGCGAAAAGTAACCTATGACCTTCATGCCGTACGGGACTTTTCATCGATCGCCAAGAAGGCGCTCGGCGCGACGCTGGCGATTCCCGAGCCGACCGCAGTAGCGATGCTGGACACGCAGCGGTTTCTGTTTTCGCCGCCCGAGGAGCAACCGGACTTTGCCGATGCGATGTGGGCCGAGAGCATCCCCAAGCTTGTTCAGGCGCGGCTGATCGAGAGCTTCGAGAATTACGATATGACCCACGCACCGCTTCGCGCCAGTGACGAAGACGCCGCTGATTATCGGCTGGTGCTGGATATCCGCCGTTTTCAGATCGCGGCGGATGCCGGCCCGCGCGCCGATATCGGCTTGTCGGCGCGAATCCTCGACAAGGATGGCAAGGTCACGGCGGCGCGCCTGTTCGAGACGACGCAGCAGTTCGACAAACTCGATCCGAAAGCGGCCAGCGCCGCATTCAACGAGGCGTTCGGGCGCATCGCCGAGGAGTTGATCGGGTGGGTCGCCGAGACGTTATGAAGCGGTCCTCTGATCCCAACATCTGCACGGAGTGTCTGCTGGGACAGGATGCAAATGTTGGAATCGGACCGCTGGAGGGACAGCAAGCGTGATCCGCCCCCGTCGCGCTATCCCGGGTTCGCCGTCAATCCCGCCGCCTCGATGCCGGCGATGGCGCACGCCTCGTCGTTATCGGAGGTGTCGCCGCTGATGCCGACCGCGCCGAGCAGGCTGCCCGCGGCGTCGAGGATCAACACGCCGCCGGGGACCGGCACCAGCGCGCCCTGCGTCAGCGCGTTCACCGCGCCGATAAAATAGGCTTGCTCCTGCGCGCGCTTGAAGATCGCGCGCGAGCCGATGCCAAGCGCCAGCGCGCCGTAAGCCTTGCCGTGGGCGATTTCGCCACGCTTGAGGCTGGTGCCGTCCTGCGCGACGAAGGCTTTCAGGCATCCGCGCGCATCCAGAACCGCAACGGCAAGCGGGTTGAGCTTCTTCTCCAGTCCTGTGGCCAGCGCGGCCTCGACAATCCTGCGGGCGATATCGAGCGTCAGATCGGTCATGGCATATCCCCTTCCAACCGTGTGATTTACGAACTGGCGGATGCGTTGTCGAGACCGATCGGGCGCGGAGCCGATGGGCAGGGTGTCGCGGCTGTGTTGCCTCGCCGGACGACCCGGCGCGCGACGGGGCACCGAGGTCGATTCCGGTCATCGCCGGGATGTGCTAGAGCGTGGTCCGCCGAGGTTGAATTGCTTCAGTTCAACCCGATCAGGATCCCGTGATGCACGTATTGGTGACCGGCAATGCCGGATTTATCGGCTTTCATACCGCCCGACGCCTGCTGGAGCGCGGCGATACGGTGGTCGGGATCGACGTCGTCAATGATTATTACGATCCCGGCCTGAAGGAAGCCCGCCTCAAGGCGCTGGAGAACGCGGCGGTGCGCGCAGGCGGGCGCTATCGCTTTCTGCGCGCCGATCTCGCTGATCGGCGCACGCTGGATACCTGCTTTGCCGACCATCGTTTCGACCGGGTGATTCATCTCGCCGCGCAGGCCGGCGTGCGCTACAGCCTGGAAAATCCGCGCGCTTACGTCGAGAGCAATGTGGTTGCCTTCACCAACCTGCTCGAAGCCTGCCGGGAGGCGCGCACCCCGCATCTGGTCTATGCCAGCACCAGCAGCGTTTACGGCGCCAATACCCGGATGCCCTTCAGCGAGCATGATGGCGTCGGCCATCCGCTGCAATTCTACGCCGCCACCAAGCGCGCCAACGAACTGATGGCGCACAGCTACAGCCATCTGTTCCAGTTGCCGACCACCGGCCTGCGCTTCTTCACGGTCTACGGGCCGTGGGGGCGGCCGGACATGGCGCTGTTTCTGTTCGTCCGCGACATTATCGCCGGCGAGCCGATCAAGCTGTTCAACGGCGGCGCCCATCGGCGCGACTTCACTTATATCGACGACGTTGTCGATGGCATTCTGCGCGCCAGCGACGATATCGCGCGGCCCGATCCGGACTGGACCGGCACGCGGCCCGATCCCGCCACGAGTGGCGCGCCGTTTCGCATCTTCAATATCGGCAACGGCGAGCCGGCGACGCTCATGGAGTTCGTCGATGCGATCGAGGCGGCGCTGGGCAAGACAGCGAAACGCGAGTTGCTGCCGCTGCAGCCCGGCGACGTGCCCGACACCTTCGCCGATATCAGCCTGATTGCTTCGCGCCTCGGCTATCGGCCGCGCGTGCCGGTGCGCGAGGGCATCGCCCGCTTCGTCGCGTGGTATCGTGATTACGTCGGGTGAGGGCGAAAGCGGCGGCGCAAACCGGATTCCACGTCGCTCGAAAACGCTCTAATCGTGGCGGGGTTTCGGTCGGCCGACGCTCTCATAGGTGAAGCCGGCGGCCTCGATATCCTCGCGCCGGTAAATGTTGCGCAGATCGACCATGACGGGCTGGCGCATCTCGGTGTGCAGTCGCTTGAGATCGAGGGCGCGGAACTGGACCCATTCGGTGACGATCACCAGTGCGTCCGCATCCTTCGCGCAAGCATAGGCGTCGTCACAGTAGTCGATTTCCGGCAGTTCGTGACGCGCCTGCGCCATGCCGGCGGGATCGAAGGCTCGGACCTTCGCGCCCATGTCGAGCAGGCCGGTGATCAGCGGGATCGACGGCGCTTCGCGCATGTCGTCGGTGTCGGGCTTGAAGGTGAGGCCGAGCACGGCGATGGTCTTGCCGCGCAGCTTGCCGTCGAACACCGCCGCGACCTTGCGCGCCATCGCCCGCTTGCGATTGTCGTTGATGGCGAGAACCGCATCCACGATGCGCAGCGGAACGTCGTGATCCTGCGCGATCTTGAGCAGCGCGCGGGTGTCCTTGGGAAAGCAGGAGCCGCCGAAACCTGGCCCGGCGTGAAGGAACTTGGTGCCGATGCGGTTGTCGAGCCCGATGCCGCGCGCCACCTCCTGAACGTTGACGCCGACCCTTTCGGCGAGGTCGGCCATCTCGTTGATGAAGGTGATCTTGGTGGCGAGGAAGGCGTTGGCGGCGTACTTGATCATCTCCGCGGTGCGGCGGCCGGTATACATGATCGGCGCCTGGTTCAGCGACAGCGGCCGATAGATATCGCCGAGGATTTTACGGGCGTGCTCGTCCTCGGTGCCGATGACGATGCGGTCGGGAAACTTGAAATCGCGGATCGCCGCGCCCTCGCGCAGGAACTCGGGATTGGACGCCACCACGACCTCGGCGCCGGGGTTGATTTCGTAGATCAGCCGCTCGACCTCGTCGCCGGTGCCGATCGGCACGGTCGATTTGGTGACGACGACGGTGAAGGTCTTGATCGCCGCGGCGATTTCGCGTGCGGCCGTATAGACATAGGCGAGGTCGGCGTGGCCGTCGCCGCGCCGCGACGGTGTCCCGACCGCGATGAAGACCGCGTCCGCCTCGCTGACCGGTCCGGTGAGGCTGGTGGTGAAATCGAGCCGCCCGGCGCGGACGTTGGTCGCGACGAGGTCGGCGAGGCCGGGCTCGAAGATCGGGATTTCGCCGCGTCCGAGCGCGGCGATCTTGTCGATATCCTTGTCCACGCAAGTGACGTGGTTGCCGAAATCGGCAAAGCAGGCTCCGGAGACAAGACCGACATAACCGGTGCCGATCATCGCTATTCGCATTGAGGTGATCCTTGGAGGTGATCCTTGACTTTCGCGCCGGCGCAGGATGCCTCCCGTCGGCATGGCCGCGTTTCCCTGCGGTGGGCCGCGCCGGCGCCGAGGACATACATCGATCCGGCGTGGAAGTCGAACCGGCACCGGGACGGCTGGCACGTGCGCCCTGCGGCCGTACCCCGATGCCGGGGGATGCGGGCGGCGGACTGGCGCGGGATAGCCGCTCATTAACCATTCCGGCGTCTTGATAGCCGGGTCCGTGCCCGGCGGCGGACTGGCGCCGGCGGCAGGCCGCGTCCAGGACCCCCGAAATGGGTGGGAGACGGCGGGGCGGTGGTTGCTCTATATAGGGTTCAATGATCTCGAAATTCCCCTTTCTCGACCGCCTCGCCGGCCTGACGAGCCGGAACCTGCTGATCGCCGTCCACGATGTGCTGGCGACGGTGGCTGCTGTCGTCGGCAGCTTCCTGCTGCGCTTCAATCTCGAAGCGCTGAATGACCGTCTGCCGCTGTTCCTGACCATCCTGCCGCCGTTCCTTCTCTTCAGCGTCGTGGTGTGCTTTGTTTTCAACCTGACGACGACGAAGTGGCGGTTCATCTCCTTTCCCGACGTGATCAATATCGTTCGCGCGGCGACCGTGCTGGCGGTGGCGCTGCTCGTGCTCGACTATCTCCTGGTTGCGCCCGGCGCCTATGGCGGCTTCTTTTTCGGCAAGATCACCATTGTTCTCTACTGGTTTCTCCAGATCTTTTTCTTTGCCGGCCTGCGGTTCGCCTATCGCTATTTCCGCTTCACCCGCAGCCGCAACAGGGCTCGTTCCGGCGATGTCGCGCCCACCCTGCTGATCGGGCTGGCGGCCGATGCCGAGATTTTCCTCCGCAGCTTCGAGAGCGGCGCGACCAAGCACCTGTGGCCGGTCGGCATCCTGTCGCCGTCGCGCTCCGATCGCGGGCAACTCATCCGTGGTATCCCGATCCTTGGCGCGCCGGACGATCTCAAGGACGTGGTTCACGACTTCGCCCGGCGCGGCAAGCCTGTCCGGCGGCTGGTGATGACGCCTTCGGCCTTCGAGCAGGGCGCCGGCCCGGAATCGATCATCGTTCAGGCGCGGCGTCTGGACCTGATCGTCAGCCAGCTTCCGTCGCTCGAAACCGGTGAGACGCCGCATTTGCGGCCCGTCGCCGTCGAGGATCTGCTGTTGCGCCCGACGGTCAAGATCGACCACGCCCGGCTCGACGGCTTCGTGCGCGGCAAGTCGGTGGTCGTCACCGGCGGCGGCGGCTCGATCGGCGCGGAGATTTGCGACCGGGTCGTTTCCTTCGGCGCGGCGCGGCTGTTGATCATCGAAAATTCGGAGCCCGCGCTCTACGGCGTGATGGAAGGACTCAGGGCGCGCGAGCGGACCGATGCGATCGAGGGACGGATTGCCGATATCCGCGATTTCGACCGCATCCTGCAACTGATGAACGATTTCAAGCCCGATATCGTGTTTCATGCCGCCGCGCTCAAGCACGTTCCGATTCTGGAGCGCGACTGGAGCGAGGGCGTCAAGACCAACGTATTCGGCTCGATCAACGTCGCGGACGCGGCGATCGCGGCCGGGGTGGAAACCATGGTGATGATTTCCACCGACAAGGCGATCGAGCCGGTATCGATGCTCGGCCTGACCAAGCGCTTTGCGGAAATGTATTGTCAGGCGCAGGATCGCCGGCTCGTGGACGAGGCGGCCGGGCGGCCGCGCACGCGGTTGATTTCGGTCCGCTTCGGCAACGTGCTGGCGTCGCGGGGCTCGGTGGTGCCGAAATTCAAGGCCCAGATCGAGGCGGGCGGCCCGCTGACCGTGACCCACCCCGACATGATCCGTTATTTCATGACCATTCGCGAGGCTTGCAATCTGGTGATTGCCGCGGCTGCTCATGCCGCGCGGGCGGAGAGCCCCGACGTGTCGGTGTATGTGCTCAACATGGGGCAGCCGATCCGGATCGTCGATCTCGCCGAGCGCATGATCCAGTTGTCCGGGCTGCAACCCGGCCGTGACATCGAAATCGTCTATACCGGCATCCGTCCGGGCGAGCGTCTTAACGAGATTCTGTTCGGCAGCGACGAATCGACGGAGGATATCGGCGTTGCAGGCGTTCTCGCCGCCCGGCCAACCCAGATGGCGATGACGATGTTGCAGGAGCGGATCGCGGCGCTGAAGCAGGCGATCGCCAACGACGACCGCGTGGCGATCCGTGCCGCGCTACTCGACGCGATGCCGGACTGCGACCGCCGGTCGGCGTGAGCGGCCGAACCACGTCATCACCGCCGCGACCGCGACAAGTCCGAGGATCAGCAGGATCGCCTGTGCCGTCGTCGCCGGAAAGGCGAGCGAGGCGGCCGCCAGCGCTGCGAGAACGAGGTTGAGGCCGAACACGGCCGCGATCACCTCCGGCACGGTGAAGCCGTTGTCGGTCGCGCGCTGATAGAAATGCGTGCGATGGGCGACCCACACCGCCTCTCCCTTCAGCGCACGCCGCATCAGCGTCACCGTGGCGTCGGCAAGATAATAGAGCGGCAGCAGCACGGCGGCTGCGAGGTGGCCGTGCAGCGCCAGTTCAAGCAGCGCCCAGCCGAGCAGAAGGCCGATCGGCAGGCTGCCGACATCGCCGAGAAACAGCTTGGCCACCGGCCGGTTGAACGGCGCGAATCCGATCATGGCGCCGCCCAGCGCCGCCATCGTCAGCGCCACCGCGGGCGGCAGGCCGCCGGCGAGGCCGAGCGCGGCCAGCGCGCCTGTCACCGGCACCGTTTCCGCAACCGTCATCCAGTCGAGCCCGTCCATGAAGTTGACGAGGTTGACGAACCAGATGCCCGCCACCAGCAGCACGCCGCGCTCAAGCCAAAGCGGGCAGGCCGGAACGAGCCGCGCGTCGGGCGCCGCCAGCAGCACCGCACCGACCGCCAGCGCATGGATGGCGAGGCGTGGCAGAACCGGGGCGGGACGGAGATCGTCCGCGGCGCCTGCGACCGCGAGCACGAGCGTTGCGGCGAAGACGATGGGGATGGACTCGTGGCCGGCGGTATCCGTCAGCGCAACAGCGACCGCCGCCACCACCAGCGTTGCGATCACAACCGCGACGCCGGCCCCCTGAGGGGTGGGAACGACGTGCGAGGAGCGGTGATTGGGCTTCGCAATGGCGTGACGGGTCAGGACCGGCCGGATCGCGGCGGTCAGGCCGAACGCCAGCAGCGCCGCGGCGGCGACGGTCAGGCAGAGTGCAAGACTAGTCAACGCAATCTCCGGTTCTGCCCGGCCCGCGCGTAGTCAGGGATCGGCTCATGGCGTCGTCGTCACCGATACAATGACGCGAACTCCTCGTCATATTTCGAATAGGAATCCTTGATGCTGGCGAGATTGAGCAGCATGGTGGCGACCGGTTCGCCGTCGGTCGCGAACGCGGTGGTCCTGATCCAGACGCTTTCGGTCCGCCGGCTGCCGCTGAGCGCCACCACCTCGCGCTCGACTGCGTAGTTCTCGCCGACGAACAATGGGCCGCGCAGCAGGCGGATTTCCTGATCCGCGAACAGCCCGACGGCGGGACCGCGAACCGGAAGCTGATCGTCCTTCGAGGTATATTGCAGGAGCACGCTGAGCATCTCGAACGGAATGATCGGCCGCCCCCAGGGGTTGCTCCCGCCGCGTTCATAGTAGGACGACGGCTCGGTGATGACCGCAAGTTTCTCCGCCAGCGAGAACGGATACAGGTCCCCCATCCGCTGATCGAAATCCATGCGCACGGCGCTTCGTGCGGTGGTCATGCCGATCTTGACGTCGCGCAGGATCACCGGCTCGACGAGCGGCTTCAGTTCCTTCAGCCGGCGCTCCAGCGCCGTCTCCGATCCGTCACGGCCGACCGAGGCGGTGCCGCGCAACACTTCGGTCTCATCACGGCGGATCATCAGGATGTCGCACGACGTTTGCGACGCGGCCGGTTTCGCGATGCTGGCCCGCACCTCGTCGCCTTCGAAGACAGGATTGCGATAATGCGCTGAGAGGCACCCGGTCTCGAACCATGCCTGCCCCCACAGCCGCGCGCAGAGCGGGGAGAACTGGCTGAAATGCGTCGGTCCCTCGATGGTGCCGCCGCGAAAGCCGAGTTTTTGCGCGGTGGCGTCATCATGGATCGAAGCGTGCGAGTCGTAGACTTGCGAATGCAGCATCTGCCGCGGTTTCCGCCACGGCCCGACCAGCGAGTCGGGTGTTTCTGAAATAGGGGTTTCGAACGCCGGGACTGTCATGCCTGATCCTGAATGGGGACTTCGATCAGCCGGAGTATGGCGCAAGCGGAATGGCCGGTCGATTCCGAATTGCGTGGCCTCGCGCAGTCAGCGGCTCGGAGGGAGCCTCGTCGCTTTCGACGAGGTCTCCCGGCGGTTTCGCCGGCATGTTGCGCGCCCCATCGCCCCGAGGGCATGATACGCTCCATGCCTTCGCCTGCTGACGCGGATATCCATTATGACGCTTGCTCCCTCCACCCCCATCATCGTCGGTGTTGGCCAGTTCACCGAGCGCCTCGGCGCGCCGGACTTCAAGGGTCTTGCGGCTTATGAAATCGCCACGCGCTCCGCCGAGCGCGCCATGGACGACGCGCTGTCGCTCGATCGGCTCCGCCCGGTCGTCGATGCGATCGCCACCACGCGGATCTTCGAGGATTCGACGCCGCGCCGGGCCCAGCCCTTCGGCAAGTCCAACAACTTCCCGCACTCGATCGCCACCCGGTTGGGGATCGAGCCGCGCGTGGCGGTATGGGAGAAGGCCGGCGGCAACACGCCCCAGCATCTGGTCAACGAGTTCGCGGCGCGGCTGGCGAGCGGCGAACTGCGCATGGTGCTGATCGCCGGCGCCGAGAACATCTCCACCGCGCGCTGGCTGCAAGCCCAGGGCCGGCGCGCCGACTGGTCGGAGACGGTCGAGGGCGCCGTGGAAAATCGCGGTATGGGAATGCAGGGCCTTGCCTTGCGCTACAACATCCGCCACGGCCTCATCGGCACCGCGCCCTATTACGGCGTGTGCGAGAATGCCCGTCGCGGGCGGCTCGGCCAGACACGCGAGCAATACCTCAAATCGATGGGCGACCTGTTCGCGCCCTTCACGGCGGTTGCGGCCGCCAATCCTTATTCGTCGTCCGACGTCAAGCCGATGACCTCCGAGGACCTCGTCACCGTGGGCGAGCGCAACCGGATGATCGCCGATCCCTACCCGCAGCGCCTGATGGCGCGCGATCAGGTCAATCAGGGCGCGGCGCTGGTGCTCACCACGGTCGGCCTCGCGCGCGAACTCGGCATCGCCGAGGACCGCTGGGTGTTTCTCCATGGTCACGCCGAGACGACCGAGCGCGAACTGATGCAGCGCCAGGACCTCGGCCGCTATCCGGCGGCGGTGATGGCGAGCAAGGCCGCGCTCGAACAGGCCGGCGTCACCGCGAAGGCGGTATCGTTCTTCGACCTCTACAGTTGCTATCCGATCGCGGTGTCGAGCGTCGCCATCGACGGCCTGGGCTTGCGGGCGGACGACCCGCGCGGCTTCACCGTGACGGGCGGGCTACCATACTTCGGCGGTCCCGGAAACAACTACTCCATGCACGCCATTGCCAGCATGGTCGAGCGCCTGCGCGACAGGCCGGGGTCTTACGGCTTCATCGGCGCCAATGGCGGCTATCTGTCGAAATATGCCGCCGGCGTTTATTCGACACGGCCCGCCGCTTTCGCTCCGTTCAACAGCAAGGTGCTTCAGAACGAAATCGATAGCTGGCCGGCGCCCACCATCTCCGACAAGCCCGACGGCTGGGCCACCATCGAATCCTACACCATCGTCTACACCAAGAGCGGACCGGACTACGCGGTGGTGGTCGGCCGCACGCCGGACGGCGAGCGTTTCCTCGCCAACACCGAGGCGGATGACGCGCAGACCGTCGAGGACATCCTGGAAGGCGAGCCGATCGGCCGCCGCATCTTCGTGCGCTCCACCAACCGCGGCAACCGCTTCACCTTCACCGAGGAGCGGATGGACGAACTGCTGCCGCTGCGCCGGCCGACCTTCCGCGAGTCTTATGAATATGCGCTGGTCGAGCGGCGCGGCCATCTGCTGGTGGTCACCATCAATCGGCCCGAGGTGCGCAACAGCCTGCATCCGATGGCCAACGAGGAGCTTGAGGGTATATGGGACGCCTATGACGCCGACGCCGACCTCTGGGTGGCGATCATCACAGGCGCCGGCACCGAGGCGTTCTCCGCCGGCAACGATCTCAAATACACCGCCAGCGGCAAGCCGATGTGGGTGCCGCGCACCGGGTTCGGCGGCCTCACCAATCGTACCCGCGTCAAGCCGGTGATCGCGGCGGTGAACGGCTTCGCCATGGGTGGCGGCACCGAGATCGCACTGGCGTCCGACATCGTGATCGCCGACGAGACAGCATCGTTCGCACTCAGCGAGGTGAAGGTCGGGCTGATCGCCGCCGCCGGTGGTCTGGTGCGGCTGCCGCGCCAGATCCCCAAGAAGATCGCCGTGGAGCACATCCTGACCGGACGCTCCATCTCCGCCGCGCAGGCGCACCAGCTTGGCCTCGTCAACCGCATCGTGCCGGCCGGGCAGGCGCTCGCCGGGGCGCTCGAAATCGCCGAGGAGATTCTCGCGGTGTCGCCGACGTCCGTCCGCGTCTCGATGAAGGTGATGAACGAGGCCGACGAGCACGCCTCCGAAGCCTCCGCCGCCAGAACACCATCCGAACTGCTCGACGAACTGTTGACCAGCGAGGACTACCTCGAAGGGCCCAAGGCGTTCGCCGAGAAGCGCAAGCCGGTCTGGCGAAATCGCTAGAGCGGTTCGTTATCCATCCTTCCAGCGCAAGATCGATGCGCGGATATGATCCGTCGCGCGCCGGTCCCGATCCTTGCGGGCCCGGGGCATTTGCGTTGCCGCAACAACTTGCCGAACCTTCGACCGGGGTCTAAGGTCGGAGCCGGATATCGCCAAGGGGCTGAGCCAGACAAGAGGGCCGAAACCTGGATCGTGACAGGGATCGATCGTGACCGGAGGGTGCGATCCGTGCGCCCTGTTTAAGGCGGGCCTGTTGAGGTATCGTTGCGTCAGGGTCGGCACCCGGTCGGCCGCCACTCTTGTGAATAGATGCGGACCAACGGAAACGCTTCACCTATCACTATACCTCGGCGGCAACGCGATGCGGAGCCAGTCCCCCGGCAACGGCTGTCGGCGGCGCTCGCGGCGAAGCTGACCGCTCCCAGCGCCGCCAAGACCCAGGTGATCCGCAAGACGCTGTGCAACAAGCTGGGCGATGCCGACGCGGCTCGTCTGGTGCTGGTGCAGGCGCCGGCCGGGTTCGGCAAGACAACCGCAATGTTGCAGCTTCGCGCCCGGCTCGACGCTGAGGGCGCGGCGACCGCCTGGCTCACGCTCGATCATTCCGACAATGACGCGGCGCGGTTTCTTCAGTGCTTCAGCCTCGCGGTACGCAACCTCGATCCCGATGACTCAATCGACGCGCCACTGACCGAGACGGTCGAGTCGCTTCTGGCGCGCCGCCCGCCTTTTGCGATCTTCCTCGATAATTTCGAGGTCATCGATGAAGCGGCGGTGCTGGTGCTGCTGCGGTCGATGATCGAACGGCTGCCCGAGGGCGGGCGGATCGTGATCGGATCCCGCAGCGTGCCGCGGCTCGGACTGGCGCGGCTGCGCGGCCGGGGATTGTTGCTCGAACTCGACGCCGACGACGTTCGCTTCAGCCTCGATGAAACCGAACAGTACTTCCGCCTCAGGTCGCTGCCCGGATTGTCCGGGGTTGCCGTGACCTGTCTGCACGACAAGACGGAAGGATGGGTGACCGGACTGTGGCTGGCGTCGATGTCGATCGAACGGCAGGGGCTTGGCGGCGATTTCATCGCGCGATTTTCCGGCTCGACCCGCACGGTGGCCGATTATCTCACCGAGGAGGTTCTGACCTATCAGCCCGAGGACCTGCGCCGCTTCCTGTTCCGCACCAGCATCCTGCGCCATCTGAATGCGTCGCTGTGTCAGGCGCTGGTGCCGGACTGCGACGCCGGGGACATGCTGCGCAAGCTCGACGAGCAAAACCTGTTCCTGATCTCCATTCCCGGCGAGGAGCGGACCTATCGCTATCATTCGCTGTTTGCCGACTATCTGCAAACCTATCTCCTGATCGACGATCCTGACGAGGTCTCGCGGCTTCATCTCGTCGCCGCGCATTGGTACGAGGCCCACCAGCGCCCGGTGCCCGCCATCGATCACGCCATCGCGGGGGGCGATTATCGCTATGCGCTGTCTTTGCTGGCGTCGCAGGTGCAGGGCCTGCTTGAGGACGGACGGATGCGGCTTCTGGCGCGCTGGTTCAATGCCATACCGGCGGACGACCTGCGCGCCTCGCCGGTGCTTGAGGCGATGTCGATCTGGGCCACGCTGTTCACCCACGGCCCCTGGCAGGCGGCCGACGATCTGGAGCGGTCGGGATGCGTCCGGTCACGGGACCCGCGCGTGGTGGCCCATGTCAGCGCGCAGAAGCCGCTGATCCTGGCGATGCAGGACCGCTACGACGAAGCGCGGGCGATTGGTCCCGCGAGCCTCGCGCGCCTGCCGACATGCGATGCCTTCGCCGACAGCGTGCTGTGCAATGCCATGGCGAACATCTTCTCGATCACCGGAGAGCACCGGGAAGCGCGCCGCCTGATCGATCACGCGCGGCGCGCGCTCGGCGACAGCACGTTCAACCGGATGTACGCCGAATCCCTCGAAGGAATGCTCGACCTGCAAGGCGGGCGGTTGCAGGCGGCAACCGCCAAGTTCCGCATCGCGGTGCAGGCGACCCGCGCCTCGTCCTATCGTTACACGCGCGGCAACGGATGGGCGGGCGTGCTGTATGCCGCGAGCCTTTACGAGATCAACGATCTCGACGGCGCCGAACACCTGACCAATGCCTATTTGCCGATGATATGCGACGTCGCGCTGCCCGACCATACGATCAGCGGGCACGCGATCCGCGCCCGCATCGCTTTCGAGCACGGTGATCTCGAACGCGCCTTCGAGACGCTGACCGCCCTGGAATATGTCGGGCTTCGCCGCAGATTGCCGCGCGTCGTCGCCAGCGCCAAGCTCGAACGCAGCCGCCTGTTCCTGCTGCAAGGCGACGCGCAGGCGTCGCGGGAGGAACTGGAGCGCGCCGCCGATCCGGCGGTGTGGGATCGTCTTGAGCGGCAGCGGTTGCCGGCGCACGAGATCGAGTATTTCAAGCTCGGACGCCTGCGCTGGGACATCCACTTCGGCGATGCGGCCGCAACGCTGGCGGCGCTCGACGACGAGATCGCCGTAGCCTGCCGCCAGTCTCGGCATCTGCGCGTGCTGCGGCTGCGCGTCCTGCAGAGCCTCGCGTTGCAGCGCGCCGGCGAGCCATCGGCCGCCATCGAGACGCTCGCGGGCGTCCTGCGGCATGCCAGCCGCGAGGGCTTCGTGCGGCTCCTCGTCGATGAAGGCGAGCAGGTCGGGCGGCTGATCGCGCGCTTCTATGCGGTGCTTGAGGAAACGCCGTCGCGGCGCAGCGATCCCGTGCTGGTGCAGTATGTGCGGCGGCTGGTGGGCGCTTTCGGGCCGGCCAAGGCCATCGTGCCGGAAGCGTCGAACGACGACCGGCTGCTGGAGCCGCTGACGCAGAAGGAAATCCAGGTGCTGCAACTGGTGGCCGACGGAAATTCCAATTCAGCGATCGCCGGAAAGCTGACCATCTCGGACAGCACGGTGCGGACTCATCTGCGCAGCATCAACAACAAGCTGAACGCGCGCAGCCGCGCCGAGGCCGCCGCGATCGGGCGGCGGCTCGACGTGATCCGCTGAGCGCGGCGACGCCATAATCCGCTCGGCCGACGACCGGCGGAAACCGCTCACCGTTTCCGGCGCCAGATGTCGAACAGCGCGGCGCTCTTGGCGCGCAACGGCAGGCGCTCGTTGGTGACGGCGTCGAGGAAGTTCGCCAGGCGCTGCGATTTGACCAGCGTATAGACCGTGATCGCCGTGAAGCACGTGGTTGTCGCGACGAAATACAAGACCTTGACGATCAGCGGCTGCGACGCGGCCGCGATCACGTTCATGCCGAGGAATCCGGTCACCGACGTCCAGATCAGGCCGACGATCGTCACCACCGTCAGCCGCAGGAATGTCATCGATTGCCGGCGCAGAAGATCGCTGTCGAGATAGGCGCTCATGTCCTGCAACTCGTCGCGGATATCGGCGTAAAGGCGTTCGGTGCCGACGTGGTTGATGAGGATGCGATAGACGTTGCGCGCCTGCACCTGGTTCGAGACTTCCTGAAACCAGTAGCGATGGGTGAACCGCAGGAATTTTTCCAGGAGCGTCCGGATATCGGTGCGGAAGCGGCGGACGGTTTCCGGCCGTGTGGTGTCGAGGCCGTTCACCGCCTGCACCATCTGGTCGGACAGCATCAACAGCGCCGCCTTGTGCATATGCACCAATAGCGCCAGCACGAAATACTGGTGGCGGAACTGGCCGAGAATGCCGCGCTCCGGATCGGTGAAGAAGGCGCGCGTGGCGTCACCGATCATCAGGAAGGCATGGTCGTGACACACCAGGCGGATGCTCAATCCGGCGGCGAACTGGTCGGCATCGAAATACTTGTCGTAGCAGGAGGACCGCTCGAACTCGGCAAGGTGGCGCTGCGAATAGGGCAGGGCATCGCGATCGCCGGGTGCGCTGGTATAGGCCAGCCGCACATAGTCGGCGCGCGTCAGCGCGTCGAGCCGGTCCATCGCCAGATAGGCCATCAGCGGCATCCGGTAGCCTTCGAGCTGGCGGAAGCACAATTCGCCGGGCTGGCCGCAATGATGGGACACCATCGGCTTCAGCATGTATTGCCAGTGAGAGGATAGCGCCGGCGCGCGCTCGCGCAGCACGGCGGCGAGAAACTGCCTGCGGTCCTCGTAGTTCGAGGCGGCGAGCACGGTGTCGTCGGCGGTCAGCCATTCGACCTTGCGCGGACAGCTCAGCCCGTCGCCCTTGTCGTTCCAGCCCGCAGGATAGGCCCGGCCGAAACTGTGCAGCATCTCCTGCGCCACGTCGAGCGGCAGATCGGCCTTGAACACCTCGATGGCGAGGATGGCAAGATCGAGATCGTGGAAGAAGTAGAGGTCGATATGACGGATATCGAAGATCACCGGCGCGGGATGCGTCTGAAAGGTGATCCGGACTCTGGCGATGTCGGTGCGGCGGTACGCCTTGATCAGCGGCTGACCATCGGAGAACGCGGTGCGCCGGTGCGGGCCCTCGCCGTAGAAGAGGCGCTGCACATAGGGGAGGAAGGTGACGAACTCGCGGTAATGCCGCTCCTGAAAGGCGTCGACATCGATGCAGAATTCGTCATCGACTTCCTTCCAGGTGTGTTCGGGGTCGTCGCGGAGCGCGTCCCAGTGATTGCGGGTGCCGGGGCCGTCTTTCGGCGAGACGAGATGAAGCGGCCACAGCAGGATCTGGTGGAAGGTGCGCACGACCGGCATGGCACGGGTTTCGGCGGGCATTGGCGGGTTATGTGCTCGGAGGCTCGGTCGATTTGCGGCGTGGCAGGCTGGCGCAATTGGCCGCGACGTCGCGATCGCACTGCCGCTCTGCGTGCGGCTCGCATCCGCCGCCAGCCATATCCGTTTCTCCCGACACGCCTCCTCCCTGCACGGCCATGACGACTTATCTTTTCCTGTCCTTACGGGGAGCGCAAGGTGCGAAGCGACCTGGAACGCGCCTGATAGCCCGCCCGGCATTCAGCTCCGGTTGGCGGACCGGGCGCTGCCGCGGGCCGGCGGCTTCATGCTGCCGACGATGATCCGCAGCAGCTCGATGGCAGCAGGGGGCAACGTTCGGCCCTGCCGGGTGACGATGTGGGAGCGGCCGCGATACAGCAGCGGATTCTTCATCGGCAGCGAGACGACCCTGGCGGCATCCGCCGGCGCCATCGAGAGTCGCGATACCAGCGAATAGCCGAGCCCCGCGAGGACGAACTGTCCGAGCGCGTCGAACGAGGTGGTGGTGAACGAGAACGTCAGCCGGGTCCCTTCGCTCAGTTCCGCCGCCTGAATATGCTGGCGCAAACCGAAGTCCTGATGCAGCGTTGCGCCCGGATAGGGCAGCAGATCCGACAAGCGTAGCGGATGGGTTAGTTGCGCCAGCGGGTGCGTGCGCAGCACCAGCGTCTGGATCGGGTGCGGGTAAGAATAGTGCGAGCGCAGGTGCTCGTTCTTCGGCGGGTTGAACAGGATACCGATATGCGCCCGCTCGTCGAGAATGTGATCGACGATCTTGTCCGAGCTTTCGATGCGAAGATCGATGGTAATTCGGGGATGGGTCTGAGCGAACCGGCTGATCACCCGGCGCATCAGCCAGTGGACATAACCTTCGCCGGTGACCAGCGTGATGTGGCCGCTCTGCACTTTGCGGATGCTGTCGAACTGTGACAGCAGGCTCTGCTTCTCGCTTTCCTGACGGCGAAGATAGGCGGCCAATAGCTGGCCGGCGTCGGTGGGAATGATGCCGCGGCCGCGCCGCTCGAACAGTTGCGTGCCGCACTCGGCTTCCAGAAGGCTGATGGCGCGGCTCACCGTCGAGGCGTCCATGCCGAGAGCGCCGGCCGCGCCGCGCACCGATCCCGCTTGGAGGACCTGCATGAAGTATTGCAGGCGGCGCGTTTCCAACTTTTCCTTCAAGAGCCTGGTCATTGCGGCCATCCGGAGCGTTGAAAAAAACGCAACGATATTCTCATTTCGCGATCATTGATGCAAGGCAGCAATTCCGTTCAAATTCGCGCGCGAGAAATCAAATGCCGGGCGTCAAACGCCCTCCGCTTCAGTGAAGCCATAGAAGCCAATCAGGGTGGGAGCAAATTGTATGACAACGACTTCGGCCTCCATTGAATCTGCCAGCGCGCCCGTCGGGCGCAGCGTCATCGACAGGATCAAGATCTTCGTTGGCGTGATGATCGTGGTGTTTCTCGCCGAACTCATCGGCGTGGTGCAGTTTCAGATCGGGCCGGGTAAAATTTTGCTCCAGCCGATGGTCTGGGCGCTGTTGATCGGGGCGGCGTGGGGCATCGTATCGCCATACCTTCCCGCGCCGGGCCGGTTCGGGCTCAATTTGCAGGTCTATGCCGGGCAGTTGCTCAATGCCGGCCTCGTGCTGTTCATCGTCAAGATGGGTTTTACCGTCGGCGGCGCGCTGCCCGCCGTGCAACAGGCTGGATGGGCGCTGATATTTCAGGAGTTCGGTCATACCTTCGGCACGCTGGCGCTCGGTCTTCCGCTTGCGTTGCTGCTGGGTGTGAAGCGTGAAGCCGTCGGCGCGACGTTCTCGATCGGCCGCGAAGGTAACCTGATCATCATCGGTGACAAATACGGCATGGACTCGCCGGAGGGGCGGGGCGTGCTTGCCGAGTACATCACCGGCACCGTTCTCGGCGCGCTGTTCATCGCCTTGCTGGCGGGCTTCGTCGCCAGCCTGCACATCTTCGACCCGCGCTCGCTGGCGATGGGCGCCGGTGTCGGCTCGGGCAGCATGATGGCCGCGGCGATCGGCGCCATCAACGGCCAGAGCCCGCCCGAAATGGCCAAGGACCTGACGGCGATCGCGTCGGCGGCGAACCTGATGACCGCCGTGCTCGGGTTCTACTTCGCGCTGTTCCTGTCGCTGCCGGCCTGCTCCTGGCTCTATTACCGGCTGGAGCCGATCCTGGGGCGGTTCTCGAATTTCAAGGGCGGCACGGACGTCGGGCCGTCGATCGAGAGCGCCGGTGAAACCAAGCCTCACGGCGGGGGTCATGCGACGTTCGGCTTTCCGGATTCGCTGCTGGCGTGGATCATCGTCGCCGGCGGCGTGTTGATCGGAAACACGCTAGCCTATCACGTCCCGCTGATGGACAGCATCATCGGGCTCGCTATCGCGCTGGCCGTCGCCCTGCTGGTCGATACGATCGCCCGCCTGGTGAAGAAGGTGCCGCACATCATTGTGCTGGTGGTAGTGACCACGGTGCTGGGTATTCCCGGCCTGCTGCCGTTCTCCAACATCATGATCGCGGAAGTGGAAAAGCTGAACTTCCTGGCCTTCACCACGCCCGTGCTCGCGCTCGCCGGCTTCTCGGTCGCCAAGGATTTGCCGATCTTCAAGCAGTTGAGTTGGCACATCGTGGTCGTGTCGCTGACGGCGGCGGCCGGCACCTTCCTCGGCGCGACTTTGATTGCCGAGTTTTTCCATCGCTGACCACTCGAAAGGTGAATCGATATGTCGCAGACATTTGGGATCGAAGACGACATCTGCGCCCGGATGACCGGCTGGCGTCATGACATCCATGCCAACCCGGAAACCGCGTTCGAGGAGCACCGCACAGCTCAGATCGTCGCCGACACGCTGATGGAAATGCAGATCGCGGTTGACCGCGGCTTGGGCGGGACCGGCGTGGTGGGAACGCTGAAGAACGGCGACGGCCCCAGCATCGCGCTGCGCGCCGACATGGACGCGCTCAACATGCAGGAGCTTGGCGCGCGGCCGTACAAGTCGATGAACGAGGGCAAGATGCACGGCTGCGGCCACGACGGCCACACCGCGATGCTACTCGGCGCCGCGGTGCATCTGGCACGGCACCGGCCGTTCCGCGGCACTGTGCATTTCATCTTCCAGCCGGCCGAGGAGAACGAGGGCGGCGGCCGCAAGATGGTCGAGGAAGGGCTGTTCGAGAAGTTTCCCGCCGACGCGGTCTACGGGATGCACAACATTCCGCAGATCCCGCGCGGCCGCTTCGCCATCCGCACCGGAATCGCGACGGCGTTTCTCGACACGTTCGAGATCCAGGTGGTCGGCAAGGGCTGCCACGCGGCTGCGCCCGAAACCGGCATCGATTCCGTGGTCGTCGCCGCCGGGCTGATCAATGCGCTGCAAACCATCGTCAGCCGCAAGATCGGCGCGGTCGAATCCGCCGTCGTCACGGTGACGCAGATTCACGGTGGCGACACCTGGAACGTCGTGCCCGAGCACGTCGTGCTGCGCGGCACCGTCCGCACCCTGGACGCCGACGTGCAGGATCGGGTCGAGGCGGCGATGAAGGAGGTCTGCGCCGGCATCGCGCAAACCCATGGCGCGACCATCGACATCAACTACATGCGGGGCTATCCCGGCGTCATCAATACGCCGGAGGAAACCGACGCGGCGGCTGCCGCGGCGATGAAACTGGTCGGGAACGATCTGGTTGCGACCGACATCAAGCCGGCGATGGGGTCGGAAGATTTCGCGTTCATGCTTCAGAAGCGGCCGGGCGCTTACATCTGCATCGGCGCCGGCGAAACCGACAACGATCCGCCGTTGCACAATCCCTATTACGATTTCAACGACGCGATCCTGCCGCTCGGCGCCGCGTATTGGGTCGAACTGGTGAAGCAGCAGCTTCCAGCCGCGTGATGCTGTCGGTCCTCGACATCTTCAAGATCGGCATCGGCCCATCGAGTTCGCACACGGTGGGGCCGATGCGGGCGGCCGAACAGTTCGCCCGCGCGCTGGAGCGCGGCGGCGTGCTGGAGCGCACCGCACAGGTCCGCACCGGCCTCTACGGCTCGCTTGGCGCGACCGGGCGCGGCCATGCCACCGACCTCGGCGTCATCCTCGGCCTGTTCGGGGATACGCCGGACGCGGTCGATCCGGCGACCGTCAAGCCGCGGCTCGCGGAGGTGCAGCGCTCGGGGCAGTTGCCGCTGCTGGGCCGCCATCCGATCGCGTTCCAGCGGGCGCGCGACATCGCTTTTCTCGGCGATCAGACGTTACCGGAGCATCCCAACGCGATGCGCTTCACGGCGCTGGATGCGGAGGGCGCGGTGCTGGCCGAGCGCAGCTACTTCTCGGTCGGCGGCGGCTTCGTGATCGAGGGCGGCACGGCCGCGGCGGCCGGCGACGCGGGGGCGGTGGCGTCGGAGGATCGCGCCTGGCCCTATCCGTTTCGCAGCGGCGACGAACTGATGGCGCAGGCGCGGGCGCATGGCCTCACCATCGCGCAACTGATGATGGCCAACGAATGCATATGGCGGCCGGAAGCCGAGGTGCGTGACGGCCTGTTGCGGATCTGGCGGGTGATGCAGGCGTGCGTTCGGCGCGGCTTCGGCCTCGACGATGCGGGGACGGGCGAGAAGAATCTGCCGGGTGCGCTTGGCGTCCGCCGCCGCGCGCCGAAGCTCTATCAGGAACTGCTGGCGCGCAACTCCGGCACGCACGCCGTCGATCCGCTGTTCGCGATGGACTGGGTCAACGCCTTCGCGATGGCGGTCAACGAGGAAAATGCTTCGGGCGGCCGGGTGGTGACCGCGCCCACCAACGGCGCCGCCGGCATTATTCCCGCCGTGATGCACTATCATGACAAGTTCACCTCCGGCATGTCCGATGACGAGGTGGTCGAGTTTCTGCTCACCGCGGCCGCGATCGGCGTACTCTACAAGACCAATGCGTCGATCTCCGGCGCGGAGGTCGGCTGTCAGGGCGAGGTCGGCGTGGCCTGCTCGATGGCCGCCGGCGCGCTGGCGGCGGTGCAGGGCGGCACCGTGCCGCAGATCGAGAACGCCGCCGAAATCGGCATGGAGCACAATCTCGGACTGACCTGCGATCCGGTCGGCGGCATGGTCCAGATCCCCTGCATCGAGCGCAACGCCATGGGCGCGGTGAAGGCGATCAACGCGGCGCGCATGGCGATGCGCGGCGACGGCAGCCACTATGTCTCCCTCGACGCCGTGATCCGGACGATGCGCCAGACCGGCGAGGACATGAAATCCAAATACAAGGAAACCTCGCAGGGCGGCCTTGCCGTGAACGTCGTCGAGTGTTGAGACGGGGCCGTCGCGATCTGCTATGACCCGCTGAAGCGCGGGCGTGTGGGTTGTAAACGAGATGCGTGCGGCGGTTTCGGGCGTGGAAGACCGGTGATGAAAAGGTGATGACGATGTCCTCCCAAGCAAACCCGCTGTCAGCCCCGGTCGCGGCGGGCCCGGCCGGCGACGGCACGGTCACGCCGGCGGATATCGAAGCGGCGGCGGCGGTGGTGCGCGGCGCGGTGATCGTCACCGATTGCAGCCCGAGCCGGACGTTGAGCGAGATTTGCGGTTGCAACATCTGGCTCAAGTTCGAGAACCTGCAATTCACCTCGACCTTCAAGGAGCGCGGCGCGCTCAACCGGCTGTCGGCGTTGTCGGCGGACGAGCGCCGCTGCGGCGTCATCGCGATGTCCGCCGGCAATCACGCCCAGGGCGTCGCCTATCACGCCATGCGTCTCGGCATTCCCGCCACCATCGTCATGCCGATCGGCACGCCAATGGTGAAGATCGAGAACACCCGCCGCCACGGCGCGGAAGTCATTATCGCCGGCCAGACGCTGGAGGAAGCCGGCAGGTGCGTGCAGGAGCACGTCGCGGCGCGCGGCCTGACGCTGATCCACCCTTACGACGATCCGCTGATTATCGCCGGGCAGGGGACCATCGCCGCCGAGATGCTCAATGCCGTTCCCGAACTGGAGGTCCTGCTGGTGCCGATCGGCGGCGGCGGCCTGATCTCCGGCATCGCCATCGCGGCGAAGGCGATCAATCCCGGCATCCGCATCATCGGCGTTCAGGCGCGGCTTTACCCGTCGATGTACAACGTCATCAAGGGCACTGATCTGCCGAGCCGCGGCGACACCCTGGCCGAGGGCATCGCGGTCAAGGCACCGGGACTGATCACGCGGGAGATCATCCGTCGGCTCGTCGATGACATCGTTCTGGTGTCCGACGACGATATCGAGCGCGCTGTCGCGATGCTGATCTCGGTCGAGAAGACGGTGGCGGAAGGGGCGGGCGCGGCCGGCCTCGCCGCCGTGCTGGCGGATCCCGAGCGGTTTCGCGGGGCCAATGTCGGGCTGGTCCTGAGCGGCGGCAACATCGATACCCGGCTGATCGCCTCGGTGCTGACGCGCGACCTCGCCCGCGAAGGCCGACTGACCCAGCTTGCGATCGACATCGTCGACCGCCCCGGCCAACTCGGGCTGGTCTGCAATCTGCTGGCGGAGGCCGGCGCCAACATCATCGAGGTGTCGCACCAGCGCACGTTCTCCGACCTGCCGGCCAAGGCCACGCTGTTGCAGTTCGTGATCGAGACGCGGGATCGATCGCACCTCAACGACGTGCTGGCACGGCTGGCCGAGCACGGCCTTCACGTCCGGCTGTAACGCCGGCGGATGGGCGCCGGAACGGAAAAACAGCGTTTAACCCCTTAAAAATAGCGATTCTCGTCAACAAAGCTGTGCAAACCTGAGCGGAATGCCGCTTTTTGCGGGGCCGTTCCAATATGGTTCGCGTGATAACGAGGGCGAATCAGAGGAGATACAATGCCCACCCAGATGTCGAAAGCGCAGTTGATCGAACGGATTGCGACGCAAACCGAATTGTCGAAGCGGGACGTCAAGGGCGTGATGGACACGCTCGTTGAGGTCGGCCACAAGGAACTGAAGAAGAATGGCATCTTCCTCGTTCCCGGGTTCGCCAAGTTCGTCGTCGTCAAGAAGCCGGCCACCAAGGCTCGCAAGGGCGTCAATCCCTTCACTGGCGAAGCCATGACCTTCAAGGCCAAGCCGGCCCGCAAGATCGTCCGGGCCCGCCCGGTCAAGGCGGCCAAGGACGCGGTGTGAGACGATCCGGGTTCCGGCCGGTGCCGGAGCCCGGTCCGTCATTTTCTATCTTTCGAAAAGGATGGATTGCCGGATCGAGTCCGGCAATGACGTCTCAAGGCGTTTCCGTGAGAGCGTGAAACTCCTCAGGAGGCGCGGGCCTTGCGCCGCGCGGTGGTCTTGGTGCTCTTGCGCCGCGTTGCCGCCACCGGGGCCGCCCGGGGCGTGGGCTTCCGCCCGAGGCTGGCGCGAAGCGCGGCCATCAGATCGATCACATTGTCCGCTTGAGCCGCCGGCTCAGCCGCCTTGATGGTCTTGCCGGCGGCCTTGCGCTTGACCAGCGCTTTCAGCGCCACCTCGTACTTATCCTTGAAAGTATCGGGATCGAAGCGCGCTGACTTGGTGTCGAGGATGTGTGCGGCGAGGTCCACCATGTCCTTTGAAATACGGGGCGAGGGGATGTCGTCGAAGTAATCCGCCTCGTCGCGCAGTTCGTAAGGATAGCGCAGCGTGATGCCGAGCAGCCCCTTGTCCAGCGGCCGCAGTGCGATGACATGCTCGCGGTTGGTCAGCACGATGCGCGCGAGCGCGGTCTTGTCCTGCCGTTTCATGGCGTCGCGGATCACCGCGAAGGCATCGATCCCGGTCTTGCCGTCCGGTGCGATGAAATAGGGCTTTTCGAAATAGCGTTCGTCGATGTCCTCGCGCGGCACGAACTGATCGATCTCGATGGTGCGCGTGCTTTCGATCTGGATGGCGTCGAGTTCGCCGGGATCGATGGCGACGTACTGGCCTTTCGCCAGTTCGTAGCCGCGGCCTTTCTGCTCGCCCTCGACCACCTCGCCGGTTTCCGAATCCACCATCTGCTGCCGCAGCCGATGTCCGGTCTTGCGGTTGATCTGGTGGAAGCGGGTGCGCTCCGCCGTCGTGGTCGCCGGGTAGAGGACGACAGGGCAGGACACCAGTGACAGTTTCAGCAAGCCTTTCCAGTACGCACGCGGCGGCATGGCCATCCCTTTCGTGGTGTGGAACTTTAACGGCGGTGGGAACTTTTCGTTCCGTGACCGCGCGGGGATGCTGCCATGGCCAGGACAAAGCTCGCCACATACCGGGCGAAGCGGGATTTCGACGTCACCGCCGAGCCGCGCGGCACCGCCGCTGTAAAGGCCGGCAGGCGGCCGCGCTTCGTCATCCAGAAGCACGCCGCGACCCGGCTGCATTACGACCTGCGGCTTGAACGCGACGGCGTCTTCAAGTCGTGGGCGGTGACGCGGGGGCCATCGCTCGATCCGGCCGACAAGCGCCTCGCGGTCGAGGTCGAGGACCATCCGCTCGACTACGGTGATTTTGAAGGCACTATCCCCAAAGGCCAATACGGCGGCGGTACGGTGATGATCTGGGATCGCGGCTACTGGTCGAGCGACGATCCGGACGGCGGGTTGAAGAAGGGCGACCTGAAATTCACGCTGGAGGGAGAGAAACTCCATGGCGAATGGGTGCTGGTGCGGATGCGCCACGACCGCAGCGGGGGCAAGCGCACCAACTGGCTGCTGATCAAGCACCGCGACGCCGCCGCCCGCGAGGGCAAGGCCAACGACATTCTGGAGCAAGACCGCTCCGTAGCGTCCGGCCGCGACATAGCGGCCATCGCCGCCGGCAAGGGGCCGGGACCGACGCGGTTCATGACCAAAGGCCGCGCCCGCGCCCCGGCCGGTGCGGAGTGGGACTCCAACACCGGCATGGCGGCGACCGCGCGGGCGGCGGTGAAACGCTCATCGCCGCCGGACGCGGCGATGCCTGAGTTCATCCGCCCGCAACTCTGCACGCTGCGCGAGCGTCCGCCGGCCGGCGCCGGCTGGGCCCACGAGATCAAGTTCGACGGCTACCGCGTCCAGATGCGGGTGGCGGACGGCGCGGTCGCGCTGCGCACCCGTAACGGGCTCGACTGGACCGCGAAATTTCCGGCTATCGCCAAGGCGGCGCAGCGGCTGCCCGACTGCATCATCGACGGCGAGATCGTGGCGCTCGATCGCAACGGCGCGCCCGACTTCGCCGCTTTGCAGGCGGCGCTGGCCGATGGAGACACCGATAACCTGATCTTCTTCGCGTTCGATCTGTTGTCCGCCGCCGGCCACGACTGGCGCGACCAGCCGCTTTCGGCGCGCAAGGCGGCGCTGGCCGAACTCCTGGAGAAAAGCTCCGACGCCACGGCGCGCGGCGACATCCGTTATGTCGAACATTTCGAGACGGGGGGCGATGCGGTGTTGCGCTCGGCGTGCCGGATGTCGCTTGAGGGCGTCATTTCCAAGCGTCTTGACGCGCCCTATCGCTCGGGCCGCACCGAGAGCTGGATCAAGTCGAAATGCCGGGCCGGGCACGAGGTGGTGCTGGGCGGCTGGACCAGCAGCGGCGGCAAATTCCGCTCGCTGTTGGCCGGCGTCCATCGCAACGGCGATCTGGTCTATGTCGGCAATGTCGGCACCGGTTTTGGCCGGGATGTGGTTAAGCGGCTGATGCCGAAGCTGAAGGAGGCGGCTGCGAACCGCAGTCCGTTCGGCGGCGCCAACGCGCCGGCAAAGGCCGCCGGGGTGCATTGGCTGCGTCCCGAACTGGTCGCCGAGATCGAATTTGCCGGCTGGACGACGGCCGGCAATATCCGGCAGGCGGCGTTCAAGGGCCTGCGTCAGGACAAGCCGGCGCGCGAGGTGGTGGCCGAGCGCCCGGTGCCGGCCAGCGTGACGCCGGTGGCAAAGCCGGCGCGCCGCAATTCGGCGAAACGTGCGGCCAACGCATCGTCTCGCGCCACAACGGCCAAGGCCAACGGTGGATCCTGCGTGGTGATGGGGGTGCCGATCACCCATCCCGACAAGGCGCTGTGGCCCGACGACGGCGCGGGCGAGCCCATCACCAAGCGCGACCTTGCGAACTATTTCGAGGCGGTCGGCGACTGGCTGATGCCGCACATCAAGGGACGGCCGTGCTCGATCGTGCGTGCGCCGGACGGCATCGGCGGCGAGACGTTCTTCCAGCGTCACGCCATGCCGGGCACGTCGAACCTGATCGAGGTGGTGAAAATCGCCGGCGACCGCAAACCCTATCTTCAGATCGATCGCGTCGAGGGGCTGGCGGCAGTGGCGCAGATGGGCGGCATCGAGCTTCATGCCTGGAATAACGCGCCGGGCGATCCGACGGTGCCGGGGCGTCTGGTGTTCGACCTCGATCCAGGTCCCGATGTCGCCTTCGATCGCGTGGTCGAAGCGGCGCAGACGATGCGGGCGCGGCTCGAAGGATTGGGGCTGGTGCCGTTCTGCAAGACCACCGGCGGCAAGGGGCTGCACGTGGTGGTGCCGCTGGCGCGAGCTGCGAAATCGCAGACGCCGGCCTGGGCCGACGCCAAGGCATTTGCCCGCGAGGTGTGCCGCCGTCTCGCCGCCGACGAGCCTGAGCGCTATCTGATCACGATGGCGAAAGCGCAGCGCAAGGGAAAGATTTTCCTCGATTACTTGCGCAACGACCGCATGGCGACGGCGGTGGCTCCGCTGGCGCCGCGCGCGCGTCCGTTGGCGACCGTGTCGATGCCGCTGGCATGGACGCAGGTCCGCGCCGGATTGCGGCCCGGCCAGTTCACGTTACGCAATGTGCCGAAGCTGGTGAAGACGTTGAAGGCGTGGCGGGATTACGACGACAGCGCGCGACCCTTGCGGGGCGCCATCGACAAGCTGGCAAGCGGCTGACTTGCGGATCGCGGCCGACCGATAGAAGGCGGCCGGTCAAGGCGTGGGCGAGCGTCCTGACCGGCCTATCGTCTGCTACTTGGCGGCGAAGCCGAATGTGCTGCGGATCCAGTCCATCACCAGGCCCGGAAGCGGGCTCGGGGAGGCATGATACAGGTAATACAACTCGCTCATGACCCATCTCCTCTATTCTCATTAGAAGACATGGGTACCGCAGGAGCGATCGCAATATGTTGCACTGCGGGATAGCCATGTGGAGATCACATGGCTGAGGATTGTGCGTTGAGATGATAGAGAATTTCCCGCTCAGCCGTGCAGTTTTATCGCGGTTTCCGCGATCGCGCGGCCCTGATAGCGCGCGCCGGCGAGTTCGTTGGCGGAGGGCTGACGGCTGCCGTCACCATCGGCGATGGTGGTGGCGCCGTAGGGCGCGCCGCCGGTCACTTCCTTGACGCCCATCTGCCCGGCAAAGCCGTAGTTCAGCCCGACGATGACCATGCCGAAGTGCAACAGGTTGGTGATGATCGAGAACAGCGTGGTTTCCTGTCCGCCGTGCTGGGTCGCGGTCGAACTGAACGCGCCGCCGACCTTGCCGTGCAGCGCGCCCTTGGCCCACAGCCCGCCGGCCTGATCGAGGAAGTTGGCCATCTGCGACGACATGCGGCCGAAGCGGGTGCCGGTGCCAACCACGATCGCGTCATAATTGACGAGGTCGTTGATCGTGGCGACGGGTGCTGCCTGATCGAGCTTGTAGTGCGCGGCCTTGGCCACCTCCGGCGGTACCAGTTCGGGCACGCGCTTGATGTCCGCCGTCGCGCCGGCCTCGCGCGCGCCTTCGGCGACGGCGTTGGCCATCGCCTCGATGTGACCGTAGGCGGAATAATAGAGAACGAGAACCTTTGCCATGTTTGTATCTCCGGCATGTTGCTTGAGGGAAAGAAAGGCCGTGCCGGTGTATATACGCCGGCACGGCGAGGTGGTCAGTTACGCGGCATCGACGAGCACAACTTCCGAATCCGCAAGCGCGGTGATCGTGAGGTTTGCTTCGTCGCGGATCGCGACGCCGTCGCGTGCATCGGCGCGCACGCCGTTGATCTCGACCGCGCCAGTCGCGGGCACCAGATAGCCGTGGCGCGCTTCACCGAGCGAATAGCTGGCGCTCTCGCCGCTCCTGAGCGTGGCGGCGACAACGCGGGCATTGGCGCGGATCGGTAGCGCGTCGGCGTCCCCGGCGATACCGCTCGCCAGCGTCACGAAACGGCCCGAGCGGTCGCCCTTCGGGAACGGCTTGGCACCCCAGCACGGCTGTCCGCCATCCTGATCGGGCTCGATCCAGATCTGGAAGATCCGCGTCGGCACCGGCTCAAGGTTGTATTCGGCGTGGCGGATGCCCGAACCCGCGCTCATCACCTGGACGTCGCCGGCTTCGGTGCGTCCCTTGTTGCCGAGTGAGTCCTGATGGGTGATCGCGCCTTCGCGAACGAAGGTGATGATCTCCATGTTGGCGTGGGGATGCGGCGGGAAGCCCGAGTTCGGGGCGATCTCGTCGTCGTTCCACACCCGCAGGCGGCCGTGATTCATCCGCTTGGGGTCGACGTAGCTGGCAAACGAGAAGTGGTGGTGCGCGTTGAGCCAGCCGTGATCGGCCGCGCCAAGCGTGTCGAAGGGTCGAAGTTCAATCATCGGATTGCTCCTTTCCACACAAGTATTGACGGCTAGATAAGCGGCTTCCATCGGGCTATAAATAGAAATGATTGAAACCCATTGTTTCTAGAATTGATATGTCAAAGCTCCCCGACTTCGAGGCGCTGGCGATCTTTGCCAAAGTGGTGGAACTGCGCTCCTTCGCTGCGGCGGCGAGCGAACTGGCGCTGTCCAAGGCGACGGTCTCGAAGGCGATAGCGCGGCTGGAGCAGCGGTTGGGTGCGCGGCTGTTCAACCGCACCTCGCGACGCCTGGCGTTGACCGACGCCGGACGGACGCTGGCGGTCAAGGCGGCGCGGCTTCTGGCGGACGGCGAGGCCGCCGAGAGCGAGGCGCTGGCGGAAGCGGCCACGCCGCGCGGGCTGGTGCGGGTGGCGGCGCCGATGACCTTCGGGGTCAAGGTGGTTGCGCCGCTGCTGCCGGATTTCCTCGCGCAATATCCCGACGTCGCCGTCGATCTGCATCTCAGCGACGCCATGGTGGATCTGATCGGCGAGGGATTCGACCTCGGTTTGCGGATCGCCAGCCTGCCCGATTCCTCGCTGGTGGCGCGGCGGCTGTGCGCGATGCCGCGCCATACCGTGGCGGCGCCGGCCTATCTCGCGCGCCACGGCCGCCCGACCCATCCGATGCACCTGGCACAGCACCGCTGCTTCGCCTACGCCTATTTCTCGACGCCGAACGCCTGGCATTTCGCCAACGCCGCCGGCGAGCAGGCCACGGTGCGGCCCCGGAGCCAGTTGCGGGTCAACAACGGCGAGGCGCTGCTGCCGGCGCTGATCGCAGGTCTTGGCATCGCCGACTTGCCGGACTTCATTGTCGGTGACGCCATCGCCGCCGGACAGGTGGAGGTCATTCTCGACGGCTGGAAGCAGCCCGAGGGCGCGCTGCATCTGATCACGCCGCCGGGCGGGCCGCGGCCGGCGCGGGTCGAGGCGCTGATCACCTATCTCGCCGACCGTCTCGGCCGCGCGCGGCGATAGTTCGCCGCCGCGCCGGTTCCAAGCCGGTCACGGTTTGGCGTATAGTGCGGGCCATGAGTCTCGACACCATGTTCGACCGCGCCGCGTCCGCCGCCGCGCCGGTCACCGCCATCTGCATCCGGCGTCCCGACGACTGGCACGTGCATCTGCGCGACGGCGCCATGCTTTCCGCGGTGCTGCCGTTCACCGCCGCGCAGTTCGCGCGCGGCATCATCATGCCGAATCTGGTGCCGCCGGTGACGACGGTCGCGGCGGCCAGCGCCTATCGTGACCGCATTCTCGCCGCGCGCCCGGCGGGCTCCGATTTCCAGCCGCTGATGACCTGCTACCTGACCGATGCGACCTCGCCGGACGAGATCGCGCGCGGTCATGCGGAGGGCGTATGGGTCGCGGCCAAGCTCTACCCGGCGGGCGCCACCACCAACGCCCATCACGGCGTCACCGACATTGCCGCGCTGGCGCCGGTGCTGGAGCGTATGGAAAAGATCGGGATGCCGGTGCTGATCCATGGCGAGGCCACCGATCCCGCAATCGATATCTTCGACCGCGAGGCCGTCTTCATGGAGCAGAGCCTGTTGCCGATGCTCAAGCGGCATCAGGGACTGAAAGTCGTGATCGAGCATGCCACCACGGCGGAGACACTGGACATTGTCCGTGCCCATGCGCCGCGCGTGGGTGCGACGATCACGCCGCACCATCTCGTCATCAACCGCACCTCGCTGTTTCAGGGCGGGTTGCAGCCGCATCTCTACTGCCTGCCGGTGGCCAAGCGCGAGCGGCACCGGCTGGCGCTGCGCAAGGCCGCAACCTCGGGCGAGAGCTGCTTCTTCATCGGCACCGACACCGCGCCGCATCCGCGTGTGCGCAAGGAGGCGGAGTGCTGCTCGGCCGGCATCTTCGGCGGCGCGACCGCGCTTCAGACCTACGTGCAGGTGTTCGACGAGGAGAATGCGCTGGACCGTTTCGAAGCATTCGCCTCGCTCAACGGCGCGCGCTTCTACGGCCTCGAACTCAATCGCGGCACGCTGGTTCTTGAGCGCCGCGAAAGCCGCGCCATGGCGGCGGTCGCGGTCGAGGACGACGAGGTGGTGGTGTTCAGGGGTGGCATTGCGCTGCCGTGGTCGATCGGCGCCATCTCACCATAGGCGATGCGTGCCGCTGCATCGCAGCGTTGACTTGACCTGACGAAAATTAGGCTTTTTTCTTGCCGCCCCGGCTGGTTGGATTTGCCACCTCCCGTCGGCATCGCCATCGGCAACAGCGGAATTGCGTCCGGCACGCGCTCGCGAGCGGGACGAACGCATCGGGGGATTGACTGTGCTGGAAGAAGACCAAGCCAACTTGCGCGCCTCGGCGCTGCGGTTTCACGAATTTCCGAAACCGGGCAAGATCGAGCTGACCCCGACCAAGCCGCTGTCCAACACCCGCGACCTGTCGCTGGCCTATTCGCCCGGCGTTGCCGCCCCTTGCGAGGAAATCGCCGCCGATCCCGATCAGGCGTATCGTTATACCGCGAAGGGCAATCTCGTCGCCGTCATCTCCAACGGCACCGCCGTGCTCGGGCTCGGCAATATCGGCGCGGCGGCGGCCAAGCCGGTGATGGAAGGCAAGGCGGTTCTGTTCAAGAAGTTCGCCGGCATCGACGGCATCGATATCGAGATCGCGGAAACCGATCCGGCCAAGCTGATCGAGATCATCGCGCCGCTGGAGCCGAGTTTCGGCGGCATCAATCTGGAGGACATCAAGGCGCCGGACTGTTTCCTGGTCGAGGAAACGCTGCGCGAGCGCATGAAGATTCCGGTCTTTCATGACGATCAGCACGGCACCGCGATCATCGTCGCGGCCGCGGTTCTCAACGCCATGCGGCTGGTCGGCAAGGACATCGGCAACGCCAGGATCTGCACCTCCGGCGCGGGTGCCGCCGCGATCGCCTGCATGGATATGCTGATTGCGGTGGGGGCAAAGCGCGAGAACATCTTCATCGCCGACAGCAAGGGGCTGGTCACCACCAAGCGCAGCAATGCGGTCGATCGCTGGCGCGGCGCGTTCGCGCAAGCGACGGAGGCGACCGAACTCGCCGAGGTGATGGCTGGCGCCGACATCTATGTCGGGCTGTCGCAGGCCGGCGCGTTGAAGCCGGAGATGATCCGCGACATGGCGCCCGATCCGGTGATCCTGGCGCTGTCCAACCCGGTGCCGGAGATCATGCCGGAGATCGCGATGGCGGCGCGGCCTGATGCCCTGATCTGCACCGGACGCTCCGACTATCCGAACCAGGTCAACAACGTCCTGTGTTTCCCGTTCATCTTCCGTGGCGCGCTCGACGTCGGCGCCACCGTCATCAACGAGGACATGAAGCGCGCAGCCGCTTACGCCATCGCGCAACTGGCGCATGAGCCGGGTCTGGAGGCGACGGTGAGCGGCGTGCCGGCGACGTTCGGACGCGACTATCTGATTCCGTCGCCGTTCGATCAGCGTTTGATCCTGCGGATCGCGCCGGCGGTGGCGCAGGCGGCGATGAACTCGGGCGTCGCGCGTCGTCCGATCACCGACATGGCGGCCTATCAGGACAGCCTCAAGCGCTTCGTGTTCCGCTCGGGTCTGGTGATGAAGCCGATGATCGAGCAGACGCTCGGCAAGGGCGTGCGGGTCGCCTTCGCCGACGGCGAGGATGAGCGCGTGCTGCGCGCCGCGCAGGTGCTGATCGACGAAACCATTGCCCGTCCGATCCTGATCGGCCGACCGACCGTCATCGAGCAGCGCTGCGAGCGCCTTGGCCTGCCGATCCGCGCCGGCGACATCGAGATCATCAATCCCGAGGACGATCCGCGCTATCGCGACTATGTCGCCCTCTATCATTCCTTGCAGGAGCGCAACGGCGTCACCATCGATCGCGCGCGTGCGGTTGTGCGCACCAACACCACGGCGATCGCCGCGCTGGCGATGCACCGGGGCGAGGCGGATGCGCTGCTGTGCGGGCTGGAAGGCGATTTCATCGGCCATGCCCGCGAGTTGGAGGCGATCCTCGGCCTTGCCGACGGCGTTTCTCACCTCTCGACGCTGTCGGTGCTGATCCTGCCGCGCGGCACGTTCTTTCTGGCCGATACCTACGTCAACGCCGACCCCGATGCCGACGAGATCGTCAAGATCACGTTGCAGGCGCGCGATCACCTGAGCCGTTTCAAGATCGAGGCCAAGGTGGCGCTGCTCAGCCATTCGGCGTTCGGCTCGCGCGACGCGGCGTCGGCCGCCAAGATGCGCGACGTCTATCGCAAGCTGAAGGCGGTCGCGCCCGACCTGCAGGTGGAGGGCGAGATGCCCGGCGATCTCGCGGTCAATCCGCTGCTGCGCAAGGACTATATCTCCAACCCGGCGTTCTCGGGCGAAGCCAACCTGTTGATCTTCCCCAATCTGGAAGCCGCCAACCTGTCGCTGACGTTGTTGACTGAATTGAATAAGGGACTCCCCATCGGCCCGATCCTGATGGGGACCGGCAGGGCCGCGCATGTTCTGGCGCCCACTGTCACCAGCCGCGGTATCATCAACATGGCGGCGATCGCCGCCGCCGAGGCGGTGAAGGGGGCGAACTGACAGCAGCACGTCGCAAAGATGGGGATGGCCGGGACAAGCCCGAGTTTTAACCGAAGCCGACAAACGGGATGAGGTGGCGGTTGCGAGCTTGTAGCCGGCTTTCCGGTGTGCTCGATCCAGTTGAGGATTGTGCCAAGCTCGTTTTGCGGGGTGACGGCGAAGTCGCGGCGCGTCGGGGGTGATGACGGTGCGGTCGATGATTTCGCGGATGGCTTCGGCTGCCTCAAGGGCGTCGTCCAATCGCTGTCGGCCCGTCCAGCGCATGTCTTATATCAGAGCAGCCATCGACACACGGTCGTCCATCTGCCCTCCCGCCGCCTCATGTTGCCTCACGATCCCGCTGCAACGCGCTAAGCATTGCGGCGATAAGCAACAGCAACACGGACGCCCATAAACCGCTCGAGAGATTGCGCATCACATCGTTGACCACGCCGATAGCGACCGGTCCGAGCATCTGACCGATCCCGAAGCCGACGGTCAGAATGCCGATGGCAGATGCCCATTGCCCTTGCGGGAAGTTGCGTCTCACGAAGGCGGTCGTTGCAGCCACCACCGCGAAAAATGCGCTGCCGAACAATGCCGCCGATGCGAGCAGCATGGGCACCGTATTGGATATGAGCGGCAACATTGCCCCGATGGCGGTGATGCCGGTCAGGACGGCAAAGGCGTGCCCGTGCAGGAGCCGCTTGAGGATCACGGTCCACAGCCACGGCGAGGCCATCGTCGCAAGTCCGATCACTGCCCAGAACAGGGCTTGGAAACTGACCCTGCCGCCGCTGCCCTGCACCCAGGCGATCATAAAGGTCATGTAGGCAATATAGCCCGCGCCGTAGAACAGATAGCCGCAGAGCAGCCAGCGCATGTCCCCGTAGCGCGGACTCGTCGGTTCGGATGGCGGAGCCGCCGCGCTTTCACCCCGCGCCAGATGAAGGCCGACCGCCAGCGGCAGGGAGAGGAGCGCGAGCGCGGCCCATGCCATGCCCCACGATCCTGCTCCGAACGTTTCGAGGGTGAGCGGAGCCGCGACGCCCGACAGCAAAATGCCGAGACCCGGTCCGGCATAGAACAGGCCGAGCAGAAAGGCGGCGCGTTCCGGGTTGCGCTGCGCCACGCCAGCCGCGAGCACGCCGCCCGACACGAAGGCGAAGCCGCCGCCGAGTCCGGCCAGCACTCTGGCGGCGTTGAGCGCTATGGCGTGACGGAACAGGGCACAAAGCAGGAGCGCCACGACGCAGGCCCATGCGCCGGCCACCATGACGCGGTATGCGCCCATAGTTGCGATTGCCCGCGCGGCGACCAAGGCCCCGAGCAGATAGCCGGCGGCATTCGTCGTGTTCATCCAACCCGCATCCGCATACGACCAGCCAAGATCGGCGCGCATGTCGGGCAGAACCAGCGCATAGGCGAAGCGTGCGATGCCGAGGCCGATTGCAGGCGCGAGCGCCAGCACCGCAACGATCGCAACATCGCGGCGGGGGTGCTCCGGCTCGGAATTGGCCGAGTTGTCAGCACGGCTCCATGAGAGCTTGGGCAACAGGTTCAAGAAAGAACGAAGGGCGCGCCCAGATGCGCGGCGCATCGCTACGTTTCGGCTCCGGTGCGCGCATTGGCGATGATGGTCGATCAGCTCGGGCGTGACGGCAGATTGCGACATTGGCATCTGAGTCCATTTTTCATATCCAGACTATCTCCTCTGGGTATGAAAATCAAACTCTGTTATGCTGGCCGCATGACCGAAGATGCCTCCAAGATCGTTCCCACCCACCATGCCCCTGTGCCGCTTGCAGAATGCGCACTCGCACGGGCCATCCGCTCAATCGGTGACGGCTGGACGCTGCTGATCCTGCGCGAAGCCTTGTGTGGGGTGGAGCGGTTTGACGCGATGCACGACGATCTTGGCATTCCGCGTTCGGTGCTCGCGGAGCGGCTGTCAAAGCTGGTCGCGGAAGGCATCCTCGAACAGCGACCCTATCGGGAGCCGGGCCGGCGGCAGCGCAATGGCTATGTGCTGACGGAGAAGGGCCGCGCGCTTACGCCCGCGCTGGTCGCCTTGCGCGAATGGTCGGAAGCCCATCTGCCCGGCGGACCCTCGCGATTGCGCCTGCAAACTGCGGACGGCCAAGAGGTGGTCACCCGCCTCATGCGCGCCGATGGCTTGCCTCTGGATAATCTCTCCGAGATCGTGGCAGTAGCCGGGCCGGAATAACTGCGCATTGCTCCATTGACGGGGATCGCAGCAGCGCCGCCTGGCGACAGGCGTTAGTCTCCCTGATTCAGAGCAATCCGCCTCGCGATGCGATGCGTCGGCAGTACGCGCAGCCAAGCAGCACGTTGTCTCCGACAGCGTGGCGCGCGGCAAGGCTTCAGATTTCGACAGTCAGCAAATGTCTGCCGCGTGCCCGGCCATGACGAACTGATGATGCCGATGGCGAGGTGAAGGAGCCTTGCCGCTCCTCACGCCCAGGGGCGCGCTTCGGCGGCCTTCGCCTCGTAGGTCACGATCGAGGGCGTCTTCTCCATCGTCAGCCCGATGTCGTCGAGGCCGTTCAGCAGGCAATGCTTGCGGAACGGATCGATCTCGAAAGTGACTTTGCCACCGTCGGGGCCGCGGATTTCCTGATTGGCGAGGTCGATCGTCAAGGTCGAGTTGGCGCCGCGCTCGGCGTCGTCGAACAGCTTGTCGAGGTCCTCCTGCGACACGCGGATCGGCAGGATGCCGTTCTTGAAACAGTTGTTGTAGAAGATGTCGCCGAACGAGGTCGAGATCACGCAGCGGATGCCGAAGTCCAGCAGCGCCCACGGCGCGTGCTCGCGCGAGGAGCCGCAGCCGAAATTGTCGCCGGCGACGAGAATCTTGGCATTGCGATAGGCCGGCTTGTTGAGCACGAAGTCCGGGTTCTCGCTGCCGTCGTCGTTGTAGCGCTGCTCCGAGAACAGACCCTTGCCGAGGCCGGTGCGCTTGATCGTCTTGAGGTACTGCTTGGGGATGATCATGTCGGTATCGACATTGATGATCTTCAGCGGCGCCGCGACGCCTTCCAGCGTGGTGAATTTATCCATGACCGATCTCGCGCTCCAGAAACGCGCCTCGCAGCGTGTCGCCGCGAAGCCGGGGTGGTTGTAGCCAAATATCGCCGGCGCTCCAAGGCCGATTTGCGAGAGGGCTAATCCGCGACGCTCGCCTCGATGGCCTCCATGTCGTCGTCGGAGAGGCCGAGATGGTGGCCGATCTCGTGGACCAGGACGTGGCGCACGATGAATCCGAGCGTCTCGTCGTGGTCGGCCCAGTAATCGAGGATCGGGCGGCGGTAGAGCCAGATCATGTTGGGCATGGGGGCCACGTCGTCATGGCTGCGGAACGGCAGGCCGACGCCCTGAAACAGGCCGAGGATGTCGAACTCGCTCTCGGCGCCCAGTTCGTCCAGCACCTCGTCGGTGGCGAAGTCGTCGACGCGGATGACGACGCCGGCGCAGGCGTCGCGGAACGCCTTGGGCAGGGTCGCAAGCTGGTCCCACGCCATGGCCTCCAGTTCGGAGAGGGAGGGCGCTTTGGCGGCTGTCCAATTCTGGCTGTCCTTCACCTGACCCTCTGGCCGATCGGCTTGCACTTCCGGGATCATACCCTAGCAAATATAAGCAACGGGTATCGTCGCCGCGTCGGCGGTTGACGCGGGCGGGGCAATCGCACACGGTGTCGCCGGCGACGATGGAAGAGGCGCGGGAATCATGAGGCAAAATGGGGGCAGCGTCATCCTGAAGGTGGCCGTGGCCGCCGGGGTGTGGATGGCGGCGGGCTGGTCCGCCGCGCACGCGGCCGAGGCGCGAACGGCGCCGCGCGCCGTCGCCGCGACGCAGGCCGCTTCGCAGCCGGCGGCGACCGACCTGTCGGCGCAGCGTCGCGCGCGGCGCCGGCCGCCGACCCGCATCCGGGTCCATCCGCGCTATCAGCCCGACGACGTCTATCCGCGATACAATCCGGGCCCCAACGCGGTGCGCGACTGCACCGCGACCTACGTGCGCGAGTTCCGGCCGAGCGGCACCGTCATCGTGCCGCGCATGACATGCGTCTGGCGTCACGGCTGACCACCCTCACAATCGCGCCGCATTTTCGTCCATCTGACGGCACAGTTCCGTCGTGGAGCTTATCCACATCGGATGCGGCGGCACAAAGGGAACTTGCGGCGCGCACTGTTTGTCGCAGGGCCGTTCAGTTTCAGTTCACGTGAACGCTTCTAGCCTTCCTTCATGCACCGATTAGCGACCGGTGTTCGTCTTTCACGCGACCCATGAAGGAGAAGATCGATGTTGATCCGAAAAGTTCTTGGCCTCCTTGCCATCGGCGGACTACTGGTCGTAGCGGCGCCCACGCCGCAGGCGCAGGCAGCCTCGCCCGTCAATCCCGGAATCTCCGCCGCGATGGCGGAAGGCGCGTCGGGAGCGGTCACCGAGGTTCAGTACCGTCACCGTCGGCACTATCGGCATTATCATCGGCACCACCGCCGTTATTATGCGCCGCGTGTGTATGTGCCGCGCGTCTACGTTCCGCACCGCCACTATCATCACCGGCACTATCGGCGCTGGTGACCGCGGACGGCAGTACGCTGTCATCCGGAAGGGCCCGCCACGGCAGGCCCTTTTTGCTGGGAGGAACTGTCGTTGGGAGGAACCGGAGGCTAGTAGCGGCGGTTTAACGCAATCGAAAGTTGTTTCCGGTAGGGACTTACTGCCGTCATCCGGAAAATGCCGGTATGCCGCTTCATCGTGAGGGCGGCCCGAGCCGGCTGGTCCGGATTGCGGGAAGCGGTGCCGCACGTTGTTTGTCGTAGTCGTTTCGCCGCAATGGAGTTCCAGCCATGGGGTGGGAGAGTCGCAGGAATCCGCGGGTCGGTTTTGAGCGGGGCGTCGCGGTTCAGATGATGGCCATCGACGGCACCTGGCGGCGCGACTGCACCTTGCAGGATATCTCCGACAGCGGCGCGCGGCTGTCGGTCAACGGTTCGTTCGAGGGCCTGGAGCTGAAAGAGTTCTTCCTGCTGCTGTCGTCGCGCGGGCTGGTCTATCGCCGCTGCCGCCTGATCCGGCTGAACGGCGATGAGATCGGCGTCGAGTTCCTCACCTCGGGGTCGCGCAAGACGCGCGCCAGCCAGGCGGCGGTCGAGGTCTGAGATATTCCCATCGTTCGGATGGTTTGCGGATGCCGGTGCGAGAGCCGGAATCCGGGTGGCGTCGCGTGGGCCGTACCAGCTAAATTACCTGGATGCTTTCTGCTTTTGGCGGAATCATCCATCGTCATGCGCGGACTTGATCCACGCATCCATCTTTCTGAAAATGATGGATTGCCGGGTCAAGCCCGGCAATGACCGGCGTTTCCGTCAAAACATGAAACGTCATAAGCAACACATCTGAACCAGCGGGGAAGCGATGGCCGATTATTGCCTTGCCCTGTTCGAGAGCGCGATCGGATGCTGCGGCGTCGCGTGGGGCGCGCGCGGCATCGTCGGTGTGCAGTTGCCGATGACGAGCCGGGACAAGACCCTGCTGCGGCTGCGCCAGCGCCATGAGGGGATCGTGGAGGCGGTGCCGCCGGCGGACGTGCGGCACGCCATCGACGAGATGACCGAACTGCTGGCGGGCAAGCCGATCGACCTTACCGATATCGTGCTGGACATGACCGGCGTGCCGGAGTTTCACCGCCGCGTCTACACAGAGGCGCGGACCATCGCGCCGGGCAAGACGCTCACTTATGGCGATATCGCGAAGCGGCTCGGCGGCGTCGAACTGTCGCGCGATGTCGGCCAGGCGCTCGGCCGCAATCCCTGTCCGATCGTGGTGCCGTGCCATCGGGTGCTGGCGGCCGGCGGCAAGCCGGGCGGCTTCTCGGCCAACGGCGGCGTCGCCACCAAGCTGAAGATGCTGGCGATCGAAGGCGCTTACGTCAACTACACGCCGACGCTGTTCGATTGATGCCGGCGTCCGCCGCCGCTGTCCCGCTCACGCCGCCGGCGGCTGCGAGATCGCGACCGAGGGGAGCTTCAGCATGGCGGCGTTGAAGGCGGCGAGCTTCGGAAACGCCGTGCGCCAGTTGCAATCGGGAAAGCGGAAATCGGCGTAGCCGAGCGCGCAGGTGAGCGCGATCTGGGTGATGTCGAGCGGCCTTGCCAGTATGTCGGGCCGCGCCTCGAACCGCGCGAAGCCTTGCCAGGCGCGGTCCCACTGGTCGTCGTACCACTCTTTCCAGAACTTGCTTTCGGGGCGCAGCATCCGCTCGTAGCGGCACAGCAGCATGGCGTCGAGCATCCCCTGCAACAGCGAATGCTCGGTCTTGACCTGCCAGCGCGCCGCGCCGCTCACCGGCATGATCCTGCCGCCGCCCGCCAGATCGTCGAGATATTCGCAGATCACCAGCGAGTCGGCGATGGTGCTGCCGTCGTCGAGAATGAGCACCGGCAGCTTGCGCAGCGGGTTGACGTCGTGCGCGTAGCGTTCGTTCGCCGTCCCCGGCGCAACCGTCGTCGGCACCAGCTCAATGCGGTCGATCAGGCCGAGTTCGATGGCGCAGATGCGGACCTTGCGCGCGAACGGCGAGGCTTGAGAGAAAGTGAGCTTCATGTCAGCGTCCCTTTAATATCAGCGTCCCGTTGCGATGGTGCGGGCCCGTGCGGCGACATGCCGATGACATGCGGCCGTCGCCGCCGCTTGCCCGTCAGGCCGCCACGATGGTCTGGCGTTGCTCGCCGAGTTTGGCGATACCGAGGGTGACGACGTCGCCGACGTTGAGGAACTGCGGCGGCTTCATCCCCATGCCGACGCCGGGCGGCGTGCCGGTGGTGATGACATCGCCCGGCATCAGCGTCATCAGACCGGAGAGATAGGCGATGATCTGCGGCACGTTGAAGATCATGGTCGCGGTCGAGCCGGTCTGGCGGCGCTGGCCGTTGACGTCGAGCCACATATCCAGCTTGTGAACGTCGCCGACCTCGTCGGGCGTCACCAGCCATGGGCCGAGCGGCCCGAAGGTGTCGTGGGATTTGCCCTTGGTCCATTGACCGCCGCGCTCGATCTGGAAGTTGCGCTCCGAGACGTCGTTGCACACCGCGTAGCCGGCGACGTGCTTGAGCGCGTCGGCTTCGCTGACGTATTTGGCGCGGGTGCCGATCACCACCGCCAGCTCGACCTCCCAGTCGAGCTTGGTCGAGCCGCGCGGCTTTTCGACGTTGTCATGCGCGCCGCACAGCGCGTTGACGCCCTTCATGAACACCACCGGCTCGGCCGGGATCGGCAGGCCGGATTCGGCGGCGTGGTCGGCGAAGTTGAGGCCGATGGCGATGAACTTCGGCTGGCCTCCGACCGGCGGACCGAGCCGGGGCGAGCCGCTGACGGCGGGGAGCTTCGCCGGATCGAGCGCCGCCAGTTTCGCCAGCGCCGCCGGGGAGAACGCCTCGCCCCCGAGGTCGGCGATCTCGCCGGACAGGTCGCGCAACTGGCCCGATGCGTCGATCAGTCCGGGCTTCTCGCTGCCGGTTGCGCCATATCTCACGAGTTTCATCGTCGTCTCCTTGCGGGTTTGTTGAGAGCGGTTTCGCATCGGGTTGAATCGACCCGTACCCGATCATTCCGAGCCGGCGCGCCAGCGCGCGCATCCCGGAATGACGGCAGTGTTTGGGGGATCCGCGTCAATTCAACCTGAAACGAGTCTGGGTTCATATTCGGGGGCAGCGCGCGATCGCACGCCCCTGGCTGGAAGGAAAGCGGGGCTATCATGCGTCGAGGCGGAAGGCGTCGCCGTCGCGCTTGAGATGACCGGCGGCGAAGTGGCCGCCGATCACCAGGGTGGGGGTATCGGCAAAGCGGCCGAACAGGTCGCGGCGGGTGGCGATCGACTGCACGGGATCGGAATCGGCGGTCGAGGACCAGTCGAGATGCGCCATCTGGCAGGGATGGTGCGCGACGTCGCCGGTCAACAGCACCTCCTCGCCGTCGGAGCGGATCAGGATGCTCATATGGCCGGGGCTGTGGCCGGGCGTCGGGATCAGGGTGATCTCGTCGGAAAGGCGGGCGTCGCTCGCGGTCAGATCGGCCAGCCCGGCCTCGACGATCGGCTTCACCGAGTCGTCGAACACCGCGCGGTGCTCCGGGGTGTCGCTGTGCGCGGCCCAGTGATCGTATTCGGTCCTGCCGAAAACGTAGCGCGCGCGGGGGAAGGTGGGCACCCATTTGCCGCCGGCGAGCCGGGTGTTCCAGCCGACGTGATCGACGTGCAGGTGGGTGCAGATCACGCGATCGATGCTGTCCGGCGGATAGCCCGCCGCCGTCATGGTTTCGATGAACGGCGTTTGCAGCCGATTCCAGGTCGGCACGCCGCGGCCCTCCTTGTCGTTGCCGATGCAGGTATCGACGACGATGCGTTGCGATGGCGTTTCCACCACCAGCGAATGGACGCTCATGCGCAGCCGCCCTTCGTCGTTGGCGAAGCGCGGCGCGAGCCAGGGGATTTGCTGGATTTTATCCGGCGTCGCCTGAGGCAGGATGAACCGGGTGTGCCCCACGGTTTCCATCTCGACGATTTTTGTGATCCTGACCCGGCCGACTGTCCAGTTCACGGGGGCGTTCTCCCAAAGAGCGATGCGACGGATGTATCCGGCGATTGTAGGCGGCTACATCGTGCCGGGGAAGGCGCCGCCGTCGAGCAGCAGGTTCTGCCCGGTGATGAAGCCCGACCGCGCGCCGCACAGGAAGGCGCAGGCGAGCCCGAACTCCTCGGGATCGCCGAAGCGGCCGGCGGGATTTTCGCCGGCGCGCTGCTTGACGATCTCATCGGTGGAGACGCCGGCCGCCTTGGCCTGGGCCGCCACGACGCTGCGGATGCGGTCGGTGTCGAACGGGCCGGGCAGCAGGTTGTTGATGGTGACGTTGTGGCGCACCGTCTTGCGCGACAGCCCGGCGACGAAGCCGGTGAGGCCGCTGCGCGCGCCGTTCGACAGCGCCAGCACGTCGATCGGCGCCTTCACCGCGGCCGAGGTGATGTTGACGATGCGGCCGAACTTGCGCGCGATCATGCCGTCCACGGTGGCCTTGATCAGTTCGATCGGCGTCAGCATGTTGGCGTCGAGCGCCTTGATCCAGTCGTCGCGGGTGAAGCTGCGGAAATCGCCCGGCGGCGGGCCGCCGGCGTTGTTGACCAGGATGTCCGGCTCCGGGCAGGCTTTGAGCGCGGCGGCGCGGCCCTCCGGCGTGGTGATGTCGCCGGCGACCTCGACGACCTCGATGCCGGGATGGGCCTTGCGGATCTCGGCGGCGGTCGTGGCGAGCGTCTCGGCCCCGCGCGCGGTGAGGGTGAGATGCACGCCCTCCGCCGCCAGCGCCATGGCGCAGCCGCGCCCCAGGCCCTTGCTCGATGCGCAGACCAGCGCGCGGCGGCCCTTGATTCCCAAATCCATGGCGTTTCTCCCCGATGCCGGATGATAGCGAACGATGCGCCGGGATTTATAGCGCTTTCGTGCGACGTGGATACCGCCGCCTGGCGCGGCCAAGCCATGTCGAATCAGGCCATGTCGGATCGAGGCTTGCCGGATCGAGGCACGTCGGATCGCAATCGCGGCGTCCTGGCCGCCGGTGCGTTCGCTGGAAGCTGGTGAGGCCGCGGCCGGGGACCCCGTCGCCCTGGGCGGGCCATCGCTGGCGTCGAGCCCCGGGTCGGGCCATGCTATAAAAGCGTCGGGCGATGCCATAAAATCCTGAAAAGATGGCCGCAGCCCCTTCCCAAAGGCGGCGGGCATTGATACATACCCCCCGCGCCACCGGCTCTTGCCGTGGTTGCCTTCTCAGGACGTCTCCAGCCGGGATCGATCGACGCCCCATGGCGTTGAACAGCCCCCTGTTCGCCGGACAAAGAAGGCGCGCACCAGTTTATCGCGGGGTGGAGCAGCCCGGTAGCTCGTCAGGCTCATAACCTGAAGGTCGTAGGTTCAAATCCTACTCCCGCAACCAAAACTTCCCGCATTATCAGCGGTATACGAACAAGCCCCAGCGCCCGCGCCGGGGCTTTTCTTTTTGCCTCAACGCCACCTCAACATTTTGCCTGTCTCCGGGGCTGTGTCGCGCGCCATCGCATGCTAGGCAAGCAGCCGAATAGCACTCGGCGGCACTCGCCTGCATCCAACCGCATGAGGCGAGGGGCGCAGGCCACCGCTTCTCGGAACAAGGGGCAGGGATGGCACTGCATGATGAAGTAGCGCGCCTGCGGGCGGCCCGCATCGAAAATGGCGGCCAAGCGGTGCCAAACGAATTCCAGGGTATCGCCAAGCAGCGAGTGCGAGACGTGCTACGCCAATTAGACCTCGATCAGAATACCGAACTGGTCGATGCGGTGTTTGCCCTGCTCGACGACGAAACGCCCAGTTGGTTCTCCAGGGCGCCCGAAGGTGCGACCATCGCCGATGGCGCGACTACCGCCCACCTCGGGTGCCACATCGGCATCCTTCAGCGTGGCGGAGGGAAGTTGGACCGGGAAGGACGCGACTACTGGATCAAGCCGCTGCGAGACCTCGGAGGGATCGAGGCGGTTACGTTGCACGAAGGTGCATTCATTGCAGGTCACGTTGTCGCCAAGTCGGGGAACTCCTCCTATCGACTAGCGGAGGACTTCAAGGCGATACTACAGGCGCCTGACCATGAGTGGCCGGCGATGCTGCGCACGTGGGCCAGCGGCGACGAGACGCGGCGGCGCCGTGAATTTCAGGCTGAAATGGCAGAGGCGTCTCGGGCGCTCGTCGATACCAGTCACTCCGACCTGATCCGATCGTCGATCGATCACTACGCAGCGCGCTTCCTGCCGGGTTACCGCGTGATCTACGTGGACGATGGTGATGGTGACCGAATCCGCGATGAGCAACGAGCTGAACTCGATGCCGCCGGCATCCGACTGACTCTGGCGGACGCCATGCCGGACGTGCTGCTGTGGAACCCAGTGACGGACCGACTGTGGGTGATTGAAGCCGTGACCAGCGACGGGGAAGTGGACCTTCACAAGGTCAACCAGCTCCGCGGGATGGCTGAGCGCTGCGGTAAGGCAGGCGTCGATTTTACCACCGCCTACCGAACATGGCGGGAGGCGGCGGCTCGGCAGCAGCGGCACCAGAATATCGCGGTCGGCACCTACATCTGGATTCAGGGAGATCCAGCCAAGCACTTCCTCGCGGAATCGTTCACCTAGAGTAGCGCCTCGACAGCTTCATCGATCACAGACTGGTCCGGCCAGCCGTTATCGGCGAGCGCGCCCAGCCGTTCAAGCGTATCCCGATCCGGGAAGTGCATGTTACGGATATCGGTCGCGTTGACCTGGGTGTGGCCACTGAACTGGCGGAAAAACTCATCGACTGCTGTCGAATTGAGGAAAATCGCCATTCCCTTTGCGAGCGCCTCAGATAGGCCTCGGCCATGCTCGTGGAAATAGTTGAGGTGGTTCTCGAAGCCCACATACTCCGCATCCACCACCGCGGGATCGTAAACTACCGCAACCAGCCGGCGCTTCTCCTCCTTGGAGGTAAAGCGTTTCGTCAGGACATACATGCCGCGCGGCACGACAACATCCATTGTCGCCTCGTTCAACGCGAGCGCATTGTGCTTCCGCCCTTCCGGCTTCGGCCAAACGACCGAACCTCCATTGAAGTGCATCGGATAGATCAGAGGCACCGTGTCATCCTCGGGCATCTTGCGCAGGTGCTCTCGTGCGCGAAAGTCGACTACGCGGCCGGTAGAAATCTTGATCCCGAGGTGCGCAAGCGTGGCAGGCAGCGCGCGCACTTTGTCGGCAAGCGCCGAATTTTCGGCTGTGATCGGCAACCGGATGAAGCGCTGCCGGTCCTCCGGTGCGACAACCTCTGAAAATGGCACCATCCGCGCGCTGATTTCAGCGGACGGACCATCACTGGTCGAGAGGCAAACGCGTTCGGGCTGCGCCGTGCCTCTGGTAAGTCGGAAAATGATATTCTCTTGAAGGACCGCGTCCTCGGCAAAAGCCTTGCGGCGCGACCCATAGAGATGGATGCGCTCGATCCCGGCCGCCTCGAGCAACTGTCGGCGGAATGAGACAAAGTACGGCCCGTTGCAGAAGCTCCGAGGCGTGATAGCGACCATCTGGCCTCCATCCTTCAACTGCTCGAGAGCTACCGCGACGAAGGCGGTATAGAGGTTGCTGGTTTCGATCCCCATCAGGCGGAGCGCGCCCCGCCATGCCGAGCCGCTGCTAATCTTGGCATAGGGCGGATTGAGGATGGCACAGTCGAACGAGCTCATCATCCCGCGCCCTTCAATGAGTGCGTCCGATGAACGAAGGATGTAGTCGTCGTTGATGACTTCGTGCTCGAACGACACGCCGGCCCGAGCGCACGCCTTGGCGCACAACTCCATTGTCCTTTGAAGCCCCGGCAACATCCCCGGGTCCAACTCGAATGCGGTCGCAGAGATGGAACGCGGCGGAACGTCTCGGGAGCAGGCCTCGGCGACGAACGCCGCGGTAAGAGAACCCTGACCAGCACCAGCATCTAGTAGCCGGACTTCTTCAGGCAGATCACCAAAGAGGTTCGCCATGAACGTGGCAACGAGAGTTGGCGTCATGAACTGGCCGATCGCCAAGCTGGTGCTCGCTTCCGACCGTGATGCATCCTCTATCACCAGTGCATCCATGCCCAACGACCTCAGTATGTGCTTTCCGAACCACCCTTAGCATCAGGCTGCGCGGTCGAACAAATAGTGTTTCTGGCATCCGCGTGAAGCCGTTTTCGGCGTCTGCCCTCCAATTCACCTTTGATTTTTCCCTCGAGCGATGACACCAGCGCATCGAACGCCGGATCGTCCCGGCGATCCTCGACGCAGGCGCAGGCATATCGCACGGTGAGGCGACCTCGGCGGAACACCCAGCCGACCGCCTCCATCTTCCATCCCAGCATCACGTTCATGAGGTACATGGCGAGATGGCGCGCCGCCGAGACTTCGCGCGTTCCGTAGGCCGCGCCGCGCATCGCCGCGCGAGAGACACCGCATGCGTCCGACACTAGGTCGAGAATGAACGCGGCGGCCGCGTCGCTACGCGGATCCATGGCCAGCCTCCTCGAGCTGTGGGACCAGCGCCTCGAGCGCCTTCACGTCCTCGGCGTAGTAGTGCGCGTACCTGCCCTGCAGGCGATCCCGGTGGTGACGATAGAAGGCGATCCAGCGCGGCAGTTCCCCGACCGGAAATTCGCCGTGCCAGCCGCCTACCTCATGGTGGAAGGTTCGACGATCGTCCGAGAGCCAGGCTTTCACGACAAAATGGCGCTCGATCCTCATGGGACCCTCCAGACGCCAGCGCCGCCGCGTTCGCCCTCGAGGATGCCCTCGACGAACGCGATGCGCTCGCCGATCCACTGCATAGCGTTGACGGCCATGGAGTTGCCCAGCGCCTTGTAGCGCGGGCCATCGGCCGCCGGCTTGCCGCGATAGGGCACCAGCGTGTAGCCGTCCCAGAAGCCCTGCAGGCGCTCGCATTCGAGCGGCGTGAGACGACGCACCGCCCATGGCGTGGCCACATTTCGCTCCTGCGCACGACCGCCGCCGCTGGGCGCCGTCAGCGCGTAGGCCACATCCTCCTGATGTTCCAGCGAGCGCCCTCCATCGCGGCCGCGCTCTTGAAATGCCACCGCCGCACGGTCGCCGTGCTTGCCCCCGCCATGCAGCGCGCCCGGCACATCACCCACCGCGAATCCGGTGTTGCCGCCGGCGAGCACGTCGAAGGTAATGGCGGGCATCACGCCGGCGTTTGCGTGACTTTCCCCATGGCCACCGGCCCGGAGCGTTGGGGAGACGCCTTCGGCGGCATCCGCGCCATGATCTTTTGCCGAGAAGGCAATGCACGGCTGGCCTTGCCCGGGCTTGCTACCGCCGGTGGTGAGCTGGGGGGCGATCTGTCCGTCACCGCCCTGCAGGCGGAGCTCGCCCCGGCTGTTTTCAGCGAAGGCCAACGGCACCAGCGGCGTGCCGCGCCCGGTGCCATCCTCGGACGCATCGAAGCCTTCGGCCCGGAGCGCGTGCGCCACCGGAATGATGCCGACATTATCCTCGGCGCGCGGCTGCTTGGCATCGCGGGCCGCCAGGGCATTGGAAACCTCGGGGATCAGGTGATGGGCACGGCCGTGGTCGACGTCGCCACCGCCGTCAGTGCCGCGGAGAGTGCCGGCGGCAATTCCTTTTGACGCTTGGCGGCGCGGCGGAGGATCCCCGCGCATGCCTTGGCGGTCAAAAAGTACCGCCGCGGCAACGCGCCAGTCTCCAAGATATCCGACAACGAACACACGCCGGCGTCGCTGTGGGACGGCTCGAGGAAGGCCGCGTGTTCGGACGAATTGAGCGTCAAGGACTCGGTATGCCCACCCATACCCGAGTTGCCCCAGGCCCCCGAGGAAGGCACCAAAATCCCGTCCCTTGTTGCTCGACAGGACGCCGGGCACATTCTCCCAGACCACCCAGCGGGGCCGATAGCGGTCAGCAACGGCAAGATAGGTGAGCGCCAGGTTGCCACGCGGATCGTCCAGTCCCTTTCGGAGGCCGGCGACGGAGAAGGATTGGCAGGGGGTTCCTCCGACGAGAAGATCGACAGTTGCATCAGGCCAGTCCTTGAAGCGGTTCATGTCGCCGAAGTTCGGCACGAGATCAGGGGAAGGGTCGGGAAGCCGCGCCACCGCCTTGATGGCGGCTTGGCGCGCGCGTTCATCCTTGTGGCTTGTCGCCTTGGCCGGGTCCGGCATGAACAGCGGCCGGGAGGCGCGCTGGCGATGCGCCAGGACATGGCAGGGAAAGGGCTCGATCTCGGACAGCGCCACCGCCCGCCAGCCCAGCGGCTCCCACGCCACCGAGGCGGCCTCGATGCCGCTGCAAACGGAAAGGAAGTCCACAGGTCAAAGGACCATGGCGGTCAGCAGCCCGAGCGCGATGCCGACCAGCAGCACCATCGTCGTGTAGACCCAGACAACCAGCGCGCCGCCGCGGTCGTCCCTCTCGAATGGATTGTTGTCGTTCATGGCCCAGCCCCTCTTTCGGTTCTGGAGCCGAGCAGACCGAGGCCGGATGGGTGGCGCGAAGGCACCGGGTGGCACGGCCACCACCTCCGCCATGTCAGCCGTTGATTTTGGCGGCCGTCTGGCCGTTAATGGCGGTCGGAGTAGGGGCAGGGCCCATGGGCTATTGGGAGCAAATCGGAGTCGAGAACCAGCGCCACCGCGAGCGCCTCGAGCGCACGCCTCCGATTCAGCGCAAAATAAAAGCGGCCATCGTCACCGCCGGGGTGACAATGGCCGCGTTGTTCCTGTGGGCGGTCGCGCTCGCGCCGCTCGTGATGCCGTTCCTTTAGCGCCCCCGGCAGACGTCCAGCATCTGATAGTGCCGCTCGAGCGCCACGGCCCACCGGTCCACGTCCTGGTCGCCAGCGCCTTTCAACGCCGCCACCGCCGCGGCGGGAGGCGGTGCCAGCGCTGGACAATCACTCGTCACGCGCACGCTGGCGCAACCGCTCATAAGCAGCGTCAGGCTCAAGAGGCAGGTTAGCAATTTCATCGTATTGCTCCTTAAGATGTTCGCGGCGCTTCTGGTCGCGCCGCTCGATTTCTTCCCGGCCTTGCCGCCGGCCGCGCTCGTAGACGCGCCATCCGATCCCCAGCGTGAGCACCGCCGCCACGAGGCGCCAGCCGCCGATGACGTAGGCGACGGCCAACGCGCCGAGCCCGAGCACCAGCCACCAGTGCTCGAGCAGCCACCACAGCAGCCCGATCATGCCGGGTCCGCCTGCTTGCGGGCGATGACAAACCGCCAGACCAGCACGCCGATCAGCACCACCGCGCCGATCTGCAGGATGGGCTGGTCCGCGATGGCGCCGAGCAGCGCGGCAAGGCCCGCGCCGAGGCCCGAGAGGCCGCCGGGATCCTTGATGATGCTGTCGACGACGCTCGGCTCCTCCGGATTGGCCTTGCCCGGGGCCGCCTTCGGCATGGGCGCGGACGCGGCCTGTCCCATGGCCAGCTTGACCGCCCGGTCCGCGACGCCGGTGTCGCCCTGCGCCTGGATGCCCATCACCTCGCCCCAGATGCGACGGCGCCAGCCCTTCCCGAAAGTCGCGAACGTCTTGAGGCCTTGCACGAAAGACCAGCGCCGCTCGCACAGATCCTCGATCAGGCCGATGATGTCGTTCACGCGCCGCGCCGCGTCGAGGGTGACGGCACCGACGATGCCATCCACCTTAACGCCAAGGCAGCGCTGCAGATCCTTGACCGCGCGCGCCGGGCCGGAATTGACGCCGTAGTCGAACACCGCGTAGTCGAGGCCGGCCGGCAGGTCGTCGCCGCGCACCGTGCTCCAATATTGCGCCCTGTAGATTTCCAGCGCCTCGGCGCGCTTGAGATCGCGTACGTCCTGCTTGGTGACCGCGCGGCCGCGCCAGGCCGCGAGCGTCTTGTGGGTAATGCCCATGTTCGTGGCCCCGCCCGGATCGCGGGGGTGATCGACATAGCCGCCCTCGCTGGCGAGTATCCACCGCTGCACTTCCGCGGAAAATTCCGCCATGGCACTCTCTCCTTTCAAGCAACAAAAAAGCCGCCCGGAGGCGGCTGATGAATTCTCGGATGGTGGCGGCCGCTACGGCATGACGACCGGCAGCACGAACCAGAGGACGAGGAAGATCAGGAAACCGACGCGGAAGGTGTGGAAGGCATTCCGATCCGCGCAGGATTTCGGACGTCGCCAGATGCGCCGCCGCGGTTCACTCATCTCGATCCTCCGCCTTCTTCTCGATGATCCTCTCGATTAGTGTCACGGCCACGAGGCCGGTTAAAAATGCCGCCGCGCAGAGCGTGCCGAGCGCGCCCGACATTTCCTGCGGCAGATCCCCGATCCAGGGGCGCAGGAGCATCGGCGCCAGCACGCCAACCCCGAAGCTCGTCCCCGAGCCGATGAACACGACGCGCATGCCCTCGCGCCACGTTGTCTTAAGCGTCGCCGAGCGCACGGCGCCGCCCAGCGCGCCGAAGAACGCAAGCAGGGCGCCCCGCTCGTTGAAGATTTGCCAGAACAGCCCCGGTCCCTCACTCACGGATGCCCCCTTTCCGATTGTCGACCCGATTGCCGGAATTACGCCCCGCCCACGAACTCCCAGATTTCGATGTAGCCCGCCGCCCCGGCGCCACCGGCCCGACCAGTCGCGTTAGCGGCCACCGAGCCCCCGCCACCGCCCGCGCCTTGTCCAAGCCCCTGCTGGCCCGCCGCGTTGCCCGCGTAGGCATTGCCACCGGCCCCAAACCTCGAGCCGGCGCCCCGGCCGGCGAGGACGTTCTGTGCGTCGAGGCGGATCCCGCCGCTCCCAGCCTCGCCGCCAATATTGAGGTCGCCGCCCGTCGCGTTCTGGCCGTAGCCGCCAGCCACCGCCTGTGCCCAATTGCCGGTGGTTTGCCCATTACCCCCGACACCACCTTGCGCCTGCAGCGTCCATGTGCCGTTGGAAATGGAGGTGGTCCCGCCCGTTCCGCCGTTGCCGCCGGCGGTGGACCCTGCCGCTCCGGCCGCGCCGATGGCATAGGTGAGCGTGGCGCCCCCGATCCCCGTCTTGAGCGCCTCGAAAAAGGCGCCGCCCGCGCCACCGCCGCCGGCCGCGCCACCAGTCGCCCCGCCTTGCGCGCCGCCACCGCCACCACCACCGCCGACACCTCGAATAAGCGCGGCGGTCACGCTGGCGTCGATCACGATGCTCGTGCCGGAATAGAGGCGGGTGATGCCCTTGAGCGAATAGCCGGCGCCGGTCGTCAACGCGCCCCAGCCGGACGGGCCGCGAACGAGCAGCAATTCCTCGTCGGCTACCCAGCAAAGCCAGCCGGGATGCGGCACCAGCTTCATCCAGGCGCCATCGACGTAATAGGCGATATTGCCGTCCCAATCGTCCCACGCGCCGGTCGCTCCGGAGGCGACGAGGTATCGGGAGCCATCGGCTGGCGATCCCGGCGGCGTCGTCAGATCACGGTCGAGCACCGCCAATTGCACGAGCCCGTCGAGCAGCCGGATCCCCTCATTGTGGGTGACGTGCTTCTGCGCCTGATTGGCGGCGATATAGGGCAGCTGCAGATGCGTCGAATCCGCCATGGGAAGGGCTCCTAGAAATAGAGGGTGGCGGGGCAAGGCGCCCCTCGGCCGTAACTCGCCGAAAGCTGGTAGACGACGATGTCGAGCACCGCCGGAAACGCGAGCGGCGCTCCCCAATCGCTGGTCTGATCGGCGCCCGAATAGACAACCGAGGACGTGGCCGACGACAGGGTGCGCAGCACGCTCGCGCCATCGAGGATATCCACCTCGTAAGCCTCGATTTCCTCGTCGAGCGGTACCTCGGCAGCCGCCCAGCTATCGCCGGCCAGCGCCCGGGTGCGGCGGACCCATGTGATCTCGAAATCGCCGGGCGAGCGCGCGAACTTCCACGGTTGCTTCACATGCACCGGCGAGAATGGCCGCAGGCCAACGCCGCCCGGCGCGAAGGTGATCCCGACAAAGGCCGGATCGCTATGCGGCAGCGACGCCGGCCCGGCGCGCCAATTGTATTCAAGTCCGACATCGGCGGCGCTGATCGGCATCCGCGCCAGCGCGCCATCAAGCGCGACCACCCGGGCGCCCGCCGGCGTCGGGTCGCCGATTGCCGCTTCTGTGCCGCGCTGGCCCCGCAATAGGCGGGAGAGCCTGTAGCGCCGATCCGAGAGCAACTCCGCCTCGCCGGCCTGCACAATTTCCCACGCGCCGGGGGCGCTTTCGACGGCGAAGGCATTCGCGCCATCGAAAAGCTGCAGGTCCGTCACGCTCCCGATCGTGCCGGAGAGCAGATCGACATAGAGCGAGTTGCCGAGATCAAACCGGTCGGGCGATCCGCCGTAAAAGTCGAAGGCCACGGTGCCCATGCGTGCCGGACCGTTGAGCGTGGCGATCCGCGTGAAGCCCGATTCCTCCGGCGAGCGATACACCGCCACCGCCGCCGGCCAGGGCGAGGCATACGCTGCCGCCAGCGGCTGGTATGGCGCGTCGTCGGGCAGCAGTTGCGGCAGGTCCATGAATTCCACCACCGGCGCGCCGAACAGAACCGAACGCGACAGGCGCGCGGAACGGACCGGCCCCGGCGGCAGGTCGTAGACCTCCCGATCCTGCAGCACGGACGTGATGCCCCGGTCGGCGGCGTCATTGATGGTCAGGAGCCGCAGATCGTAGGAGCGACCATCGTGCACCAGCTCGAGCACGTCGCTGGGGTCGAGCGCGATCCGGGACGGCGGCAGGCGGAACGTCGCGCCCTCCCGGCCGACCCACGCCTCCTGCAGCGCCCGGCGGGCCCGGCGCTCGCTTTCCTCGGGCGGCGCGGAGAAAGGGAAGGTCTCGGCGACGACACGCGAGGCGTCCACCGTGACGCGCCGCGCCTCGACGGTCGCCGCGTCGTATTCCTCGTCGGACCGGGCCGTGGTCCATTTGAGCGCCTGCGGGAGCTCCGTTTCCTGGCCGCGCTCGAACTCGATCACGTCGCCATTGCCGCCCTCGGCCTCGACGAGATCATCGAGCGTCACGCTCATGACCGGCGCCCGGCCGCGCATGCGGAAAACGATGCGCCCCTCGCTCTCGAATGCATCGAAACCGAAATGCCGCGCCAGCGCGGCGCAGGACGCGCGCGGCGATTCTAGTGCACCGATGGTATAGCCCTCGACGGCGCCCCACAGGCCCGAGACGTCGATCAGCGCCTCGTCGAATCCGGCCCGTGTGCACAAGAGGCGAACCAGCGCGGCCAGCGACACGGCTCCAAGCCGCCCGTTGAGCCAGTGGCCCAGCCGCCAATTGGAGCCATCCGCCCAAACCTCGTCCAGCGCCGGGAACCAGGGATAGGGCCGCGCGTCCCACGTCCAGGCCGCGCACTCCGCGACATCGATCATCCGGCCCGGGTAGACGCTCGAGGCCGGATTATTGGCGTTGTCGCCCCAATAGAGCAGGACCGCCTCGAGATAGGCCCGCTGGATGGCGTCGTCGCGCCAGCCGCGCGAGAAATACGGGACGAAGGATTCCGCTGACTTGGGATCGTGGAACACGTTGGGCTGGTTGGTGCCGCGATCCACCGCCGGGCAACCGAACTCGGTGAAACGGATCGGCTTGCCTTGTGGCACCCACGCGGTCGGCGAGCCGGCCTCGACGCCGCCGGGGCGGTTATAGTGCGCGTTCGACCACCACGAGCGGATATCCTTGTAGCGCCATACCCATGGTTTCCCGGCGCTATCGTTGATCGGCGTCCGGACCTGATCCGCCCGCGCCGCCGTCGAGGCGTAGAACCAGTCGAACCCTTCCCCGCCCTCGATATTGCCCTGCAGGTACGCGCGGTCGTAGATCGTCCCATGCTCGAGGGCGTCGGCATGCTCGAAGCCGTCGCGCCAGTCCGATAGCGGCATGTAATTGTCGATGCCGACGAAATCGATATTCGAGGCCGCCCAGAGCGGGTCGAGATGGAAGTAAGCGTCGCCGGAACCGTCGCCGGGCTGGTGCCCGAAATACTCGGACCAGTCCGCCGCGTAGCTGATCTTGGTGCCCCCGCCAAGGATGGCGCGGCAATCGTTCGCCAACGTCACCAGCCGGGACACTGCTGGATAGGTGCCGGCGGCGCTCCGGACCTGCGTCAGCCCGCGCATCTCCGAGCCGATGATAAAGGCATCGACCCCGCCAGCGCTGGCGCAGAGGCTCGCGTAATGCAGGATCATCCGGCGGAGGCCCCACGTCCGCGTGAACAACGTCGCCACCTGATCGGCGGCCGCGCTGGTTTTATCCACCGTGCCCGCGTAGCCCGCGGCGGGCGAGCATGTGATCCTGCCGCGCCAGGGGAACGCGGGCTGGCCGGCCGTGGCCGCGTTGTCGCTGTAGGGATCCGGCAGCGCGTTGCCGCCGGGCACGTCCATGAGGATGAAGGGATAGAAGGTGACGCGCAGTCCGCGCGCCTTGCACTCGGCGATGGCCTGCGTCACCGCGAAGTCCGCCGGCGTGCCGCCATAGACCGGGCGGCCATCGCCGTCCCGGCTGACGACATAGGCGCCGGCGCGCGTTACGCCATCGACCGACCACGCGCGGCTCGTATCCTTGGTGCCATACTCGACGCCGGGCCGGATTTGACACTCACCGCAGCGCAGATCGTCGCCGAACCAGGCGACGACCAGCGACACGAGCTCGATCCCGGGAACCGCCGCCTGCAGGCGGTCGAGCGCCAACACGAAATCGCTCGTCACCGGAATGCAGTTGGTGTTCTCCGGCTCGGTCGCGCCGGCGCCAGCGCCGCGCGTCACCTTCTCGGTCGCGTAAACAAATTCGCCTGAGGCGGGAATGATGGTCACCGCCTTGGCGAGGCCCTCGGCGGTGTCCGGATCGTCCACCGCCCGGAATACCTCGAATGTGAGCTGCGGGATGCGGTTGCCGAACGCCTCGAGCGCCAATTCCTCGAACACCACGTAGGCGGTGCCACGATAGGCCGGCGCGTCGGCGCCCATGCGCGCCGCGATGAACGGGTCGGCGGTCTGGCTCTCGCCACCGTCATACCAGCGCCAGGTGACGCCCTCGAAATTCAGCGGTTTTCCATCCGCCCAGACGCGGCCGATCCCCGAGATCGGCCCCTCGCACAACGCCACCGCGAACGAGCAATAATACAGATAAGTCGTCGTGATAATTTCCGGGCCGCCACCGCCGCCCTTGCCGCCGCCGCCCTGGCGGTCGGTCCGGATTTCCTCGCGGAAGTCGGTGGCCCAGATGATGTTTCCGCCCAGCCGCATGCGGCCATAAACGCGGGGGATGACGCCGCCCTCGCTCGAGCTCGTGATCATCGCCGCGTCGAGCCGGGCGCCCTCGATGCGCTGCGCGTCGCCGCCCATCATTTGCGAGACGATCCAGCTGTCGACAAACGATCCGACCCCGGCGCCGATCATGCCGCCAATGGTCGCCGCCGAGATGCCAAGGATCGAGCCGCCGATGGCCCCGCCCAACGCGGTGCCGGCGATGCCGAGAACAATTGCCGCCATTTTCCGTTCAGATTTTCTCGCGCCGGATCCGGCCGCGTGGGGGGTAGAGGAAGGCGAACGCCATGCGGCGGCGCCACGCATCGGTCAGAACCTCCTCGACGACGCCGAGGCGGTCATAGGCATGGATGAAGCTGGCGGGGCCGGTCAGGATCCCGCAGTGCTTGGCAATGGCCCCGGCGCGCATGCGAAACAGCACCACCGCGCCCGGCCGAATTTCGGAAAGCGGTAGCGGCACCATCCAGGCCATCGCGCCGTTCGCCAGCACCTCGCGCGGGCCGACCTCGCCCCAGTCTCGCGAATAGGGCGGAATTTTCGTCAGCTCGGGGCCGACGACCTCGCGCCAGACGCCACGCGCCAGCCCAAGGCAATCGCACCCCACGCCCTTGACGCTGGCCTGATCGTGATAAGGCGTGCCCAGCCAGCCGCGCGCCGCCTCGATGACGCGCGCCGTCGCCGCGCCCGCGCGCCTGCTCACAGCACGCCACCCGAGTGCCCGCCATCCTTGGTGGCGTAGCGGATCACCGCGTCCTGTCCCGGGATATGCGGGAAACCCCTGAAATTGACGACATTGGCGAACTTGGCCCTGCAGGTCGCGAGGCGCTTGTCGCAACCGGCCCGCGCCACGAAAGTGTCGCCGACATCGATTTGTCGGACCGGCTCCTCGAGCAGCGTCAGCGTCACCACGCCACCGCTAACCTCGTGCCGCATGATTTCCGCGCGCCGGCCGGCATTCGCCCCGCTGGCCCACTCTAGCGTGCCGAGCGAGAATAGATCGGCGGCGAAGGCGTTTAGTCCCGAGGCGGTCAGCGCGCGCCCGCGCTGCACGCTGGTCACCGTGCCGGCGCCTTTGTAGGCGGGGCTTTCGAGATTGACCTTGCACCGAGCGTCGCCGAGCGCGGCGTCGCATGTCGCCTGATACGTCCGGCCCACGGTCTGGCCGAGATAATGCGCGAGGCTGCGGACCTCCGCGACGAACGACATGCGTCCCCGCCGGACTTGCCCGATATTGCCGCGTCGCATGAGCACGCGCTCGGAGACGTCCAGCCAGTTGACGCGCCAGACCTCGACCTCGGCATTGTCCCAGCGCCCGTCGAGAATATCGGTCTCGGTGATCCGGTCCGAGGACAGGACGCCTTCCGCGTCCTGCGCGTCCACCGCCAGGTCCGAACCGCCACGAAGCTCGGAAGCGACGAAGCCCGACTCCGGCTCGAAGTCGGTGCCGTCGAACGAGAGCGCGCGATCATGGTCGGTAAAGCCGAACACCACGCCGTCCCCGCGCTCGATCCGCCAGCACCACGCCAGGGTGGTTTGCCCGCTCTCAAGGTGTTCGGCGAGGCCGGGGGAGAGCGCCTTCACGACGCCAACTCCGCCCAGATCGCCTTCACGTCCGGCCGTGCCAGCGCGGACGGATCGATGACGATCGGGCCGGTGTGGTTGCTGGCCAGGGAGGCGGTGCTGTCGTCGCCATACCGGATGGACCAGTCGAGCGCGTTCCCGACCTTGCTGTCGAGCGTCAACGCATCGGCGAGCCGTTGGACCGTGCCCGCGTTCGTCGTCACCATCGGCGTCGAGAGGACGGTGGACCGGGTCAGCGTCGGCATCTTGAGCCGCACCCGACGATGCAGCACGGTGCCCGCTGGCACCCCGTTCCATTCATAAAAGATCTGCAGGCGCGCCGTGTCGTCACCGCTTAGGGTTCGGGTGACGTGCTTTCGGGTGTTGATCCCCGCGCCGGCGAGAACGACCGAGGCATTCGCCACGAAACCATTGGCGGCGTTGCGCTCCTGGACCTGCAGGCGCTCGACCGCACCCGCCGCGGTATCGTCGGGATAAACCTCGACGACATCCGAAAAGATGGCGGCCGTCCAGGTCTGGCCCTTCGCGGCGGTCGGCTCGTCGTTCAGCCGCACCAGCGCGGACATGGCCGCGCCGCCGCCGGTGTTGTCCAGCTTGAGGTCCAGCGTGATCGTCGGGAGGCCGCCATGCGTCCCGATGGCGGCCACCCCGGTTCCCGTGAACGACGAGGACAAGGACCAGTCGGTGGGTGTGGCTCCTCCGGAACCGACCGCGCCCTCCACCGCCCCGGCCAGCGCGGAATTGACCGGATAATACGTCTCCGCCGGCTCGAGATAGGCGCCGATATCGTTGAGGCGCCGCAGCTCGCCCTGGCCGAAATGGATGAAACCACCATCGCCATCCGGCATCCACGCCTCGCTCGCGCGCGAGAGCCCGGCGAAACCGGCGCTCATGAACGCGGCGAAGCTGTTAAAGACAGCCATCGCTAACTCCTGATTTCAATGAGGGGGATCGACGAGATCGACCCCAGCCGCTCGATATCGAGCGTTACGTCGAGTCGGTCCGACTCGAAGCGGACGGGCACGTCGAACTCGAAGCCCGCCGTCACCTCCGAGCCCGGCCAAACGGTCGGCACGGCGTAATTGTTCGCCGCGAAGTCCGCGAGCAGCCCCGCCGACGAATTGTCGAGCGTCACCACGCCGGTGGCGTAATCAACCTCGAATTCCGCCGGCGACAGGGCGATACCGTCGACCGCCACGACAACGGTGCCGGGCACCGCCTTGACGATGCGCCGCGTGTAAGTCGAGGGCGCGGAGGTGTAGCGCTTGACCAGCGGGAAGGAGGCGGCGCCACCTGCATAGGTCCCGAGCACCTGATCGAGTGGCGATACGGCCTGGCTCGGCGCGCAGGATTTATAGTCGGCCCAATCCTTGAACCGGAAACCGTGCAGCCGCCCGAGGCGTGCCTCGAAGAACGCCTTGACGGCCGCCAGGTCGTCGGCGCGCCGAATGCCGTAGGACACGTCATAGCTATGCCGGGAATCGGCCCAGCTCGCGTTTCTCTCCTCGTGGCCGCCCGCGAGCGTCACGATTTGCGTGCGCCGCTCGGGGCCGCCGCGGGCGCCGCGACTGATGTTGTCGGGGAAGCGGACATCGTGGAAGGCCATCAGGCGCTCCTCCGCCCGAGCGACACGGCGCGCGAAATATCGGCCGCGACCTGCGTCCGCGACTGCCGGAAACTTTCCGCGTTCGGCGTGCTGATGTTGACGATCACCGGCGCCGCGTCGCGGCTGCCGGCCCGGCCGCCGCGAGTCTCGTCGATAATGCGCTCGCGCGGATGGACCATGGCGAGATAGCCACCCTTGCCATCCAGGCCACCAGCGCGCGCGCCAAGGCCGGTATGACCGCCGCCCTCGAACGATGGCGTCGACAGAAACGCGAGCGGATTGCCCGCGCCACCGAAGATTCCTCCGAGCGCGTTGGCGATGGGGCCGAGGATAAAGCGCCGTACCGCGAGCCGCGCGAGATCCGCGATCATCGAGGTCACCATGTCGGTAAAGTTGAGCTTGCCCGTTTTGACAAACTCGACCACCGCGTCCTCGGCGCCCCGGAACGCCGACACCAGGCTGTCGCCGATGCCGCCCGCCAGATCCATGGCGGAGGCCGCGTAGTCCTCCAGCGTCTTGACCGTCTTGGCCCAGCCGGTCAGCGCTTCCTCGCCGCCTTCCTTGATTTTCTTGCCGGCCTTCTTGCCCGCGTTCCCAGCCTTGTCGAGCGCGTCGGTCACGTTGTTGGCCGCGCCCTGGGTGCCCGCCAGCGCGCCCTCGCTATCCTCCCCGGCGCTGGTGACGACCTCGGCCAGCCGCGCCACCGCATCCTTGGCCTTGTCGAAGCCCTCGGTAACAAGCCGGCCGGCTTCCTCGCGCAGCTTGGCCGCGTCTTCCTCGGCGGAGGCAGCGGCAGCGCCGAACTCGTAAACGGCGGAGCCGGCGCGAACAGCGGAGCCGTAGACCTTGAGCGCGGCGCCCTCCATCAGGGGGATGTCGCGCATCGTCCCCGCGAGGCCATGCAGGAAATCGGCCCACCGCGTGGCCAGCCCCTCGACCATTCGATAAAAGCCGGCGCGCACGCTGTCCCATACCGCGTTAAGCCCAACCGGCACGGCCTTGGCCGCGATGACGATGCCATCCCAGATTTGCGCGGCCACATCGCCGAGCAACGTCATGGCCTCGCCAAACCCGCCAGTTGCTTTCACCAGCTGGGAAAACCAGTAAATCAGTTCGCCGGCGGCGACGATCAGCGCGCCGACGCCCGTCGAGATCAGCGCCACCCGCAGAAGCCGCAACGCGCCGGAGAGTGACGCGGTCGCGATGGCGGTGGAAACCAGTCCGGCCGCGAGCCGCCCGCCGAACACCAGCGCGGCGGCCGTCGCGTAAGCCGCCAGGCGCTCGACGTTGTTCGCCACCACGAGGATCACCTGCGCGAAGGCCGACGAGATGCCCACCGCCGAATCCGTCTCGCCCACATAAAGCGTGATCGAGTCGGTCAGCACCTGCCACGCCTGCGAAATCGTCGGCATGGTCTGGCTGAAAGTCGACTCCAGTTCCTCGGTCTGGGAAAGGATCGCCTGGAAGAACTCGGCCGAGGAAATCTTGCCCTCGTTGACGAGCTGCCGCAGCTTGGCGACCGATCCGCCGGCCGCCTCGATGCCACGCGCCGCCGCCAGCGCGATGGGATAAGCGCCATTGAGGATGGAATTAAACTCTTGCGCCCTTACGGTGCCACTCCCCAGCGCTTGCGAGAGTTGCAGCAACGCGCCGGATGCCTGCTCGGCGGAGCCGCCCTGCTGGGCGAGCGCGAGGCCGATGTTCTCGGTAAAGCGCAGGATATCCTCCTGGCCGGCGCCCATCTCGCCGGCGGCCATGGAGACGCGCTGATAGAGCGTCGCCATGGCGTCTAGGGGCGAGAGGGTGCGCCGGGCGATATCGCCAATCCGCTGGATCGTGGCTCCGACCTGATCTTGTTCGATGCCGAGCACGCGCAGCGTGTTGCCGATCTGGGTGTAGCGCTCCGCCATGTCGCCCATGGCGCGGATCGAGAATCCGGCCGCCAGCACGCCGAACACGCGGCCGGCCACGCGCCGGGTCATTTCGGCCGCCGTCCCAATGCGCTTGAACGACTTCTCGCCGGTGTCGCCAATGCCCTCGAGCTCGGCCTTGACGCGCTGACCATTCTCGGCGACCAGGCGGACGCCGACGCGCTTATTGACCACGGTCGCCCTCCGACTGGATTTGTTCGTTCAGTTTCGCCGCCATCTCGGCCTCAATCTCGGGCAGCAACTCGGCCACCGCGCGCACGTCGATCCCCAGCGCCCGCGCAAGGGCGAGCGCCGCTGTCATGTCCCATCCGATGATGGCTCGAGGCGCGACTCGGAGTTGCCCTCCCAGCCGCATGGCCAAGTCCCAGACCTGCTCGCCCTCGCGGGTTAGCGGCGCGTTGACTTGGGCCGGGCACTCCGCGCAGACGCCCTTGCAGGCCGCGCAGTAGCCGTCGCCCCCGCCGAAGTGCCATCCGGCGAGGGCGCGGAGCCGTTTTTTTCCTGATCCAGCAGGAATCCCGACGCGAGGTACTGGTTCTGGAATGCGTCGAACATCACCCAGATATCGAGCAACGCGTCGATGCCTTCCGGCGTGACCTCGGCCGGATCGCCTTCCTCGTCGGCGACGCCTTCCCACTCGACGACGACGCGACGCGCCACCGCCTTCGCCATGGCGATGCCGAGATCATCCTTGTCCAGATCCTCGCCAATCCCCGAAGCGGTAAAGTCGCGCTTGGCGGCGGCCATGACGGCAGTGGACAGGGGGTCGCACTTGAGCCTGACGCCGTGCCCCAACTCGACCCATGGGGCCGGTTTTTCCTCGACGATCTCGTCGGCGCGTGGCAGCGGCCAGGGCATGGCGTCGATGGCGCGATCCCGGTCGTGATCCGATTGGGTGGTGCTCCACATCGGCGGCTTGCCGAGATCAGGATGCGGTCCGACGCTGGCGACCACGCGCTCGACCACCGCGCGCTTGCCCATGTCGTGGCCCAGCTTGGGGCCGAGGATGATCTGGCGTTTCAACTGCTCGCAGAACTGCCGCATCAACGCCGGCGAGGCGCTGGCCATGGCCGTCGCGAGCAGCGACAGCGCCGGCCGAGGCAGGCCAAACGGATCGAGATAGCGCGCCAGGATGCGCTCACGTTCGAATTGGCCGGGCAGATCGAGCGTGATGTGCATGTCGAACCGCCGCCAGATGGCCGGGTCCACCTCGCTGCCGAAATTGGTGGCCGCGATGATGAAGCCCTCGTGCTGCTCGATGCGCTGCAGGAGAGTGTTCACCCAGGCATTGCGCTCGTCCTCGGCGCCTTCACCACATAGCGGATGGCGGCGGGCACGTATCCCTCGGCCTTCGCCTCCGCCATGACGGCCTTTTCGTCGTCGCCCAACTGCTTTTTCTGTTCGCGGATATGCTCGACGCGCTCAACAAATCCGCGCAGGCGCTGCGCGCTGTTTTCCCCGACCGCCATGGGCATGGCCCTTTCCCTTCCGACTGGAAATCATCCAGGGCGGACCGTGCCATCCTGCCGCACCGGCACCATGGCGGCGGGTGGCGCGAGCGCGGAGGCAATCGCGCCAGAAAGGAATCGTGTTCGCGAAGTGCGGAGAAGATTTCGACAAGCTCCCATGTGTGCTAACGCGGAAGAAGGGAGCGGGGAGACAAGTAAAATGGCTTGGGATACGGGACTTGATCACGGCAGCGTTGCCTATGGCATAGCGGCGGCACCGGAACCGCGCGTAAGGGTGATAGCGGGGCCGGGGACAGGAAAATCATTCGCCATGAAGCGGCGTGTCGCTCGACTGCTCGAGTCAGGCATTTCTCCCAACGAGATTTTGGCGGTTACCTTCACGCGCGTCGCGGCCGAGGATCTGCATCGAGAGTTGCGGAAGCTGGACACGCCCGGCTGCGAGGAACTTCAAGGGCAGACGCTGCACAGCCTCGCAATGCGCATTCTTCGCCGCAAGCATGTGCTCGAGGCGGTTGGCCGCGTGCCGCGCCCGCTGAATACCTTCGAGACGAAGGCGATGATTTGCGACCTGGCCAAGGGGAATGGCGGGAAGCGCGTGATCAAGCGGATGATAAAGGACTATACGGCCGCCTGGGCACAGAGCCAGGGTGATGAGCCGGGCTTCGCGAAAACGGATGAGGAAAAGCAATTCCAGGCCGACCTCCTGGACTGGCTCGACTTCCATCAGGGCATGTTGATCGGAGAACTCATTCCGTACCTGGTCCGCTACCTTAAGGACAATCCGGCCGCCGCCGAGCGGAAGGAATTCAGGCATCTGCTGATCGACGAATTTCAGGACCTCAACAAGGCCGAGCAGACGGCGCTCGCCTATCTTGGCGAGGCGGCGGAGATTTGCATCGTCGGTGACGACGACCAATCAATCTACAGTTTCAAGAACGCTCACCCAGATGGAATCCGACAGTGGAAGGATCTTCATCCCGGCTGCGCGGACCTCGAGATGGCCGATTGCCACCGGTGCCCGACAACGGTGGTCGACATGGCAAACGCCCTGATCGCCGTGAACAAGAACCGGATCCCGCGCTCTCTGAACTCGTTGAAGGATAAGGGCCCGGGAGAAGTAGCCATCGTGCAGGTGCCATACCTTTCCAGCGAGGCGAAATGGATCACGAAAAAGGTGGTGGAGCTGCTCGGGAAGGGCGTGCACCCGAGCGAGATCATCATCCTCGTCCAGCGTGCGGTCGCGGGCAAGCCGATACTCGAGGCGCTGAAACAGGCGGACGTCCCCGCCAAGTCCTACTACGAAGAAAGTCAGCTCGACTCGGAGGCGGCGCAAGAGCGCTTCGCGATTTTCAAGCTCCTGCTCGACAACGAGGATCGGGTAGCGCTTCGCTATCTGCTGGGTGCCGGCGACGATGATTTCCGCCGGAATGCCTACGCCCGGGTGCGGGCGCATTGCGAGGCAAGCGGCGACAGCCCATGGACCGCGATGCAGAAGCTCGCCGATGAAGCACTGACGCTCCCCTACACAAAGCCGCTCGTGGAGCGATTCAAGGCGATCCGGAACGAACTGGACGCCTTGGACGGGCTGAAAGCGGACCTGCCAGCATTTGTCGATGCACTCTTTCCGGCCGGCGACGAACACCTCTCGGAATTGCGGGATCTGGCGGTGGCGCAACTGGAAACAGTTGGAACGCCGGAGGATCTGCTCGGGGGTATGATGGAGGAAATCACACAGCCCGATATTCCTCCTACCGTCGAGGAAGTCCGGCTGATGAGCCTCCACAAGAGCAAGGGGTTGAGCTCGCCCTTCGTTTTCGTCGCGGGCTGCGTTGAAGGCATTCTGCCGGCCGCGCCGGAGCCGGAATGGTCAAAGGAAAGGAAGGACGCCGCCCTCGAGGAAGCACGCCGACTTTTCTATGTCGGGATCACGCGCGTGAAATCGGACCTGGCCAACGGTCGACCGGGTAGCCTGTTCATCAGCTACGCGCAGCAGATGACGGTCAAGGATGCCTACGGCGCGAACGTGGCGTTCAAAACCAAGACTGGCCCCATGGCGAACCTGCTCCCGAGCCGCTTCCTAAGCGAGCTTGGGCCAGCCGCGCCGGAACGCGTCGCGGGAGGTGCGTGAGAACATTGGCGACGAGGGAGGACGTATACGCCAAGTTCGGGATCGCGGCCGAGGCCGGGCAACTATTCGAGACGGAGCTCGGGACATTGCTGCTGTGCGCGCGGGGATTGGAGCAGGGCTGGCACGTCTCGCCGGATGGTGACAAGGCGCGTGCCGTACTCGACGAGATTGATCGCAGCACGCTCGGACGTCTCTTGAACATGCTCAACAGCCGCATTCGCCTCTCGAGCGGCTTGGAGGAAAAGTTCGCCGCCGCGCTACGGGCGCGAAATCGCCTCAACCACGGCTTCTACGAGCGGCACAACTTCAAGATCCAGACTGACGCGGGTCGGGACGCGATGATCGCCGATCTGGAAGCACTCCACGAAGAACTTTTCCAGGCTTGGCGGACCGCCAGCGCCATGACGGCGCTTCTCTCGCGTGTCCTGCTCGATGATCGAGACGCTCCAAGCGGCGGTTAGGCACTGGATCGAGGACGCCAAGGCGGGAGCCACCTCAACGCCACCTCAACCAGCGTTCACCGTTTCACCTCGCTTTTAACCCACCCAATGCGACCGGGTGCGGTTGAAAGCCGACAACGAACATGCCATATGGTGAGGTAAGTCAGCGGCTTAGGCGATAAGCCTTTGATATCGCGGGGTGGAGCAGCCCGGTAGCTCGTCAGGCTCATAACCTGAAGGTCACAGGTTCAAATCCTGTCCCCGCAACCAAATTCCCCTCGTGGAAACAAGGGGTTGAACAAACGCCCCGGACGCAGGTCCGGGGCGTTCGTTTGTCAACTCGCCAATACCTCCGCATATGCATCATCGCACCGCTGCTCTGGCCGCGGGCGAAACATCGCGAGCGCCCCTGCGAGCCGCATTGAGGGCGCGCCATTGGGGCACGTGCGCCGTCATGAGCGCTTTGAACAGGCGGCTGTGGTTCGGCACTTTCAGGTGCAGGAGCTCGTGAACAATGACGAAGTCCTGAAATCCCTCGCTTTCATCGTCGAGGTCGATCGCCAGTGTGATTGTGCCGGCCATCGAGCAGGAGCCCCATTTCCGCGTCATGCGCTGCACCCGGACGGCCCGAGGCATGACGCGCAGCTTCACCGCCCAGGCATCGACGCGGCGCCTGAGCCTGGCGGCCGGCGATAGCGATCCGTTGGTCGACCATTTCATTGCGTTACGATCTCGACGATCAAATCGACGATCTTCGTCCGCTCCTCGCGGCCGACCGCCAAGAGTGGCCGATAAAGCGCCGCACGGAGTTGACGCTGTTCGTCGGCGTTCACCCGCGCGTTGGGAAACCGGGCCATCAGCTTCTCGGTCTCCTTGGCTAGATCGAGAGGGGCGATTCCGGCTGACTTGAGCGCAGAATTCCCCCTCAGCGCCCAAAACACGCCGAACGCCTTCGGCGAGAGGCCGGTTTCCTTTGCTGCTTTGGCTGCGGCATCCTTCTCCGCGGCAAGCGCGGCCAGAAGGTCCATCGCCGCCAGGCCTGTTGTCTTTCGCTCTTCGAGGTCCTTCAGGATGCGCTCGGCGCGATCTTTCAGTGGCTGAAGGACGGAGGCGGCATTTGGATCGTCATCGATTTCCTTCTGGAGGCCGCGAACGAGGTTGAACACCTTGCCCTCATCGGAGCCTTTTTCGCTCCTCAGGGCTTCGAGCGTCTTCACGTCGAAGGTGACCGCTTTCGTGAGCCGGCCAAGTCCCTCTTGTGTCGCGCTTTGCTCAACCAGGCGCTTCGTCTTGTAGGCGAGGTCAGCGACGAAACCGACCTTTTCGGCATACGCATTCCGGACGGCGGCATAGAGTTGCGCCAGCCGCTTGTACGATTCGATGTGATCGCGGAGTTCCGGCGAGGGCGACAGAATCTCCCACAGTGCCTCAATATCTTTGTAGGCCTCGAAGAACGCCTTGCGGGCCTCGGGCTCCAGAAAGCGGCCATAGACGACCCGCTCAAGACGTTCGTCGGGATCTCCACCTTCGCCGGCGTCAAGATAATCCCTCACTGCCGCCGCCATCTTCTCCTGGAAGTCGGCGAGCAACACATCGAGGTCTTCGATCACGCCGCTCACGTCGGAGGAGTCGAATTGCAGCGCCTTTCTCAACTCGCGCAGAACGCCGACAAAATCGACGACCAGCCCCACACGCTTCCGGATGCCTTCGGCATCGACATAGGGGCGATTTACCCGAGCGATGGCCTGAAGCAGCACGTGGTCCCGCATCGGCTTGTCGAGATACATGCAATAGAGCAGCGGCGCGTCGTAGCCGGTCAGCAGCTTGTCGGTGACGATCAGAATTTTCGGGTTCTGGTCCGGCTTCTTGAACAGCAGCCGGACATCGGCCTCGCGCTCGTCGCTCACCTGGAGTTCATGGACCAGCGGCCGATCGACGATATCCGCCGCGTTCTCGGTATAGATCGGTACGCTCCAATCGGGCGGCAGCAACTTGTCCAACGCCTTCTTGTATTTGGCGCACGCCTCGCGGTTCACGCCGACCAGAAATGCCTTATAGCCGAGCGGCAGGACGTTCTCCTTGAAGTGCTCAGCAACAAAGGCGGCCACCTTCTCGATACGGTCATCCGCTGTGAGGAAGGTTCGCAGCCCTACGGCCCGGTCCAGTGCCTTGTTGAGTTCATCGATGTCGGTGACGCCCTCGGCTTCTGCGAGCTCGAAAAACTCCTTGTCGAGCCGCTCGGCCGGCACGGTCATCTCGCTCGGGGCCATGACGTGCTTGATGGGCAGCGTCGTTTCGTCCTCGATGGACTCGGCAATCGAATACTTGTCGAGATAGCCGCGCTCGTCGTCCTTGCCAAAAATCTTGAACGTGCCTTCGCCTTGTTCCGTCTTGGCGATCGGCGTGCCCGTGAAGCCGATGATGGTAGCGTTCGGCACCGACGCCATCAGGTACGTGCCGAGGTCGTGGGCGACCGAGCGATGCGCCTCGTCGATGAAAACGTAGATGTTGTCTCGCGTGTTGCTGTCCTTATCCACCCCCTCGAATTTGTGGATCATTGACAGGATCAGCCCGCGCTTGTCGCTTTTCAGCAGGTCTTGAAGCTCGGCCTTGCTGTTGGCGCGCCAGGTGGCGATGTCCTGCTTCTGCATTTCGCCAAGCAGCTTCTCGACCCAGCCCTTCATCTGGCCTTCGAGTTCGGTGCGGTCCACGACAAGGATTACGGTCGCGTTGTTGAACCGATCCTTCTGTTCGAGGATAAGCCGGGCGGCCGTGAGCAGCGTGAAGGTCTTGCCCGACCCCTGCGTGTGCCAGACAAGGCCGCGATCCTTGGACGGATCGGCACAGCGCTCGACCACCGCGTCGATCGCGCGCCGCTGGTGCTGACGCAGCACCGACTTTTTCGTCTCGCTGTCCTCGACGTAGAACAGGATCCAGTGCTGAAGCGTGCGCAGGAAGTCCGTGCGTTCGAAGAATGCCTGCACGGCGAAGCGATAGGCTTCATCCGGCGTCTGCTTCCACCGCGCGAGGAAGCGCCGGGTCGCGTTCCATGTGACGCCATACCAGTAATCGAGAAGGTGCGTGACGTTGAAGAGTTGCGGCGCGCCGATCAATTCCGGCGTCTCGATTTCGTAACGGCGCAGCTGCTTAATGGCGCGCTCGATGGCGTCGCCATCTTTGGGATTCTTGTGTTCGACGATGCAGACCGGAATGCCGTTGACGCAAAACATCACGTCCGCTCGATTGCCCTTACGGGCGGGGGGCTTCAGTGCCCACTCCCAGGAAACATGAAAGGCGTTGGCGTCGGTGTGCTCGAAATCGATCAGCGTCACGCGGCGATGGCGCTTCTCGTTCTCGTCGTACCATTGCCGCTCGCCGCGCAGCCAGGACAACATGTCCCGATTGCCTTCAATGGTCGGCGGAATGGCTTCGAGGGTCTCGATGATGGATCGGATGGCATCCTGAGTGAGCCACGGATTGAATTCGGCGAGCTTTGCTTCCAGCTCGTCGCGCAGCAGCATGCCGGCTTCGCCGCCGCGTTTTTGCTTGGCGACTTCCGGGTTGATCGGCATCCAACCGATTTCGGCCGCGTGTTTCACCATCGGGAATTGGACGGTGCCGGCTTCGCTAATTTTGAGAGGCTTGTTCATTCCGCAGCCTCCAATTCTTTCGCTTGCGCAAGCGCCGACAGGTCGAGATCGGCGACGCGGATTCCGCCGGTTATCAGCTTGTGCAAGAGCGCCTTGAAGAGCTCGTCGAGCACCGCGCGCTTGCGCTTGTGCAAATCGATCTTGCGATCGATGGCATCGAGGATCGCGACGATCTCGCGCTGCTCGTCGGATGCGGGTTTTGGCAAGCGCATCTCGCTCAGAACGGTGTAATGGCGATTGTATCCGCGTGACGGGACGTCGAGCGCGGTCAGCGCGTGGAACAGGAATTTCGGTTCAAATCCCCCGCCGGCGAGAAGGGGCTTCGTGCCGTCAGCGCCGAGAGCAAACGGGAAATCGACGAACTTAAAGACCCGCGTGTGATCGCCGAAGATGATAATCGGTTGATCCGGCGTGATCACCTTTTCCACAGTGTCGGTATATCCGGCAATTTCCTGCTGTCCCTGGTCGATGATGGGCCAGCGTCCAGTGTCACCATACGCCGACGTGGTGATCTGCTTGCCGCGGTCAAATCGGAAAGGACGCACCGACTCGGCGACCGTCGGTGTGTCCCAGCTCTCCGGCACCGGGCCGATTTCGGTTTCCTTCTGCGCCTGGCCGCGGAGCCCGCGCGTGAACAGCGTCCGCATCGCAGCGCGCTTGAGCAACGCCGCGTCCGCCTCGCATTCAAACTCATGCAGCAGCGCAGAACGTGTCACATTGAGGACGGATGCAATCTCTTGCTGCTCAGTCAGCGGCGGGACGGGAATAACCTGATCGAGCACGTCGGAATCACGCACAGCCGGATAGCTGGCGCCAGTTTCCAAGGCTGAGATGCCGAACATCACGGACTCAAGCTGAGTCGCGAAAAACAGGAAATCAGCATCGAGTTGATCCGGGTCCGGACGCAAGACGCAGAAAGCCGTCGAAACGATTTCGCCATCCAGGGATGCAGGGACTTGCGCTATCCGCCGCAAAGTGGGCCTCACCGTTGCGAAAATAGTATCGCCGGCCTGCACTATCTTTCGCGCCCGACTCGGCGCGTCAGCCGCGGAGTACGGTGTTTCGGCAACGATGCGCAGCGTTTCCCTATCGACGCCGGACACATCGACATAGCGAATCCGATCGCGTTTGCCGTTTCGGGGGTTCCACGTTGCCGGCCGCAACGTTATCTTGCGGAGCTGACGCTGTTGCCACTCATTCGGCAGCGACATCTTGCGCCTCCGCAATGAGCGGCCTCAACAACGCAAACACATGAGCGTCAAGTTGAACTTGCTCGGCCGAGAGGATTTCAAGACGGCGAGCCAGCTCCCCGACTTCACCCTGGGCCTGGCTCGATACCGGCCCCACCCACCGGCTCGGGCTAAGGTTATAATCCGCTTCCGCAGCTTGCTCGCGCGTGATCACCGCGATCTCGCCATCCACCGGCTCGCCCTTTAGGAACATCGCTGCGAGCGGGCGAATGTCGCCATCCGGGATGAAGTTCTTCGGCCGGCCCTTCTGGACCCGCTGGCTGGCGTTCAAAAGAACGATCTTGTTCTTGCGCGCCGCCGGCTTGCGCTTGTTGAGCATGACGATCACGCCGGCGGCGGTGGTGTTGTAGAAGAGGTTGTCAGGCAGCAGGATCACGCCATCGATCAGATCGCGATCGACAAACCACTTACGGATGTTCCGCTCTTTATCCTCATTCTTCGAGCCTGAGCCGCGCGTCACCGCGCCGGTATCGAGAACCACCGCCGCGCGGCCGTGCTCGTTCATGCAGGCGAGCGTGTGTTGAAGCCATGCCCAATCGCCCTTGCCGGTGGTGATGCCGCCGGCGGTGCGGAACCGGTCGAATGGATCATTGGCGAAAATGTCCTGGTTGAAGGGCTGGTTCCACATCGGATTGGCGACGACGATGTCATAGGTTCGCACCTTGCCATCGGCCGTGCGGAATTTCGGATTGATCATCGTGTCGCCGCGCGCGATCTCGATGTCCATGTCGTGGATCACGCCGTTCATCTGCGCGATGGCGTAGTTTTCGGCTTGCAGCTCCTGCGCGGTGAGTTTGAGCGGCACCTTGCTGGTCGGGTCGAGTTCGCGGGCGACGAGCTGGAGTTTGATCAAGAGACCGGCGGAGCCGCAGGCGTAATCGTGGCAGTCCTCGCCGGGACGTGGGCGCATGATGTGCGCCATGAGAAAGCCGACCTCGGTCGGCGTGAAGAATTCGCCAGCGCTCTGGCCGGAGCCTTCCGCAAATTTCCGCAGCAAGTATTCATAGGCGCGGCCGAGGAAGTCGGGCTGAACGTCGGCGAGGCCGAGCCGGTAGCGCGAATCGGAAAAGGTCTCGATGACGGCGCGGAGCTTCGCCGGATTGACATCGCGCTCGCCATTGCGCTCGGCGGCGAAGTCCACAACGTCGATGACGCCCGAGAGGCTGGGGTTCTGCTTGACCACCGCGCGCACCGCTTTGGTCAGATGCTCGCCAATGTCCTTTGGCTTTGTGCTTTCGCCCTTGTCGTCGAGCGGCCACTCGTAGTTTTCACGACCGCTGATCACCGCCCACCGCGCCTCAGGCGGCAGGTAGAACCGTAGAAGCGAGTGGTCGCTCTCGGCGATTTCGAGCGCGGTCTCGCGGTCCCCGTATTCCTCGGCCAGGCGGGTGATTTCGTCGTCGAACACGTCCGAGAGGCGCTTCAGGAACAGGAGCGGCAGCAGGTAATCCTTGAACTTGGCGGCGTCCTTCTCGCCCCGGATCGAGCACGCTGCATCCCAGAGCATTTGCTCCATGGGCTTCGTTGTGGGCGCCGCCGATGTCGATCCCCGGCGTCGGCGGGTTACGCCCGCCGCGGGTTCGGGCGATTCACCTGTGTCCCCATCGGTGTCGATTCCTGCCTCCTGCGCCAAGGCCATGATGACCTCACGGGCCGCCTTCTGCGGCAGGTTCGATCCGCCTTCCCAGCGGTTCACGGTCGCAAAGGACACGCCCAGCCGTTCAGCCAGCTGCTCCTGCGTGAGGTTCAGTTTTGATCGAATGGCGCGAAGGGTCGCCGCTACGGCTTGTGCGTTTGTCATGTCTGCTATATTTGCTATAAAGCAGAGCATGTCAAGGGTGAGTCGCGGAAGCTCATTCTAGCATGCGGAGAAAGCGACCCGCGCATAACTTGCGTGAGACGCTTTGATCCTATTTTAGGAACGTATCGCTTGATCCTGACGCGGGAACGTTTTATATGAGGCTGGTCGGCGTAGAGATTATCGAGGAGGCGCAGAAGCGCCACGCCGACGTAGCCAAGCGGCTGTCGGCGTGGAAGGCCGAAGTCGCGTCGAAAACGACAGTCTGGACGTCCTTTCAGGATATCCGGGAACGCTATCCGAAGACCGACAAGGTCGGTGAGCGATATGTTTTCGACATCGGCGGCAACCGGTTTCGATTGATCGTGAAGGTCAATTTTGCAGCCGGAGTTGTCGCCATCCGATGGTTCGGCACTCACGCCGAATACGACAAGATCAACGTGGCGGAGGTTTAGACATGGCGCGCATCACCCCGATCCGAACGGAAGCCGACCACAAGGCTGCCCTGGCGCGGATCGATGCGCTCATGGATGCCGTGGCCGGGACTGCCGAGGCCGATGAGCTTTCCGTTCTGGCCGACCTCGTTGAAGCCTACGAGGCGAAGCATTTCCCGATTGAGTTGCCGACGCCGGTCGAAGCGATCCGCTTTCGCATGGAACAGGCCGGGCTCGAACCGCGCGACCTTGAGCCCTATATCGGCAGTCGCAGCAAGGTGTCCGAGGTTCTGTCCGGCAAGCAGCCGCTAACGCTGGCGATGATCCGTGCGCTTCACACGCATCTCGGCATTCCCGCCGAGGTTCTGGTTGCTGACGCCTCTTCGGCAGGGAACATCGCAGAGACATCTTCGCTCGATTGGGGCCGGTTCCCGATCAACGAGATGGCGAAACGTGGTTGGATTCGTTCAGTCGCTTCGGCGAAAGCGAAGGCCGAAGATTTGATCGGCGAATTGATCGCGAGTGCAGGCGGCATAAAGGCTGTGCCGATGCCTCTCTGCCGACGCAACGACGCGATGCGCCAGAATGCAAAGACTGATACCTACGCCCTGTTGGCCTGGTGCCTGAAGGCACTCGCAGCTTCCCGAGCTCAGAAGCTGACCGGCAGCTACAAGACCGGTTCGATTACGCTTGAGGTGCTCACCGAGCTTTCGAAGCTGAGCGCGCATGAAGACGGGCCAAAGCGTGCAAGAGATGCGCTGTCCGGCCTAGGCGTCCACCTTGTCTGCCTTTCTCATCTGCCGAAGACCTATCTCGATGGTGCAGCCCTGCGCAGTGTCGAGGGCGGCGCGCCGATCGTCGCGCTGACTTTGCGCTACGATCGCATCGATAATTTCTGGTTCTCACTTCTTCATGAGCTTGCCCATGTCGGGCGTCACTTCAACGGCGCGGCCGAGGCATTCGTCGACGACTTTAGCCTTCGCGAAGCGCCGTCGCGTCATGAAGATGTTCGAGAAAATGAAGCCGATGAATGGGCCGAAGAGGCATTGATCTCAAAAGACCTTTGGGCCGCCGCCAACCTGAAATCACATGCAAGCTATTCCGGAATTATCGCATTCGCGCAGCGTATCGGTGTGCATCCTGCCATCGTTGCCGGGCGATTGAGACATCAGACGCGAAATTTTCGGGCGTTTGCGCCGCTATTGGGAACAGGCGAGGTCCGCAAGCAGCTTGAATTCACGGAATGAAAAAAGGGCGAGGCATGGCCTCGCCCTGAAGGAAATCCGGCAAGGTGATGACGCACCCTTGCAGGTGGCCAATCCCAGGCGCGGCCGAGCGCGGTCGTGGTGGTGGCGGCGTCGATCAGCGACGGCTTGAGATTGTCGAAGAGGACCTTCTGCGCCGCGGTGATATCGTTCTGCGCTGCAAGCGATTTGATGAGCAGCCGCGTCCGGTCGTCGTAGCCGCCGACCTTGGAATTGAGCAGATCGACGCCCTTGGCCGGATCGGCGAACGCGTCCGCCAGCTCCTTGGTCGCCGCATCGATTTCCTGGCCGGTGGTCGCCGCATAATTCTTCGCGACGGTGATCAGGTCGCCGAATTGATCGACGCCGATCCGGCCGGTGCGCAGGAACGCGACTTCCATGTCGCGCGCCGCCGCCACCGAAATGCGCCCGGCGCTCGCCGCCGTGTCCGCGATCCGGTTGAGCTGATCGACCGTCGCGCCGGCGGCCCGCCCGACGCCCGCGGTCGCGGCCTGAAGCTCCTTCTGCGCGGTGATGTAGCTGTTGTAGGCGTAAAGCGCGGTGCCGCCGACGGCGGCGAGGCCAGCGACAAGCAGCGTCGTGGGCGACACCAGCCCGATAACGACGCGGCCGAGCTCTTTGAGCACGCCGCCCACGCCGATACCGGAGCTGGCGAAGATTTGCGCAATCTGCGTGCCCTGTTGGGCGAGCACGGTCAGCGGCCGTTGCCCGCTCGCAAGGCCGACCACCACGTCGTTGAGCTGATAGCCGAGATTGACGATCTGATAACTGGCGAGCCGCGAGCCGTCGCCGACGCCTTTCAACGCTTTGGCGGTGACCTCAGCACCTTCCGGACCGTGTTCCGCGACACCTTCAGGTCACGGGCGATCTCCTTGATCGTCTTGCCCTTGATGAAGTGCTCGCGCCGTATCCGCGCAATCGTCTCCACGATCAGCATCCCCGACCACCTGCTTCATGACAAAGCAGGCAGCGCAACAGCCAATCTATAGGGGGTCAATTTTGGACGCCGATCCCCCGGCTCAGGGGATCAATATTGCAGGCCGAATGACACCCTTATGGCCATGACAATGGCCTGCGCGAACTCGACGGCACGCCGGCCGAGATCACGGCCGAGATCACGGCCGAGGAGCACGCGACGATCGACGCCCTCCAGGCTGAGCAGGTGAGGCTTGAAGCCGAATACCAGGACTCTGACGAACTGCCGGACGAGGTCGATGCACGACTCGGCGAGATCGAGGCGCTATGGCGGGTCGGGCGTGTCATCGTATGGTTTGCGTCAACGTCTCGCCCAGGCCGATCGGCTGGCACGCGCGGTCAATCTCGACCTGGTGGAAGCCGGTTGGCGGCCTACGGTCGACAACTATCTCGGCCGCGTGACAAAGGCCCGCATCCTCGAAGCGGTCCGCGAGGCGAAAGGCGAATCGTCGGCTCAACTCATCGACCATCTCAAGAAGACCGAGATGGCGAAGGAGGCGGAACGGCTACTCGACAGCACGGGCTGGCTGCCCGAACCGCTGCGCCTCGCCGAGGTGACGTCTGACGCGATTGACGCCGACAGCCCGGCGGAGCCGCTGCCGGAATTCCTCGCTGACGACGAGGACGATGCAGACGACACTGGCGACGACGAGCCACATTCCGTCGCGGCCGAATGAAACAATCGAGCGGGGCGGCTGCGGCCGTCCCGCATCCTTCCACTCACATCTTCAACCCTCAGCGCGGCCCTCGCGCCGGGCTTCATCGTTTCTGGAGCCCTATCATGACCGACGACACGCCGAGATCCGATCCGTTCATCGATCCCACGTCCTGGCTCGCCCGTGAGCAAGAATTCGAGAAACTGTGCGAGTCCATCCGCCCCGAGAACAAGACTGCGCTGTTCGACGCGCTCGCGCTGACCGGCATCACAAGCGTCGAAGTCACCTTCGACGGCTATGGCGATAGCGGCCAGATCGAGAGCGTCACGGTGATGGCAGGCGATATGGAGGTCGCTTTGCCCACAGTCAGGATCACAATCGCGCACGCCCAATGGGGTCGTGCTGAGATTGAGCGCGGCTCCTCTCCGTTGGAACATGCGATCGAGCAGCTCGCCTATGACTTCCTCCAGGAAACCCATTGCGGATGGGAAAACAACTCCGGCGCTTATGGCGATCTCTACTTTGACGTCGGAGAACAAACGATTACGCTCAACTATAATAGGCGGTTCGAATCCTCCGAATACGCCCAGCATATGTATTGAGGAGGCTGCGATGGCACATCCCTATCACCATTCGCTGTCATCCGCGCGCAAGTGGGGCGGGGCGGCCGACGACTACCTGACGATCCATAGTTGGTTCGACGCGAGCAAGGAGATCACCGCCGATTTTCGTCATCGTGCGCTCCGTCACCACGCTGAGGGTATCTTCATGGCGGAGACGATCTTCGGTCCGACCGTCACGCTGTCGTCTGGCCGCGTGATCCCGACGTGCTGGATCGGCGAACAGCATGTCATTGAGGATCTCCGCTTCATCCCGTCGTTTGCGGACTGGGTAAAGGCGATCCGGCCCGAGCCATGGATGGGTCGCGCGTGTCGCCTCGAGCCAGAGGTTGAGGCGCTGGCTTTATTATTCAAGCCGACGGAGGCGGTCTGATGTACGGCACCTATCTGCGGCTCGGCATCACCGTGCATGACCGCTGGCGCGCGGTGGTGCGGGCGGCGTCGCGTAAGCTCAATCGACAGACGCGGCGCGATCCCGAGCGTCGGGTGGCGCGCAAGGCGTTCTATCGGCAGATGCTCGACTATCACCGCCAGGCACAGGAGATCGTTGCGATCTGGCGGCTCTGATCCGCGTTCATCCGTCCCACCTCTGGCGACCCGACGCTCCAGCCAGGAGTGACGGGCGCTTTGCGTTTTCAGGAGTCCGACATGACAAGCCACCACCCGTACCCTGCGGATCGTGAATCCTCATCGCTCACCCAGGACCAGTTCGACGAACTGATCGATGACGCCCCCCCCCACGCGGTCAACAACCTGATCCCCGATCATCTGCTCGCCATGCTCTCCGACCGGGGCGCTCATCCTTGCTGACCGCGATCAATGATGCCCTGACGCCGATTCTGAGCGCGTATCTCCCGATTGGTTCGTCGCCGGCACGGCCGCGGGTCGCCCCGCATGTCGCCACAATTCTAGCAACTCACCCCATCCCGAGCCCGGCCGCTGCGCCGGGCTTTTCCATTCGTCAGGAGGTCCATATGGCTGACTATTTCACTCCAACCGTGATCCAGCAGATGATTCCCGATGCGGATATGACCCCGCTGGAACGCCTGCTTCTGTCAAATATCTTCGAGTCTGAGTGCGACAGCGATAACTGGTATTTCTTCTCCGAGCAGGGACCGAGCGACATCCTCTACGTCGAGCGCGCGGCGCTTGAGGCGGCACTCGTTGCGTCCGAGTACGCCGGCGACAGTAGCGCCAGCAGCTCCATCAGGGAGCATTTGCCCGACCCGCGAGGAACCGGGCCGCAGCCCCCGTATCTCGACCTCGATCTCAGCACGACCTCCTGGGAATTCATCATGCAGGACATCGTGGAGCGATCACCGACGCTGACTTACGTCACCGCCGTTTCCTCCTTCACCTGCTCACGGATGCGGCCGGATGGTTTCGGAGGCGCCGTTATCCTGATTTCGGCCGACGAGATCATGGGCAAATCCACCAATGAAATTCTCGAAGATTTCATCGAGCAGATCGCACGCTGATGCGAGTGTGAAGTCTGCGACAAACTTACAGATGCGCAAGGCTGCTCGCTAATGTCTCGCGTGGATGCCGTCAGGCTTCTCGTGCGCTCTCGTAGCCCGCGGCCTTCGCGGCCTTGATGAGCCGGCGATCGAACGAGGCGAAGCCGTCGCAATGCGCCGACTTGATCAAATGCAGAGCGTCCGCGAAGTCGATGCCTTTCTCGGCAAGGTCCAGGGCCGTTGCCACCGCTGGTTCATCTTCGACCGTCACCGTCGGCAAGCCCGCGAACGCCCGTAACGCCTGGGCAACGTCTGCCGCACCATATCCGTAGGTGCTGCGCAACACCCACTCGACTTCGAGGATGACGGTGACGGCCGCAAACACCGGCTGCCCGTCGATCAGCTTGCGGGCACGCTGGGATTGCCGGGGGTGATCGCCGGTGAGGTAGCGGACGATCAGGTTGGTATCAATCCCGAGCATGCCGCCGCCTTGCTTCCGCGAGCACGCCCGCCTTCATCTCCTCCAGCGTCTTCGGTCGACCTCGATGGGGAAGGGAGGCGAACACGTCCTTTGGCCGCGTCTCCGCGAAGGCCGGAGCCGGCTTCAGCAGCACGCCCTCGGCCGTTTCCTCGACCACGAGCCGCGTCCCCGCGCGCCATTCCCGCCGCTGGCGGATGGCGCTGGGCAGAATGACCTGTCCCTTTGTCGACACCACGGTCGTCGTCAGCTTTTCGGCGCGGGCCATCGGTCGAATCCATTCAGGTAAGACAGAGGTAAGATAGAGCATTGCGACCCTCCATTCAAGACCGGGATGCGGAAAGGGAGGGCGGCGGGAGGTGGGCGAGCCCGGCGCGGGAGGTGGGCGAGCCGCCGGGACGGTTCCGCCCGCTCTCGGAGTCTGCCTCATGCCCAAAACGTCCCGTGCCTTCGACTTTCGCGCACCCGTCGCCTACGACGATGCCGCGAAGCGTCTCTTCCATAGTCGCGCGCGATCACAACTCCGCCGGCTCGCCGACACGCTCCGCCTCGCGCCTGGATTCTACGATCTGCGTTCCAACCGCGGCGGCATCGCCGTTTCC
>JBIQLW010000002.1:0-193739 GCA_044463945.1 Bradyrhizobiaceae bacterium | reverse complement strand
GGGCGACGCCGCAGGAGATCGACGACATCATGGCGCTGGCGATCCGCGTCAACGACTTCCTCTCCGGGCTGTTCCTCGGCATCGGCATCCGCCTCGTCGATTTCAAGATGGAATGCGGGCGGCTGTTCGAGAACGACATGATGCGGATCATCGTCGCCGACGAGATCTCCCCCGATTCGTGCCGGCTGTGGGACGTGAAGTCGAACGAGAAGCTCGACAAGGACCGCTTCCGCCGCGACCTCGGCGGGCTGATCGAAGCCTATACCGACGTCGCCAAGCGGCTCGGGATCATGACGGAAAACGAGCGCCCGATGGGCGCCGGCCCGGTGCTGGTGAAGGGGTGACTGGGTCGTGAAAGCGCGCGTGACAGTGACACTGAAGAACGGCATCCTCGACCCGCAGGGCAAGGCCATCGAGGGCGCTCTGAAATCGCTCGGCGTCGATGGCATCGCCAGCGTGCGGCAGGGCAAGGTATTCGACATCGAACTCGCAGGCGCCGACAAGGCCAAGGCGGAGGCGGCGCTGAAAGACGCCGCCGACAGGCTGCTGGCGAACACGGTGATCGAGAATTATGCTATCGAGGTGGTGGGCTAGCCCTTATGGGACCGGGTCATGGCTGAAATCAGCAGTGAGTTGATTTATGACGTCTTGAAATCCATGCAGGCGCGTCAAGCCAAGATGGACGACAAGATCGACGAGATGAACCAAGGATTGCAGGCGGTTCGTCTGTCGCTGAACTCGGTTCGACAGGAGATTGTCGGTGTTCATACTGAACTGGCGGGCATCCACGCAACTTTGATCCGTCACGAAGGCCGCCTCGACCGGATCGAACGCCGTCTCGAAATTCAGGACGCCCCCACGCTATGAAATCCGCCGTCCTCGTCTTCCCCGGCATCAATCGCGAGCGCGACATGGCGCGGGCGCTGCGGCTGATCTCGGGCCGCGAGCCCGCGATGGTCTGGCACGCCGAGACGGCGTTGCCGCAGGGCACCGACCTCGTCGTGGTGCCGGGCGGCTTCTCCTACGGCGACTATCTGCGCTGCGGGGCGATCGCCGCGCGCGCGCCGGTGATGGACGCGGTGCGCAAGTTCGCGGCCGGCGGCGGCCTCGTGCTCGGCGTCTGCAACGGATTCCAGATCCTGTGCGAGTCCGGCCTCCTGCCGGGCATCCTGATGCGCAACGCCGGGCTGAAATTCATCTGCCACGACGTGCATCTGCGGGTCGAGCGCTCCGACACGCCGTTCACGCGCGGCTACAACGCCGGGCAGGTGATCCGGGTGCCGGTGGCGCACGGCGAGGGCAACTACGCCGCCGACGCCGACACCATCGCGCGCCTCGAAGGCGACGGCCGGGTGCTCTACCGCTACTGCTCGCCCACCGGCGAGGTCGGCGACACCCACAACATCAACGGCGCGGCGGCCTCGATCGCCGGCATCGTCAACGAGCGCGGCAACGTGCTCGGCATGATGCCGCACCCGGAAAACCACGTCGAGGACATCATGGGCTGCACCGACGGCCGCGGCCTGTTCGCCGGCCTCGTCGATCATCTGGAGCGGGCGGCTTAGCAGGTTGTTGAGAATGGCTTCGTGCCCCGGGCGCGCTGCGGCACGAAGTGACGCTGCGCGGAACCGGGGCCGTTCTAGCGACGGTGTTCGCGACGGTCCCGGTTCTGCGAAGCAGCGTTACACGCTGCTTCGCGCCCGGGACACGGTTGAGACGAAAGCTGGCCTATCAGTTTTTCAACACTCTGCTAGGTCGCCGCCGGCTGCGCGGGCTTCCGTTTCACCTTCTTGATCGTCGCCGAGAACGTGAACAGCCGCCGCTCTCCGCAACGCAAGGTACCGCGCACGAAAATCAGCGAGCCGCCGGCGCGGGTCACCTCGCCGTCGCAGTCGATGCGGTCGCCCTCGCGCGCGGCGTCGAGGAAGTCGCAGGCGAAGGAGACGGTGACGCCGGGGCCGTCGAGATGATCGCGGGCGATCGCGAACAGGCAGTAGTCGGCGAACGTCATGTAGCAGCCGCCGTGGACGTTGCGCATTCCGTTGAGGTGCTTGGCCTCGACCCGGAAGGCGCAGCGCACGCTGCCGTCGTCCTCGACCTTGTGCCAGAACGGGCCGTTGTTGGATTCGAAGGAATCCCGCTTCCAGGTCCGCCAGCCCGCGAACTCGCCTTCGGTCGCCACGAAGACGGCGCGCTGCAAGGGGGTCGAGATTGCGATATTGTCCACGGCTGAAGGGCTCCCGGCAAAACACCTCGGAAAATGTTAAATCCGATCCTTGCGGCCAGTGCAAATCCCGTCGCGGCGCGGGCGGGACGGGAAAAGCGGCGCGGGGGCTTTTTTCCCCGGCGCGATCTCCTTAATAAGGGGCACCCGCCACAAAGACCCGCATGATGGAACATCAGCCCAAAATCACTCCAGACCTCGTCGCCAGCCACGGCCTCAAGCCGGACGAATACGAGCGCATCCTCAAGCTGATCGGACGGGAGCCGACCTTCACCGAGCTCGGCATCTTCTCGGCGATGTGGAACGAGCACTGCTCCTACAAGTCGTCGCGCATCCATCTGCGCGGACTGCCGACCAAGGCGCCGTGGGTGCTGGTCGGCCCCGGCGAGAACGCCGGCGTCATCGACATCGGCGACGGGCAGGCCATCGTCTTCAAGATGGAGAGCCACAACCACCCGAGTTTCATCGAGCCCTATCAGGGCGCGACCACCGGCGTCGGCGGCATTCTGCGCGACGTGTTCACCATGGGCGCACGGCCGATCGCCTGCCTCAATGCACTGTCGTTCGGCGCGCCGGAGCATCCCAAGACGCGCCATCTGGTGTCGGGCGTGGTCGCCGGCATCGGCGGCTACGGCAACTCGTTCGGGGTGCCGACGGTCGGCGGGCAGGTGCGCTTCCACACCCGCTACGACGGCAACATCCTCGTCAACGCCATGGCGGTGGGGCTGGCGCGCACCGACGGCATCTTCCTCGCCGCCGCCTCCGGCGTGAACATGCCGATCGTCTATCTCGGCTCCAAGACCGGGCGCGACGGCATTCACGGCGCGACCATGGCGTCGGCGGAGTTCGACGACGACAGCGATGAGAAGCGCCCGACCGTGCAGGTCGGCGATCCGTTCGCGGAAAAGCTTTTGCTGGAAGCCTGCCTCGAAATCATGGCGAAGGACTGCGTCATCGCCATTCAGGACATGGGCGCGGCGGGGCTCACCTGCTCGGCGGTGGAGATGGGCGCCAAGGGCGACCTCGGCGTCGATCTCGACCTTGACGCGGTGCCGACCCGCGAGACCGGCATGAGCGCCTACGAGATGATGCTGTCCGAGAGCCAGGAGCGGATGCTCATGGTGCTCAAGCCCGAGAAGGAGAAGGAGGCGGAGGCGATCTTCCGCAAGTGGGGGCTCGACTTCGCCATCGTCGGCTATACCACGCCGAGCAAGCGGTTCGTCGTCAAGCACGGCGGCCAGGTGATGGCCGATCTGCCGATCAAGGAACTGGGCGACGAAGCGCCGGTCTACGACCGCCCGCATGTCGCGTCCCCCGCGCTTGCGATGATCCACGCCCGCGACATCGCGCCGCCGCTGCCGCTCACCGACGCGCTGGTGAAGCTGATCGGCTCGCCGGACCTGTGCTCGCGGCGCTGGGTGTGGGAGCAGTACGACCATGTCATCGGCGGCAACACGGTGCAGCGCCCCGGCGGCGACGCCGCGGTGGTGCGCATCGAGGACGGGCCGAAGGGCCTCGCCATGACCGTGGACGTGACGCCGCGCTATTGCGAGGCCGACCCTTACGAGGGCGGCAAGCAGGCGGTGGCCGAAGCCTGGCGCAATATCACCGCGGTCGGGGCCAGGCCGCTCGCCATCACCGACAACCTCAATTTCGGCAATCCCGAGCGGCCCGAGATCATGGGCCAGTTCGTCGGCTGCCTGAAGGGCATCGGTGACGCCTGCCGGGCGCTGGATTTCCCGGTCGTCTCCGGCAACGTCTCGCTCTACAACGAGACCAACGGGCGCGGCATCCTGCCGACGCCGTCCATCGGCGGCGTCGGGCTGCTCGACGATTTCACCAGGTCGGCGACGCTGGCGTTCAAGGCCGAGGGCGAGACCATCCTTGTCATCGGTGAAACCCGGGGCTGGCTCGGCCAGTCGGTCTACCTGCGCGATATCTGCGGCCGCGAGGACGGCGCGCCGCCGCCGGTGGATCTCGCCGCTGAGCGTCGCAACGGCGACGCCGTGCGCGGCATGATCCACGCCGGCACCGCGACCGCCGCGCACGATCTCTCCGACGGCGGCCTTCTGGTGGCGCTGGCCGAGATGGCGATGGCGGGCAACATCGGCGCGGTGCTCGATGCCGCGCCGACCGAACTGGTGCCGCACGGCTACTGGTTCGGCGAGGATCAGGCGCGCTACGTGGTGACGGTGCGCGACGCCGACCTGCTCGGCGTGCTCAGCAAGCTGAAAGCGGTCGAGGTGCCGGTCGCGCAGATCGGCAAGACCGGCGGCGATTCGATTGCCATCGCCGGCGAAGCGCCGGTGAAGATCGACGCGCTGCGCAGCGCGTTCGAAAGCTGGCTGCCGCAGTACATGGCGGGGAAGATTTGAGGCGAGTGGTCGGGCTCGTTCGGCCGTCAGCTTGTTGTTCCGAACCTCCGCCCAGAAACGTGTCGTCATCGTCCGCCAACGGGTCCGCGCAAAGCGCGGCCCGATGACAGGCTCCGGCGGACGATCCAGTACTCCGGAGCGGCGCAGGGGAAACCAGGTCGGCCACCGAATACTGGATACTCCGCCTTCGCGGAGTATGACGATTTTCGTCTCGCGGCGTTATCCCCTCACAACACCCGCTGCGATCCCGGTATCTTCCGCAACAGCCGCGTCGTGGTCCAGCTCAGCGCCATCGTCGCCACGAACGCCACCAGCGCCTTGACGATCGCCGGCCAGTCGAGATCGAGCATCCCGTACTGCACCCACAGCACGAAAGCGTAATGCACCAGGAAGATACCGTAAGCATCGTTCTGCATCGGGTCGAGCACGCTCCGGCCGTCGCGCTTGAAGCGCAGGAAGAAGGCGAGGATGGTGAACATCATCGCCGCGCTGAAGACCACGAACAGCAGACCGTAGGCGGCCTCGTACCACACCGGCAGCGTGTCCGGATTGCCGAGGACCTCGCGCTTGATGGCGATCAGGCCCCAGAGCCCGGCATACGGGATCAGCGTGACGACGGCCCAGCCCCAGCCGGACCTCGCCAACCGCCCGTCCGCTGACAGCACGCCCTTCGAGAAGCTGCCGACGCCGATGCCCGCGCCGATGAAGAAATACAGCGCGTAGAGAAACACCCGGCTGGTCTGCACCGAGAACGGGCCGGACTCGAGCCAGTGGCTCGGGCCGAAGATCACGCGCATCGGCACGTAGGCAACGGCGGTGACGCTCACCAGCACCAGGAAGAACAGCGCGGGTTCATTGAAGCCGCGCAGCGACAGCCGGTTGATCCAGTTCAGCGCGTTCGAACTGATGCGATAGAGCGCGCCGGCGGCGAGATCGAACACCAGCAGCACCCAGACGAACCACACCGGCCCGCTCGGCCACGGCCCCGCGGTGACCATGTTCCACCAGAACGCACTGAGGCGCAGATCGGGATGCTCGCGCAAGGCCAGCGCGTAATAGGCGATCGGGATCACGGTCAGCGCGGCGATGGCGAACGGCAGTCCCAGCCGCAGCAGGCGGTCGCGCGCGAACGCCCCCGGCACGCGGCGGGCGAGGCTCGGCCACACGAACAGCCCCGACAGAAAGAAGAACATCGCCATGAAGAAGCTGTCGGTGGCGAGCACGATCATGTCGAAGCCGAGCCACGACTTCGGGTCGGTATGGCCGAAATACGTATAGGGGATCACCGCGTGATGGATCACGACGATGACGGTGAGAAAGGTGCGCGCGCGGTCGAGCGACAGGTTGCGGCCGTGCGCCTTCTTCCCAACTTCGGGAGCGACTTCGGCCGCAACATCGGGAGCTGGATGGGCGATTGATTTCATGCAGTCTCTTCAGGGCGCGAAGCAAGCGGGTCGTGCGTGCGGGAGCGCCGCGGGAACCTTGGCGGCGCGAGCGTGTTATCGCATGAGTTTTGCGGAGAGCAACAGATGAGCATTCTCAAGTGGGCCCTGATTTTTCTTGTCGTATCGATCATCGCCGGTTTTCTGGGCTTTACCGGCGTCTCGGCGGCGTCCGCCGATATCGCGCGGGTTCTGTTCTACATCTTCGTGGTGATCTTCCTGGTGCTGCTGATTCTCGGTCTGACGATTTTCCGCGCCTGACACAGACGCGGCGTGCCGCGCGGCGCGCGGTCACGATGGCCGAGCCCCGGCGCGATTGCGTCCGGGGCTTTGTCGTATCAGGCGCCGGCCGGCGCGCCGCGCTCACGCGGCCGCCACTTCCTCGATCGTCACCTTGTCGGGATAGAACGCCAGATGGCCGGCGATCTCGGCCATTGCCGGAAACGGCGTCTCGTAGCTCCACACCGCGTCGGTAAGGGCGGCCGCGCCGGTGGCGATGCTGAAATAGCTGGCGTCGCCCTTGTAGGGGCAATGGGTGACGCGGGCGCTGCGGACGAGCCGCGTCTGATCCGCATCGGCGCGCGGGATGTAATAGACCGGCGGGTAGGTCGCCTCCGTCAGCGTCAGCGCGCGGGTGGTGTCGGCGATCACCACGCCGTCGGCCAGGACGCGGATGCGTGTGCCGGCGGGCCGGATGGTGATGGGATGGTCGGGGCCGGGAATTTTCATAGGCCAACCTCGCTTTTCGGGCCGGCCGCGAGGCGCGAGCGATCGCGGCGGGCTATGGACGGTGAATCGGATATGGTATCCTCAACACGCCGGAAACAGGGCCGCGTCAGGTCGCGGAAACCGTCCGGGGCTTTGCGGAGAATTTAAGATGCCGATGGACGCCCGCGATATCGAATCCCTGATCAAGGCAGCGATACCCGATGCCGAGGTGACGATTCGCGATCTCGCCGGCGATGGCGATCATTATGCGGCGACGGTGATCGCCGAATCGTTCCGGGGCAAGTCGCGCGTGCAGCAGCACCAGATCGTCTATCAGTCGCTCAAGGGTCAGATGGGCGGCGTCCTCCACGCGCTCGCCCTGCAAACCGGCGTGCCGGAGTGACGCGCCGCTCGCCCGCCGCCCCGGTCGATCCTCACCCCGAGGCCGTCAGCGCGTGAACCGAGAACAGCCCGGCATCGTCGGTCCATGACAGGCGCGGGGTCCAGCCCGTGCTCCCGGCCAGCGCATTGAAGCGCGCGATGCTGTATTTGTAGCTGTTCTCGGTGTGAATGCTCTCGCCCTCGCGGAACGCGAAGTTCTTGCCGAGGAGACGCGCGGTCTGCGCCTTGCGGCTCATCAGGTGCATCTCGACGCGGTGGCGCGCGCGGTTGTAGATCGCGCGGTGGGCGAATGCCGCGAGATCGAAGTTGCCGCCCAGCTCGCGGTTGATGCGCACCAGCAGGTTGAGGTTGAAGCGCGCGGTGACGCCGGCGGCGTCGTTATAGGCGGCATGGAGCGTGCGGTCGTCCTTTTCCAGATCGACGCCGAGCAGGAGCAGCGCGCCCGCGCCGAGAATCCGCCGCGCGCCGCGCAGGAAGGCGGCCGCCTCGTGCGGCTCGAAATTGCCGAGCGTCGAGCCGGGGAAAAAGCCGACCTTCGGCATTGCCGCGACTGCCTCGGGCAGCGCGAACGGCGCTGTGAAATCGGCGATCACCGGCGCGACCCGCAGCAACGGGAAATCGCGCCGCAGGCCCGCCGCCTGCGCGGTGACGAAATCGCCGGAAATATCCACCGGCACGTAGGCGCTGACGCGGCCGTGCCGCAGCAGCAGCCGCGCCTTGGTGGTGGCGCCGGCGCCGAACTCCACCAGCGCCGCGCCCTCGGGAATGATGGCGGCGATCTCGCGCTCGCGCGCGCGCAGAATGCCGAGTTCGACGCGGGTCGGATAATATTCCGGCTGCGCGGTGATCTGCTCGAACAGTTCGGAGCCGGCGGCGTCGTAGAAATATTTCGGCGAAAGCTGCTTCGGCTGCCGGCTCAGGCCCTCCAGCACGTCGGCGGCGAAAGGAGTGGTTTGCGGGGCGAGGCGCGGCGCGCTCGCCGATGCGGCTGCGGGGGCGTTCATCAGGGTCTCCCGGCTCGTCTAGCGGCGCGCGCTCACTCGCCGTAGTCGGCAAGGCGCAGTCCGGTGAACTGCCAGCGGTGATGCGGATAGAAGAAGTTGCGATAGGTCACGCGGCTGTGGCGGTCGGGCGTCGCCAGCGACGAGCCGCGCAGCACCATCTGGTTGACCATGAACTTGCCGTTGTATTCGCCGAGCGCGCCGGGGGCGGCGCGATAGCCGGGATAGGGCGCGTAGGCGCTGCGGGTCCATTGCCAGACGATGCCGAAGGCGTCGTCGATCAGGCCGGCGCGGGCGGCGACCTCCCATTCCATCTCGCTCGGCAGGTGCTTGCCGCGCCAGCGCGCGAACGCATCCGCCTCGTAGTAGCTGACGTGCATCACCGGCGCGTCGAGGTCGAGCGGGCGCAGGCCGCCGAGCGTCATGACGTGCCATTGCCCGTCGATGTCGCGCCAGTGGCCGGGCGCCTCCCAGCCCTCGGAGGTCACCTTGGCGAAGCCGTCCATCAGCCACAGCGTCGGCGTGCGATAGCCGCCGTCGTCGATGAAGGCGAGCCATTCGCGGTTGGTGACGAGATGGCGCGCCAGCCTGACCGGGCCGACCAGCGCGCGATGCGCCGGGCGCTCGTTGTCGAAATGGAAGCCGTCGCCGCTGTAGCCGATGCTGTGGATGCCTTCGTTAAGAACGCACCAGTCGTCGCCGCCCCGCGTGGCGGCGGGCGGCGCCCACGCCGGATCGTAGGCCGGGCACAGCGGATTCTGCGCGAAGGCGTGCAGGATGTCGGTCAGCATCAGTTCCTGATGCTGCTGCTCGTGGTTGAGGCCGACCTCGACCAGCGGCGCGAGACCGGACAGCGTCGCCGCATCGGCCGCGCCGAAGAACGCCGAGACCGCGCGGTCGACGTGCTGGCGATAGGCGCTCACCTCGTCAGCGCCGGGGCGGGTGAGGTGGCCGCGCTCGGCGCGGGCGTGGCGCGGCCCGGCGCTGACGTAATAGGAATTGAACAGGAAGGCGTAATCGGGATCGAACGCTTGGTAGCCGGGGCAGTGCGGCCCCAGCAGGAACTGCTCGAAGAACCATGTGGTATGGGCGCGGTGCCACTTGGCCGGGCTCGCGTCCGGCATCGATTGCACCGCCTGATCCTCGGGCGAGAGCGGGGCGGCGCGGCGCTCCGTCTCGTCGCGGACCGCACGATAGGCGTCGGCGAGTTGGCCGGCTGGGAGCGGCGAGGAAGGCGAAAGCCGCCCGCGCGGGGACGACGGGGTGTCGGCGGGCAAGGGGTCTGCCCTGAAAGTGGATGATGTCACGACAATCTCCCGGTTCGGGGACAAACGCAGCCCCGGCGGATAGGTTCCGCGAAAGTTTCCTCCCGTTCGCGGGCGATGACCAGAAAAAATGACTGGAAAAGTCCCGTGTCCCGGATGCGATGCGGCGCAAGCGAAGCGCCGTGCCGGTTCGCTGATCCGGGACCGTCGAAGGCGATGCCGCTGGCGCGGTCCCGGTTCTGCGGTGCGGCGATGCACGCCGCGCCCGGGACACCGCCCTCGCAGGCATCCGTCCGCCTTCGCCAACACATTTCCGTCAGGACGCGCAACGCGCGCCTCCTGAAATCGCCTGCATTTTGCTTGGGGTGCAATGCGTTTCGGGCTACATATATGACGAGCGGGACGGTTCGCGGGCGGGTCGCGAACGGCCTTCAAGAGGATGCAAAATGAGCATTGAGCAGTTTATCGAGAACGAAGTGAAGTCCAACGATGTCGTGTTGTTCATGAAGGGCACGCCGCAATTCCCGCAATGCGGGTTCTCCGGTCAGGTGGTCCAGATCCTCGACCACGTCGGCGTCGCCTACAAGGGCCTCAACGTGCTGGAATCCACCGAGCTTCGCGACGGCATCAAGGTCTATTCCAACTGGCCGACCATTCCGCAACTTTACGTGAAGGGCGAGTTCGTCGGCGGCTGCGACATCGTGCGCGAGATGTTCCAGGCCGGCGAGTTGCAGAAGCTGTTCGCCGACAAGGGCATCACGCTGGGCGCCCCGGCCTGATCCCCTTCGCGCGCGAGATCGGCGCGGCAGCCTTCGAGGTCGTCGTCGCCGACATCACCACGTTGGGCGTTGACGCCATCGTCAACGCGGCCAATGAGACGTTGCTCGGCGGCGGTGGCGTCGATGGCGCGATCCATCGCGCGGCCGGGCCCGAACTTCTCACTGAGTGCCGCCGGCTCGGCGGCTGCGCCACCGGCGACGCCAAGATCACCAAAGGCTACCGGCTGCCGGCGCGCCATGTGATCCATGCGGTCGGGCCGGTGTGGCGCGGCGGCACGCGCGGCGAGGACGCGGCGCTGGCCGCGTGCTATCGCCGGGCGATGGCGCTGGCCCACGAGAACGACCTCACGTCCATCGCCTTCTCCGCGATCTCCACCGGCGTCTATGGTTTCCCCGCCGCGCGCGCGGCGGAGATCGCCGTCGCCACCTCCCTTGAGGCATTACCGGCCACGCCCGCGCTCCGCCGCGTGGTGTTCTGCTGCTTCTCGCAACCCAGCGCCGAGTTGCATCGGCAGGCGCTGGTCCGGCTGACGTAGGGTTTGCGAGCTGTACGGGAATCCCGTATAGTTGTGCTCTATGACGCAAGACCGGTTCGACCCCCGCGAAGGATGCGGCCGACCGCGAGAAGCACAAGCTGCCGCTGGCCTTTGGCGATCGGATTTTCGAGGATGACGATCACCTGATTATTCCCTCCATCCGCGAGATCGACGGGGAGGAACGGTTCAAGGTGGTCGGCCTCGTCGGGGGAGAAGTTGTTCACCGGCGTCTTCGTCTGGCGGGGCGACTTGCCTCGCTTCATCTCGGTGAGAAGGAGCAACGAGGGTGAAGAAAAAGCATATCGTGCTGCCTGCTGACCCGGCCGACGCCGAGGATTTCGACGTCACGGTCGAGGCGATGGATCGGAGCCAGCGCGCGCGCCTGATCCGCAAGACGAGGACCGGGCTTGGCCTGTCGCAATCCGAGTTCGCCAGCCGCTTCCGGGTCCCGGTCGGCACCTTGCGCGATTGGGAGCAGGCGCGGGCGACCGCGCCGGATTTCGCTGTCGCCTATGTGCGCGTGATCGGCCGGCATCCGGACATGGTCGCGAAGGTCGTGGCATAGCCGGCGTTGCCGAGAGTTTTTGAGCCTGCATGTCGCTGGGTTCGGGAGCTTCGCGACAAGTGGACCAGGCCATGCGGAGCGTAGCCGGTTTTGAGAGGGGGATATGGAGACGGCCGTAAGGAGACTATTCGAGCGCTATGAGCGCTTTTTCAATCGGTCTCTCGGCGGCAAGGCCGATATGAATGAACTCGCATCGCTGTATGCTTCCGAGTTTATAGGCGCAGCGCCTGCCGGGGTGCGGACCGGCAAGAACGACGATCAATTCAAGCAGGTCATGGCGCAAGGCTATGACCATTATCGCGCGATAGGAACCAAGGAAATGCGGATATGCAACATCCGCCTTTCCCCGATAGACGAACGTCATTGTGTGGCCCATGTTGCCTGGACCGCAACGTATGCCCGGAAGGATCAACCCGACGTGGCGATAGATTTCGAGGTTCACTATCTCGTTCAGATGCTGGAAGGAGAGCAGCCGAAGGTTTTCGGCTGGGTGTCGGGCGACGAGCAGGCGCTTCTAAAGAAGCATGGTATCGTCTGACAGCGGCCTTGCCCCGGACGCTGCAAGTTTCCATAAGGCTCGCCCTGCCTTTGGCGTTTCGCTTCGAACCACGGCGGACCTTGCCCGCCGCGCGATCGCCCTCCATCCTGAGCGCCGGTCGCGGGGAGGGGCGTGATGCGCATGATGGACTGGCTGAAACGTCGGGCGGATGGGCCGATCGCGGCGGCGTTGGCGTTCGGCGTCGTGGCGGCGGGGGCCCTCGCCGCCCGCGCGGAAGGGACGTTCGATCCGCCTGCCGGCGCGCGGTTCTCGCAGGCGAAGCTCGCGCGGATCGCCGACTTCTTCAACGCCGAGATCGCGCAGGGCAAAATTCCCGGCGCGGTGCTGGTGATCCGCCAGCACGGCAAGCCGGTCTATACCGGGCTGTTCGGCGTGCGCGACGTGGCGACCAGGCTGCCGATGTCGCTCGACACCATCTTCCGCATTTCCTCGATGACCAAGCCGATCACCAGCGTCGCGGCGATGATGCTGATCGACCGGGGCGAACTGAAGCTCGACGATCCGGTTGCGAAATACATTCCCTCGTTCGCGAACACGAAGGTCGGCGTCGAAAAGCAGACGCCGGACGGCGGCAAGGCGCTTGAACTGGTGCCGCTCAAGCGCCCGATCACCATCCTCGACCTGCTGCGGCACACCTCCGGCATCACCTACGGGTTCTATGGCGACAGTCTGGTGCGCAAGGCTTACGCCGCCGCAAGGTTGTTCGACGACGATCCCGACAATGCCGCGTTCGCCGAGCGCATCGCGCGGCTGCCGTTGCAGGAGCAGCCGGGCACGCTGTGGGACTACGGCCATTCGACCGACGTTCTCGGCCGGGTGATCGAGGTGGTGTCGGGGCGCTCGCTCTACCAGTTCGAGAAGGAGAACCTGCTCGACCCGCTGGGCATGAGCGACACCGCGTTTTACATCCGCGATCCGGCGAAACGCGACCGGCTGGCGCAGCCGATGCCGAACGACAGCGATTTCCGCGTCGGCTACAAGCTCGATCCGCTGACGCCGCGCCGGCGCGAGGCCGGCACCGGCGGCATGGTCTCGACGCCGGCCGACTACGCGCGCTTCGCGCAGATGATCCTCAACGGCGGATCGCTCGACGGCAGACGCTATCTCAGCCCGCAGACGTTCGCACAGATGACGCGCGATCATGTCGGCCCCGGCTCCGGCATCGCGCGGGACTGGGCCTATTTCCCCGGCGACGGTTTCGGTTTCGGCCTCGGCTTCGGTGTGCGCACCGCTCCGGGCGACGCCAAACCGCCGCCGCCGGGCTCGCTCGGCGAACTGAAATGGGACGGCGCCAGCGGCTGCTACTTCGTGATCGACCGCAAGCAGGACATGCTCTTCGTGCTGATGGAGCAGACCCCGAGCGAGCGCCAGCGCATCCAGCGCACCGTGAAGCAACTGGTCTATGAGGCGCTAGAGAACTAGCGTTCGATAGACCCGCTACTTCTTTCTGCTCTTGGCCCGGTTCAGCGCCACGGCGGCGCGCACCAGCGCTTTCAAGGCCCTGGCGTCGATCCTGTCGCCCTCGTGAAAATCGATGGCGCGGCGGGTGTTGCCGTCGAGGCTGGCGTTGAAAAGTTTTGCAGGGTCGTCGAGCGCGGCGCCGCGGGCGAAGGTCATCTTGACGCTGCTCCTGTACGTCTCGCCGGTGCAGATGATGCCGTCGTGCTCCCACACCGGGACGCCGCGCCATTTCCAGGTTTCGACCACTTCGGGGTCGGCGTCCCTGATGATCGCGCGAATGCGGCCGAGCATGTCGCCGCGCCAGTCACCCAGATCCCTGATCCGCGCATCGATCAGTTGCGAAGGGGATTCTGTCTGCGATCCGCCTGTTGCCATGCGTGCCTCTCGTGATCCTCAGTCCGGCCGCGCCAGCACCTGCTCAAGGTTGGCGAGGAATTTCTGCCAGCCGAATGTCGCGCCGTGATACGCCTGCTGCTGATCCGGACGGAAGCCCGACTGCTCCATGCGCAGGCGGGTGCCGGCCGGCGGCGGCGTCAGCGTCCAGGTGACGACGGTCTCGACGCCCAGCGCGTCCCACCGATAGGCCAGCACGGCGTTCGGCTCGATCGCCGTCACCTCGCAATCGACGCTGCCCCAGTCGGCCCGCAGGGTAAAGCGGTGACGCCGCAGTCCCGTCATCTCGGCCACGCCAGGCTGCCCCAGTCGGCCCGCAGGGTAAAGCGGTGACCGAGCGCCGGCTTGAAGTCGGCCTTCATCAGCCATTCCGCGATCAGGTGCGGCTGGGTCAGGGCGCGCCAGATTTTCTCCGGCGGATAGGGCATCTCCCGTTCGACAGTGACGGATAACGTTTCGGTTGCGGGCTGGTTCATTGGTCCATCCTTTTGAGGAGGTCTTCGAGCCGGTCGAGCCGGCTGTGCCAGAAGCCGGTCATCCGGCCGGTCCAGTCGGTCAGCGGGGCGAGGGCCTCGATCTGCGCGCTGTAATGGGTCTGCCGCCCCTGGTGGCGCTGGACCACCAGCCCGGCCTCCCGAAGCACGCCGAGGTGCTTCGAGACGGCGGGCTGCGAGATGCCGGCCCGCGCGGTGAGCGCGCCGACGGTCAGTTCGCCGTCGCGGCACAGCCGCTCGAAGATCGCCCGGCGGGTGGGATCGGCCAGCGATCGGAACAGCATGTCGGGGTTGGCGGGCGTCATGATCGATAACCCGTTGGCTATGGGTCGTATCTATAACCATTCAGTTATGTATGAGTCAAGCGGAGATTGCCGGGCGGATGAAACCCGATCGGTGCTAACGGGTTAGGCTGAGGGAACGAGGGAGGCTCATCCGATGAAGAATGTGTCGATGGCGATCGCGGCCGCAACGCTTGTCGCGTCAACCGCAGCCGCTTTGGCGGACCGGCCCGGCGCCGACTGGATTCCACCGGAAAAGGTCATCCAGCAACTGACGGCGCAAGGCTACACCAACTTCGGCAAGGTCGAGGCCGATGACGGCCATTGGGAGCTGGAGGCCGATCAGGGCGGCGTGCGCTACGATCTGGATGTCGATCCTAGGACCGGCGCCGTCATCAAGCGCGAGCGCGACAACGACTGAGCCCTTTCGTAGATGACAACAAAAAAGCCCCGGACATCCGGGGCTTTTTCGTGTGGAACCGTACGTCGCGCAGGCGTCAGCGCGAATAGAATTCGACGATCAGGTGCGGCTCCATCTGCACCGGGAACGGCACGTCCGACAGCGCCGGGATGCGGGTGAAGGTCGCGGTCTGCTTGTTGTGATCGACGTCGATGAAGTCCGGCACGTCGCGCTCGCCGAGCTGGTTGGCTTCGAGCACGATGGCGAGCTGCTTGGAGGCGTCCTTGACCTCGATCACGTCGCCGGGCTTCACCTTGTAGCTGGCGATGTTGACGCGCTTGCCGTTGACCTTGACGTGGCCGTGATTGATGAACTGGCGCGCGGCGAACATGGTCGAGACGAACTTGGCGCGGTAGACCACGGTATCGAGGCGGCGCTCCAGCAGGCCGATCAGGTTCTCGCCGGAGTCGCCCTTCATGCGGGTCGCCTCGACATAGATGGCGTAGAACTGCCGCTCGGAGATGTTGGCGTAATAGCCTTTCAGCTTCTGCTTGGCGCGAAGCTGGGTGCCGAAGTCGGAGAGCTTGCCCTTGCGGCGCTGGCCGTGCTGGCCGGGGCCGTATTCACGCTTGTTGACCGGGCTTTTCGGACGGCCCCAGATGTTCTGGCCCATCCGGCGGTCGATCTTGTACTTGGCTTCCGCACGCTTTGTCATCGCGTCCTCTATCGGTTGAAGGTTTGAGGAAACGCGCCCTCCTGTGCAACGGGATGGTCCCGGTGCCGACAGGTCCGTCCTTAAAGCATAAGGGGAGGACCACGGGTCGCGAAACGCAACGCGGGCCGAAAACGGCCCGCGAGCAGGCGGTTTCTAGGGTCAAACCGGGGCGATGTCAAATGCCGCCGCGCGGCCCGCTGGAACCGGCTACTTCGCCGGCGAGGCCAGCGGCTTGGTCTTGTCCACCACGTAAACGCCCAGCACTTTCATGGACTTGTCGCCATGGACCTTGGCGTCGTGAACGGCCCCCGCCGGAATCTGGTAGGAGTCGCCGGGCTTCAGCAGCTTGGCCGGCTGGCCGTCGATTTCGAGGTTGAGTTCGCCTTCCAGCACGTAGCCCGTCTCGATTCCGGGATGGGTGTGGCGGCCGGCGGCCGCGCCGGGCGGCAGTTCGGCCAGCCCGGTCACGGTGACGTAGCCGTCCGGAAACTCGACCTTCTGCAACGGCGTGCGCTTGATGCCGCTCTGCTGCGCCACTGCCGCGCCGGCCAGTGCGAACGCGGCGACGCCCAGCCCGAGACACGACCCCAGCACGATCTTTTTCATCATCATTGGTTCCTCCCGATGGAACGGGGAGGCTAGCAGCGCGCCGCGGCCGGGAGAAGTCCGCCGAAAGTCGGTGAAGTTACAGAGCCGCTTCCGCCGAAAACGAATGCGCCAGCGCTTCCGCCGCCGGATGCCGGCGTCCCGAGGTGAAGATCAGGCGCGGGTCCCCGGGCGGCACGCCGTGGTCGATCAGCGGCAGGCCGCCGGCGGCGGAGCCGAGCAGGGTGGCGACGCGGCGGGCGATTGCCGGCGCCGGGTCGATCCATTGAACCGGCCACGGCGCGAGCCGCACCAGGCGGTCGAGCAGCAGCGGATAGTGGGTGCAGGCCAGCACCACGGTATCGGTGCGCGCCGCGCCGTCCACGAAGCAGGGCGCGATCTCGGCGGCTATGGCGGCGTCCGCCACCGGCTCGCCGTCCAGCGCGGCCTCGGTGAGCGCGGCGAGACGCGGCGAGCCGACCAGCGTCACCGCGCAGTCGCCGGCGAAGTCGCGGATCAGCGCGCGGGTATATTCGCGCTGCACGGTGCCCTTGGTGCCGAGCACCGACACCTGCCGGGTCATGGAGCGCGCGCAGGCCGGTTTGATCGCCGGCACGGTGCCGACGAACGGCACGGAATAAGCGGCGCGCAGCGGGCCGAGCACCAGCGTCGAGGCGGTGTTGCAGGCGATCACCACGAGGTCGGGCGCGTGGGCGGCGATCAGTTCGCCGATCAGCGGCACCACGCGGGCGATGAGTTCGGCCTCGGTGTGCTGGCCGTAGGGAAAGAAAGCGTCGTCGGCGACGTAGACGTTGCGCGCGTCGGGTCGCGCCCGCACGATCTCCCGCAGCACGGTGAGACCGCCCAGCCCGGAATCGAACACGAGGATGGTGGGACTTTTCGACACCTGATGATTCTACCCCGACGAAGTTACCAGTGCGTTGTCATTGCGGCGGGATCGGGGAGGCGATGTGGCTGCGGGCTGCGCATGGAGCCCTCAGAGCCTGACCGGAAACGAGGCGTCATCGTCCGCGAAAACGGATGATCCAGTAGCCGGGGCGGGCGCGAGGGAGTATTCGAGGCGCTATCGAATACTGGATGCTCCGCTTTCGCGGGGCATGACGGCTTTCGAGTTGCGTCCCTGTCGAAAAAATCTCCGACCGACAAGCCGCGCTCACGCCTCGCCGAACACCCGCCGGAAAATCGTATCGACGTGCTTGAGGTGATAGCCGAGGTCGAACTTCTCCGCGATCTCGTCGTCGGTCAGGTACTTCTTCACGTCGGCGTCCTGCTTCAGCAGCGTCTGGAAATCGCCTTCGCCGCGCCACACCGGCATGGCGTTGCGCTGCACCAGCCTATAGGACTCCTCGCGGCTCGCGCCCTTCTGGGTCAGCGCCAGCAGGACGCGCTGCGAATGCACCAGCCCGCCGAGGCGGTCGAGGTTCTTCCGCATGTTGGCGGGATAGACCAGGAGCTTCTCCACCACGCCGGCGAGGCGGTTCAGCGCGAAGTCGAGCGTCACCGTGGCGTCGGGGCCGAACATGCGCTCGGCCGAGGAATGCGAGATGTCGCGCTCGTGCCACAGCGCGACGTTCTCCAGCGCCGGCGTCACATAGGCGCGCACCATGCGGGCGAGCCCGGTGACGTTCTCGGTCAGCACCGGGTTGCGCTTGTGCGGCATCGCGGATGAGCCCTTCTGGCCTTCCGAGAAGAACTCCTCGGCCTCCAGCACCTCGGTGCGTTGCAGGTGGCGGATTTCGATCGCCAGCCGCTCCATCGACGAGGCGATGACGCCCAGCGTCGCGAAGAACATGGCGTGGCGGTCGCGCGGGATCACCTGCGTCGAGATCGGCTCCGGCGTCAGCCCCATCGCCTTGGCGACGTGTTCCTCCACGCGCGGGTCGATCTGCGCGAAGGTGCCGACCGCGCCGGAGATGGCGCAGGTGGCGATGTCCTTGCGCGCCGCGGTCAGGCGTTCCTTCGCCCGCGAGAACTCCGCATAGGCGTAGGCCATCTTGAGGCCGAAGGTCACCGGCTCGGCGTGGATGCCGTGCGAGCGGCCGATGGTCGGCGTCATCTTGTGCTCGAAGGCGCGCGCCTTCAGCGCGGCGAGCAGCTTGTCGAGATCGGCCAGCAGGATATCGGCGGCGCGGACGAGCTGCACGTTGAGGCAGGTGTCGAGCACGTCAGACGAGGTCATGCCCTGATGCACGAAGCGCGCCTCGGGGCCGACGATTTCCGCAAGATGCGTCAGGAACGCGATAACGTCGTGCTTGGTCTCGCGCTCGATGGCGTCGATGCGCGCCACGTCGAAGGTCGCGTCCCTCGCCTTGGCCCAGATGGTTTTCGCGGCCTCTTTCGGGATCACCCCCAGCTCCGCCAGCGCGTCGGCGGCGTGCGCCTCGATCTCGAACCAGATCCTGAAGCGGGTCTGCGGCTCCCAGATCGAAGCCATTTCGGGGCGGGTGTAGCGCGGGATCATCGGGTTGTTAACTTTCGTTTGGCTTATTTAATAGACGTTCGAAGCGCAAAGAAACTTTCTCTCCAGTCAATCGTTCATGCACAAGAGCTAGATCATCAAAAATCATCGTCAGCATATCTGTTACTTGCTTTTCAGTTAGCGCAATTGCGTTTCCAACTGAAACGAACGGGAGTTTCTTTGTCTTCTTTTGTAAGATAAGATTAGAATGTATGATTGCGTGTCGATATAATCGTAGATCGCCCATAGTATCTGATTTTATATCATCTTGATTCAGTCCAAGAGATTTGCTGTAGGCAGGGCGAATTTCTGAATCCCAAATTGAATAGATAAAGACAATAAGCGATTGTGCCAACAGAAGTTGGTTTTCTCCATTTGGCTGATTGCGATATATGACTCTGTCAACGGTTTCCGAATGATTGTATGTGGCATCCTTGTCATTCGGGTCGTTAACATCGCTGCTAAGAAAGAGGATTGGCATCGCGCGACTTTTGGCGGGCATTCTTGCAGCCACTAGTGCCATTTCCTCGGAGTACCGTCGGAATCCACTGCAAGCGTCGACATACATTCCAAAGAAGCGATCGAGCATACGATAGAAAAGCTGTAGAATTTCTAGAGGAGAACTTGGTAGTTCAGAAGCTGTCATAATTTTAACCTGCGCGGGAAAAATTCCTTATTCTCGCTTGTGCCGAGGGCGCTTATAAGCAGTCCTACATCTAAACCATCTCGCCCCGCGTCATCGCGGCGGCGTGGCGGATGGCGTCGATGTTGGCCTTGTAGCTCGCCTGCGTGCCGCCCTTGAACACCGCCGAGCCCGCGACCAGCGCGTTGGCTCCCGCCGCCGCGAGCCGCGCCGCGACGTCCGGCACCACGCCGCCGTCCACTTCGATATCGATGGGCCGGCCGGCGACCATGGCGCGCAGGTCGGTGACCTTGTTGACCATCGCCGGAATGAAAGCCTGTCCGCCGAAGCCGGGATTGACCGACATCACCAGCACGAGGTCCACGAGGTCGAGCACGTATTCGATGGCCGAGAGCGGCGTCGCCGGGTTCAGCGAGACGCCGGCCTTCTTGCCCAGCGCGCGGATCGATTGCAGCGAGCGGTGCAGGTGCGGTCCGGCTTCGGCGTGGACGGTGATGTGGTCGCAACCCGCCTTGGCGAAGGCTTCGAGATAGGGATCGCACGGCGCGATCATCAGGTGCGCGTCGAAGATCTTCTTCGAGTACGGCCGCATCGCCTTGATGACATCCGGGCCGAACGAGATGTTGGGCACGAAGTGGCCGTCCATGACGTCGAGATGCAGCCAGTCCGCGCCGGCCTGATCGACCGCGCGGACCTCCTCGCCGAGGCGGGCGAAGTCGGAGGCGAGGATCGACGGCGCGATCACCAGCGGGCGTGGCGCGAAGGAATGGGACATGGGCCGGTTCCCGGTGTCTCGAACAGGCTCGGGCGCTTGCCCGGCATGGGGATGCGCCCCGGTATCACGCGCCGCGCGGCGGGGCAAATCGGCGCGCGAGAGGGCGATCGGTCGCGAGGGACGGGCCGCCGGCAGCCGATCCGGGACGGTCATGATATGGTATCATGATAATCCGCTGTGCTTCCGAAGTGCGGGAGATTGCCGCCGGCGCGGCCGCCCTCTACAACGCGGGCCGACAACGCGAGGCGAGGGCGGAGCGGCCGGATATCCCATGACTGTGACCATCTACGGCATCAGGAACTGCGACACCATGAAGAAGGCGCGCGCCTGGCTGGACGCGCACGGCGTGGCCTATCGCTTCCATGATTACAAGCAGGACGGCATCGACAAGGCGCGGCTCGCGCGCTGGTGCGGCGAGGCCGGCTGGGAGGTGCTGCTCAATCGCGCGGGCACCACCTTCCGCAAACTGTCCGACGCCGAGAAGGCCGATCTCGACGAGCGCCGCGCCATCGCGCTGATGCTGGCGCAACCCTCGCTCATCAAGCGCCCCGTGGTCGAGACGGCGAGGCGCATCGTGGTCGGATTCAAGCCGGAGATCTACGCGAAAGCGTTCGCGCCGCGGGGATAGCGCGCGGCGGCGGCGAGGCGGGGGCGATGGAACATGGCCTCGCGACACGGTGTCATAGACGGGAAATCGGCGCTGGACGCTGGATGCCCTTGCCGCTATAGCCGTTCCCGGCGAAGCGGATGCTGCGTCGCGACGAAACTGCGTCCGTGTGGTCCGGCGTTGGAAAAAGGTCTTATTGCTTGTGCCTTGCGCGGCACCGGGCAATGGCGGCATAGTCCGCCCCGAAGGGGACCGCCTGCCGCCACGGTGACGACGCCGTCGGCCGGGCCGGGCTGTTGATATTGATGAGGCCGGGCGCGGAGCACAACGCGCGAGGGCTTGAGGGGGAAACTGATTGGCCGACGAGTTCATTCTCGAAACCCAGGGGCTGACCAAGGAGTTCGCCGGGTTCGTTGCGGTTCGTGACGTCAATCTGAAGATACGTCGCGGCAGCATTCATGCGTTGATCGGACCCAACGGGGCCGGCAAGACGACCTGCTTCAATCTCTTGACCAAGTTCCTGCAACCGTCCGCCGGACGCATCCTTTACAAGGGCCGCGACATCACGGCGATGGCGCCGGCCGACGTGGCGCGGCTGGGCCTGGTGCGCTCGTTCCAGATTTCGGCGGTGTTCCCGCATCTGACGGCGCTGGAAAACGTCCGCGTCGCGCTGCAACGCCAGCACGGCTCCTCGTTCGATTTCTGGCGCTCCAAGTCGATTCTCGACCGCTTCAACTCGCGCGCGAGGGAATTGCTCGAGGACGTCGGCCTGAGCGAGTTCGCCAACACCCAGGCGGTGGAAATGCCCTACGGCCGCAAGCGCGCGCTGGAGATCGCGACCACGCTGGCGCTCGATCCCGAGATGATGCTGCTCGACGAGCCGATGGCCGGCATGGGCCACGAGGACATCGACAAGATCGCGGCGCTGATCAAGCGGATTTCGGCGAACCACACCATCCTGATGGTCGAACACAATCTCAACGTGGTGGCCAACCTCTCCGACATCATCACGGTGCTGACGCGCGGCAAGGTTCTGGCGGAGGGCGTCTATGCCGACCTGACCAAGGACGAGCGCGTCAAGGAAGCCTATCTGGGAGCCGGTCATGGTTGATGTGAAGACGGCGCCCGGCGCCCCGGCGACGCCGTCCGCTTCGGGCGCGCCGCTGCTTGAGGTCCGCGACCTTCAGGCGTGGTACGGCGAGTCGCACGTTCTGCACGGCATGAACTTCGATGTCCGCACCGGCGAGGTCGTGACCCTGCTCGGGCGCAACGGCGCGGGCAAGACCTCGACGCTGAAGTCGATCATGGGCATGATCGGCAAGCGCACCGGCTCGGTGCGCTTCGACGGCCACGAACTCATCAGGATGTCGTCCGACAGGATCGCGCGGCTCGGCGTGGCGTTCTGCCCGGAGGAGCGCGGCATCTTCGCCAGCCTCAACGTCTATGAGAACCTGATGCTGCCGCCGGCGGTGCGCAGCGGCGGCCTGACGCTGGAGCAGATCTTCGATCTGTTTCCCAACCTCAAGGAGCGGCTGTCGTCGAGCCAGGGCACCAAGCTGTCGGGCGGCGAGCAGCAGATGCTGGCGATCGCCCGCATCCTGCGCACCGGCGCGCGCTTCCTGATGCTCGACGAGCCGACCGAGGGTCTGGCGCCGGTCATCATCCAGCAGATCGGCCGCACCATCCAGCGGCTGAAATCCGAAGGCTTCACCATTCTCCTGGTCGAGCAGAATTTCCGCTTCGCCTCCACCGTCGCCGATCGCTTCTACATCGTCGAGCACGGCAAGGTCATCGACGGTTTCGCCAACTCCGACCTGCAGGCCAACATGGGCAAGCTGCACACCTATCTGGGCGTCTAACACAAAGAAAAAACGGGAGGATTTATGAAGAAGAAACTGTCGGCCCTGCTGCTGGGGACCGCGCTGGCGATGACCGCCGCCTCAGGCGCGCTGGCCCTCGACAAGACCATCAAGATCGGCTCGCTGAGCGACCAGTCCGGGCTTTACGCCGACCTCGGCGGGCCGGGCTCCACGCTCGCGGCCGAAATGGCGATCGAGGATTCCGGCCTCAAGGCCAAGGGCTGGAAGATCGAGCTGATCTCCGGCGACCATCTCAACAAGCCCGACGTCGGCGTCAACATCGCGCGGCAATGGTTCGACGTCGACAAGGTGGACGTGATCGTCGACGTGCCCAATTCCGGCGTGGCGCTGGCGGTCAACAACGTCGTCAAGGAAAAGAACGGCGTGTTCCTCAATTCCGGCGCCGGAACCTCGGACCTGACCAACGCCCAGTGCTCGCCCAACACCATCCACTGGACCTACGACACCTACACGCTGGCGCACGGCACCGGCACCGCGCTGACCAAGGCCGGCGGCACGAGCTGGTTCTTCCTCACCGCCGACTACGCCTTCGGCGCGGCGCTGGAGCGCGACACCAAGGCGGCGATCGAGGGGGCGGGCGGCAAGGTGATCGGCGGCGTCAAGCACCCGCTGAACACCTCGGACTTCTCGTCCTTCCTGCTTCAGGCGCAAGCCTCGAAGGCCAAGATCATCGGGCTCGCCAATGCCGGCTCCGACCTCACCAACACCATCAAGCAGGCGTCGGAGTTCGGCATCGTCTCCGGCGGCCAGAAGCTCGCGGCGCTGCTGATGTTCATCACCGACGTTCATTCGCTGGGCCTCAAGACGGTGCAGGGGCTGAACTTCACCGAGACGTTCTACTGGGACCTGAACGAGGGCACCCGCGCCTTCTCCAAGCGGTTTCAGGACCGCATGAAGAACCACAACATGCCGACCATGGTGCAGGCCGGCGTTTATTCGGAACTGCTGCATTACTTCAAGGCGCTGGAAGCGCTCGGCGGCAATCCGCATGACGGCCGCGCGGTGATCGAGAAAATGAAGTCGATGCCGACCGATGACATCATCTTCGGCAAGGGCACCATCCAGCCCAACGGCCGCACGCTCCACCCCGCCTACCTGTTCGAGGTGAAGTCGCCGTCGGAATCCAAGGGGCCGTGGGACTATTACAAGCTGGTCGCGACCATTCCGGCCGAAGAAGCGTTCACGCCGCTCGCCAAGAGCACGTGCCCGCTGTTGAAGAAGTAAGCAATCGACATCCGGCGGCGTCGCCGCCGGGTGGTTCTGTTGGAAGACGTTGACGGGAAGATCATGCAGGCTCTTTACGCGCAACTTCTGGTCGGGCTGATCAATGGCTCGTTTTACGCATTGCTGAGTCTCGGCCTCGCCGTGATCTTCGGAATGCTCAACATCATCAACTTCGCGCACGGCGCGCTGTACATGATGGGGGCGTTCTGTGCGTATTTCCTGCTCAACGGCCTCGGCCTCAATTACTGGTACGCGCTCGTCATCTCTCCGATCGCGGTCGGCATCTTCGGCATGTTGCTGGAGCGCACGCTGCTGCGGTGGCTGACCGGGCTCGATCACCTCTACGGCCTGCTTCTGACCTTCGGCGTCGCGCTGATCATTCAGGGCGTGTTCCAGAACTACTTCGGCTCGTCGGGGCTGCCTTACGCCATTCCCTCGCAGCTTCAGGGCGGCATGAATCTCGGCTTCATGTTCCTGCCGATCTATCGCGGCTGGGTGGTGGTGTTCTCGCTGGTGATCTGCCTGCTCACCTGGTATCTGATCGAGCGCACCCAGTTCGGCGCCTACTTGCGCGCCGCCACCGAGAATCCCAACCTGGTGCGGGCGTTCGGCATCAACGTCCCGCGCATGATCACGCTCACCTACGGCCTCGGCATCGGGCTCGCGGCGCTCGCCGGCGTGCTCTCGGCGCCGATCAATCAGGTGCGGCCGCTGATGGGGGCGGACCTCATCATCGTGGTGTTCGCGGTGGTGGTGATCGGCGGCATGGGTTCGATCATGGGCTCGATCATCACCGGCTTCGCGCTCGGCGTCATCGAGGGATTGACCAAGTATTTCTACCCCGAGGCTTCCAACACCGTCGTCTTCGTCTTGATGGTGCTGGTGCTGCTGATAAAGCCGACGGGTTTGACAGGACGGGCGACTTGAAATGTCAGTAATCACCGACAACTCCGCAACGGCTTCCGGGCGCGGATTCCGCGACGAGATGGTGGCCTTCGTCTTGATGACGGTGCTGCTGGCGGCGGTGCCGTTCACCGGCATCTATCCGTTCTTCGTGATGCAGGCGCTGTGCTTCGCCCTGTTCGCCTGCGCCTTCAACCTGCTGATCGGCTACGGCGGCCTGTTGTCGTTCGGTCACGCCATGTTCCTTGGCAGCGCCGGCTATTTCACCGCCCACGCGCTCAAGGTCTGGGGCGTGTCGCCGGAGATCGGCATCGTGATCGGCACGGCCGGGGCGTGTGCGCTTTCCATCGTCACCGGATGGATTTCGATCCGCCGTCAGGGCATCTACTTCGCCATGATCACGCTGGCGCTGTCGCAGCTCGTGTTCTTCATCTACCTGCAGGCGCCGTTCACCCACGGCGAGGACGGCATCCAGGGCATTCCGCAGGGCGTGCTGTTCGGCCTGTTCGACCTGTCCAACTCGACGACGCTGTATTACGTCATCCTGATCGCGTTCCTGCTGGCCTTCCTGCTGATCTTCCGCACCATCAACTCGCCGTTCGGCGAGGTGCTGAAGGCGATCCGCGAAAACGAGCCGCGCGCCATTTCGCTGGGCTACAAGGCCGACCAGTACAAGCTGATGGCCTTCATTCTCTCGGGCACGCTGTCGGGCTTCGCAGGCTCCCTGAAGGTGTTCGTGGCGCAGAACGCCTCGCTCACCGACGTGCACTGGACGATGTCGGGCGAAATCGTGCTGATGGCCCTGATCGGCGGATTGGGAACGATCTTCGGGCCCGTGGTCGGCGCCTTCATCATCGTCGCCATGCAGCAGTACCTCGCCGGCTTCGGCCAGTGGGTCACGGTGATCCAGGGCGTGATCTTCGTCGTCTGCGTGCTCACCTTCCGCCGCGGCATCGTCGGCGAGATCGCCGCGCTGTTCAAGCGCTCGCTGTAACGTCGTTACGGCCGTGTCCCGGACGCGATGCGGCGCAAGCGTCAGCGCCGTGCCGCTTCGCTGATCCGGGACCGTTGCGAAGGATGCCTTTGATACGGTCCCGGTTCTGCGGAGCAGCGTTACACGCGCGACCTGCGCCCGGGACACGCCTTTCGTACAATTGTCCGAAGGCTTCGCGACCGGCCGGATGATCGCGGCTGCTGCCGTAACCCTTTGGCCGCGTGATCTTTTCCCATGACAGCGGATCTTGGCGGCGGTGATGCGTCTCCGGTTCCCCCGGACGTATCGGTCGCATATGTTGTGATCGACGCGCCCATTCGCGGCCTCGGCAATTGCCTTTGTCCGGTGAACTGATTTATGACAGCGCCATGACGCGCCGCCGGCCTGCCGGTGGCCTGCCGCTTCCCGGCGTTCGAGGCGATCGCTCCGATCCGGCCTTGCCGCCAGCGTGGACGACAGTGTTGTGCCGAGACGGACGTGTGCGAAGCGCGCGACTCTCCCGCTTCATGCGTCTGGCGAATGCGCCCACCAACGGCCGGGGAACATCAATGCTGCGCTGGTTCAGAGCCTTGTTGCCCAGGGAGGAGAAGTTCTTTGCCCTGTTCGCGCGCCATGCGCGGGTCGCGGTGCAGAGCGCGCAGGCGCTGGAAGGGATGCTGCAGGGCGGCGAGGAAACGCCGGTCTACTGCCAGCGCGTCGATCAGTTCGAGAGCGACGCCGACGGCATCACCCGCGAGGTGCTGACCGCGGTTCGCCGCACCTTCATCACCCCGTTCGACCGCGTCGATATCCAGAACCTGATTACCGCGATGGACGACGCGGTCGATCAGATGCAGCAGACCGCCAAGGCGGTGGTGCTGTTCGAGGTGCGCTCGTTCGAGCCGCCGATGCGGGAGATCGGCACCATGCTGGTCGAATGCGCCAACCTGGTCGGCCGCGCGGTGCCGCTTCTGCAAAAGATCGACGACAACGTCACCATGCTGACGGCGATCGTCGAGGAGCTTGGCAAGCTCGAAGGCCGCGTCGACGACCTGCACGACATCGGCCTCAAGGAGTTGTTCCTCAAGCATCGCCACGCCAACGCCATGGACTTCATCGTCGGCGCCGAGATCTACGATCACCTTGAGAAGGTCGCCGACCGCTTCGACGACGTCGGCAACGAGATCAACAGCATCGTCATCGAGCAGGTCTAAGCGCATGATCCCGAAAAGTGGCAGCCGGTTTTCGGACAGGGTCATGCGCCTCCAGAAGAGTCGCATGATCCCGAAAAGCGGCAGCCGGTCTTCGGACGAGATCATGCGCCTCCAAGGGAAAACACCGGAGTCCGGTTCAATCGGACTGTATCGGACTGCGGTCATGAGCCTCGGGCGCACGTCCGGTTCGGGACACTAGGGCGGGGGCCGCCGGGTGGACGCCACGATTGCTTTTCCGGTTCTGGTCGGCCTGATCGCCGTCGCGCTGCTGTTCGACTTCCTCAACGGCCTGCACGACGCCGCCAATTCGATCGCGACCATCGTCTCGACGCGGGTGCTGCGGCCGCAATACGCGGTGCTCTGGGCGGCGTTCTTCAACTTCATCGCCTTCCTGGTGTTCGGCCTGCACGTCGCCAACACCATCGGCACCGGCATCATCGCCCCCGACGCCATCGACGCCGCGGTGATCTTCGCCGCGCTGGTCGGCGCCATCGTCTGGAACCTGGTGACCTGGGGGCTCGGCATTCCCTCCAGTTCGTCGCACGCGCTGATCGGCGGGCTGCTGGGCGCGGGCGTCGCCAAGGCCGGCATCGTCGCGGTGGTGTGGAGCGGGCTGTCGATGACGCTGCTCGCCATCGTGCTGTCGCCGGTGGTCGGATTCCTGCTGGCGCTGGTGCTGGTGGCGACGGTGAGCTGGGCGGCGGCGCGCTCGACGCCGTTCGCGGTCGATCGCGCGTTCCGCGTCTTCCAGTTCTTTTCCGCCTCGCTCTATTCGCTCGGCCACGGCGGCAACGACGCGCAGAAGACCATGGGGATCATCGCCGTGCTGTTGTATTCGCAAGGCTATCTCGGCAGCGAGTTCAGCGTGCCGTTCTGGGTGGTGCTGGCGTGCCAGGCGGCGATGGCGCTCGGCACGCTGCTCGGCGGCTGGCGCATCGTGCGCACCATGGGGCTGCGCATCACCCGCCTGACGCCGATGCAGGGGTTTTGCGCCGAGACCGGCGGAGCGGCGACGCTGTTCATGGCTACCTTTCTCGGCGTGCCGGTGTCCACCACCCACACCATCACCGGCGCCATCGTCGGCGTCGGCGCGGCGCGGCGCGTCTCGGCGGTGCGCTGGAACGTCGCCAGCTCCATCGTCTATGCCTGGGTGATCACCGTGCCCGCCGCCGCGCTGGTGGCGGCGCTGGCCTATTGGGCCGTGGCGCTGGTGCGGTAACCCAGCGAAGCGTCACGGCGCTAACGCTTGCGCCGCTTCGCTCTCGGGACACGCCTCGCCTTGAAGCCGGCTGTGCCTCACGTCACCAGCTTCAGCCCGACGATGCCGGCGACGATCAGGCCGATCGAGGCCAGCCGCGCGCCCGTGGCCGGATCGCCGAACAGCACGATGCCGAGGATCGCGGTGCCGACCGCGCCGATCCCGGTCCACACCGCGTAAGCCGTGCCGACCGGCAGCGTCTTCAGCGCCAGCCCGAGCAGCACCACGCTGAACACCATGGCCGCGAGCGTCAGCACCGACGGCATCAGGCGGGTGAAGCCCTCGGTGTATTTGAGGCCGATCGCCCAGCCGATCTCCATCAGCCCGGCGATGAACAGGATGAACCAGGCCATGAGGCCCTCCTGACGCTTTAGGCAGGGCCGTCCCCGCGATGATTGTGTGATGGCCGGAAGGTCGTCCCTCCGCCGGGCTGATATGGCGCAGGCGGGGCCGTCTGGCAACCGCCCGCCGTGCCCGCCCAGCCGCGCGAAAACTCCTTGATCCCGCCGGTTTTCCCTGCCACAGCGACGCCCATGTCCGACCTCGCCGTATCCGCCGAAACCGCATCCCGCCCGTCGCTGGCCGCCGAGGTCGCGCGCCGCCGCACCTTCGCGATCATCTCGCACCCCGACGCCGGCAAGACCACGCTGACCGAAAAGCTCCTGCTGTTCGGCGGCGCCATCAATCTCGCCGGGCAGGTCAAGGCCAAGGGCGAGCGCCGCAACACCCGTTCCGACTGGATGAAGATCGAGCGCGACCGCGGCATCTCGGTGGTGACCTCGGTGATGACCTTCGAGTTCGACGGGCTGGTGTTCAACCTGCTGGACACGCCGGGCCACGAGGACTTTTCCGAGGACACCTATCGCACGCTGACCGCCGTCGACTCGGCGGTGATGGTGATCGACGCGGCGAAAGGCATCGAGGACCGCACCCGGAAACTGTTCGAGGTCTGCCGCCTGCGCGACATCCCGATCATCACCTTCATCAACAAGATGGACCGCGACAGCCGCGACACCTTCGATCTGCTGGACGAGATCGAGAAAACGCTGGCGCTCGACACCACGCCGATGACCTGGCCGGTCGGGCGCGGCCGCGACTTCCTCGGCACCTACGACGTCTCAACCGGCGGCATCCGCCTGCTGGAGGGCGGCGGCGCCAAGACCGGCGCGGCCGAGCAGATCGCCATCGCCGACCTCGCCGCGCGCAACCCCAACCTCAACCTCGACGAGGTGCGGGAAGAACTGGCGCTCGCCACCGAAGCCTGCCCGCCGTTCGACCTCGCCGCGTTCCGCGAGGGGCATCTGACGCCGGTCTATTTCGGCTCGGCGCTGCGCAACTTCGGCGTCGGCGACCTGCTGGAAGGGCTCGGCCGCTTCGCGCCGCCGCCGCGCGCGCAGGAGAGCAGCCAGCGCCTGGTGCGGGCGGACGAGCCGAAGATGACGGCCTTCGTCTTCAAGATCCAGGCCAACATGGATCCCAACCACCGCGACCGCATCGCCTTCGCGCGGCTGTGCTCGGGCAGGCTGTCGCGCGGCATGAAGGCGAAGCTGGTGCGCACCGGCAAGCCGATGCCGCTGTCGTCGCCGCAGTTCTTCTTCGCGCAGGACCGCGCGATTGCCGATGAAGCCTATGCCGGCGACGTCGTCGGCATCCCCAACCACGGCACCTTGCGGATCGGCGACACGCTGACCGAGGGCGAGGAGATCGCTTTCGTCGGCGTTCCCAGTTTCGCGCCGGAAATCGTCCGCCGCGTCCGTCTCACCGATGCGATGAAGGCGAAGAAGCTGAAGGAAGCCTTGCAGCAGATGTCGGAAGAGGGCGTGGTGCAGGTGTTCCGCCCGCGCGACGGCGCGCCGGCGCTGGTGGGCGTCGTCGGCATGTTGCAGCTCGACGTGCTGAAGGCGCGGTTAGAGGCCGAATATTCGCTGCCGGTCGATTTCGAGGTAAGCGAGTTTCAGCTCGCGCGCTGGATCTCGTCCGACGATCCGAAGAAGCTCGACGCCTTCATCGCCGCCAACGGCTCCGGCGTCGCCGACGATGTCGACGGCGACCCGGTGTTTCTGGCGAAGAACGAGTTCTATCTCGGCTACACCCGCGAGCGCGCCGAGGGCATCGCCTTCTCCAGCGTCAAGGACGTGAAGAAGAAATAGGGCGGGGCGTGTCGGTTGTCCCGAACAAGTCGCATCCCAAACAAAAAGTCCCGCCATGGCTGACGGGACTTTCATCGCAACCGCCCAGTACATCCGTGGGCCGATCGCTTCGCTCAGCCAGGGTTAGCTGACGAGCGACAGATTTTCCGCGCTGGTCTTGCCGCGCATCTTGTCGGTCTTGGCTTCGAACGACACCTTCTGCCCTTCACCGAGCCCGTCAAGGCCGGCGCGCTCGACCGCGCTGATATGCACGAACACGTCGTTGCCGCCGCTGTCGGGTTGAATGAAGCCAAAGCCCTTTTGGCCGTTGAACCATTTCACTGTGCCTGTCGTCATAACGTCTTCTCCTGGCGCGCACGCGCGCGATATCCCGCACGACCTCCGTGCGGGTTCATCCAATTCTGGCGATGTCCAAGGAAAAGAGCCCGAAGGCGCGCTTACAAGGCAACTGCAGCAAATCGAATGGTGGCACCCTACAGGTATTCGGCGAGATAGCAAGCGATCAATTGTGTTCATGTGGCGGCGCCGGCGCACGTGGTATTTCGCCGATGTGTACCTATATGTTCGAAATGAGCACAAAAACACCCACGCCCACATCGGAAGAACGTCGCGAGCGCCGGCGCATCGCCGCCGTGGAGGGCGCGAAGGCCCTCGCTGAATACGAAGCCAGGGACGTTGCCGTGAGAAAGAACATGGCGCGGCTTCGCGCGCTGCGATTGGCGCAGGAGGCCAGGGACGCGGCGGACACTTCGCCGCGCCCGGCGCGCAAGACACGGATAAAGGCGCGCCCCTCGGCTCGCGTGCCCTGACGGCGGGATCAATCACGCGGAATCGACGTGCGTCGCGCGCGCAAGCCGCGCACGAGAAAAGGCCGGCGCGTGCGCCGGCCGCTGAGTTTTCGCCGTGGAGAGAGGCGACAGTGGAGAGAGGTTAGCGCGACATGCCGTTCGCGCCCGTGCCGCCGCCGGCGGCCGGTTCATCAGGCTCCATCGCTCCTTCAGGGGCCGGCTTGACGGTCTTGCCGGCGCGGCCGCTGGAATGGCCCGACGACCCGACCGTTCCCGACGTCGCGGACCCGGTGCCGTGCTTCGCATGGGGAGCCGTCGTGGAATGGCCGCGCTGCATCTTCTGGCCGGGCTGCGGCGAGGGCTGTGTTTGCGCCTGAGCCTGCGCGGCGGTGGCGGCGAGGGTGGCGATCGCGGCGGCGGTGACGAGATGTTTGAGGTTCATCCATTGGGCTCCATGGTTATGGGGCGCCGATGGTTGACATGCGAGGCGGTCTTTCCGCGAAAAATTTGAGGTCATTGCGTGATGATGTTGCGGCGTCATCATGAACCCGCCCCGCGTGCATGTCCGCGACCTGTTATATTGATACTACCGACTTATACCGACGCAATGATGTGCAGCGATGTGCAGCCGCGCAACACCAAAATCGTCGTCCCCGCCAAGGCGGGGACCCATGTGCCGTGTCGCTCATGATGCGAGAGGTGCTCGTCGATTGTGATGAAACGCCTTGGAAATACGACTGACGTCGCGGGGCCATGCCGACGATGATAACGCAAGCTCCCGGAATTGAGGTCGCGGCGTGAAACCATAACCTGTGTCGCGCTCAAAACATCGTCCGGCTGCTGCGCGCCTCGACGTTGCGCTTGATGTTCTCAAGCCCGAGCCGCGCCTCCTGATCGATGCGCGCGATCATCTCGTCGGTCGGCGGCTTCGGCCGCGCCGGGTTGCGCAGGGTGCGGGTGAAGCGGGTGCCGCCCTCAACGCTCTCGCAGTCGTATTGCACCACGACCGGCCCCATGAACGACGTCTGCGTCAGGCCGATCCACATTTGCGCCGGCGTGCAGGCGATCACCAGCCAGTCGAGTTCGACCTTGCCGCTGCGCGTGCTCCAGTGCTCGTGGAACGTATCGCCGAACCGCATCGGGCGGTCGTCGCAATCGATATGGTGCGACGACGGCAGCCATTCCGGCCACGATTTCGGATTGGTGACGTAGTCGAACACGGCGGCCGGTTTCGCCGCGATGACGATGGAATGGTGGCGCTCGAACGGATGCGTCATGTCGGCCCCCCGGCATGGAGTTGCGCCGCCGCGCGCCGGCAGCGGTGCGATCGTCACCGGATCGGCGGCCGGGGTCAAGCGCTCCGCGCAGCCTTGCCGCCCGCGCGCGCTTTGCGGCGTTGCGCGCGGCCTCGGAAAGGTGGTAGGGCGATTTTCGACCTCGCAACAGTTCGGCAGGGCAAGCGCGATGGGACTTGCAGTCATGATCGTCGGCCTCGTGCTGTTTCTCGGCACCCATCTGGTGACGACGCGGCGCGACCTGCGGGCGCGGTTGATCGCCGCGCGCGGCGAGGCCGCCTACAAGATCGGCTATTCGCTGTTGTCGGCACTGGGGCTGGCGCTGATCGTCTGGGGCTTTGCGCGCTATCGCGCCACCGAGTGGATCGACGTCTGGTATCCGCCGGTCGCGATGCGCCACGTCGCGCTGGCGCTGATGCCGTTCGCCGTCATCCTGGTGGTGGCGTCCTATGTCCGCGGCCGCACCTACACGACGCTGAAGCATCCGATGCTGGCCGGCGTCAAGCTGTGGGCGCTGCTGCATCTCATCGCCAACGGCGATCTCGGCGGCATCATCCTGTTCGGTTCGTTCCTCGCATGGGCGGTCTACGACCGCATCTCGCTCAAGCGCCGCGCTGATCCCGGCGCGCCGCCGATCCCGGTCGGCGGCCTCAGGAATGATATCATCGCCGTAGTGCTCGGCGTCGTCGCCTATCTGGCGCTGGCGCTGCTATTCCACCCGTATGTCATCGGCGTGCCGGTGATCGGGGCTTAGAACCCGCAACACAAAAGGCGTCGTCCCCGCGCAGGCGGGGACCCATACGCCGCAGCGTTAGTGATGCGGAAAACGTTTGTCGCCCGCACCCGCGACCACAACCGAGGCTAGGGATTATGGGTCCCCGCCTGCGCGGGGACGACGATTTTCGGATTGCGCGTCTGTTCGGAAAATAACTTTCGCTCAGACTCTCACCCTTCCATCTGATAGCCCGGCGTCGAGCGCGACAGCGTGAGTTCCTCCTCGTTCATGTCGGCGGGAATGGTTTCGAACAGCGGGGTCGAGAGATAACGCTCGCCGGTGTCCGGCAACATGCAGAGGATCACCGAGCCGGCGGGCGCCTGCTCCGCGACCTGCCGCGCCACGCCGAAGGTCGCGCCGCCGGAAATGCCGGTGAAGATGCCTTCGCGCTGCGCCAGCGCCTTGGCCCATTCGATGGCCTTCGGCCCGGCGATCGGGATCACCTGGTCGTAGGTGTGGCGATCGATCGCCTCCTGCAACACCAGCGGGATGAAGTCCGGTGTCCAGCCCTGGATCGGGTGCGGCTCGAAGGCGGGGTGGCTGCCCGCCGGCGCGCCGTCGGCGGTGCGCTGCTGCGCCTCGCCGCTGCCGACGAGCTGCGCGTTGGCCGGCTCGCTGAGGATGATCTTGGTCTCCGGCCGCTCCTTGCGCAGCACGCGCGACACGCCGACCACCGTGCCGCCGGTGCCGTAGCCGGTGACGAAGTAGTCGAGCCGGCGGCCGGCGAAATCGTTGGCGATCTCGCGGCCGGTGGTGGCTTCGTGAATCGCCGCGTTGGCTTCGTTCTCGAACTGGTGCGCCAGGAACCAGCCGTGCTTCTCGGCAAGCTCCACGGCCTTCTGATACATGCCGAAGCCTTTTTGCGCGCGCGGGGTCAGCACGACCTTGGCGCCGAGCATCCGCATCAGGCGGCGGCGCTCGATGGAGAACGTCTCCGCCATGGTCACCACCAGCGGATAACCCTTTTGCGCGCACACCATCGCAAGCCCGATGCCGGTGTTGCCGCTGGTGGCCTCGACAACGGTCTGGCCCGGCTTGAGCGCGCCCGAGCGTTCGGCCGCCTCGATGATGCCGATCGCCAGCCGGTCTTTCACCGACGAGGCGGGATTGAAGAACTCTGCCTTGACGTAGATCGTCACGCCGGTCACGCCGAGGTTGTTGATGCGGATCACCGGCGTGTCGCCGATGGTGTCGAGCACGCTGTCGAATAGCCGGCCGCGGCCGTCGGTGGTCCGTGTTGCTGGCGTCCCGGTCATGTCCATGTCTCCGTGTTTGCGTCAGGCGCGGATGGGGTTGAGGTGGCGCGTTGGGGGATATTGCAACGATCCGGCGGCGGCTCAAATAGGCTGCCGCGGGCCGGCGCGGAAGTGGGGGTGGCGCGGACGCGGCCTGCGCGGCCGCGCGACGGAATATCGCGGCCGCGGCCCGGGTCTTGCAGGCATCCCGCTCCCTTGCTCACCCTTCGCAAAAAATGATACCTCTGCGCCCCGATATTGCGGTTCAGGGGCGCGACGAGGCGGACTGCCGTCCGTCCGGCGCCTCTCCTGTTGCGCGGTGGCGCTCGCCACCGTCATCGTCGGTCCTCCTGTCATCGGAGTTTGGGATGTCCATACAATCGACCATCCGGCGCAAGACGTCGGCCGATATCCGCGCGCGCAAGAACGGCGAGCCGATTGTGATGCTGACCTCGTATCACGCCCACACCGCCGCGCTGGTCGATCGCTATTGCGACGTCATCCTGGTCGGGGACTCGCTCGGCAACGTCATGCACGGTTTCGAGACGACGCTGCCGGTGACGCTGGAGATGATGATCCTGCAAGGCCACGCGGTGATGCGCGGCTCGAAGCAGTCGCTGGTGGTGGTCGATCTGCCGTTCGGCAGCTACGAGGCGTCGAAAGAGCAGGCGTTTCATTCCGCCGCGCGGATTCTGAAAGAGACGCATTGCGGCGCGGTCAAGCTCGAAGGCGGCGCGCGCATGGCGGAAACGATTGCCTTCCTCACCGAGCGCGGCATTCCGGTGATGGCCCATGTCGGGCTGACGCCGCAGTCGATCAATGCGCTCGGCTCGTTCCGCTCGCAGGGGCGCGAGGAGGCGGAGGCGATCGCGCGCGGCGAGAATGTCGTCGGACCGATCCAGAACGACGCCCGCGCGGTGGCTGAGGCCGGCGCGTTCTCGGTGGTGATCGAGGCGGTGGCCGAGCCGCTCGCCCGCCGCATCACCGAGACCATCGACATTCCCACCATCGGCATCGGCGCCAGCGCCGCCTGCGACGGTCAGGTGCTGGTGCTGGAAGATATGCTGGGCCTGTCGGAGTGGGTGCCGAAGTTCGTCCGCCGCTACGGCCAGCTCGGCCCGATGATCGAGGAGGCCATCCAGGGCTACGCCCGGGATGTCCGCTCCCGCGCCTTCCCGGGACCGGAAAACGTCTACGGCCTCAAGCCGAAAAGCTGATCGCGGCCGCCACGGAATCGTCACCGGTTTGCCGCAAGACTCCCGCGGGTGACTTTCCCGGTTCCACCGGCCGCGGCGACGGTAACTTTGCCTTGCCGCCGCCATATCGCTAGGGTATCGCGTGCTCGGCGGGAATGGTCCGGCGCGCCGCCTCGAGGCTTTGTGCGGCTGCGCCGATGTGGGGTTATAAGTGTCTGAAATATTTAACGAAATAGACGACGAGCTGCGCAAGGAGCAGCTCAAGAAGCTCTGGGAGAAGTACTCCGTCTACATCGTCGGCGCGGCGATCCTCATCGTCGTCGCCGTCGCCTGCTGGCGCGCCTACGAATACATCGCCACCCAGAACGCCTACAAGGCCAGCGCCGCCTTCGAAGCCGCAGTTACTTTGTCAGATGATAACAAGCACGCCGAGGCCGAAGCCGCGTTCAACGCGCTCGCCGCTGACGCGCCCGCCGGCTATCGCACGCTGGCGCGGCTGCGCGCGGCGGCCGAAGCCTCGTCGCGCGATCCCAAGGCCGCGGTGAAACTGTTTGACGACATCGCCGCCGACGCCAGTGTCGGCGCCAGCGAACGCAGTCTCGCCACCGTGCGCGCGGCCGCACTGCTGGTCGATAGCGACAGCTACGACGACATGGTAAAGCGGCTGGAAGCGTCGGCGCAGGCGGGAAGCATCTATCGGCACACCGCGCGCGAACTGCTGGCGCTGTCGGCGTGGCGTAACGGCAACGCCGCGGAGGCGCGCAAGTGGCTCGATCAAATCGCCCAGGACGGCGAGACGCCGGCCAGCCTGCGTCAGCGCGCCGAGGCGTTGCAGGCGTTGCTGCCTGCGGCCGCCAAAAGCTAAAGTCAGCGACCAGCGAGAGTTGAAGAACCGCCCATGGCACCGCGCCCGCGCCGAATGCAACGCCTGATCGCTGTGGCCGTCCTGATCTCGATCTCAGGCGCATTGGCCGGCTGCGGCAGCACAGGCTCCTTCGATCCGACCGACATGTTCGACGTGTTCGACTCCAAGAAGAAGCTGCCGGGTGAGCGTCAGCCGGTGTTCCCCGAAGGCGTGCCCGGACTTGAGCAGGGCGTGCCGAGGGAGCTCTACAAGGACAACGTCGAACGCGAGCAGATGCAGCAGCAGGGGGCGGCGCCTGAAGCCGCGCCGGCTCCCGCCGCAACGCCTGAAAGGCGGCGTTCGTCGTCACGTTCGCGCGCCGCCCGTCCGCGCGCCGCAGCCCCGGCGGCGGCTCCCGAAACCGCATCGCCCGATGGCGAGGCTGGCGCCACGCCGGCCGCGCCGAAGCCGGCCCGGCGCACCATCCGCCATCGCAGCACCACCGTTCCGCCGCCCGACTCCGAGCCCGCAGCGTCCACCCAGCAGCCGCAAGCGGCGCCTGCGCCTTCCGCGCCGGCGACCAGCAATCCGTTCCCGGCGCCGTTGCCGAGCGGCAGTTTCCAGCGCTAGTCACGCTCCGGCTTTTGTTTGAGCACGATCCTTTCCAAAAACCGGTAACCACTTTTTGGAGATCATGCTCGGTCCGTCCGCGCATTGACATAACCTCGCCGGTGGGCGAACGGGACGACGATGTCTTTTACATTCGCCATCATCGGCCGGCCCAATGTCGGCAAATCGACGCTGTTCAACCGTCTGGTCGGGCAGAAGCTGGCGCTGGTCGACGACCAGCCCGGCGTTACTCGCGACCGCCGCGAGGGGCAGGGGCGGCTCGGCGATCTGTCGTTCACCGTCATCGACACTGCCGGCCTCGACCAAGGACCGCGCGGCTCGCTGACGGCGCGGATGCAGGAGCAGACCGAGGCCGCGATCGGTGCTGCCGATGCGCTGTTGTTCGTCATCGATGCGCGGATCGGCTTGACGCCGGCCGACCGGACGTTCGCGGATCTCGCCCGCCGCGCCGGCAAGCCGGTGGTGCTTCTCGCCAACAAGAGCGAAGGCAAGCAAGGCGATATCGGCGCGATGGAATCCTACGCGCTCGGCCTCGGCGATCCGATCCGCGTGTCCGCTGAACACGGCGAGGGCTTGAGCGAACTCTACGACGCGCTGCGCGCAGTGATGCCGGATGACGCCGGCGACGATGACGAAGCGCACACCGACGACGAGGACGATGGCTCGCGCCCGATCCGCGTCGCCATGGTCGGCCGGCCCAACGCCGGCAAATCGACCATGATCAATCGTCTGCTCGGCGAGGAGCGGCTGCTCACCAGCCCCGAGGCCGGCACCACGCGCGATTCCATTTCGGTCGAGATCGACTTCAAGGGCCGGCCGTTCCGCGTGTTCGATACCGCGGGCCTGCGCCGCCGCTCGCGCATCGAGGAGAAGCTCGAAAAGCTGTCGGTGGCGGATGCGCTGCGCGCGGTGCGCTTCGCCGAAGTCGTGGTGCTGATGCTGGATGCACAGACCAAGTTTGAGGAGCAGGACCTGCGCATCGCCGACCTGATCGAGCGCGAGGGCCGCGCGCTGGTGATCGCGGTCAACAAGTGGGACCTGATGGGCGCAAAGGCCAATCAGGTGGCGGCGCTGCGCGCGGAAGCCGATCACTGGCTGCCGCAGGTGAGAGGCGTGCCGATCGTCGCGGTGTCGGGATTGATGGGCGAGGGCATCGACCGCCTGATGACGGCGATCGAGAACGCTTATGCCGTGTGGAATCGCCGCATTCCCACCAGCGCGCTCAACCGCTGGTTCGAGCAGGCGATCGCTTCCAATCCGCCGCCGGCGGTGTCGGGGCGGCGACTGAAGCTCAACTACATCACCCAGACCAAGGCGCGGCCGCCGAGCTTCGTGCTGTTCTGCTCGCGCGCCGACGCGGTGCCGGAGTCGTATCTGCGCTATCTGGTCAACGGCATTCGCGAGACGTTCGATCTGCCCGGCACGCCGATCCGCATCACGCTGCGCGAAAAGGCCAACCCGTTCGTCCACAAGCGCAAGCGTCCGTCATGACGAACGAGCGGCCCGCGCGGGGCCGCTCGCGATGATATCGATGGATCGTTCGCCGGCTTATTTCTTCAGCAGCGGGCAGGGATTCTGGTCGAGCGGCACCGCCACGTCCTTGGGATCGAGCTTGGCGATGAGCTTGTAGTAATCCCATGGGCCTTTGGATTCTTCCGGCTTCTTGACCTCGAACAGATAGGCGGGAACGAAGCGGCGGCCGTCGGCACGGATTTCGCTCTTGCCGAACAGGTCGTCCTCGACCACGGTCTCCTTCATCTTGGCGACCACCTTGACGCCGTCATGCGGATTGCCGCCCATCGCCTCAAGCACCTTGAGATAGTGCCGGACAGCAGCATAGACGCCGGCCTGGTTCATCGACGGGCGCGCGTTCTTCGAGGCCCTTTCGGCGAAGCGTTTCGACCATGCGCGAGTCTTGTCGTTCAAATCCCAGTAGAAAGATTCGGTGAAGTTCAGACCGTTGGCCGTCTTCAGGCCGAGCGAATGCACGTCGTTGATGAACAGCAGCAGCGCGGCCAGTTTCTGGCCGTGCGTGACGATGCCGAACTCCGCCGCCTGCTTGATGGCGTTGGTGGTGTCGCCACCGGCATTGGCGAGGCCGATGACCTTGGCTTTCGAGGCTTGCGCCTGCAACAGGAACGACGAGAAGTCGGCCGTGTTGATCGGATGCTTGACGCCACCGAGCACCTTGCCGCCGTTGGCGGTGATGACGGCCGAGGTGTCGCGCTCAAGCGCATGGCCGAAGGCGTAGTCCGAGGTCAGGAAGAACCAGGTATCGCCGCCGGCCTTGGTCAGCGCCTTGCCGGTGCCGTTGGCCAGCATGTAGGTATCGTAGGTGAACGACAGCGTGTTCGGCGAGCAGGCTTTCCCGGTGAGGTCGGCGGTCGCCGCGCCCGAGTTGAGCATGACGACGTTCTTCTCGCGCACCAGATTGCTGACGGCGAGCGCGACGCCGGAGTTCGGCGTGTCGGTAATCATGTCGACCTTGTCGACGTCGATCCACTGGCGCGCGACGTTGACGCCGACGTCGGGCTTGTTCTGGTGGTCGCCGCCGATAACGTCGATCTTCCAGCCCTTGGCGAGCAGGCCGGAATCCTCGACCGCCATTTTCGCGGCGACAACCGAGTTGGGGCCGCCGATGTCGGCGTAAAGGCTCGACATGTCGTTGAGCACGCCGATTTTGACGGTTTTGTCGAGGGCGAGGGCTGAAGTTGCTGCGCCGAAGCCGGCCAGCATGATGGCCACGGCTCCGCATCGCGTGACGAATGTCCGCATGATCTCTCCTTGGTTTCCTCCGGGGTGGGCCGTCTTGCGCGGCCTGGCCCCGGCATTTCGATGATCGGTCGCTTGACCGTGATGGCCCGATGTCTTGCGCGTCGGTGCCAGCGGTAAGCCACTACATCACAGCACAACCGGGAACTGCCGTCCATGCGGGAAACGCAAGAGCCGGCGATATCGGCCGCAGCGCAAGGCGGGGTCCGATTCAGGCGGAAGCCGGAACGAGGGGCTCGCGGAAGTCCATCAGCGCGCGCGAGGGGTAGTGATAGAGCTTGCCGCTCTGCGTCCAGTCCGGCGCGCACATCGGCACGATGTATTCGGCGACCTGCTCGGGGGTATCCAGCGTCATCGGATCCTCGCCGGGAAACACCTGCGCGCGCATCCGGGTGCGGATCGGACCCGGACTGAACAGGTTGACGCGGATCGGCGTGATCGCCGTCTCGGCCGCCCATACCCGCACCAGGGTATCCAGCGCGGCCTTGGAGGCGGCGTAGGGGCCGAGATAGGCGTTGGCCTTGCTGGCGACGCCCGAGGTGAGGAACACCGCGCGGCCGGCGTCGGATTGGCGCAGCAGCGGCTCCATGCAGCGGATCAACTGGAAATTCGCGGTGACGTTGACGGCGATCACGTCGGTCCAGGCTTTAAGATCGATGTGGCCGAGCGGTGACGACGGCCCGGCAATGCCGGCGTTCCCGACCAGAATGTCGAGCTTGCCGTGGCGTTCGTGCAGCGCCGCGCCGAGCCGGGCGATGCCGTCGGAGTCGGTCATGTTAAGCGGCACCAGCGTCGCACTGCCGCCCTCGGCGCGGATCGCGTCGTCGAGTTCCTCAAGCCCGCCCTGGGTGCGGGCGACCGCGACGACATGCGCGCCAGCCCGCGCCAGCGCCCGCGCGGTCGCTTGGCCGATGCCGCGCGAGGCGCCGGTGACGAGAGCGATCCGGGAGTCGAGGGGCTTTGTCATGGGCGAGGCGCTTCGTGCTAGGAGGAGGCAGGGAACGGGCGGTCGGCGAGGTTATGCCTGAATTGCAGGACGATGCCAAAGGGGAATGGCGGCCGATGCGCGCCGGCGACAGGACCGCCGTCGCGGCCATCGCCGATGTCGTGCATCCCGCCTATCCCGAAGACGCGGCGGTGTTCGACGAGCGGTTGCGGCTCTACCCCGAGGGTTGTCTGGTGTTCGCGGGCGGCGGTGACCTCCTGGGCTATGCCATCAGCCATCCGTGGCGTTCAGGCGCGCCGCCGCGCCTCAATGCCCGCCTCGGCGCGTTGCCGCCAACGCCGGATACTTTCTATCTGCACGATGTCGCCTTGCTTCCGGCGTTGAGGGGACGTGGCGCGGCGACGGACATTGTCGCGCGGCTGGCGCAGCGGGCCCGCGCCGAGAAGCTGCCGACGATGTCGTTGGTGGCGGTGAACGGCTCCGCCGGCTTCTGGCGGCGCTTCGGGTTTCGCCCGGTGGACGCGCCGGCGCTGGCGGACAAGCTGCGCAGCTACGGCGCGGACGTCGCCTTCATGACGCTTGCGCTGTGATCGCTCAGCTTGCTTCCGCCAACAGCGACAACTGCCTTGGCTGCGCTTCGGTGTGGTTGAGGTCGGTGAGCGGGGTCGGGTAGTCGCCGGTGAAACAGTGATCGGTGAATTTCGGGTGCGCCGGGTCGCGGCCCGGTTCGCCCATGGCGCGGTAGATGCCGTCCACTGACAGGAACGCCAGCGAATCCGCGCCGATGATGGCGCGCATCTCGTCGAGCGTGTGGCTTGCCGCCAGAAGCCCGGCGCGGTCGGGCGTATCGATGCCGTAGTAGTCCGGGTGGGTGATCGGCGGCGAAGCGATGCGGAAATGGACCTCGCGGGCGCCGCCGTCGCGCATCATCTTGACGATCTTCTTCGAGGTGGTGCCGCGTACCAGGCTGTCGTCGATCAGGACGATGCGCTTGCCCTCGATTGCGGCGCGGTTGGCGGAGTGCTTCATGCGGACGCCGAGTTCGCGCACGCTCTGGGTCGGCTGGATGAAGGTGCGCCCGACATAGTGGTTGCGGATGATGCCGAGTTCATAGGGAATGCCGGAAGTCTGGCTGTAGCCGAGCGCGGCGGGGACGCCGGAATCAGGCACCGGGACGACGACGTCGGCGTCGATATGGCTCTCGCGCGCAAGCTGCGCGCCCATCGCCTTGCGCACCTCGTAGACCGGGCGGCCGCCGACCACCGAATCCGGCCGGGCGAAATAGATGTACTCGAAGATGCACGGGCGCGGCGCCATCGGCGGGAACGGCTTGTGGCTCTGCACGCCGTGGTCGTCGAACACGATGATTTCGCCGGGCTCGATATCGCGGACATATTTCGCGCCGATGATGTCGAGCGCGCAGGTCTCCGAGGCGAGGATCGGGCTGCCGTCGAGTTCACCCAGCACCAGCGGGCGGATGCCGAGCGGATCGCGTGCGCCGATCAGCTTCTTGTTGGTGAGCGACACCAGCGCATAGGCGCCCTCGATCGCCCGCAGCGCCTCGATGTAGCGGTCGATGAACCGGTTGCGCTTGGAGTGGGCGACCAGATGCAGGATGACCTCGGTGTCGGTGGTGGACTGCATCATGGCGCCGCCGCGCACCAGTTCGCGCCGCAGCGTCAGGCCGTTGGTGAGGTTGCCATTGTGGGCGACGGCGAAGCCGCCGGCGTTGAGTTCGGCGAACAGCGGCTGCACGTTGCGCAGGATGGTTTCGCCGGTGGTCGAATAGCGGGTGTGGCCGATCGCCGAGGTGCCGGGCAGGCGCTCGATCACGTCGCGGCGGGAGAAGGTGTCGCCGACCAGGCCGAGCCGACGCTCCGAGTGAAACCGCCCGCCGTCGAAGGAGACGATGCCGGCGGCCTCCTGGCCGCGGTGCTGGAGGGCGTGGAGCCCGAGCGCGGTGATGGTGGCGGCGTCGGGATGGCCGAAGATGCCGAAGACGCCGCATTTCTCGCGCAGCGCGTCGTCGTGCTGGTGGAGGTCGGACGGGGGCGCGGCGGCGGCAGGTTGCGGAGGGGTCTGCGTCTCGTCCATCGCGCCTCACTTTCGAGGGATCAGATCCCCCGCTCAAGATAACTACCTGCTCGCGGGCTTGCCGTCGATCAATTGTTTCAGGCTGTCCCGCGCCGGTTTCGAATACCCGTCGCTGGAGCCGGGACTGGCCGGCTCGGCGTCGGTCTGCTCGTCCTCGGGCTTGGTCTTCTTGAACCGTTTCAAGATGGTGTTCTCGGGGTCGTCCGGCAAGAGCGACATCAGCCAGTCGCCGGTCGATTGCAGCATGGTCAGCGATTTGGCCCCGGACACCCACTCCGGCTGCTGCTTGGCCGGGACCAGCCAGGCGAAGAACAGGAACGCCACCACGACGATCAGGAGGCCGCGGGCGAGGCCGAACAGAAAGCCGAGAGTGCGGTCCAGCGCCCCGATCCGCGAATCCAGGATCATGTCGGAGATGCGAACGGTGATGATCGACACCACGATCAGGGTGGCGATGAAGACGCCGGCGATGACCGCGATGCTGGCGAGGGTGTCGCTGGCGATGTAGGTTTTCGCGGTCGGCAGCAGCTTCTGGTAGGAATACAGCGTCACCAGCGCCGCGGTGCCCCACGCGGCGATCGACAGAATCTCGCGCATGAAGCCACGGACCATCGCCAGCAGGCCCGAGACAAGCATCACCGCGAGCAGCACAAGATCGAGAATGGTTATCGGCATCGGCTGGTCAGGTCCGCTCTCAAATCCGTAAAACCGCGAATCGGCGCGGTGTGTCACAGTGTACGCGACGCCGCCACCATGGCACCTCGCATAACGCCGGAGGTCCCGACCGCGCCGGTTGTATAACGGGGACGAGGTCCGAGGTCACGCCCGGTTTAGGAGTCTTGACGGCGGAATCGAGGCGGTGTGGCATTTTTTCCCGGTGCTGTGGCTTGCGCGCCGCCGCCCTCGCGGTCGCTGCCATGGCCGCGCGGGATGCCGCGCGCCGCTATATCGGCGACGAGGCCGCTCAGCCCGCCGATCGGGGTGAGCGACAGGCCGGCATCGCCGCCAGCCTCGCCGCGCGCCGCTTCCGGCAATATGGCGCGGCCGAAGCCGAGCTTGGCGGCCTCCTTGAGTCGCATCGCGGCCTGCGCCACCGGGCGCACCGCGCCGGACAGCGAAACTTCGCCGAAATAGACCGCGTCGGTCGGCAGCGGCGCATTGGCCAGCGACGACACCAGCGCGGCGGCGGCGGCGAGATCGGCGGCCGGTTCCTGAATGCGCAACCCGCCGGCGACGTTGAAATAGACGTCGTAGCCGGCGAGCTTGACCCCGCAATGCGCCTCCAGCACCGCCAGCACCATGGAGAGGCGGCTGGAATCCCAGCCCACCACGGCGCGGCGCGGCGTACCGAGCGAAGTCGGCGCGACCAGTGCTTGCAGTTCCACCAGAACCGGCCGGGTGCCTTCCATCCCGGCAAATACGGCGGTGCCTGGGGAGCCGAGGTCGCGTTCCGATAAAAACAGTTCCGAGGGGTTGGTGACCTCGCGCAAGCCCAAACCGGTCATCTCGAACACGCCGATCTCGTCGGTCGGGCCGAAGCGGTTCTTGACCGCGCGCAGGATGCGGAACTGCTGCGAGCCTTCGCCTTCGAACGACAGCACCGCGTCCACCATGTGCTCGACTACGCGGGGGCCGGCGATCTGACCATCCTTCGTGACATGACCGACCAGGATCACGGTCGCGCCCGACTTCTTGGCGAAGCGGATCAGCGCCTGCGCCGCGGCGCGGACCTGGGTGACGGTACCGGGAGCGGACTCCACGGTATCGGTCCACATCGTCTGGATCGAGTCGATCACGATCAGGCGGGGAGTCTTTCCCTCTGAAAGAGTTGTAACGATGTCCTCAACCGAAGTCTCAGCCGCCAGCTCAACCGGCGCGCTGGCGAGGCCGAGCCGGGCGGCGCGTAGCCGCACCTGCGCGATGGCTTCCTCGCCGGAAATATACACCGCGCGGTGGCCGGCGCGGGCCAGCACGCTGGTGGCCTGGGTCAGCAGCGTGGACTTGCCGATGCCGGGATCGCCGCCGACCAGCAGCACCGAGCCCGGCACGAAGCCGCCGCCGGTGACACGGTCGAGTTCAACCATGCCGGTGGGCAGGCGAGGGGCGTCATGGCTTTCGCCGCTGAGGCTTTCGAGGGCGAACCGCCGGCCCTTGCGTTTCGGGCGGATGCCGGCCGGCACCGAGGCGCCCCCGGTTACATCCTCTTCGACCAGTGTGTTCCAGGCGCCGCACGCCTCACACTTACCCTGCCAGCGGTTATAGGCCGCGCCGCAGGTCTGGCAGACAAAGGAGGTGCCGGATTTGGCCATGCGGTCCTATTGCCCCGGTTCCGGTTGTCCCGGTAGGCCCTTGTAAGCGCGGACGTAACGACGGCCAAGGCTGGTCAGCACCTCGTAGCCGATGGTGCCGAAATGGTGGCCCAGTTCGTCCACGGTGATGCCGGCGCCGATCAGCGTGACCAAGTGACCGCGGCGCACCGCCTTGTCGGGAAGGTCGGTGATATCGATGGCGATCAGGTCCATCGAGATGCGCCCGGCGATCGGGCAGCGTTTGCCGGCGACCATCACCTCGGCGCTTCGCGTGCCGTCGGTACCGCCGGCGGCGCGGAAATAGCCGTCGGCATAGCCCGTGGCAATGATCGCGAGCCGGGTCGGCCGCCGCGCCGTCCAGGTCGCGCCGTAGCCGACGGTTTCGCCGCGCTCGACATCGCGGATCTGAGCGACGCGGGATTTCAGGTCCACCACCGGCCGCATCGGGTTGGCAGCTTCCGGCGTCGGGTTGACGCCGTAGAGCGCCGCGCCCGGCCGCACCAGGTCGAACTGGAACTGCGGGCCGAGGAAGCAGCCGGACGAATTGGCGAGCGACGCCGGCACGCCGTCGAACATCCGGGCGATCTCGCGGAAGCCCGCAAGCTGCCGGCCGTTGAGGGGATGCTGCGGGGTTTCGGCGCAGGCGAGGTGGCTCATCACCAGCGTGATGCCGTGATCGCCGGCCTTGATGCGCGGCACCAGTCCGTGCGCGTCCTGCACCGTGAGCCCGAGCCGGTTCATGCCGGTATCGATGTGGATCGCCGCACCGCCGGACCAGCCGCTGCGGCGGCAGAACACGTCCCATTCGGCGAGCTCGTTGAAATCGCCGATCACCGGCTGGCAGTCGAGTTCGGCGAAGGTGTCGCCGCTGTTGGGGAAGAAACCGCCGAGCACGTAGATGACGGCGGATTTTGCCGCCATCCGGGCGGCGCGCGCCTCGTCGAGGGTGGCGACAAAGAAAGTCTTGCAGCCGGCAGCGGCGAGCGCACGGACCACGGGAACGGTACCGCAGCCATAGGCGTCGGCCTTGACCACGGCGGCGCATTGGGCGGGAACGCTGCGGCTCTCCAGCAGACGCCAGTTGGCGACGATGGCGTCGAGATCGATAGTGAGGAGGCCGGTGGCCGTCGCGGGCAGATTGCTGTCGGGCGGGCGCTGCGGCGATGCGGCCGCTGTCGGGGGCGCGGTGACGGCGGTGTCCGAAGCCTGATTCATGCCGGGAGACTACGCGCCACCTGCCGTTGGTTCAATGTCGCGACGACGCTACATGCGGTCGGGCAGGCTGTTGTCGGGTGCGAGGTCGCCGAACCGCGTCACCGATCCCTCGAAGTGCAGTTCGACGGTGCCGGTCGGGCCGTGACGCTGCTTGCCGATGATGACCTCGGCCTTGCCGTGGGCGAGGTCCATGTCGGTCTGCCATTTCTCGTGCTCTGGGGTCCCCGGGCGCGGCTCCTTGTTGGCGAGGTAGTATTCCTCGCGGAACACGAACAGCACGACGTCGGCGTCCTGCTCGATCGAGCCGGACTCGCGCAGGTCCGCCAGTTGCGGGCGCTTGTCGTCGCGGGCCTCGACCTGACGCGACAACTGAGACAGCGCCAGGATCGGCACGTTCAGTTCCTTGGCCAGCGCCTTCAGGCTGGTGGTGATTTCGGTAACTTCCTGCACCCGGTTATCGGAGCGACGGCCGGAGCCCTGAAGCAACTGGATGTAGTCCACGACGATCAGGTCGAGTCCCTTCTGCCGCTTGAGGCGGCGGGCGCGGGCGGTCAGTTGTGAGATCGACAGGCCACCCGTCTCGTCGACATAGAACGGCAGGGATTGCAGTTCGATCGAATAGTCACGGATCTTGTCGAAGTCGGCTTCGGTGATGCCGCCGCGCCGGATGGTCGAGGACGGAATGCCGGTGCGCTCGGCGATGATGCGGGTGGCCAACTGCTCGGCCGACATTTCGCAGGAGAAGAACCCGACGACGCCGCCGTTGACGGTCTTGGTGGTGCCGTCGGCCTGCACCTCGCCGCGCCAGGCGCGGGCGACGTTGAAGGCGATGTTGGTGGCGAGCGCGGTCTTGCCCATGCCGGGACGGCCGGCCACGATAATCAGGTCGGAGGGCTGCAAGCCGCCCATCCGCGTATCGAGATCGCGCAGGCCGGTGGCGATGCCCGACAGTTTGCCGTCGCGGCGATAGGCGGCGGCCGCCATGTCCACCGCGACGGTGAGGGCCTGCGAGAAGCGCTGGAAGCCGCCGTCGTAGCGGCCGGACTCCGCAAGCTCGTAGAGCCGGCGCTCGGCGTCCTCGATCTGGTTGCGCGGAGCGAAATCGACCGGGGCGTCGAAGGCGACGTTGACCATGTCCTCGCCGATGCGGATCAGGTCGCGCCGCAGCGACAGTTCGTAGATGGTCCGGCCGTAATCCTTGGCGTTGATGATAGTGGTGGCTTCGGCCGCCAGCCGCGCCAGATAGTGGCCGACCGTCATGCCGCCGCCGAGGTCGATTTCGGCCGGAAGAAACGTCTTCAGGGTGACCGGGGTCGCCACCTTGCCCGCGCGGATCAGGCTGCCCGCGGTTTCATAAATGGTCTGATGAATGGGCTCGAAGAAGTGTTTCGGCTCAAGGAAGTCGGAGACGCGGTAGAACGCATCGTTGTTGACCAGAATGGCGCCCAGCACGCTCTGCTCGGCCTCGATGTTGTGGGGCGCGGTCCGGTAGGTCGGAGCGGCCACGTCGGGGGCGAGCTTGAGAACGTTGGAATCAAGGGACGACATAGCAGACGATGGTTTCTCTCAAGATGTGGTGGAAGAAGGGCCGCGCATAGAAACACCCTCCGCGCTGGCGGAGAAAGCGATCATCGGCCTTATTCACACGTTAAGCAAAAAACGGTGCGGAACGAATCCGCCGCCCTTTATAGCACTTGACCCTGTGGCCGGTGGAGCCGGCCGCCTGCTTTCTGGACCCGATCGGTTGAACCGGAGCAAGGGTTGCGCCGACAGATGGATCGGGACAGCGATGGAACCGGACTGCGGGGAATGCGTTAGATTACCGCGCAGCCGACGGAGGCACGATGGTCCGCGACCGGCAGGAACAATTTTCGCAGGAGTGGGACGGCTGGCTTCATGCGTTGGTCGCGGCGATGGAAGCCGTGTCCCACGACGGCGAGTTGCAGTCCGGTGCGTCCGCCGCCGGCCATTGCGCGCCGATCGGGTGTCCCGCATTGCGGCATGCGGTTCTTGCGCATCTTTCACGGCCCGTCGGTGCCGGTAGGGTCGTCCTGCTCGGTTTCCCGGATCGGATCAATCCGGCCGAGGATATTTCCAGCGTCCCGCCGGCCTATTCACCGGCGATTTGCAGCCGTGGCCGGCTGCCGCGCTCAATGCCGCGCAGCCTTGCTTCCTCGCGTGCGATGTAGTCGCGCGTCATCGGCACCACGCCCTGGCGCTTGGTGATCTGAATCTGGAAATTCATCAGATTCTGCTTGCGGAACGCCATTTCGGACGACGCCAGGTAGAACTCCCACAGCCGGACGAAGCGCTCGTCGTAGAGCGCCGCCGCCTCCTCGCGTCGCGCCAGGAAGCGTTCGCGCCACGCCTTCAGCGTCTCGGCGTAGTGCAGCCGCAGGATTTCGATGTCGCAGACCAGAAGACCGGCCCGCTCGATCGCCGGAAGGACCTCCGACAGGGCGGGGATATAGCCGCCCGGGAAGATGTATTTGGCGATCCACGGATTGGTGATGCCCGGCCCCTCGGAGCGCCCGATCGAATGCAGCATCATCACGCCGTCGCCGGTGAGCAGTTCGGCGCAGCGCTTGAAGAACGTGTCGTAGTGGTCGACCCCGACGTGCTCGAACATGCCGACCGAGATGATCCGGTCGAACGGGCCCTGCACGTCACGATAGTCCTGCATCAGGAAAGTCGGCGCGGCGGTCTGCGGCCGCTCGCTGGCGCGGGCCTGGGAAACCTCGAACTGCTCGCGCGACAGCGTAATGCCGGTGACCTTTGCGGAAGCGACATCGGCCAGATAGAGCGCAAGTCCACCCCATCCGGACCCGATGTCGAGGATGCGCTGCTCTTTGCCCACCAGAAGCTTGGCGGCGAGGTGACGCTTCTTGGCGAGTTGGGCGTCGTCGAGGGAGGAGTCCGGGGTTTCGAAATAGGCGCAGCTATATTGCTTGTCGCTGTCGAGAAAGAGGGAATAGAGCCGGCCGTCGAGGTCGTAGTGCCGCGCCACGTTGTTCCTGGCGCGGGCGCGCGGGTTGAACTGCTGGATGTTGCGGATGAGATAGCGCGCCCACCATTGCAGCTTGGCCCAGCGCGGGATCATGTCCGGCTGGTCGAGGGCGATGGCCAGCGCGTCGGCGATGGTGCCTTGTTCGACGACGAGGGTGCCGTCGGTATAGACCTCGCCGAAAGCCAGTTCGGGGTCGAGAAGGACCTGCCGTTCGGCTGCCCGGGTCGTAAACCGGATCGCGACAGGCTCGCCGGTGCCGTCGCCGCAGGTGAAGTGCGTGCCATCCGCCGTCGTGACGGTGAGCGTTCCGCGACGAATAAATCGTTCGAGGATGAATTGTAATAAACGGTCCATCGCCACCACCCAACGGCCGATCAGACAAGCGCCTGCGGTGCCGGTCCGTCGTTACGTGTTGCGGACCTTGTGCGCCACCGAGCACATAAAAACGATACTAGTGCCGGCATCCGCCAAGTTCCAGTCCCTTGATTGCAAATGGGATATCCCGAATCGGCGGGTGTCGCGCCGCAGGACGTCACGCTTCCATTCGCGGCACGATGCGATAAAAGGTGCGTTGCCGCGCGCGGTGATGGCTCGATCCCCTTGAGCGTTGCGTCGCGGCCATGGACGCAGACGATAAACATTTGATCCCGCCAGGACCCGTTAACATCGTGCGTGTTGCCTTGCATTATTGCGGCGGCGCGGGCTTCGCGGCACCGGCGGTTTCGACACTGGAGGACAAGATGCTTGGCCGGACGCTTGGTTCTGCCGCATGGGCGATCGTACTGTGCCTTTCCGCCGCGCTGCCGGCGCAGGCGCAAAACCTCGAAGCCGGCAAGAGTCCCGCACAGATTTTCAACGGCGCATGTGCGGTCTGCCACAAGAGCCCGCGAGGGCTTGTGAAGTCGGTGCCGCCGCCGTCGCTGCCCGGATTCCTCCGTCAGCACTACACTACCAGCAGCGACATGGCCGGGATGCTGAGCAGCTATCTGCTTGCCAACGGGGCTGTGGCGGTCGATCGCCGGCCTGCCGCCGACAGGCCGCGCCGTGGCCGCGACTCCCGCCCCGCCGCCGCGCCCGAGCCCGCGCCGGCATCCGCTCCGCCGAGCTGGTGGCCGTTCCGCAGCCAGCCGCCGGCGCAGAGCGCGGGCGCTGATGGCCGCGCCGTATCGGGACACGAGGCGGAGCAGCGCGCCAGACGGAAGGCCGCGGCCAAGCGCCGGGCCCAGCGCAAGGACAAGGACAACGCCGGGGACGCGGCACAGCATCACGTCGCGCCGGCCGCGCACGAGGGCACGCCCCCGGTTGCCAAGCCGGACGCCCCCGCGCCGAAAGCCGAGGCCGATCACAAGCCGGCTGCGGGCACCGACTCCTCTGGCGGCGGCAAGGAGGAAACGTCGAGCCGTCCCGATCCGGTCCCGGCGGTGACGCCGGCGCCCCACGCTGCCGAGCCCAAGCCGGCTGAATCGAAGCCGGCCGCGCCGGCGCCAACGGAACCGAAGGCGGACTAGCGGGGGCGCCGCCACGCGGCATTAGATTTATTTTATTAGAAATAGATACGGCCGGATTCGATCCTGAAATATCAAGGTCGAATCCGGCCGTATGGTCGTCGAAGCGCACCGTTGAGGCGCGCCCCGGATCGGATTACTGCTCCGCCGCGCTGCCTTCGGCGGCCTCGTCGTCGTGCTGGGCTTCGGGATCGAAGAACTCGCCGGCTGCGGCCAACGCCTCGGCAGCGGCATCAAGATCTTCCTGACGGGAGCTGACATCCTCGCCACGGTTGATGCGCTCGGCCTCGTCGGCGTTGCGGGCCACCGTGACGCTGACCGAGACCTCGACCTCGGGATGGACGGCGATCGAGACGCCGTGCTGGCCGATGGTCTTGATCGGGTGATCGAGCAGCACCTGGCTGCGGCTGAGCGTGACGCCCTCGCTTTCGAACGAGGCCATGATGTCACGCACCGAAACCGATCCGAACAATTGGCCGGTGTCCGACGCCTGACGCAGGATGATGACGTTGCGGCCGTCGATCTTCTCGGCGACCTTGGTGGCTTCGCCCTTGGCCTTGATGTTGCGCGCTTCGAGTTCGGCCTTCATGCCGTCGAACTTGGCGCGGTTGTCGGAGGTGGCGCGCAACGCCTTGCCGCGCGGCAAGAGGAAGTTGCGGGCAAATCCGTCCTTGACGCGGACGACATCGCCCATCTGGCCGAGCTTGGCGACGCGCTCAAGTAGAATGACTTCCATGGTGGTTCTCCTGTCTGATCGGGTTGATGTCGGTTGTCAGGGGTTAGGCAGAGGCGGGGGCATCGGCGGCCGGCGCTGCACGTAACGCTGGCGGATGCCGAAAAAGGCGTCGGCGAGGCCGAGGACGACCATGACGATCGCCGGCCAGCCGAATACCAGCACCAGCGCATAGGCCATGCTGAGGAGGAGGCCGCGGCTTTTCATGTGGAGCGTAACGGTGTGAAGCACGGCGAAGCCGGTCAGCGCATAGCCGAGCAGGAGCGCGGCGGCCGCGATCTGCGCGACCAGCGCCACCATGCCGGCGGTAAAGCACAGCGCCAGCACGACCGAGAGCACGACCAGCGTCATGGGCGGCATCGCGATGTCGCGCAGCATCGGCCACGGCCGGCTCAGGCGTCCCGAGGCCGAGGCGACGTAGGCCGCGAGCCACAGGTTCAGCGTCAGCGTCATCGTGGTGATGATCGCCGCCGCCGCCGGCGCGACGGTGGCGAGCGCGTCGATCACTTGCGTGGTGTCAGGCCCCCCCGGCGACGTCTGCATGATGCGGCCGAGGCCGTGGCGGAGGCCGGCGGTGATGGCGTCGCTGTCGGTGCCAAGCGTCAGGAGCGCGCCGGTGGTGGTGAGCGTGGCGAAGCCGGCGATCCACAACAGGATGCGTCCGACCGGATACCATTCGACCGTTTCAGGTGCTGTCGCGCCGTTGGTGGCGGCGGGCACCGGTACGGATCGGCCGAGCAGGACGAGGTGGCCGAGCCACCACGCCGGCAGCGCGATCGCCAGCAGAAACGCGACCAGATAGGGCAGGCCGAAAATCAGACCGAGCGCAAGGCCGGCGGCGACGCCGCCCAGCGCCGCGCTGATCGGCCCCCAGCCGATCGCGGCGAGCATCAGCGGCAACGGTGCCAGATAGAACAGCACCAGCGCGATGAGAGCGCCCGAACTGATCGAGGCGAACATCAGGGCCGACGCGCAGCCGGCCGCAATCGCGACGAGAAGGTTCATCATCATTGGCTGTCCCGCCCCCTTCGAGCGGTTAGAGGCCCTGTGACCTCAACTCTCGGCAACCGGCGGTCCGGAAGCCTTATGAAGAATGGTGCGAAATGCCGGCCGGCCACGACGCGAACGCCATGGCCGGCAGCAGTGGTTCAGCGGATCACGTAAGGCAACAGACCCAGGAAGCGGGCGCGCTTGATGGCGCGGGCCAGTTCACGCTGCTTCTTGGCGGATACCGCGGTGATGCGGCTCGGCACGATCTTGCCGCGCTCGGAGACGTAACGCATCAGCAGCTTGGAATCCTTGTAGTCGATCTTCGGTGCGTTCGCGCCCGTGAACGGGCAGGTCTTGCGACGACGGAAGAACGGACGGCGAGCGCCTGCATCAGCCATGGCGGTTACTCCTGAGAAGCGGTTGCCGACGCATCGGCGTCATCGCGTCCACGGCGCGGGCCGCGGTCGCCACGGAAGCCATCGCGATCGCCGCGGAAGCCGCCGCGATCATCGCGCTCGCGGTCGCGATCGGCCTTGCGCATCATCGCCGAGGGGCCGTCCTCGTGCTCCTCGACCCGCACGGTCAGATAGCGGATAATGTCTTCGTTGATGCGCTCCTGACGCTCGATCTCCGCGACCACGGCGGCGGGACCGTCGATGTTCAGCAGCACGAAATGAGCCTTGCGGTTCTTGTTCATGCGATAGGTGAGGGAACGTACGCCCCAGTTCTCGGTCTTGGTGACCTTGCCGCCGAGGCTGGTGATCACGCCGGTGATCTGGGCGGTCAGTTCCTCGACCTGCTGGGCGCTGGCGTCCTGACGCGCCAGAAAAACATGCTCGTAAAGAGGCATGGCTGTCCTTTCCAAGTTGGCGCGGTTCCCGGCGGCAAGCCCCTCGAACCCTTTCGGAAAGGACTCGAATGCTCAGAAGGCGGAAGCACGGGACGACGGGCCGATCGGCCCTGTCTCATCAATATCGGACATGCGAAGATGCTGAGACCGTCCGTTCAGCTCCCGGCCGGGACCCACGGATAGCGCGCCTTATACGGATTTCGCGAGACTTTGCAAGGCTGGAGGCCGCCGCCTCAGGAAAAGCCGTGCAAATCGTGCGTGGCGTGGACGGGATCGGCCCCACGGGGTGGGCCGGCGGCTTGACATCGAGCCCGGCGGCGGTGTCTTTCGGCCTGATTTGACGGTTTTTCCAGGGGCGCAAATGACGGCGGCATTCACCTTTCCCGGGCAGGGATCCCAGACGGTCGGCATGGGCAAGGCGCTGGCCGACGCCTTTCCGGCGGCGCGCGCGGTGTTCGAGGAGGTCGATGCCGCGCTCGGTGAAAAACTCAGCGCCACCATTTGGGACGGTCCGGCCGACACCTTGCAGTTGACGGAAAACGCCCAGCCGGCGCTGATGGCGGTGTCGCTGGCGACGCTGCGGGTGCTGGAGGCCGAGGCCGGGGTGTCGGTCGCCCGTGATGCGGCATTCGTGGCCGGCCATTCGCTCGGCGAGTATTCGGCGCTGGCGGCCGCCGGCAGCCTGTCGATCACCGACACCGCCCGGTTGCTGCGGACCCGTGGCCTCGCGATGCAGAAGGCGGTTCCGGTCGGCGTCGGCGCCATGGCGGCCCTGCTCGGGCTCGATTACGACGCCGCCGTCGCGGTGGCCGAGGAAGCCGCCCAAGGCGAGGTCTGCCAGGCCGCCAACGACAACGGCGGCGGTCAGGTGGTGGTCTCCGGCGCCAAGGCGGCGGTCGAGCGCGCGACCGAGATCGCCAAGGAGAAGGGCGCCAAGCGCGCAATGCTGCTGCCGGTGTCCGCGCCCTTCCATTGCCGCCTGATGCAGCCGGCGGCGGATGTCATGGCAAAGGCGCTCGCCGGCGTGACGGTGAATCGTCCGGCGGTGCCGCTGGTGTCGAACGTACTGGCTGCGCCGATCTCCGATCCGGAGGAGATTCGCAAACGGCTCGTCGAGCAGGTCACCGGCACCGTGCGCTGGCGCGAATCCGTCGCCTGGATGGCGGGACAGGGCGTGACGCATTTTCTTGAGATCGGCGCCGGCAAGGTGCTGAGCGGGCTGGTCAAGCGCATCGCCGCCGGCGCGGTCGGCGTCGCCGTCGGCGGCCCCAACGATATCGCTGCGGCAAAGGATGCTCTGGCTGCCGCGCGCGGCGCATGAAACCCACCGCACAGGCGGTACTAAGGAGAAGCGGATGTTCGATCTGACTGGCAGGACCGCGCTCGTCACCGGGGCGAGCGGCGGCATCGGCGGCGCCATCGCAAGAGCGCTGCACGCGCAGGGCGCGACGGTTGCGGTGTCCGGGACGCGCCGCGAGCAGCTTGATAAACTCGCCGGCGAGCTTGGCGAGCGCGCTCATGTGCTGCCGTGCAATCTGTCCGACAGCGCCGAGGTCGAGGCGCTGGTCCCTGCCGCGGAGAAGGCCATGGGGCAGGTCGATATCCTGATCTGCAACGCCGGCATCACGCGCGACAACCTGTTCGTGCAGTTGCGCGACGAGGATTGGGACGATGTCATCAGGATCAACCTGACCGCGACATTCCGGCTGGCGCGGGCGGCGACCAAGCTGATGATGCGCAAGCGCTTCGGCCGCATCATCGCGATCACGTCGGTGGTCGGCGTCACCGGCAATCCGGGACAGGGCAACTATACCGCCTCGAAGGCCGGGCTGATCGGAATGATGAAGACGCTGGGCGCGGAATATGCCAGGCGCAACGTGACCGCCAACTGCATCGCGCCGGGTTTCATCGCCACGCCGATGACGGACGCGCTCAACGACAAGCAGCGCGAGGCGATTCTCACTAAGGTTCCAGCGGGCCGATTGGGATCGCCAGACGACATCGCGGCGGCGGCGGTCTATCTCGCCTCCAATGAAGCCGCCTATGTCACCGGCCAAACCATTCACGTCAATGGCGGAATGGCGATGATCTGACGCTGCCGCCGGCCGCGTCCGGCGCCGTATAGTCAAGGGTTGGGAAGTATGGTAACCGGACCCCGTCCGGGTGGGTAAAGAAGCCATTGCACGATTTCGAAACCATGTATATTGGCGTTGCCGGGCCCGACGTCGTTCGCCGGGTCCTTGAGCGCCGGTTCTTGGGTTGCGGCGGGGACAAGAGCCGCAGAGCGCGGCGACGACGGGATCTAACGAGTTAGGCACCACGACGGCTCGTATCGCCATGCGGTCGGGTCCAATTGAACAAGCACGAGGTTGAACGATGAGCGAGATTGGCGAGCGGGTTAAGAAGATCGTGGTGGAGCACCTCGGTGTCGAGCCCGAAAAGGTGGTCGACAACGCGAGCTTCATTGATGATCTCGGCGCTGACAGTCTGGACACCGTTGAATTGGTGATGGCGTTCGAGGAGGAGTTCGGCTGCGAAATCCCCGACGACGCAGCGGAAACCATCCTCACCGTCGGCGACGCCACCAAGTTCCTCGAAAAGAACGCGAAAAGCTGACGTTAGTCGCGGGGTGCCGATGAAGCCGGACGGGTCGTGATCATGCGATCCACCGGCTTCTTGCTGTTGCATTGTATCGATTGGTTGGAGTGCGGAAGATGAGGCGTGTTGTCGTCACCGGCCTTGGCATGGTTTCGCCGCTTGGCTGTGGTGTCGAGCCGACCTGGAAACGCATTCTCAATGGCGACAGCGGTGCGCGGACAATCGATACGTTCGACGTCTCCGATCTCAGCAGCCGTATCGCCTGCATGGTGCCGCGGGGCGATGGCAGTAACGGCACCTTCAACGCCGATCAATGGATGGAGCCGAAAGAGCAGCGCAAGGTCGATGATTTCATCATCTTCGCGATGTGCGCCGCGCGTCAGGCGCTGGACGATGCCGATTGGCATCCCGCCACCGAGGAAGACCGCTGTGCGACCGGGACCTTGATCGGCTCGGGGATCGGCGGCCTGTCCGGCATCGCCGACGCCGCGGTGCTGGTGAAGGAGCGGGGACCGCGCCGGCTGTCGCCGTTCTTCATTCCCGGACGCCTGATCAATCTGGCATCGGGCTATGTCTCGATCGAGCACGGCCTGAAAGGCCCGAACCATTCGGTGGTGACGGCGTGCTCGACCGGCGCGCACGCCATCGGCGACGCCAGCCGCCTGATCGCGCTCGGTGATGCCGACGTGATGGTCGCCGGCGGCACCGAATCGCCGATCTGCCGCCTCGCGGTGGCCGGCTTCTGCGCAGTGCGCGCGCTGTCCACCGGCTTCAACGACACGCCCGAGAAGGCGTCGCGCCCCTACGACAAGGACCGCGACGGCTTCGTGATCGGCGAGGGCGCGGGCGTCGTCGTGCTGGAGGAATACGAGCACGCACGCAAGCGCGGCGCGAAGATCTACGCCGAGATCATCGGCTACGGCCTGTCCGGCGACGCCTATCACATCACCGCGCCCTCGCCCGAAGGCGACGGGGCATTCCGCTGCATGAGCGCGGCGCTCAAGCGCGCCGGAATCGGCGCCGCCGACATCGACTACATCAACGCCCACGGCACCTCGACGCCGCTCGGCGACGAGATCGAACTGGGCGCGGCGCAACGGCTTCTGGGCAATGCGGCATCGAAGGTGTCGATGTCATCGACCAAGTCGGCGACCGGGCATCTGCTCGGCGCGGCCGGCGCCATCGAGGCGATTTTCTCGATCCTTGCGATTCGCGACAACGTCGCGCCGCCGACCATCAATCTCGATGCGCCCTCGGTCGAAACCGCGATCGATCTGGTGCCGTGGAAGCCGCGCCCGCGCAAGATCGACATCGCGCTGTCGAACTCTTTCGGCTTTGGCGGCACCAACGCTTCGGTGATCGTGCGGCGCGTTGCGAATTGATCGGCCTTCGGGCAGCGTGTTCCTCCGTTTCGCCGTATTCGACCGGACATCCTGTCCGCCGTTTGCACAGTGCGGTTGAGGTGACGGCGCGCGGCGCAGATGCGTTTGTCTTGCCGCGTCACCGGAAGCCGCGCGACCCCGGAAACAGGATGAGCATTGTGCGGAGCGATGACAAATCACCGGCCGCGATATCGCCTGAAGACCGCTTCGCGCTGTCCGGCAATGTGGTCCAATGCCGATCGCGGCATGACGTCATGATCGAGCCGACGGGATACCAGTTTGCATGAGTGAGAGATCACCCATTTCACCCCGGAGTCCCCGCGCCGCGCTGGAGCCGGAGCAGGTGCCGCCTCCGCCCAAGCGCTCGGATCGCGCCCGCAATCCGTTCGTCGTGGTCGGCAATGCAATCATAACGCTGCTGCTGCTGGCGATGATCGGCGGCGGCGGGCTGTATATTTACGGCAAACAGAAGATCGAGGCTCCCGGGCCGCTTGAGCAGGACAAGATCGTCAATGTTCCGCAGCGCTCCGGCATGTCGGACATCGCCGACATCCTGCAACGCGAAGGTGTGATCGACAGCAACCGCTGGGCGTTCATTGGCGGCGTGTTCGCGCTGAAGGCGCGCTCCGATCTCAAGCCCGGCGAATATCTGTTCACCAAAAACGCCAGCCTTCGCGACGTCATCGGCACCATGGTCGAGGGCAAGGTGGTGCAGCATTCCGTCACCATTCCCGAGGGCCTGACCTCGGAGCAGATCGTGGCGCGGATCACCGAGAACGACATCTTCTCCGGCGCTGTTCACGCGATACCGCCCGAGGGTTCGCTGCTGCCGGAAACCTACAAGTTTCCCCGCGGTGCGTCACGCGACCAGGTGATCGCCCGGATGCAGCAGGCGCAGCGCCGCGTGCTCGCCGACGTGTGGGAGCGCCGCAATCGCGACATCCCGCTGAAGTCACCGGAGCAACTGGTCACACTGGCCTCGATCGTCGAGAAGGAAACCGGCAAGCCGGACGAGCGCAGCCGGGTTGCCGCGGTGTTCGTCAACCGGTTGCAGAAGAAGATGAAGCTGCAGTCCGACCCGACCATCATCTACGGCCTCGTCGGCGGCAAGGGAACGCTCGGCCGCCCGATCAAGCGCAGCGAAATCCAGCAGCCCTCGCCTTACAACACCTATGTGATCGACGGCCTGCCGCCGGGGCCGATCGCCAATCCCGGCCGCGCCTCGCTGGAAGCCACCGCCAATCCGGCCCGCACGCGCGATCTGTTCTTCGTCGCCGATGGTACGGGCGGGCACACTTTCACCGAAACCTACGATCAGCACCAGAAGAACGTGGCGCGGCTGCGCGCGCACGAGAAACAGATTCAGAACGACACCGTCGAGCCGGAAGAACCATCGACCGGCTCGTCCGTGCCCGATGCCGGCGGTGAGCCGGCGCAGGCTGAGCCGGAGCCGCAGTCTCAGCCTGCGTCGCCGCCCGCTGCCGCAAAAGGCAAGGGATCGCAGAAGTCGTCCCGCCGCCCGGCGCGCTCCGAAAAGCGATAGAGCTGCGCTTATCCCCGGCTTGCAACGCCGCTTTTCTTTGCCCGACCCGGTATTCAGCCGGCGCTGAGGCGCTATAGTGCGCCCGCCGCCTGTCGGGAATCCTCATTGTCAGATTGGAGAAAGTCACGCGATGGCGCTGTCGAGCATGACCGGCTTTGCGCGAAGCCACGGCACCAGCGGACCTTATGCGTTCGAGTGGGAATTGAAATCGGTCAATGCCAAGGGCTTCGACTTGCGGATGCGGCTGCCGCCGGGGTGGGACGATATCGAAGCAGCGGCGCGCAAGCGCGCGGCCGAACTGCTGTCGCGCGGCACGGTCTACGCCAACCTGACCGTCAAGCGGACCAGCGCGGCATCCGGCATCCGCGTCAACGAGGACGTGCTGGCGGCGGTGGTGCGGATCGCGGGGCAGCTTGCCGGCCGGGTCGATGCGGTTGCGCCGAGCATCGACGGACTGCTCTCGATCAAGGGCGTAATCGAGGTCGCCGAGCCCGAGGCCGATGAGGCCGAGGAGAAGGCTGCGCGCGCCGCGGTCGCCCTCGCGTTCGAGCAGGCGCTCGAAAGTCTGGTCGAGATGCGCAAACGTGAAGGCAAAACACTCGGTGACATTCTCAATCAGCGGCTCGACGAGATCGAGCGGCTCGCGGGGCAGGCCGAGAAGGCGCCGGGACGCCAACCCGAGGCGATCCGCGCGCGTCTTGCTGAGCAGATCGCGGTGCTGCTGGACGCCTCCGAGCGCTTCGATTCCGACCGCCTCAATCAGGAGGCGCTGATGATGGCGACCAAGGCCGACATCCGCGAGGAGCTCGATCGCATCGCCTCGCATCTGGCACAGGCGCGCACGCTACTCGCCAAGGGCGGGCCGGTCGGCCGCCGGCTCGATTTCCTGGCGCAGGAGTTCAACCGCGAGGTCAACACCTGCTGTTCGAAATCCAACGATCTGGAATTGACCAATACTGGGCTGGAGATGAAAAACGTCGTCGAGCAGTTTCGCGAGCAGGTGCAGAATCTGGAGTGACGAATGGCCGGTGCGGGCGATCACGGGGCAGATAGCGTCGAGCGGCGCGGACTGATGTTCGTATTGTCGTCGCCGTCGGGCGCTGGCAAGACCACCCTGTCGCGGCTGTTGATCGCGCGCGACAAGGGCTTGCGGATGTCGGTCTCTGTCACCACGCGGCCGATGCGGCCGGGTGAGCGCGAGGGTCACGATTATTACTTCGTCGATCGCACGCGCTTTCACGACATGGCGCGCGGCGGCGAACTGCTGGAATGGGCGACAGTGTTCGACAACGGCTACGGCACGCCGCGTGCGCCGGTCGAAGCGGCGCTGGCGGACGGACAGGACGTGCTGTTCGACATCGACTGGCAGGGCACCCAGCAACTGCGCGAAAAGGCGGGCAAGGATGTCGTCAGCGTCTTCATCCTGCCGCCGTCGGCGCAGGATCTCGAACAGCGGTTGCACACTCGTGCGCAGGATTCCGACGAGGTCATTCGCGGGCGCATGAGCCGCGCCGCGCACGAGATGAGCCACTGGGCCGAATACGACTACATCGTCGTCAATCACGATATCGAGCAGGCGTTCGCCGAGGTGCAGTCGATCCTCAAGGCCGAGCGCCTCAAGCGCGAGCGCCGGGTGGGGCTCACGGCCTTCGTGCGCGAGTTGCAGAAGCAGCTCGAACGATAGGCAGGCTCAGTTTTTCACCGCCGTGAAGCGGCCGGTGCATCCGTCGGTCTGGCGGTAGATGCCGGAGGCCCGCCGTCCGCTGGCGCGACCGGAGCCGATCGCCCTGACCCCGTTGCCGATGTTGGTGACGGAGCGGATCGTTCCGTTCGGGCTGATCGAGCCACTGACGCCCTGGCCGACGAGCCGGCCGCTCGATACGACCACTGTGCCGGTGCCCGCGCCGCTGCACCCGACCGATACCACCGTCCATGCGCCGTCGAAATTGCCGCCGCCACCGCCGCCGGCGTTGCGTCGGGCAGGGGCCGGCCGACGGCTTTCCTTCGGTTGGCTCTGCCGCGCCGGGCGGTCGGGCTCGGCGTCGCGCGAGCCCGAGAGCGACTTCTCACGGTTGCCGAGCGTGCCGCCCATGCTGCCTTGCGCCAGTCGCAGGGGCGGGGCGGCGTCGGAGACGGTTGTGCGCGGCTGCCCGGCTGTCGCGGCGCGGGCATCGAACGGCGCCGCCGCGAACAGCGCCACGGTGATAATGGAGACGGTCAGAGGCAACGAGGCAAAGCTGCGCATGGAATAAACTCTCGGTCGGTTAGCGTTGGTCGGGCAGTCCGGAGCCGTCGGCGCAGACCGCTCCGACGATGGTGCAGGACCGGCCGGACTTGCCGCAGGCGTTGAGCGCATCCAGCTTGGCTCTGTCGATGGTGTCGCGCGCCATCAGCGACCAGTGCTTGTCGGAGGCCGCGAAGGCGCCGCAGGTCTTGCCGTAGAAACTCAGTTCGATCGGGCATTTGGACGTGCCGCAATTGGCGCGCGCGTCGGCGACCGCTTCCTTGCGCGACATGTGGCCCCACGACAGGCCCCACTTGCCGCTGTCCTCGCCGTAGACGATCGAGCCCCATGGGCCGACATATTTCGTCTCGCGCAGCCGTCGCAGCAGTCCCTCGGTCGGCTCGCCGGTTTGCGGGAGGCCGTTGACCGACTGGAAGTCGCGGATCGCGGCTGCGACGACGGGTTTGCCGCTCGCGGTTTCGGGGTCGAAGTTCAGTTCGTAAAGCCGCTCGGTGATTTCCCGAAGCAGCCCCGGATCCGCGATCACGCGGGCGTCGTCGTTGAGGCGGGGCGGGGGCGAGAGCCGGGCTTCCTGCCGCGGCGGCTCGATCGCCGGCGGTGCGGCGGGGGCCGCGGGCGGGACGAAATAGAAGGTGCCGTCGATCGGCGACGACGATACCCACGGCTGCTGCGCGCCGCCGGTCGAGCGCTTCACCGCCAGGCCGACCTGATTGAAGGTCTGGAAGATATCGAGCCCGGCGCGGCGCACCGTCGCCGCCAGTGCTCTGGTATAGGGGCTGTGACCGTCGGCGCCGTCCTGTGCCACGCTGCCGGGCTGCGTCGCATAAGAGATCAGCGTGCCATCCGGCGCGCGCATCTGCGCCAGCCCGCCCTCGGCCGCGCGCAGGCCGCGGCCGCCGAACGGATTGTTGCGGCAGGCGTCGAGAATCACGATGTTGAGCCGTGTTCCGGAGCCCTGCATCTGCCGCAGCACCAGGCTCACGTCCACCATCTCGAAATCGACGTCGGCTTCGCGGGTCGGATTGGCGTTGACCGGCACCAGATAGTTGGAGCCCGCGACCTGCACGCCGTGGCCGGCATAATAGAACAGCGCCACATCGGCGCCCTGGATCTGGCGGCCGAAGGCTTGCACGGCGCGGTCCAGCGCCGGCTTGTCGAGATCGAGCCGGGCGCCGTCCCCCACCAGTTGGAAGCCGAGCCCGCGCAGGGTGTCGGCCATCAGCGCCGCGTCGTTCTTCGGATTGTCGAGCCGGCTGACGTTGGCATAGGCCGAGTTGCCGATCACCAGCGCGACGCGCTTTTCCGCCGCCGCCGGCGCAGCCGACAGGGCGAGGACCGCAAGCATCCCGGCAAAATATCTCACAAATGAAATAAACGTCGTCGGCATTGACCGCATGATCCGGCGAAACGGCCGGAGGGTATCAACAGATCATGCGTCTTGAAAAGAACCCGCACCGGTCGCTCGCGGCGACCGGTGCGGGTTCGGTTGCGTCGCCGCAGTGGTGCGAGGCGCTTTTGCTCAGTTGCACAGCATGATGCGGCCGACCACTTTGCCGGCGCGCAGTTGATCGATCCATGCCTGCACGTCACGCATCGGTTCTTCCTTGATCGGCGGCGGCTGAATCTTGCCGGCGCGGGCCAGTGCCATCAATTCCTTGCCCTCGGCCAGTGTGCCGACCATGAAGCCCTCGACGGTCATCCGCTTGTAGATCCACTGCACCATCGGCAGGTTGAAATTGCCGCCCATCAGGCCGGACACCACGATCTTGCCGCCGCGAGCGACGGTGGACACCGCGAAATTCATCGATTTCTCGTTGCCGGCGAAATCGACGATGCCGTCGAAGCCGCCGCCGGTCTCCTTGACCATACGCTTGGCGACGTCGGGCTCGGCGGGATCGTAGGCGACTGCTGCGCCGTTCTTCAGCGCCGTCTCGCGTGCTCCCGGACTTAGGTCCGCGACGGCAATGTCCTGCTTGAACATCGCTTTTGCGAGCGACAGCCCCATCATGCCGACGCCGCCGAGTCCGATCAGCAACAGGTTGCGCTGGCGCGGCCGATCGACCAGACGCTTCAGCGCGCCGTAGGCGGTGACCCCGGAGCACATCAGCGTCGCCGCCAGATTGATCGGCAGCGGACCGTAGTCGATCAGATATTTCGCATCGGGTACCAGGACGTGGCTGGCGAAGCCGCCGTCGATCGAGACGCCCATGAAGCGATGCTTGGCGCAGAGGTTTTCGTCGCCGTTGAGGCAGTCGGGACACTGGCCGCAGCCGATCCACGGAAACACCGCGAACTTCTTGCCGATCAGGTCGCGCGGCGCGTCGGGGCCGACCTCGTCGACCACGCCGGCGATCTCGTGGCCCAACGTGAACGGCAGCGTCATGCCGCGCGTGGTGTCGAGCCGCTTGCCGTTGCCGAGATCGGCATAACCGTCCTGGATGTGCAGGTCGGAATGGCACAGCCCGCAGCGCTCGATCCGAACCAGTACCTCGCGGCCCTGCGGCCGGGGCGTTTCGACGATGGTTTCGCACAATGGCGCGTCGAACTTGACCAGCGATTGGCGACGCATCTGCGCCATGGGCGTTCTCCTTCAGTTCGATTACGGATTTTCGGCTCGTATATCGGCCAATTCGCGCGCCATGGCAACAAAGCCCGCGACCGGGACCGTCTCGGCGCGGCGGGTGGGATCGACGGCGGCGGCCGCCGCCAGCCGCGCCGGATCGACGCCGAGCGATTTCAGGCTCTGCCGCAGCATCTTGCGGCGCTGGCCGAAGGCGGCGGCGGCGACCTGTTCGAGGCGCTTGCGGTCGCATGGCAGGGGATCGGGGCGCGGCACCAGCCGCACCACCGACGAGGTCACCTGCGGCGGCGGCACGAATGCCGCGCGCGAAATATCGAACAGGATCTTCGTCTCGGCGCGCCAGTTGGCGAGCACCGCCAGCCGCCCGTAGGCCTCGGAGTTCTCGTGCGCGACGATGCGCTCGGCGACCTCGCGCTGGAACATCAGGATCATGGCGTCATACCACGGCGGCCACGGCTCGACCGAGAGCCAGCCGACCAGCAGCGGCGTGGCGATGTTGTAAGGCAGGTTGGCAACGATTTTTGCGGGTGCGCCGTCGAGCAGCGGTCGTGGATCGAAGGTCATGGCGTCGGCGCAGACGATCTCCAGCCGCCCCGGATAGCGCGATGCGATCTCGCCGAGCGGCGCCAGCGCCCGCTCGTCGCGCTCCACCGCGATCACGCGCCGCGCGCCTAGGGCGAGCAGCGCGCGGGTCAATCCGCCCGGGCCGGGACCGACCTCGATGACGGTTGCGTTGTCCAGCGGCCCTGCGGCGCGGGCGATCCGTGCCGTCAGGTTGAGGTCGAGCAGGAAATTCTGGCCGAGCGATTTCCGCGCCGAGAGGTGATGCCGCTTGATGACCTCACGCAGCGGCGGCAGATCGTCGATTCCGCTCATCCGCGCGGTGCCGCCATGCGGGCCGCGAGCCTGAGCGCGGCAATCAGGCTGGACGGATTGGCGCGGCCGGTGCCGGCGATGTCAAACGCCGTGCCGTGATCGGGCGAGGTGCGGATGAACGGCAGGCCGAGCGTGACGTTGACACCATCGTCGAACGCCACCGTCTTGATCGGGATCAGCGCCTGATCATGATACATGCAAAGTGCGCAGTCGTAGGTGCGGCGCGCCGCCGGATGAAACATGGTGTCGGCGGGAAGGGGGCCGCGTGCCTCGATCCCCTCGGCGCGCAGGGTCGCGACCGCGGGCGCGATGACCGCCTGATCCTCAGAGCCGAGCGCGCCGCCTTCGCCGGCATGGGGGTTGAGGCCGGCGACCGCGAGACGCGGCCGCGCGATGCCGAAGCGGCGGATCAGGTCGGCGACCACGATGCGCGCGGTCGCGACGATGAGGTCGCTGGTCAATTGCGTAATCGCCTCGCGTAGCGGCACATGGATCGTCACCGGCACGACGGCCAGCATCGGCGACCACAGCAGCATCACCGGGTGCGGTACGGCACCGCCGTCGGCGGCGAGTTCGGCGAGAAATTCGGTGTGGCCGGGGTGCGTAAAGCCGGCGTCATAAAGCACGCTCTTGGCGATCGGGTTGGTGACCACGGCACTCGCGCGGCCGGCGCAGACGTCGGCGACCGCGCGGCGGATCGATGCGATGGCGGTGCCGGCGCTGGTCGCGTCGGGCTGTCCGGGTCGGGCGGTCGGCGCCTCGTCGAGCGGCACCACCGGCAGGGCCTGCGCGAACGCATCTGCCGCTTGCTCCGGTTCGACAGTTGCCACCGCGATGTCTGCGCCGAGGATTTCGGCGCGGCGCTGGATGAATCCGGCGTTGCCGAGCAGATAGAATGGCGGCAATCGATCCTCCATGCGCCGCCGCCACGCGGCGATGGTGATGTCGGGGCCGATGCCGGCAGGTTCGCCGATGGTGAGTGCAAGGGCTTTCTGCATCTGTCGCTGGTCCGTGCCCGCCCTCCCACGCGCTGTCCAAGGCGCGCCCGTTTCCTGACCGAACCTTTAGCCGATACGCCGCCGACTGCTAGAGCCGGATGAAGTGAGGTTGAACGACCATTCAGCTTCGGCTTTTTTATTTGAGCATGGGCTTCTCCGAAAGCCGGTTTCCGTTTTCGGGATCATGCTCTAGCGATACTCGATCATTGCCGCTTTGCGGATATCGCTCAGATAAGCTTTGGATCTCGCCTCGAATTTCTGGGCGTAAAGCTTTTCCCGGATTTGCCGCTGCTGCGGCGTGTCGCCGCTGGTCGGTTTGCGGGAGCACAATGCCACCATCTCGATGCCCTGCCGCGTCACCTCGGGCGCGGTGAGGTGGCCGACCGGCGTCTTGTCCAGCATCTCGCGGAGCGGCTGCGGCAAGTCGGCCGAGGTCTTAACCACTGTGTTGCGGATCGTGGCGTTGCGCATGGAGCGGAACAGGGCGTCGGCATCGGCGCAGCTTTGCACCCGGCTGCGCAGGGATTCGGCTTCCTTGCGCCGCATCTCGACGGCGGATGACGGCGCGCCGCGTGGCACCACTAGGACGACCGGCCGCATCTGATATTCGAAGTTGTTGCCGTCAGCTACGCCCCCCGTCTGATCGCCGGTCGCGGCACGGACGGCATGGTCGGAGACGGTGAGGCTTTCCTTGAAACGCCCGCGCACCAGGCTGCCCCAGACGATATCCGCCTTGATGCGGCTGCGCAGTGTTGCCGGTCGGATTCCCCGGCTCGCCAGCATCTGCGTCAACTGTTCGGACGACATGTGCATCCGCTGGCCCATCGTCGCGTACGAAGCGTCGATGTCGGCCGCGGTCGGATCGAGGCCATATTTCTTGGCTTCTTTGATCTTGACCTTTTCGTCGATCAGTTCTTCGAGCACCTGCTTTCGGCTGACGCCGCGCTGGTTCGACAGCGCCATCAGCCGTATCCGCTGGTCGATATCGAAATTGGTGATCGGCTCGCCGTTGACCATCGCCGCGATCGACTGCGCATGAGCAGGCGGAGCGCCGGCGAACATCGTAACGGCGGCCGCGCAAATCACGACCAGGAACGGCAGACGAAGCGAAGTCGGCAGACGGAGCGAAAAAGTCATCATGTCCGGGTTTAAGGTGCTTTCTGGCTGACGTGACCGCCTACGCGATAAAGGTTCGTGCGAGAATATGGGTTCATGCGGCAAATGCCCCTGTGGCGGGTCGCCAGCGCGGCCGGCGCCATCTGGCTATTGCAGGCCGGTCGAGCCGGCCGAGGTCTGGCCCAGGGTCCGCAGCCCGAGTTGCAACATGACAGCATGGCTAAGCTGTGGCGTCACGCCGCTCGTATAGGACGAATAGCTGTAGTTGGTGACGTAGTTGACGCCGAGAATGAAGCAATCGTCAACATAGCCGAAGCCGACGGCGTAGGTATCGATGGAGTTGCTTTCGAGATTATAGCGCGCCCCGCCGGTGGCCACCCAGTTCGACGCCAGCTTGATCGAGCCGGAGCCGAGAATGCCTTGGCGGCGGTTCAGATAGCCAAGGTCAGGCTGCGCGGCGTAGTCGCCGTACATCAGGCTGACCGACCAGCGATCGAAATTGGCGCGCCCCTCGAGCTCCAGCCGCTGGACGTCGCCGCTCGCCTCGTCGAAGCGGGCGCGCGAGCTGAATGTATAGGTTCGGTTGGGCGCGTAGGCGATGCTGGCGACATAGTCGGACACCGGCTTTTGCAGGCCGGAATCGAGCGCGGTGTTGGGGGCGTCCGCGACAGCAAAGGAGTTCAGGCCAAACAGGTGGTAGGACTGCCCGAACATCGCCTTGACGCTGCCGCCCTGATCGAACTGCACGGTGGCCTGCACGCCGACATTGGCGCGGCCGCCGCCCTCGACCCGGTCGTAGCCGGAGAACTTGTCCACGCTGAACAGGTTGCTGGTGTCGAACACCATGCTTTGGGCGTCTTCATTGGGCAGGAGACCGGCATACTGCTCGTTGGGACGCGCGATCACCTGGGCGATCGGCTCGATGATCGTGGTGCCCCACGGCTGGACGGCGATGAAGGGGTAGCGATATTCGAACCCGACCGTCGGCATCCACCGCACATTGTCGATGTTGCCCGGCGCGATTCCGAAATACGGATTGCCGGTTGCCGGGTCGGCCATGCCCTGACTGCCGATCGATGCATTGATGGCGTCGGCGCGGATAGAGGCGAACGGCGTCCAGATCTGGCCGATCGGGTCGGTGAATGAGCGCCGCCACTGAGCCTCGGCGGTGAACCTCGAGTAGGTGCCCGGAATGCCGCGCAGGAGGCAGGCATCACGCACCCCCGCGCTGGGATCGGCCGACTGCAAGACCGTAGTGGCGTTGAGGCACGCGGCGATGTTGGTCAGGCGCGGTGTCACCGGATTGGTCAGGGAGTCGATCGCCGCCGCGTCGCGGGTCAGGCTGGTGAAGTTGGTCTTGTAGCTGACCTCGCCACCGAGGATTGGACGGTTGAAGACGTTGGAATAGTCGATCACCGGGGCGACTACCGGCACCTGCGACTGGTTTCCGGAGAGGCTGAGATAGTAGATCGCGCGCGCGTCGAAATAGCTGCGGTTGCCGACGCCGGTCAGATAAAGCTGAGAAATCGCCTCGGTCGGCACGCTGAGGAAGGAGGACATCGAGTCGCGATATTGCGACAGCCGGTAATCCCTCAGGAAAGCGTAGTCCGACAGGGCGACGCCGTCCCAGCCCCACGACCACCGCTCGTTGATGGCGAACTGGCCCTTGGTCTCGATGCCGCCGCGCAGGTCGCGGTTGCCGACGCCCGTCTTGAACGCGGCGGGGTCTTCCTGGCTGATGCCGTAGGCCCGGATGCGGTAGGCGCCGTCGATCAGCCGCTGCTGGAATTCAGCCTGCATCAGCACGCCCTGCCGTGTCATCAGGCGCGGCGTGAAGGTCGCGTCCATATCCGGCGCGATCGCCCAGTAGAACGGGATGCTGGCGCCGTAGCCCAACTCGGTGGTGTTCAGGAAGCCCGGCATCAGAAAGCCGCTCTTGCGCTTGACGGTCGGGTCCGGCGTCGAGAAGTAGGGCAGGTAGGCGATCGGGATGCCGAAGAACTCCAGCGCGGCGTCCTCGAAGTAGAGCATCTTCTCGGTCTGATCGTGAATGATGCGCGCGCCCTTCACCTGCCACAGCGGCGGCTTCTTCGGGTTGTCGCGGCACGCCGCGCAGGCGGTGTAAACGCCGTTCTGGAACACGGTGTAGTTGCCCTTGCTCCGATCGGCGCGGGTCGCGGCCATGCGGGTCTGATCCGCGGTATCGACACGAAGCGAGTCGACGAAGCCGTCGCGGTAGTCGTCGCTCAGGTCGAGAATGTTGGCATATGTGATCTTGCCGTCGGCATCGGTCAGGCGAATGTTGCCCTCGGCATGAAGCCGCTTGGTCTTCTGATCGTAGGTGACCTTGTCGGCTTCCAGCGAGGTGCCGTTGTAGAAAATCTGGACGTTGCCGACCGCCGAGACTTGCGAGTTGTTGTAGTCGTAATCGACCTCGGTGGCCTGCACCAGCATCTGGCCGTTGCTGCCGGCGGCCGGCGGCGGTGGTTTCGGCCGGGTGTGCGGCGGGTTGTAGGTGAAGCCCTGCGCCAGCGCTGGGGCCGGCATCAGCCATGCCGTAGCCGAAAAGAGGGCGATGGCGGCCATCCACGCGGACATGCAACCGCGGCGCGCGGGAGCGCGCTGCGTTGCGGCCGTCAACTGTCCCTGGCGGGTGGCGACGCTGGCCACTACCCGTCCTCCTGATACAGCAAAGCCATGAAACCCGAGAGGCCGCCCACGCAGACAGGGAGCCACGCGGCGGCAATCGGGTGCATCAATTCAGCCTTGCTCAAGTCGTCAGTTACCTTCGCGAGAACATAGAGCAGAAAGCCCGCGCCCACGCCACTTAAAACCATCTTCTGGACCCCGCCGAAGCGAAAGAATCGCAAGCTCACGGCGGCGGCCAACAGCACCATGGCTACCAGCAAAAACGGCTGTGCCACAAGTTTATGGTACTGCAGACGGTAGCCGGCGCTGGCGAGCCCGGAGCTTTGGGACGATTTGATGTAGGACGGCAGTTGCCAAAATGACACGGTTTCCGGAGTGGAAAAGCTGTTCCGGACCTGCGTGCGGGTCAGGCTGGTGGCGAGCGTCAAGGTTTCCTGGAGCACTGGGGGAGAATCGAGGGAGTATCTACGCACCTTTTTGAACACCCAGTGGCCGTCCTCAAGTACGCCCTCCCGCGCTTCGATCCGTTCCACGAACCGGTTTGAGGGATCGAAACGGAACACGGTGAGCCCGGTCAGGCGCAAGCCCTGCTGTTCGCTGCGGGCCGCGTTGATGATCGCCTGACCTTCGCTGTTGGTCTGGTTGATCCAGAAGCCGGTCGCCTCTTGCAATCCGCCGCCGGGGGCGCTGCCGAACAGTTGCGCTTCAAGCTGCTTGGAGCGCTCGCGCAGATCAGCGGACACGGGATTGTAGATCGTTGTCGCTGCAACCCCCAATAGCAGCGCGCTGGCCAGCGCCGGGGAGATGAACTGCCAGGCGGAAACCCCGGCGGCCCGCGCCACCACCAACTCCAGCCGTCGCGACAGCGCCAGATAGCAGGTCATGGCGCCGATCAGGACGCAGAACGGTGTCAGTTTCTCCAGAAGTTGAGGTACGCGGAACAGCGAGGTCTGCGCCACCATGATGGCGGAGACGGAGACGAGGCTCGATGTCCGCCGCACCATCTCGATGTAATCGACCAGCACCAGCAGCACGAAGATGCTGGCGAAAACGCCGACCGCCGACACCAGAAAGCGCCCGGCGAAGTATCGCCCTAGCGTGTTGATCAACATGCTCATGACGGCACCGGGCGCCCGATCAGCCGCAGCAGGCGGGCGTTGGAGCGGTTGACCGCCTCGACCAGCGCCGCCGGCGGCTCGATCACGATGCCGGCGACGATGATCCAGACACTGCCGGCGATTGCTACGGCCAGCATCAGATACTGCACCAGCGCCGCGAGCGGCGATTTGACCGCCATCACCGAGCAGGCGAAGCCGACCATCCGCAGTCCGAACACGGCGAGGATGGCGGCGGTGATCGAGAAGCTGCGGCTTTGACGGGTGGTGCGCGGGGTGCCCAGAAACGCGAAGGTGAGCGCCGCGAACGCGAACGGATACAAAGGCGACATCAGCCGGTCGTGCAGATCAGCGAAAAACTGTCCGGGCAATTGCCGGTACATCGGATCGTTCGGCGGCGGCGAGATCAGCTCCCAGAGATAGCGCTCGCGGATGCCGTAGGTTATGTCGCTGCCGCCGCGGTTGGAGAACTTCGACATGTCGAAGGCGTAGCGCTCGAACGACACCAGCACCGGATCGCGCTTGTCGGCCTCGAAGCGTTCGAGGTGGCCGTCCTGCAGCACCAGGAACGAGCCGCGCTCGTTCTTCAGCACGGTGCCGCGATCCGCCATAATGCTGACGCGCTCCTTGGGATCGCGCCGGTCATCGACGAAGATTCCGGCCAGTACGCCACCCGGCAGCCGCTCGCGGATGCGGATCGTCAGGTTCGGCTCCAGTTGCGAAAAACGCCCCGGTTGCAGGATGTTCGCCAGCACGTCGGCGGTGATCTCGGCGTCCCACTGCTTGATCCGCCGCATTCCGTCCGGGGCGAGATAGGCGGCGATGAACGCCACCAGCAGCGCGACCAGGGCGGTCGCGATGAGGAACGGGTAGAACAGCCGGATCGGCGACAGCCCGGCTGCGTTCATCACGATGATTTCGGAATCGGTGGCGAGCTTGTTGAGGGTGTGGGCGATCGCGATCATCAGCGCGATCGGCGCGATGATGAGGACCAGCGCCGGGATCACCAGGCTGGTGATGCCGAGGAAGGTCACGATGGTCTGGCCCTGACTGGTCATCAGGTCGATGCCGCGTAGCGCCTGCGTAATCCAGATCACCCCGGTCAGGCTGACCAGGACCACCGCAAACGACGCCAGCGTCGTCCGGACGATATACTTGTCGATGGACCCCATCGGGTAGCGCTGTCCCCGTCCTGTCTCAGACCCGCGGAGCGCCCGGATTCGTTCGGAATCCCCCGTGGGCGCGCGCGAGTTCACGACACTAGCAAGATTGTCCCCTTATGCCACCGTCCTGATCCGGCAACAAAATGGCTCTGCCGTGGCGCGCCTCGGGTATCGTTAACGGGATATCGCCTCGGCCGGCCATCGTCTTGCGTGCTGCCGCCGCTCCGGCCATGCGTGCATCAGATGCGAATTGCGCTTGACGGATCGACGGCTGCAACCAAAGAACGTTCCGGCGACCGGCCCGGGATGCCGGCGCGGCTTTTTTAATGATGGAGGATATTCGATGCCCGACGCCGTCAAGCTCGGCTTTGTTCCGTTTTCAACGGCGACCCGTGGCACGCTGGTGGTGTTTTGCGATGACGCGCTGAAGCTTGGCGGTGCGGCCCGCAAGGCGGTGGGGGAGGCGGCCGCGATCGTCAGGCGGGCGGCCGCGGCCAATAAGTTCAAGGGCAAGCTCGGCGCGACGCTCGACATTCTCGCGCCGGAAGGACTGCGCGCCGATCGCCTGATCGTGATCGGCGTCGGTAAGGTCGACGCGCTTGTGGAAAAAGACCTTCTCAAGCTCGGCGGCGTTGCGGCCGGCAAGGTCAAGGCGGGCAGCCCGGCCGCGACCGTCGTCGCCGATCTGCCGGCAGGGGCGATGAGCGCCGACCAGGCCGCCTCGGTCGCGCTTGGAATGCGGCTGCGGCTCTATACGTTCGACCGCTACAAGACCCGCAAGAAAAAAGATGACGACAATGCCGACACGGGGCGGGTCGACATCGCGGTCGCGGTGGCCGACGTCGTCGCCGCGCGCAAGGCATTCGCGCCGCAAGGCCATGTCGCCGACGGCGTGCTGCTGGCGCGCGAACTGGTCAACGAGCCGCCGAATGTGCTGTTCCCGGCCGAGTTCGCCCGCCGCGCCGCCCGCCTGCGCAAGCTCGGTGTCACCGTCGAGGTGCTCGACGTCAAGGCGATGACCAAGCTCAAGATGGGTGCGCTGCTCGGAGTCGGGCAGGGCTCGACCCAGTCGAGCCGCACCGTGGTGATGCGTTGGAACGGCGGCAAGCGCGGCGATGCGCCGGTGGCCTTCGTCGGCAAGGGCGTCTGCTTCGATACCGGCGGCATCTCGATCAAGCCGGCCGGCAACATGGAGGAGATGAAGGGCGATATGGGCGGCGCGGCCTGCGTCGTCGGCCTGATGCACGCGCTTGCCGCGCGCAAGGCCAAAGTCAATGCCGTAGGCGCGATCGGGATCGTCGAGAACATGCCCGATGGCAACGCCCAGCGGCCGGGCGATATCGTCACCTCAATGTCCGGACAAACCATCGAGATCATCAACACTGACGCCGAGGGCCGCCTGGTGCTGGCCGACGTGCTGTGGTACGTCGCCCGCCGCTTCAAGCCCAGGTTCATGGTCGATCTGGCGACATTGACCGGCGCGATCATGGTCGCGCTCGGCACCGAATATGCGGGGCTGTTCTCCAATAACGACCAGCTTGCGGAACGCTTGAGCGAAGCCGGGCAGGCGACCGGCGAGCGGGTCTGGCGGATGCCGCTCGGGCCGGAATACGACAAGCTGATCGACTCGCAGTTTGCCGACATGAAAAACACCGGCGGCCGTCACGGCGGCTCGATCACCGCCGCGCAGTTCCTGCAACGGTTCGTCGACGGCACCCCGTGGGCCCATCTCGATATCGCCGGCACCGCTATGGGCGCACCCAAGACCGATATCAACCAGAGCTGGGGCTCAGGCTACGGCGTCCGCCTGCTGGACCGGCTGGTGGCCCAGCATTATGAAGCGAAGCGATGACGGAAGTCCTGTTCTACCATCTCCAAAACATGAGTATCGAAAGTGTATTGCCACCACTTTTGGAGAAATCCCTTGAGCGGGGCTGGCGCGCCGTCGTGGAAACCGCGTCGGAGGAGCGCGCCGAGGCGCTCGATGCCCATCTGTGGACTTACCGGGAAGATTCATTCCTTCCTCACACCGTCTGGCGGACAGCGGATGCCCATGAGCAACCGATCGTAATCGCTGCCGCCGACACCAATCCCAACGAGGCGCAGATCCGCTTCCTGGTGGACCGCGCCGTGTTGCCGGCCGATGCCGAGCGCTACGAACGCATCGTTCTGATGTTCGACGGCAATGACGACGACGCGGTCGCCGGTGCGCGGCTCGCCTGGAAGGACGGCAAGGCCAAAGGGTTCGTCGTGACCTATTGGCAGGCCGACGAGCGCGGACGGTGGCAACGCCGCGAATAATATTGTTAAATATTTAACGATAGTCGCGGGCTTGTCCGGGGAGCCGGCCATCAGGGCCGCGGGCGTCATGGTGGTGCCGCAAATCGGTGGTGGACACGCTCTTGGAGCATGATCCCGAAAAGTGGAAGCCGGTTTTCGGACAAGATCATGCTCCACCGAAAGAAAACGCTAGTCGAACTGCCAGTCGGAATTGTATCGGGTTCAACGTGCGACAACACTCCTCTCACCGAATGTTCGTGCTTGCCGCGGCGGTGCTTGCTCCACTGCTGGCGGGCTGTTCCGGCGCGAGCATGTCAGATGTGTTTTCCACCGACCTGGTGAACAAGGATGCCGAATGGTTTTCGCGGGCTGGGCGGGTCTTCAACAAGAACGTCTCGATCGAGACGCCGCCGCTGACGCCGAACAAGCCGGTTACGGCGGAAGACCTCGTCAGTGCCGATGGTCAGTGTGCCGGCATGGCGCCGCCTTCGACGGACACGAGCGCGATGGCGGAGGAGGGCGCGGTCCAGAGCGGCCATGTCGCGCTGGGGCACACCGAGTGCGACGTAGTGCGCGGCGCTGGCGTGCCCGACAACGTCAATCTCTCCACCGGCCCCGGCGGCGACCGCATTGCCGTCCTGACCTACACCAAGGGGACCCGCGCCGGAATCTATACGTTCAACGGCGGACGGCTGTCGTCGATCGAGCGGCTGCCGGAGCCGGCCGCGCCGGCACGGTCCACGCGCGGCAGGAAGCGCCACGCCACCTGACGTACCGCATCTATCCTTGACGCATTATCCGCTCGACGCATCGCGCCGTCAGGTGGAGGCGACGGCGTCGTCCAGTTCGGTGCTGGCCGAAAGCCATTCGTCTTCGGCCTGTTGCAGCGCTGCGGCGGCGGCGGTTCGCGCCTTGCCGAGTTGCGCGGCCTGTTTAGGGTCGCGCTGAAACAGGTCCGGCAACGCCAGCGCGGCGTCGATCTTGGCGAGAATATCGGTGATGCGCGCGATTTCCGCTTCCGCCCTGGCGATCCGCTGTTTCGGCGCGGCGACACGCTTTTCCGGCCTGGCGCGGGACGCCTTGTCGCGTTCGCGGGCATCGGCGGCGGGCGCGGCGGGCTCAGCCCCGCGCGCCGACAGCACCGTGCGGCGATAGCTGTCGAGATCGTCGTCGTAGGGTGAGACGGTGCGATCGGCGACGATCCACAGCCGCTCGGCGCAGGCTTCGATCAGGTAGCGGTCGTGCGACACCATGATGACCGCGCCGGGAAACTCATTGATCGCGGTGGCGAGCGCGGCGCGGCTGTCGATATCGAGATGGTTGGTCGGCTCGTCGAGAATGATCATGTTCGGCGCGGAGAACGTCGCGAGGCCGAGTAGCAGGCGCGCCTTTTCGCCGCCCGACAGGTTCTTCACTGTGGTATCGCCGGCCTTGCCGGAAAAGCCGATGGCGCCGACGCGGGCGCGGACGCGCGCTTCCGGCGCGTCCCGCATCAGGCGGCGGACGTGATCGTAGGGCGATCTGTCAAGGTCGAGTTCGTCGGTCTGGTGCTGCGCGAAGTAGCCGACCGACAGCTTGTCGGCGCGCACCACCTTGCCCGCGAACGGCGCGAGCTTGCCGGCCAGCAGCTTGACCAGCGTGGACTTGCCGTTGCCGTTGGCGCCGAGCAGCGCGATGCGGTCGTCATGGTCGATCCGCAGCGTGACGCGATTGAGCACCGGCCGCGCGGCGTCGTAGCCGACCGCGACGCCATCGAGCGCGATGATCGGCGGCGACAGTGTCTTTTCCGGCGTCGGGAACGAAATCTCGCGCACGTCCTGGGTCACCAGCGCCGTTGCCGGTTTCATCTTCTCCAGCATCTTGACGCGCGACTGCGCCTGCCGGGCTTTCGACGCCTTGGCCTTGAAGCGGTCGATGAAATCCTGCAACCGCTTGCGTTCCTCCTGCTGCCGCCGGGCGTGCCTGGCGTCCTGCATCTCGCGCGCCGCGCGCTGTTCCTCGAACGCGGAGTAGGAGCCCTTGTAGAGCGTCAGCTTGCCGCGATCGAGATGCAGGATCTGATCGACCGAGGTGTCGAGCAGGTCGCGGTCGTGGCTGATGACGATCACCGTGCGCGGGTAGCGGGCGAGATGGTCCTCCAGCCACAGCGTGCCTTCAAGGTCGAGATAGTTGGTCGGCTCGTCGAGCAGCAGCAGATCGGGAGCGGCGAACAGCGTCGCCGCCAGCGCCACCCGCATCCGCCAGCCGCCGGAAAATTCCTGACAGGCGCGTGCCTGATCGGCGGTGGAGAATCCGAGGCCGCTGAGGATTGCCGCGGCGCGGGCTGGCGCGGAGTGCGCGTCGATATCGACCAGCCGGGTTTGAATGTCGGCGATGCGATGAGGGTCCTGCGCCGTCTCGGCCTCGCGTAACAGCGCGTCGCGTTCGACGTCGGCCCGCAGCACCACCTCAAGCAGGCTGTCGGGGCCGTCGGGAGCTTCCTGCGCCAGGCTGCCGATGCGCCAGCGCGGGGGCATTGTGATGCTGCCGCTCTCCAGCGGCAACTCGCCGCGGATGGCATGGAACAGCGTCGATTTGCCGACGCCGTTGCGCCCGACAAAGCCGACCCGCGCGCCCGGCACGATCTGCGCCGTGCTGCGGTCGATCAACAGGCGTCCGGCGATGCGGACCGAAATGTCGGTGAGCGAAAGCATCCGGGGGTTTTCACCGCAGACGCCCTCGAACGCAAGCGCCCGCCATGGGATATCAAGGGTCCCGCCCCAAGGTGTTCGGCTTCGGGATCGTCCGGCGGTTACGCCAGCCCCGATCGCAGTTGCTGCCGGTCTTCCTGTTGCCGCATGGCGGCGAGCAGCGATTTCAGGCGGGGCGGAACATCAGGAGTGTCCGGGACAATTGAGCCGCGCAGCCTTTCGCCGATTGCGCGGCGGATCGCCGCGCTGGTCGCGCGATCGAGCCGGTCGGGGTCATCGCTCGCTTGATCCGCCATCGTCGGCTCCCGAACCTGTTTGCAACAGTAGCTCAAAGGTAAAGCCAAAAGTGTCACAATAGTTTCACCTTCCGGCCGGTTCTCTGCTGTTTAGTAAAATTTCGATAAATAGCAAGGGCTCTGAACCTCCGGTTGCACAAAAAGCCCCGCGGGGCGCGCGGGGCTTTTCGGGCGGCTGGCCGGTCAGTAGCAGCGGTTCACCCAGCGCCAGCGCAGGCCCGAGGGGGTCGGCACCAGCCGGCGCACGGTGCAACCTTCGTAATAGGCCGGGCCTGCGATGTAGATCCGGGGCCCATGGAAACCGTGATGGCCATGGAAGCCATGATGGTGATGGCCGAAATGATGGTGGCCGAAGCCGCCGGCGGAGGCGGTGCCGGGGGTGAGCGTGGCGAAGCCCAGTGACGCGGCGGCGACGAGAGCGAGTGCGAATGTCTTGAACATGGTCGTCTCCTGTTTCTTTGTGCGGCGTCTCGCGCCGCGGATGGGTTGTTCGAGTTGGTCTCGAAAGGCGTCGTGCCTGCTGATGCGTCGCGGCGCCTGATGCCCGCGTTCGGCGGCCGGGCCGCGAAGTGTGATCCAGCGCACGCTAAGGCGGCGCTCGCGCGTGACTTGCGGCTGACGGGGCGCGCGTCGTGGAGCGGGAAATGTCGCCTTGCCGGGGCGCGGCGGCGCCGATATAAGCGCCGCGACCCCCAATCATGGTTGTTGCAAGGACTTCAAGACTATGGCGATTGAACGCACCTTTTCGATTATCAAGCCCGACGCCACCGCGCGGAACCTGACCGGCGCGATCAACGCGCTGATCGAGCAGGCGGGCCTGCGCATCGTGGCGCAGCGGCGGATCCGCATGACCCGCGAGCAGGCCGAAACCTTTTACGCCGTCCACAAGGAGCGGCCGTTCTTCGGCGAGCTGGTCGATTTCATGACCTCGGGCCCGGTGGTGGTGCAGGTGCTGGAGGGCGAGGGTGCGATCGCCAAATATCGCGACGTGATGGGCGCGACCGATCCGTCCAAGGCGGCGGAGGGAACCATCCGCAAGACGCACGCCAGGTCGATCGGCGAAAACTCGGTGCACGGCTCCGACGCGGCCGAGACGGCGGCGGTCGAAATCGCGCAATTCTTCGCCGGCAACGACATCGTCGGCTGAGCCGCATCGCCGGCGCCGTTGATGGAACCGGCCCCGTGAATGAGGCAGCCTTCGGCTTCACCGCCGAAGGCTGTTATCGTTTGGGGACGGCCCCGAGTCGCGGCGCGACCCGGTCGCGTGGCCGCCGGCCGCGGGGAGGCGGGAACCGCATCCGCGGATCGATTGCGGCCGAAAGGGGCTGATCTTGGACTGGGTGCTGCAAATCTTCGATCCCGCGGCCATCGGGGCTGTCGTCGCGGAGTTCCGCAATGAAATGCACGAACCCGCGTTCTGGGTCGCGGTCGGCCAGATCATCTGGATCGATATTCTGCTGTCGGGCGACAACGCGCTGGTCATCGCGCTAGCGTGCCGCGGGTTGCAGGAGCGGCAGCGCCTCTGGGGCATGATCCTCGGAGCAGGAGCCGCGGTTCTGATGCGGGTCGTCTTCACCGCCATCGTGGCGACGCTGATGGTGTTGCCCTATCTCAAGCTGATCGGCGGGCTGGCGCTGCTGGTGATCGCGGCGAAGCTCTTGGTGCCGGACAAGCACGAGGGCAACGACGACATCAAGGTTGCGGCCAGCCTGGCCGGCGCGATCCAGATCATCGTGGTGGCCGACGTTGTCATGAGCCTCGACAACGTCATCGCCATCGCGGCGGCGGCGCGCGGCAATACGGGGCTTTTGATCTTCGGGCTCGCGGTCAGCATCCCGCTGATCATCGCGGGCGCGGCGATGATCATGGCGGTGCTGACGCGGCTGCCGGCGCTAGTGTGGGCCGGCGCCGGATTGCTCGGCTGGATCGCGGGCCATGTGATCGCCACCGATCCGGCGTTGCACCCGGCGCTGGCGCGGGTTCTCGACGGATCACTGGCGCTGACGATTGAACTCGCGCCCTCGCTCGCATTTTCCGCCCGGCACATCCGGTTCGAGACGGCGCTGAGCGAACTCGTGTGCGGCGTGCTCGGGATCGTCATCGTCCTCGTCGTCGGCTGGCTATGGCGTCGCCGCAGGCTGGAACGTCTGATGGCGCGCGGGGCCGATGAACCCCGGTCAGGCTCGGCCGCATAGCATGAGGCGGCGACGGCTCAGAGGAACTGGCGCTCGCGCGCCTTGATGACGCGCACCAGCGTTTCGTTGACCGGCGTCGGCACACCCAGCGGCGCGCCGAGGCGGGGAATCGCGCCGTTGATGGCGTCGATCTCGCAGCGCCGCCGCGCCTCGTAGTCCAATAGCATCGACGGCTTGGCGTGCGGGATCTTGCCGCCGAGCTTGCGGATATGCTCGATCGGATCCCCGACATCGAGCGCGATGCCGGACGCCTTGGCCACCGCGACCGCTTCCTCGGCGCAACCGCGCGCCACCGGCCATGCGTCGGCGTCGGCCATCACCTCGCCGATCGTCAGCGCCGTGGTGCAGCAGGTCGCGGAGAAGGTGACGTTCATGATCAGCTTCTCCCACACCATCCGGCGGATGTCGTCGAACAGCGTGACCTTGAAGCCGGCGGAGCGCCAGATGTCGGCCGACGCCTCAAGACGCGGCCGCGGCAATCCGGCGAACGATCCGAAGCGGATCATTTCCATGCCGTTGTGGTGGACATGGCCGGGGCCGCGCATCGATGCGCCGAAGCCGCCGACCACGCCGACGGCGAGGCGGTCGACGCCGACTATCGGGCCTGCGACCTCTGGCGAGCCGATGCCGTTCTGGATCGATTGCACGACAGTCTCGGCCCCGATCAGCGCGACGCTGGCGCGCGCCGCGGCTTCGACGTCGAACGCCTTGGTGGCGATGATGACGAGGTCGCAAACGCCGATGCCGTCGGTGGTCGTCGAGGCATGAAGACGCACGGTGCGGTCGCCGCTTGCGCCTTCGCAGCGCAATCCGTCTTTCGCCATGGCGGCGGCATGGTCGGGCCACAGCGTCACGGCGTGAACCTCGTGCCCGGCGTCGGCCATCAGCGCCGCGTAGACCGAACCCATCGCGCCGCAGCCGACAATTGCAATTCTCGCCATCCCGCCGTCCTTGCCCGATATGATTGCTTCAGATCACCGCCGGCGAGATCAACGCATCGTCGGGGCTGCCGGACGCATCGGTCCGGCACACCGCGCCCTCGATCCGGACGCCTCCGCTCGCGACCAGACGCAGCGCATCCGGATAGATGCGGTGCTCGACGTCGAGGATGCGCGCGGCAAGCCGCTCGGCGGTGTCATCGTCGCGCACCGCGACCGCGCCCTGCATAACGATCGGGCCGGCATCCATCTCCGGCGTGACGAAATGCACCGTCGCGCCGGAAATCTTGACGCCGGCGGCGAGCGCCTGGCCGTGCGGATCGAGGCCGCGAAACGACGGCAGCAGCGAGGGGTGGATGTTGAGCATCCGCCCGGTCCAGCGCTCGACGAATTCGGTGGTCAGAAGCCGCATGAAGCCGCCGAGACAGACGATGTCGATGCGGTGCTCGTCGAGCGCGCTCTGAAGCGCGGCCTCGAACGCGACGCGATCCTTGCCGAACGGCTTGCTGTCGATCACCAGCGTTGCAACGCCGCTGTCTTTCGCCTTGGTGAGTCCGGCCGCATCCGGCTTGTTGGAAATGACGACGGCGATCTCGGCGGGAAAGTCCGCAGCCCTGGCTGCCGCGATCAGCGCCGCCATGTTCGAGCCGCGCCCGGAAATGAGGATGGCGACCCGCCGTTTCACCGCGGTCACCATGCGAGATTGAGCTGCCCGTCGTAGACGACGCGCTCGCCGTTGCTCCCGCCGTCGATGACTTCGCCGAGTTGCACGGCGGTTTCGCCGCCGGCGCGGAAGCTGTCGATCACCGCCGCGGCCTTGTCGGCCGCGACGATCGCGACCATGCCGATGCCGCAGTTGAAGGTCCGCAGCATTTCCGGCTCGCTGATGCCGCCCTCCCGCGCCAGCCATTTGAACACCGGCAGCACCGGCAGCCGGGCGAGGTCGATGCGGACGCCGAGTTGTTTCGGCAGCACGCGCGGAATGTTGTCGGTGAAGCCGCCGCCGGTGATGTGCGCCAGTCCCTTGACGGCGCCGGTGTCGCGGATCGCGCGCAGGCACGACTTGACGTAGAGCCGGGTCGGCGTCAGCAGCGCGCCGCCGAGCGTCAGCACCGGCGCGAACGGCGCAGGCGCGTCGAACCCCAGCCCGGACTTCTCGACGATCTTGCGCACCAGCGAGAAGCCGTTGGAATGGACGCCGGAGGAGGCGAGCCCGATCACCACGTCGCCCGCGGCGATGTCGCGGCCCGGCAGCAGCGTGCCGCGCTCGGCCGCGCCGACCGCAAAGCCCGCGAGGTCGTAGTCGCCGTCCTTGTAGAGGCCGGGCATCTCGGCGGTTTCGCCGCCGATCAGCGCGCAGCCGGATTCCCGGCACCCCTCGGCGATGCCGGCGACGATCGCCGCCGTCGCTTCGGGGTCGAGCTTGCCGCAGGCGAAGTAGTCGAGGAAGAACAGCGGTTCGGCGCCCTGAACCACGAGGTCGTTGACCGACATCGCCACCAGGTCGATGCCGATGCCGTTGTGGATGCCGGTTTCGATGGCGATCTTGAGCTTGGTGCCGACGCCGTCGGTCGCGGCCACCAGCACCGGGTCCTTGAAGCCCGCGCCCTTGAGGTCGAACAGGCCGCCGAAGCCGCCGATCTCCGCGTCGGCGCCGGGGCGGGCGGTAGCCCGCACCATCGGCTTGATGAGGTCCACCAGCCGGTTCCCGGCGTCGATATCGACGCCTGCGTCGGCGTAGGTCAGTCCGTTCTTGCGGTCGGTCATGGCGTCGGTCGGTGCTGGCCGGCTGTTCGGTGCTCAAATAAGGCGCGGCGGGGAAAACGTGGATTTCAACGGTGGTTACGTCTAATTCCTGCTGTGTGCAATGGTTCGGCAAGCATCGGACACATATACTGTGTACAGACCGGCCGATTTTCTGTCGTGACGGCTCAACCCCTTGTGGAGACTGGCGAAAGCCCGGGAACGTGGCGTGAGCATCCCCAATATCATTACCCTTGCCCGCATTCTGCTGGTTCCGGTGATCGTATGGGCGATCGCCGCGGGGCAGATGAAAATCGCTTTCGGGATTTTCGTCATCGCCGGCGTTAGCGACGCGGTGGACGGCTTTCTCGCCAAGCGCTTCAACATGGCGAGCGAACTGGGCGCGCTGCTCGATCCGCTGGCGGACAAGGCGCTCCTGGTGTCGATCTATGTCGCGCTCGGCATCTGGGGGGCGTTGCCGCGCTGGATCGTCATCCTGGTGGTGTCGCGCGATATCATGATCGTCGGCGCCGTGATTATCTCATGGCTGTTCGGCAAGCCGATGCCGATGAAGCCCTTGATGATCTCCAAGCTCAATACGGGGGCGCAGGTGGCTTTGGCGGCGCTGGTGCTGGCGGCGCTGGGGTTCGATTTCGGCTCGTCCCCCTATGAACTGATCCTGATGGTGTGCGTGGCGCTGCTGACGCTGCTGTCGGTCGCCTTTTATCTGGTTGAATGGGTGCGTCATATGAGCACCATCGAACTGAGCCGCTGACGGGGTGGCGGGTGTGCGCCGGCGCTGCCGGAACGGAGTGAATGCGTGTCAGTCAGTGTCCCACCGCGTCAGCTTGCGTTTGCCCTGCCGCATGTCGAAAGCTTGTCGCGCGACGATTTCCTCGACGGCGCCTGCAACGCGGCGGGGCTGGCGCTGATCGACAGTTGGCCGGACTGGCCGAGCCGGACGATGATGCTGGTCGGTGCGGAAGGATCGGGCAAGAGTCATCTGGCGGCGATATGGGCGGCGGAGGCGGGCGCGCGCGCGACGGCGGCTCATGCCCTGACCGCGGCGGCGGTGCCGGCCGAGCTTGCGACCGGCGCGCTGGTGGTCGAGGACGTCGGCCCCGCGACCATGGACGAGCGGGCGATGTTTCACCTGCTCAACCTTGCCCGCGAAACCGAAGCGTTCGTGCTGATGACGGCGCGGCAGCCGCCGTCATCGTTCGAGATCGGCCTGCGCGATTTGCGGTCCCGGCTTCGCGCCGTGCCGGTGGTGACGCTGGCCGAGCCCGACGATGGGCTGTTTCGCGCTCTGATCGTCAAGCTCGGCGCCGACCGCCAGATGCAGTTCGACGAGGCCATGGTGAGCTATCTGGCGAGCCGCATCGAGCGTTCCTTCGGCGCGGCGCGGGCCATCGTCGAGCGGCTGGACACGGAATCGCTGCGGCTGGGGCGGCCGGTGACGCGGGCGCTTGCCGCCGAGGTTTTGCGTGACGGGAGCGGGGAAGGGAACGACGGACGGCAGTCTTGATCGGCGCCGTTGCCTGTCATCGAATTGTCATGGCGATGCGACATGGTCGGCATCGCGCGCCTGACCGGCGCCCGGACCGGATATTGATCGATGGATACGGCACAAATAATTGAAACTGAAGACAAGTCCACGGATTCCGAGGAGACGCCGGAGATCGCCTCCAGTCCACAGCGTTACATCAACCGGGAATTGTCCTGGCTGCATTTCAACCGCCGGGTCCTGGAAGAGTCGGTCAACGTCAGCCATCCGATCCTGGAGCGTGTCCGTTTCCTGTCGATTTCCGCCAATAACCTTGATGAGTTCTTCATGGTCCGCGTGGCCGGCATCAAGGCGCAGGTCCGCGAAGGCATTCTCGAACGCAGTCCCGACGGGCTGACGCCGGCGGAACAACTCGTCGTCATCAACGAGACCGTCTCGCAACTGGCGACTGACCAGCAGGCGATCTGGCGTGACCTGCGCGGCGCTCTCGCCGAAGTGGGAATCGTTCTGGTGGACGGCAAGGATGCCACCAAGACCGAGCGCGCCTGGGTCGAGGATCACTTCCTGCACAACATCTTTCCGTTGCTGACCCCGCTCGCGATCGACCCGGCGCATCCCTTTCCGTTCATTCCCAGCCTCGGCTTCACCGTCGCGCTGCATCTCGTACGCGTCGCGGACGGCAAGCCGATGAACGCGCTGATCCGGATGCCCGGCAAGATCGACCGCTTCATCCGGATGCCGGCCTTCGACAAGGATCGCGCGGCGCGGCTGATGACGCTGGAGCAGGCGACCAGTCTGTTCATCGCCCGGCTGTTTCCCGGCTACGTCGTCAAGGGGCAGGGCGCGTTTCGCGTTCTGCGCGACAGCGAACTGGAAATCGAGGAAGAGGCCGAGGACCTCGTGCGGCTGTTCGAGACGGCGCTCAAACGCCGCCGGCGCGGTTCGGTGATCCGGCTCGAAATGGAAGCGACCATGCCCGAGGAGCTGCGCGCCTTCGTGCAGCGCGCGCTCGCCGCCAGCGACGACGAGGTGCTGCTGGTCGACGGCGTGCTCGCCATGAACGAGCTGTCGCAACTGACGCGGCTCGACCGGCCCGATCTTGAGTTCGTGCCTTACGTGCCGCGACATCCCGAGCGGGTGCGCGATCACGGCGGCGACGTCTTCGCGGCGATCCGGCAGAAGGATCTGGTCGTCCATCATCCATACGAGTCCTTCGACGTCGTGGTGCAATTCCTGCAACAGGCGGCGCGCGATCCCGACGTGGTGGCGATCAAGCAGACGCTCTACCGCACCTCGCGCGATTCCCCGATCGTGCGCGCGCTGGTCGAGGCGGCGGAACTGGGGAAGTCGGTGACGGCGCTGGTCGAACTGAAGGCGCGTTTCGACGAGGAAGCCAATATCCGCTGGGCGCGCGATCTCGAACGCGCCGGCGTGCAGGTGGTCTACGGCTTTCTCGAATTGAAGACCCACGCCAAGTTGTCGCTGGTGGTGCGGCGCGAGGCGGGCAACCTCACGACCTACGTCCACACCGGAACCGGCAACTATCATCCGGTCACCGCGCGTATCTACACCGATCTGTCGTACTTCACCTCGGACCCGATCATCGGCCGCGACGTGGCGCGCGTGTTCAACTACATCACCGGCTACGCCGAGCCCAGCGACATCGAGAAGATGGCGGTGTCGCCGCTGACGCTGCGCAAGCGCATCCTCCATCACATTCAGGGCGAGATTGCTTTCGCGCGGCAGGGCAAGCCGGCGGCGATCTGGATGAAGATGAATGCGCTGGTCGATCCCGAGATCATCGACGCGCTCTACGCGGCATCAAAGGCGGGCGTGTCGATCGAACTGGTGGTGCGCGGCATCTGCTGCCTGCGGCCCGGCGTCGCCGGCCTGTCGGACAACATCCGCGTCAAGTCGGTGATCGGCCGCTTCCTCGAACACGGGCGGATTTACTGTTTCGGCATGGGACATCCGATGCCGGGGCCGAAGGCGGCGGTCTACATCTCGTCCGCCGACATGATGCCGCGCAATCTCGACCGTCGCGTCGAGGTGCTGTGCCCGCTGCAAAATCCGACGGTGCATCAGCAGGTTCTCGAACAGATCATGGTCGCCAACCTGAAGGACACCGAGCAGAGCTGGCAGTTGTTGCCGGATGGATCGTCAACGCGTATGAAGGCGGCGAAGGGCGAGGAGCCTTTCAACCTGCACAACTACTTCATGACCAATCCGAGTCTGTCCGGCCGTGGAAAGTCACTCAAGGAATCGTCGCCGCGCCGGCTTACGCGCCGCTCCGAACGGCAGTCACCATCGTAAGGACTACGCCGGGTGACGGCGCGGCCTCGCAAACGCGCCGCGAGCGTGGCGGTGATCGACATCGGATCGAACTCGGTCCGTCTCGTGGTCTATGAATCGCTATCGCGCAGCCTTGTTCCGATCTTCAACGAGAAGACGCTGTGCGGGCTCGGCCGCGAGGTGCAGACCACGGGCCTGTTGGCGGCGGATGCGGTGGCGAAGGCGGTGGCGGCGCTGCGGCGCTTTCGCGCGCTGTGCCGGGTGATGAAGGTCGGCCGCGTCTACGCGGTGGCGACCGCCGCCTGTCGTGACGCGCGGAACGGCCCGGAGTTCATCGCTCGCGCCGAACGCATATGCGGCGTGCCGATCTCCATCCTGTCGGGCAAGCGCGAGGCGCGGCTCTCGGCGCTCGGCGTCGTCTCCGGAGTCCACAAGCCGAACGGAATCGTCGGCGACCTCGGCGGCGGATCGCTCGAACTGATCGACGTGCGCGGCAATCGCTTAAGCGGCGGCGTGACGCTGCCGCTCGGCAGCCTCGCCTTGCAGGATGCTTCGCAGAAATCGATGAAGCGCGCGCAGCGCATCGTGCGCAATCAACTGGCGCGTGCGACGCAACTTGTCGCCGGCAAGGACCGTGCGTTCTACGCGGTCGGCGGCACCTGGCGCGCGCTGGCGCGTCTTCACATCATCCAGAGCGGCTATCCGCTCAAGGTGATGCATGGCTACGCAATCCCGGCAGCCGAGGCGCTGTCGTTCGCGCGGCGATTGCGGCGGCTTGCGGCGGCGAATGCGCTGGCCGGTATCGAGACGGTCACCGATGCGCGTCAACCGCTGTTAGTCTATGCAGCGCTGGTGCTTGAGCACATCATCCGCATCGCCAAACCGAAGACCATCGTGTTCTCGACCTACGGCGTGCGCGAAGGGTTGCTCTATGAAATGCTGCCGCCGTCGGAGCGCGCGCGTGACGGGCTCGCCTGCGCGGCGCAGACGCTCAACACGTTGCTGTCGCGCTCGGCGCGTCACGCGCAGGAACTGATCGACTGGACCGACCGCTTTGTGAAGATCGCGAAGCTGCCGGAGACTCCCGACGAGCGGCGCCTGCGTCATGTCGCCTGTCTGCTCTCAGATATCGGATGGCGCGTGCATCCCGATTATCGCGGCGAGCAGACGCTCAATCTCGTATGCCATGGCAACTTCGGCGCGATCACGCATCAGGGCCGCGCGTTCGTCGCGCTCTCGGTGTTCTATCGCTACGCCGGTTTGCGCGAGGAAAACGAATCGCCGCCGACGGTGCGTGCGCTGGTGACGCCGGCGATGCTGGAGCGCGCGCGCGTTCTCGGTGCGGTGTTCCGCGTCGCCTATCTGATCTCGGCGGCGCGGCCCGGCGTGCTGCCGGCGACGCATTTCCGCACCAAGGGGCGCAAGCTGTTGCTGATCTTCGAGCACCGCATGGTCGATCTGGTGGCGGACCGCGCCGGCGGGCGCTTCAAGCAGCTCGCAAAACTGATCGGACGCTCCGGGGGAATCGTGCGGCGATAGGGTGACCGGATTGTGGCGCGATCCGCCGCAAAATTCAGCGGCGATCGACCCGGATCACCCGGCCTTTTTCAATCGCCAGCGCCAGCCGGCCGTGCTTCAGCGCCAGCGCCGCCTCGCCGAACAGTTCGCGCCGCCACCCCTTCAGCGCGCCGACGTCGGCCTGATCGCTGGCGGCGATCCGCTCCAAGTCGTCGGTGGTGGCGATGATCTTGCTGGCGACGGCGTGGCGCTCCGAGGTCATCCGCAGCAGCACCTTGAGCAGTTCGACGGTGGCCGAGCCGTTGTTGTTGCCGCGCGGCTTGTCGAGCTTGGGCAGGTCGCGCGGATCGCGGGCGAGGCCGCGCGCGACCGCCTCAAGGATATCGGTTCCCCATTTCGAGCGCTCGAAGCCTTTCGGCAGCGAGCGCAGCGCCGCAAGGCGCTCAGGGCTGGTGGGCGCGTGGGTGGCGATATCGGCGACGGCGTCGTCCTTGAGGATGCGCGAGCGCGGCACGTTGCGGCTCTGCGCCTCGCGCTCGCGCCAGGCCGCGACCTCCATCAGCACGGCGAGGTCCTTCGGCTTGCGGACGCGGCCCTTGAGCCGCTCCCAGGCGCGCTCCGGGTCGCAGTCGTAGGTTTTGGGCGAGGTCAGGACGTCCATCTCCTCGGCGACCCAGTCGCTGCGGCCGCGCTTCTTCAAATCGGCGTCGAGCGCCAGAAACACCTCGCGCAGGTGGGTGACGTCGCCCTCGGCGTAGCGGATCTGCTCGTCCGACAAGGGCCGCCGCGCCCAGTCGGTGAAGCGGTGGGTCTTGTCGGGGCGGTGGCCGGTGATGCGCTCGACCAACTGGTCGTAGGCGACGGAGTCGCCGTAGCCCAGCACCATGGCGGCGACCTGGGTGTCGAACACCGGGGCCGGGACGATGCCGGCGCGGTGCCAGATGATCTCGATGTCCTGTCGCGCCGCGTGGAAGACCTTCAGCACGCGGTCGTTGGCCATCAGGGCGTAGAAGGGGCTGAGGTCGATGCCCTCGGCCAGCGCGTCGACGACGGCGGATTCGTCGGGGCTTGCGATCTGCAACACGCAAAGCTGCGGGAAAAAGGTGGTTTCGCGCAGAAACTCGGTATCGACGGTGACGAAGGGGTGGCGACTGAGGCGGTCGCAGACGGCCGCGAGGCCGGAGGTTGTGGTAATCAGGTCCATGGCCCCGCTGAATAACGTGTCTTGCGGCCGTTGTCGCCCCGTTTTCGGCGCGGAACAGCTCTGTAGCCGGTGGGTCCGGTGCGGCGGCGGCCACGGTTGCCGGGCCGGACCGGCTCGGGTAAACCCTGAGCCTCCTGCCGGGTCGCGTGGCGCGCGATTCCGCACCCCTTTAGGTTTTTGAGACATTCATGCACCGTTATCGCTCCCACACCTGCGGCGCGCTGCGCGACGCCGATATCGGCCAGATCGTCCGGCTGTCGGGCTGGTGTCACCGCATCCGCGACCACGGCGGCCTGTTGTTTATCGACCTGCGCGACCACTACGGGCTGACCCAGTGCGTCGCCGACCCGGATTCGCCGGCGTTCAAGGACGCGGAGAAGCTGCGCTCGGAATGGGTGGTGCGGATCGACGGCAAGGTGCGCAAGCGTCCCGACGGCACCGACAATCCGGACCTGCCGACCGGCGCGGTCGAGGTCTTCATCAGCGAGATCGAGGTGCTGGGGGAGGCCGGCGACCTGCCGCTGCCGGTGTTCGGCGATCAGGAGTATCCCGAGGACACGCGGCTCAAGTATCGCTTCCTCGACCTGCGCCGCGAGCGACTGCACAACAACATCATGACGCGGGGCGCGATCATCGACGCGATGCGCCGGCGCATGAAGGAGCAGGGCTTCTTCGAATTCCAGACCCCGATCCTGACGGCGTCGTCGCCGGAAGGCGCGCGCGACTTCCTGGTGCCGAGCCGTATCCATCCCGGCCGCTTCTACGCGCTGCCGCAGGCGCCGCAGCAATACAAGCAACTGCTGATGATGTCGGGCTTCGACCGCTATTTCCAGATCGCGCCGTGCTTCCGCGACGAGGACCCGCGCGCCGACCGGCTGCCCGGCGAGTTCTACCAGCTCGACGTCGAGATGAGCTTCGTCACCCAGGACGACGTGTTCGCGGCGATGGAGCCGGTGATCACCGGGGTGTTCGAGGATTTCGCCAAGGGCAAGAAGGTCACGCAGAACTGGCCGCGCATTCCGTTCGCCGACGCTCTTCGCAAATACGGCACCGACAAGCCGGACCTGCGCAATCCGCTGGAAATGCAGGACGTATCCGAGCACTTCCGCGGCTCCGGCTTCAAGGTGTTCGCGCGGATGCTGGAGGACTCGAAGAATCAGGTCTGGGCGATCCCCGGTCCCGGCGGCGGCAGCCGCGCGTTCTGCGACCGCATGAATTCGTGGGCGCAGGGCGAGGGCCAGCCCGGCCTCGGCTACATCATGTGGCGCGAGGGCGGTGAGGGCGCGGGGCCGCTCGCCAACAACATCGGCGCGGAGCGCACCGAAGCCGTTCGCGCGCAACTCGGCCTCAAGGCCGGGGACGCGGCGTTCTTCGTCGCCGGCGATCCGGCGAAATTCTGGAAGTTCGCAGGCGCGGCGCGCACGAAAGTCGGCGAGGAGTTGAACCTGATCGACAAGGACCAGTTCGCGCTGGCCTGGATCGTCGATTTCCCGATGTACGAATACAACGAGGAAGACAAGAAGGTCGACTTCTCCCACAACCCGTTCTCGATGCCGCAGGGCGGCCTTGAGGCGCTGAAGACGCAGGACCCGCTGACCATCAAGGCGTTTCAGTACGACATCGCCTGCAACGGCTACGAGATCGCGTCGGGCGGCATCCGCAACCACAAGCCCGAGGCCATGGTGAAGGCGTTCGAGATCGCCGGCTACGGCGAGAGCGACGTGATCGAGCGCTTCGGCGGCATGTACCGCGCCTTCCAGTATGGCGCGCCGCCGCACGGCGGCATGGCGGCGGGCGTCGACCGCATCGTCATGCTGTTGTGCGGCACCACCAATCTGCGCGAGATTTCGCTGTTCCCGATGAACCAGCGCGCCGAGGACCTGTTGATGGGCGCGCCCTCGGAGGTGACCGCGAAGCAGCTTCGCGAGCTTCACATCCGGCTCAATCTGCCGGAGAAGTGAGCAGGATTGTTTTGCGTGGAAGCGCCCGGCATCCCGAGAGCCTGACCGGACAATTGCTTTCGGGAGGAATGCGCAACACGATGATAACCGTCATACTCCGCGAAAGCGGAGTATCCGGTACTCCGTGTCGGGTCGAATTTCCCGCGCGCCCGCACGGATTACTGGATCGTCCGCCTTCGCGGACGATGACGCCTCGTTTCCGATCAGGTTGAGGCGGGACGTGGGGCGGAGGCAGGGCGGACGTGACGACACAGAGTTCTGACGATCTGAAATCGGCGGCGCTGGCCTTCCATCGGCTGCCGCGCCCCGGCAAGCTGGAAATCCAGGCCACCAAGCCGCTCGCCAACCAGCGCGACCTGGCGCTGGCCTACAGCCCCGGCGTCGCGGCGGCGTGCGAGGCGATCGCCGCCGATCCGCTGGAGGCCGCCACTCTTACCACCCGCGCCAACCTCGTCGCCGTCGTCTCCAACGGCACCGCCGTCCTCGGCCTCGGCAATATCGGCCCGCTGGCGTCGAAGCCGGTGATGGAAGGCAAGGCGGTGCTGTTCAAGAAGTTCGCCGGCATCGACGTGTTCGACATCGAGATCGCCGCCGACACCGTGGAGCGCGTGGTCGAGACGGTGGCGGCGCTGGAGCCGACCTTCGGCGGCATCAACCTCGAGGACATCAAGGGGCCGGACTGCTTCGAGATCGAGGCGCAGCTCAAGGCGCGCATGAAGATCCCGGTGTTTCACGACGACCAGCACGGCACCGCGATCATCGTCGGCGCCGCCGTCACCAACGCGCTGCTGCTCAACGGCAAGAAGCTGGAAGACTGCAAGATCGTCGGCACCGGCGCGGGCGCGGCGGCGATCGCCTGCCTCAATTTGCTGGTGTCGCTCGGCGCGCGGCGCGAGAACATCTGGGTCTGCGATCTCGACGGGCTGGTCTATGACGGCCGCAACGCGCACATGGACCGCTGGAAGGCGGTCTATGCCCAGAAGACCGACAAGCGCACGCTCGACGAGGTGATCGACGACGCCGATATCTTCCTCGGCGTGTCCGGCCCCAACGTGCTCAAGCCCGAGATGGTCAAGCGCATGGCCGACAAACCCCTGGTGCTTGCGCTCGCCAACCCGACGCCGGAGATCATGCCCGACGAGGCGCGCAAGGCGCGCCCCGACGCGATGATCTGCACCGGGCGCTCCGACTTCCCCAACCAGGTCAACAACGTCCTGTGTTTCCCCTTCATCTTCCGCGGCGCGCTCGACGTCGGCGCCACCGCGATCAACGAGGCGATGAAGCGCGCCGCCGTCGACGCCATCGCGCAACTGGCGCGCGAAGCGCCCTCGGATGCGGCGGCGGCGAGCGGCGACGGCGAGGTGCAGGGGTTCGGTCCCGGCTCGCTGATCCCGACTCCGTTCGATCCGCGCCTGATCCTGAGGATCGCGCCGGCGGTGGCGAAGGCGGCGATGGACTCCGGCGTCGCGACCCGGCCGATCGTCGATTTCGAGCAGTATCGCGAGCGGCTGGAGCGTTTCACGTTCCGCTCCGGCCTGATCATGAAGCCGGTGTTCAGCCGGGCGCGGACACAGCCGGTGCGGGTGATCTACGCCGAGGGCGAGGACCAGCGCGTGCTGCGCGCGACGCAGGCCGTGCTTGAGGAAAAGCTGGCGCGGCCGATCCTGGTCGGCCGTCCCTCGGTCATCAACGCGCGCATCGCGCGGCTCGGGCTGGTGATCCGGCCGGGGCACGATTTCGATCTGGTCAACCCGGAGGACGATCCGCGCTACCGCTCCTATGTGCAGAGCTACATCGACGCCGCCGGCCGCCACGGCGTGACGCCGGACGCGGCGCGCACCATGGTGCGCACCAACGCCACGGTGATCGCGGCGCTGGCGGTGGTGCGGGGCGAGGCCGACGCCATGCTGTGCGGCGTCGAGGGGCGCTTCATGAGCCATCTGCGCCATATCCGCGAGATCATCGGCGCGCGCGCGGGCGTCAGCGATTTCGCGGCACTGTCGCTGATGATCACCTCGAAGGGATCGTTTTTCCTCGCCGACACCCAGGTGCGCGCCAATCCGACCGCCGAGGAACTGGCGGAGATCGCCTCGTCGGCGGCGCTGCACGTCCAGCGCTTCGGCATCACGCCGAAGATCGCCTTCGTGTCGCATTCGGATTTCGGCAGCTACGACACCGAGTCGGCGCGCAAGATGCGCCGCGCCACCGCGCTTCTGAAGGAGCGCCATCCGGAGATCGAGGCCGACGGCGAGATGCAGGGGGCGACCGCGCTGTCGCAGGTCAAGCGCGACTACGTGCTGCCGCAATCGACGCTGGAAGGCGCCGCCAACGTGCTGGTGATGCCGAACCTCGACGCCGCCCACGTCGCCTATCAGATGATCAAGGAACTTGCCGACGGCCTGCCGGTCGGCCCGATCCTGATCGGCCCGGCGCGGCCGGCGCACATCCTGACGCCGTCGGTGACGGCGCGCGGCATCCTCAACATGACGGCGGTGGCGGCGGTCGAGGCGCAGGACCGCGCCGGGCGGCAGCAGCCGAGTTTGTTCGGGTGAGGTTTGACGGGCGTCGCCCGCAACACGAGAACCGTCACGCTCCGCGAAGGCGGAGCATCCGGTATTCCGTATCGGAATAGGATTTTTCCCGCGCCGGCAGGGATGACTGGATCATCCGCCTCCGCGGATGATGACGCCCTTTTTCGGTCAGGTCCGAGCAATATCCCGGTCGTAACCGGAGCGCGTGTTGCTCCGTCGCCCGATCTGGAAAGATTCGCGTCGGGCCGCCGGGGTCATCCCGCCGAAGGGGATATGAAAAAGGCCGGCGAGCGCTCATACTCCGCGCGCCGGCGCATGGGGCCTCGGCGATGCCCGCGAGGCGAGGATGCCAGCTTTCATCTCGGTCGGCCGTTTCCTGTTCGCGATCCTGTTCATCGTCTCCGGCGCGCTGCACCTGCTCGATCTGTCCGCCATCACCGACGCGATCGCCGCCAGGGTGGCGGTGCCGGCCGATCTCGCCGCTACCGTCACCCAGCTCGAAGGCAGCTCCGGGATGCCGATGGCCCGGATGCTGGCGATCGCAGCCGGCGTGCTGGAACTGGTGGGCGGGCTCTTGATCGCCTTCAATCTCGGCGCGCGGGTCGCCGCCGTGCTGCTGGCGCTGTTCCTGATCGCCGCGACGTTCTACTTCCACGACTTCTGGAACGAGGCGTGGCCGGACGCGCGCGGCAACCTGATCCAGGCGCTGAAGAACCTGGCGCTGATCGGCGGGCTGCTGTTGATCGCAGGGATCGGCCGCGCGCCGAAGGCGGCCACGGCTTACGTCGAGCCGGCGGCGCATACTTACTGAGCGAGCGGGTTTAGGGAGCCGCCCGCCGCCACGCGGTGACGGTGACCTCGTGCGCGGGGTCGAGCACCATGGTCTCGGCGGCCTTGAGGCCGTGCGCGGACAGCACCGCCTGCGGGGTGCGCGCCGGCACGCCCGGCAATCCCGGCTCGCCGCCGGGCAGCGTAACGTGGGGAGCCTGCGACAGCCAGAAGGTGTCGAAGCGGTCGAGGAACAGGCCGAACACATCCGGCCCGCCGATGATGGCGGCGGTGCCGCGCTCGACGCCGGCGCGCCGGCAGGCGTCCGCGAACGCCGCGCCCGCCGGGTTCCACAGCGTCGCGTTGGGATTGGCCGGATCGTCGGCCAGCGCCCGGATGGTGCGGGTCAGGATGATCCGCCGCCGCCTCAGAGAGTTGGGCTGATCCTCGCCGGAATGGCGGCCGTGAACCACGAGATCGACGCGGTCGAGCGCTGCGGCGAAGAAGCGCTGGTCGCCCGGAAATTTCAGCGCCGGCGGCATCACGCCGGAGGCGTCGGCAAGCATCCCGTCGGCCGACAGGATGACAAAGCCCTCGATGGTGAGCGACGACATGGCGGGCCCGGTCAAAGCGGCGGCTATTCCGTGACCGTCTTGACCACGCTCGACAGCGGGCGGGTGCTGACGGTCGGCAGCTTGACGCTCTTGAGCAGTTCCTCGTCGTATTGCGCCAGCGTCTCCACCGGGGCCTTGGCGCGCATCTTCACCACCTTGTAGCCGCCGGCCTTGAGCCGGCGCAGCAGTTCGGGCAGCGCTTCGGCGGTGTGCTTCTGGAAGTCGTGCATCAGGATGATGCCCTTGCCGAGCCGGTCGAGCTTCTTCATCACGGTATCGATGATCTGCTGGGCGTTGCGCGCCTTGAAGTCGAACGAGTCGATGTCGCAGGAGAACATCGCGACGTTGCGGGTGCCGAGATAGGTCACCAGCGCCGGCGGGTGCTGCAACGCCGGGAAGCGGAAGAACGGCGCGGGCGCGGTGCCCAGCGCCCATTTCACCGCGGAAAAGCCCTTCTCGATTTCGTCCTTGGCCAGCGCCTCGGTCATCTTCTTGCCGTTGAGGTTGGCGTGGGACCAGGTGTGCGCGCCGATGGTATGGCCGGCGGCCGCCACCTGCTTGAGGATCTCGGGATGGTAGGTGGCGTGCTTGCCGATCGAGAAGAAGATCCCGGTGGTGCATTGGTCGGCCAGCGCCTTGAGCACGGCGGGCGTGTTGCCCGGCCACGGGCCGTCGTCGAAGGTCAAGACCACTTCCTTGTCGCGCAGGAAGTCGAGCTGCTTGAAATGCTCGAAGCCGAAGCCGGGGCCGCCGGTGGTGTCGATTTCGACGATGCGGGAAATGCCCAGCGCGTCCGGGTTGGCGCAGGCGGCTTTGGCGGGGGCCGGTGGCGCCGCCGGAGCCGGCGCGGCGGCGGGGGCCGGTCGGGGCGCGGTGGCGGCTTGCGACCACGCCGCGCCGCCGGCACCGAGCGAGAGCGTTCCTGCAACGATGAGAGCTGCCGCGATGCGCATGGGACCCCCCGGATGGATTGACCGCGCGCCCCGGCCGAACGAGGCGCATATCCTCTCCATGAGGGGCCGATTCGCGAGGCTGCGGCAATGGCGTTTTTGCCGCACGCACAAGAGTTTAGCGCAGCGGCAAAGGTTTAGCGCAGCGGAATGATGAACTCCGTGCCCTGGCCGGTTTCGCCGCCGGCGGCGAGCCCCTGATCGGAGACGATGATCGAACTGCCGGTCGAGAGCGCCTCGGCGATGCGGGTCATGGTCTCGGGCGCAACCGTGATGCGGTCGAGCGCCGCCGCGGCATCCTCGGCCGAGGGCTCCGGGTCGGTCGCGACAGTGGCCGCTGCGTGCCGGCGCGGCTTGGCGATCTTCGATTTTGCCGGGGACGGCAGCGTCAGCGCGGTCCAGCGGAATGTGGCGGCGTCGCCATCGGCCTGCGCGGTGAAGACGTGGGTGCCGAGCGGGCGGTCGCCGTCGGCGATGGTGACCGGCACATCGAAGATCGGCTCGAAATTCTGGCGGGCATAGAGCCGGCCGTCCTTGCGGCTGATGAACACCGAGATCGGCCCGGTGCGCTTCGGTGGGGGCGGCGCGACGGCTGCGGGCGGGCCGTCGACCATGACGGCGGGCGTGGCCGCGGGCGTTTCCGGCTTGCCGATGGCGTCGCCGGCGTCGGCCACCTGGGTCGGCTTGTCGATCGCCGCGATGCCGGTGGTGGCGGACGCGGCCACCTGCGCCATCGCGGCGGGCATCACCGACGGCCGCAATTCCGCAAGCTCGGCGACGAACGCGGGAGCCGTGTCCGCGACCTGCGCCGCGCCGACGGTGGCGGCGGGTGTCGCGTCAGCGGCCGGAGCGGGCGCGGGATCGGGCTTGCGGGTCGCGAGCAGCGGATGCGCGAAAGCGACCGGCACGACCTCGCCGGGGGTGACGATGACGCGCGCGCCCATCCGGGTCCAGTTCCACATCTGCTCGGCGAAGCGGGTCGGCATCCGGATGCAGCCGTGGGAGGCCGGATAGCCCGGCAGCGCGCCGGCGTGCATGGCGATGCCCGACCACGTCAGCCGCTGCATGTAGGGCATCGGCGCGCCGCTGTAGATGTTGGAGCGGTGCCACTTGTTCTTCTGGATCACGCTGAAGACGCCGAGCGGCGTGGCGTGGCCGCGCATTCCGGTGGAGACCGGGGCCTGCGCGAACAGACCGTTGGCGTCGTAAACTTTCAGCGACTGGTTGTTGATCGACACCGCGACGATCAGCGGGCGCTGCGGCTTGCGCGCGGGCGCGGCGATCTCCTTCGCCCGGACGCGCGGCGTCTTGTGGCGGCGGGGCGGAGTCGCGCGCGGCGGTGGCGGCGCGGGCTCGAACGAGATGATGTCGTCGGCCCAGAAATCCTGCGGCAGGGCCGAAGCCGGGGCGATCCCACTGATGACCACGGCGGAGGCCAGCAAGGCGGCCCGGACAAGGGCGGGGCGGGCGCAAGCCGACGGCAGTCGGGCACGCGCTCCGGCGGGAACCTGTTCGATACGCAACGCAACGCTTCCTTACAAATCCGGCTTCGATTTCTAAGTGCCGCGAGGGGATGGTTAAGTTCACGCAGCGCCTTGCAAAATCCCGGCCAGCGCCGGAACTATCCGGCAGATGTCCTCACATTGCCTTAACGGCCGCTCTGTTGCCCGAGCGGCCCGTGGCCCTTCCGGTCGCACCCGCGACCGCCTATATGGGCGGCTCGACGCGAACGGAGAGATTCATGGCGGCCGGCAAGCAACGACGCGCAGACATTCGCCCCAAGATGATCGGCCTCGCTGTTGTGGTCTTCGCCCTGCTGACGGCGCTCTCCGCCTTCGCCGCCGACGAGCCTGACCTGATCTTCCGACGCTCCACGGTGTTCAAGTGGATGAGCCCCAACGACAAGCTCGCCACCTACGGCATCGACGATCCCGAGGTGGAGGGCGTCGCCTGCCACTTCACCGTGCCGGAGAAGGGCGGCTTCAAGGGCTGGCTTGGCCTCGCCGAACAGGTGTCGGACATCTCGCTGTCGTGCCGCCAGATCGGCCCGATCCGCATCAAGGCCAACAGAAAACTGGAGCAGGGCGAGGACATCTTCAGCCAGCGCCGCTCGCTGTTCTTCAAGAAGATGCAGATCGTGCGCGGCTGCGATGCCAAACGCAACGTGCTGGTCTATATGGTGTATTCCGACAAGCTGATTGAGGGCTCGCCGAACAATTCGACCTCGGCGGTCCCGATCATGCCGTGGGGCGCGAGCGATGGAAGCGCCGTGCAGAAGTGCGGCGATTTCTTCAAGTGACGGTTGAGAAGATTGCTTTTAGGCTCGGATATATTGCACGAAAACCGTCATGCTCCGCGAAAGCGGAGCATCCAGTATTCCATCATGGGGTCAAGTCTCCCACCCACGCGCACGGATGACTGGATCGTCCGCCTTCGCGGATGATGACGCCTCGTTTTCGGTCAGGCGTTCAGAGTGACCGCTCAACAGCCGCGCCGAACAAAATTCAGCGCGTCCCCCGTCGCGGGACGCAGACGATGCGGCGGACCACGCCGGCGCTGGACAACTGCGCGCCGGTCACTTCCTTGATCTGCCCGGTCGGGCACGAGCCGTCATCGACCAGCACACGCTGACCGAGCCGCAGATGGCCGATATCGCGTTCGTTGGCCACTTGCTCGGCGCGGACGGGGGTGACTGACACCAGCGCCGCCACGCCCACGGTCAGGACAACTCCCGCGCCGGTCGCCGCGCATGTCCATGTACCGGTCCGGGACATCACTTGTTCTGAATCTTCAGGCCGTCGGGGCCGATATTGATCTGAACGCCGTCGGGCTGCTTGCTGTCCTGATACTGCTTGTAGCCGAGCACGGCGACGATCGCGATCAGCGCGCCGATGATGAACAGGAGCACGTTGCGGTTGACGGGCATCTGATATCCTTATCCAGCCATCGGGAGCCCCAAGTCTATTGGCCCGCTTGCGATTCTCAAAGACCCGATGCCCCGCGACAATCGCCCGCCGACTATGGTTTGATGCACGGGAGGAAGGGACGCCGACAAGCCCCAAAAGGGTCTCAAGGGAGAACGCCATGAGCGCCAATGACAACAGACAACGCATTCTCGACGCCGTCGATGCCGGCTTCGACGCGCAACTGGCCACCACCAAGGAGCTTGTCGCCATCCCCTCGACCCGCGGCGCGGAAGGGCCGTGTCAGGACCTGATCGGCGACCTGTTGCGGCAGCGCGGCTACGAGGTCGACGACTGGCATATCAATACTGACGACCTGAAGGACCTGCGCGGCTACGGCCCGATCGAGCACGATTTCTCCCGCGCGCGCACCGTGGTCGGCACCTACCGGCCGGCGACGACGGCGGGCAAATCGCTGATCCTGCAAGGGCACTGCGACGTGGTGCCGGCCGGTCCGCTCGATATGTGGGAGACGCCGCCGTTCCAGCCGACCATCAAGGACGGCCGGATGTACGGGCGCGGCGCCTGCGACATGAAATCCGGCACCATCGCCGCGCTGTATGCGCTCGACGCCATCAAGGCGGCGGGCTTGAGGCCGACGGCGCGGATTCATTTCCAGTCGGTGATCGAGGAGGAATCGACCGGCGTCGGCGCGCTCTCGACCATTCAGCGCGGCTATCGCGCCGACTGCTGTTTCATTCCCGAGCCGACCGACGGCGCGATGATCCGCTCGCAGGTCGGCGTGATCTGGTTCCGCATCCGCGTGCGCGGCTTCCCGGTGCATGTGTTCGAGGCGGGCGCGGGGGCCAACGCGATCATGGCCGCCTATCATCTGATCCAGGCGGTGGAGAAGCTGGAAATCGAGTGGAACAAGCGCGCGGTCAACGACAGGCACTTCAAGGACGTCAATCACCCGATCAATTTCAATCCCGGCATCATCAAGGGCGGCGACTGGGCCTCCAGCGTGCCGGCGTGGTGCGACGTCGATTGCCGGATCGCGGTGATGCCGGGCTGGTCGATCGCCGAATGCCAGAAGGAAATCCTCGCCTGCATCGCCGAGGCCGCGCGCAATCACCGCTTCCTGTCCAACAACCCGCCGCAGGTGGAGTGGTCGGGCTTTCTGTCGGAAGGCTATGAGCTGACGGATTCGGCCGCGCCCGAAGCGGCCTTCGCCAAGGCGTTCGACGCGGTCTATGGCGGGAAGGTGCCGGATCGCGCCTTCACCGCGCTGACAGATACGCGCTTCTACGGCCTCAACGCCGGCATCCCGAGCCTGTGCTTCGGCGCGAGCGGGGCGGCGATGCACGGCTTCAACGAATATGTCGATCTCGACTCGCTGCAGAAATCGACCAAGGCGACGGCGCTGTTCATTGCGGAATGGTGCGGCGTCGAGGCGGTGTAGCCGCCCTCAAACCCGCAGAGCGGCGACGATCGCGTCAAGGCCGTCGGTCAGCGCCGCCGGGCCCGGTTGCAGGATCAGCGGCGACTTGATCTCGACGATGCGGTCCTCGCGCACCGCCGGGATGGCCGACCATCCCGGTCGCTGCCGGATCCTGTCGGCAACGACTTTCTTCCCGCACCACGAGGCGAGGATGACGTCCGGCGCGGCGGCGCGGACCGCTTCGGGATCGACGATGCGGTCCTTCGCGGCCTTGGCGCTGCGCAGCGCGGGAAAGATGTCCTCACCGCCGGCGATCTCGATCAATTCCGACACCCAGCCGATGCCGCTGATCAGGGGATCGTCCCATTCCTCGAAATAGACCCGCGGCTTCGGCGCGCCGCGGGTCTGCGCCGCGATGGCCGCAAGCCGCTGCTGATAGCGGGTCGCGAGTTGATCGGCCGGCGCCGGTGCGCCGATCAATGCGCCGACGGTGCGGATCATCGCCAGGATGCCGGCGACGTCGCGCTGGTTGAACGCATGAACCGCGACGCCTGAGCGGATCAACTCGGCGACGATGTCGGCCTGCATGTCCGAGAAGGCGAAGACGAGATCGGGTTCGAGCGCCAGGATTTTCGGGACGTCGGCGGAGATGAAGGCGGAGACGCGCGGCTTCTCGCGGCGCACCTGCGGCGGACGCACCGCATAACCGGACACGCCGACGATGCGGTCCTGCTCGCCGAGCAGATATAACGTTTCCACCGTTTCCTCGGTGAGGCAGACGATGCGGCGGGGCGGAAACTGACGCATGGATGCCATATGGCGGCAAACGGCAGGCTTGTCATCCGCCAATCCGGATGGAAACGTGAGCGGCAATGACAGCGGCTTTGCCGCGATGACAACCGGGAGATGAGACGTGACCCTGCTCGACAAGATCAATTCCATGAAGATGCCGTTCGCGGAACTGAAGGGCGTGCGGTTCGTCGAAGCCTCGCCCGAGCGCGTGGTGGCGACGATGGTGGTGCGGCCCGATCTCTGCACCCTCAATCACACCGTCCACGGCGGCGCGCTGATGGCGCTGGCGGATTCGGTCGGCGCCGCCGCCACCGTCATCAACCTGCCGCCGGACGCCAAGGGCACCACCACCGTCGAGAGCAAGACCAACTTCATCGGCGGCGCGAAGGAGGGCACCACCATCACCGCCACCGCGACGCCGGTGCATCGCGGCCGCCGCACCCAGGTCTGGCAGACCCGCGTGGAGGGCGAGGACGGCAAGCTGGTCGCGGTGGTCACCCAGACGCAGATGATTCTGTGAACGGCGATTCGCAGTATCGCGAATTTGTGAACGTTGATTCGGCAGAACAAGCCTGCGCGACTTGAGGTCGCGGGTGTAAGCCTTTGTTTGTAATGATATTTATGTCGTTCAGGGATAGCCGTCAACTTGCCGCAATTTGAGATAAGTTTACCCCTTGAAAAGATGTTGCGACGCACAATATCGGTATTCTAGGGAAGACGCCTCCTGAAGGGATTGACCGAAAGGAGACTGAACCATGTGCGACGATGTCATTACGACCGACCTGCCTGGCGTGATCAGGACGTTGGATCGTCAGGAGATGCCGTTGCTGCGCGAGCATCTGCTGCGCCTCGATCCTGAAAGCCGCCACGACCGCTTCAACGGCTTCGCCGATGAATCCTTCATCGCGAAATACGCCGAGAAGTGCCGGGGTGACGGAACGATCATCATGGCCTATCTCGAAAACGGCAAGGTGCTGGCCGCCGCCGAACTGCACCCGGCCGAGGGTCCCGACAACCCGCTTCCCGAGGTCGCGTTCAGCGTCGAGCGGCCGCTGCGGCGCAAGGGGCTGGGCAGCATCCTGTTCCGCCGCCTGATCGCCACGGCGAAGCGCAAGGGCTACGACAGCCTGCGCGTCACCACCGGCGCGCAGAACGAGGCGATGCGGGCGCTCGCCAACAAGTTCGGCGCGCACCTGACGTTCCAGCACGGCGAATCGAGCGGGCAGATCGACCTGCGCGAGCAGCCCACGGCGGCGGCGGCGACGCCACCGTTCGATCCGGCCGCCGCGTGGCTTGCCACCGCGGCGCCGTTCGGGCCCGCGCCTTTCGGGCTCGAATCCTGGAATCCCGAGTCGTGGGGAAAGGCGGCGCTGCGCTTCAACCGTGACTACTGGCGCCTGGTGCTGGGCCTTTACCGTCAGGCGCTGGCGGTGCCGCACCTCGGCCGCTGAGGCGCGCCGTCACGGTCAGCATGGAGGCGTGCGTTCGCGCGCGCCTCGGAGCCCCGACCGGGGTCGCTTTTTTTGGATGAACCTGCAACACGAAAATCGTTATGCTCCGCCAACGGGTCCGCGCAAGGCGCGGCCCGATGACACGCTCCGGCGGAGCATCCGGCATTTCTTGTTGCCTTCGCGGACGATGACGCCTCGTTTTTCCGGTCGCACGCCCCGGACGACGCCCGGTGAGTCCTGTCGCGGCTACATGCCCGGACGGCGGTCGTTGCCGAAGCGGCGGATGGTGCGGCGCTCAACCACCACGGTGCGCTGCGCGCCGGGCTCGCCGGCGATGACCCGCTGCGAGCGCGCCGCGACGCGGCCGGCCTTGCGGACCTCGGTCTGAACGGCGGCGAGCGGCAGGCCCATCAGCGAGGCCGCGATTTCGGCCTGCTCGTCGGCGTTGTCGGTGATGCCCATGGCCGCGTAGATCGCTTCGTCCAGCGTCGGCGGATCGCGCCTCACCCGGCGCGGCCCGTACTTGGTAATCCACTGGTCGCTCATCGTTCGTCCGCCTCAGAATCATCCGTTCGAGGATTGATTTCGAGGGTAACGAAAGATTTGTTGCAATGCAATATAAGGAGCCGCGCAAAGCTGCCATGCACCCCTGCGCGCGACATTATGACCTGTCTTAAGCCCGGTCGGGTCGCAAGCCCTTGCCGTCAGCAGGAGGCGTGCCAGCCGTCGGGGAACGGCAGCAGCGGCCAGGCGAGGCCGTTGTCGTTGGCCGGCTGCGGATAGAACGCGCGGACGATGCCGACCGACGAACGGAAGGCCGGCGTCGCGGCGGCTTGCGCCCGGCCGTCGGCAATGCTGTCATCCATCGATGACCGGACGGCTTCCAGCAGTTCCTCGAAATCGGCTTCGCTCATGATCGTCCTCGCTGTCGGAGGCATCATGGCAAGGACGTTTTGTTTCCCGGTTGCGGAAACCGTTCAAATTGTAGCAATCCGGCGTTTTGCCGGCGGGGCTTGATGACGCCACATCATGGATAACGAGAGCTTGTCGATGACCCAGCTTGAGAGCGATGCGGCCAATGCCGATCAGGTGGCGTTCTGGAACGGCCCCGCCGGCGAGCAATGGGCCGCCCGGCAGGCGGCGCAGGACGTGGTGCTGGGTCCGGTCACCGCGCTGCTGCTCGATGCCGCCGCCGCCCGGCCGGGAGAGCGGGTCATCGACGTCGGCTGCGGCTGCGGCGCGACCTCGCTCGCGCTGGCCGAGCGCGTCGGGCCAGTAGGGCGGGTGCTGGGCATCGACATCTCGCAGCAGATGCTGGCGCGGGCGCGGCAACTCGCGCCGTCCGGCGCGCCGGTCGATTTCGTGCTGGCCGACGCCACCACCTATCGCTTCGCGCCCGGCGCGGCCGACCTCGTGGCGTCGCGCTTCGGCGTGATGTTCTTCGCCGATCCGCCACGCTCCTTCGCCAATCTGCGCGCGGGAATGCGGCGTGGCGGGCGGGTCGTCTTCGTCTGCTGGCGCGCGGCGCGGGAAAATCCGTGGCTGATGGTGCCGCTGCAAGCGGTCTACCGCCACGTTCCGAAAATGCCGCCGGTCGACCCGGAGGATCCGGGGCCGTTCGCCTTCGCATCCGCCGAGCGGGTGGAGCGCATCCTGCGCGAGGCCGGCTTCGCCGGGGCGAAGCTCACGCCGCACGACCTCATGCTCGATATCGCGGCGGGCGGCGGCCTCGATGCGGCGGTCGAGAGTGCGGTCGAGATCGGCCCCGCCCACCGGGCGCTGGAGGACGCGACGGCGGAGGTGAAGGCGGCCGCCACCGAGGCGGTGCGCCACGATCTTGCGCGCCACCTCGACGGTGACGCTGTCAAGCTCGGCGCGGCGGTGTGGATCGTCACCGCGTCGGCGCCATAAGCCGCCGCTTTTGTTTTCCGCGCGAGTCTGTCAGCCTGAGCGAAACGGACGTCACTCAAGGGGAAATCGACGATGCGCGCGCGTGGAAAGAGGCTTGGAATGAGAACGGCCGTGATCGGCCTGCTGGCGATGGCGGGAGCCTGCGTTGCCGGCGTGGCGCAGGCCGACAGCGGCACCATCCGCATTTCGGTGCTGAAAGGCGGCTGGTTCATCGGCGCGTCCGGCGGCAGCGGCACGCTGATCTTTCAGGGCCGGCGCTATCCGCTGTCGATTGGCGGCATCGATGCCGGGCTGGTGTTCGGCGCGTCGCAGACCAACCTGTCGGGCCGGGTGACCAACATCCGGCGCGCTTCCGATGTCGCCGGCGTCTACGGCGCGGGCGGGGCGGGGGCGGCGATCGGCATCGGCGCGCGAGCCATCGTGCTGACCAACGAGAAGGGCGCGGTGCTGCATCTCAGCGGCCGCCAGACCGGGCTGATGGTCAACGCCGACCTCAGCGGCCTCGCGATCTCGCTGCGCTAGGGCGTGGTCGGTTTGAATTGAGCGTGTGCCGTTATCCTGAAAGTCTGATGGGAGGTTTGTTTTCAGGATGAATGTGCAACACGAAAGCCGTCATGCTCCGCGAAAGCGGGGTATCCAGTATCCATAGCGGATCAAATTTCCTACACACTGTCCTCGAATACTGGATCGTCCGCCTTCGCGGACGATGACGCCTCGTTTCCCGGACTCTCAGGCCGACGACTTCCGGTTCAATCTCGGCAAATCATGCTCTGGAATTTCTGGTCGCGGCCTCATGGCCGCTTGCCGTCCGCAACGGATCGGGCCAGGTCGCGCAGTCGCGCAGCAGGCCGCTGAAATAGCCGTGGGTGACGTGCGCGAGCTGCGGGAACGGCTCGCGCGTCATCAACAGGCGATGCAGTTCGGCGAGACGGAAGCACGGCACGCCGGGAAACAGGTGGTGCTCAAGGTGATAGTTGAGGCCCCACGGCGCGATCAGATAAAGCTCCCACCATGGCGCCAGCACGGTGCGGCTTTCGTTGAGGACGTTCTCGTGCTCGACCGCGTAGTGCTCGGCGACGTTGCGGATGTAGCGGATCGCCACGAACACCGTCATCACCGGCACGATCCAGTACAGCAGCAACTGCTTCCAGAAGCCGAACGCGATCGACGCCACGAACAGCGCGACGAAGAAGGCCAGCCGCAGCCACGTCACGATCGCCGGGATGTCGCGGGTTTCCTTGTTCTTGTGAAAGCCGGTGACCGCCGACCAGATCTTCAGGCCGGTGAGATATTGCAGGATGTATTTCACCATGCCCGGACGCGGCTTGGGAAATTCGAATTCCTCCAGCCCGAGGTTGCGCGTCCAGTCCGGGTCGCGCTCGCTGTTCAACTCGCGATGATGGGCGAAATGGCTGTTGCGGTAGCCGGCCAGCGATGCGGTGGTCGGCAGCGCGATGATCTCGCCGACGATGTCGTTCACGGTGCGGTTGCGATAGGCGCGGTAATGCGCGGCGTCGTGCATCAGCCCGCCGAGGCCGTTGATGCGCGAGCCGATCACCACCACCGCCAGCGCGTAGATCGCCGGATGCCACCACGTCTCGCTGACGGCCACGGCCGCGGCGATGGTGAGAACCTCGATCAGAACCGCGAGGGTGAACTTGCGGCTGTCGATCCGCGACAGGTCCCGGATTTCGTCCTTGGTCAGAAGGCGCGGGATGTCCCGCACGCAGTTGTCGCCAAGTCTGGCCGATTTCGCGACGACGGATGTGTCCAATGCACCGATCCCCGATTGCGTCTGCCGCAGCCGCCGCGCTCCGAAGGCTTCGCCGCTGCGGTCAAACCATTGCTAACCACCGATGTTAACGATTTGGTTAAGGTTGCCGTTGCAGCTCGCTCCCGCGAGGGGCGCGGCTTGGCGTCTTCATGATGTTACGGCTTTTCGATCTGACGCGCGTCGAAGATTTTCAGGTCCGGCGGGCCCGCGGCGAGCGTTTGCAGCGCGCGCATGGATTGAAGCGTCTCGGGCACCGCGAAATGCGTCAGCAGCGCATCGCGGTCGGCCCACTGCTCGAAGAACACCAGCCGCAGGGGATTCTCGCAGTGGATGTGCATGGCATGGGAGATGCAGCCGGGCTCCGTCCGCGAGCGGTCGACGTGCGCCTGGCCCAGTTTGAGGATCTCGTCGCGGGAGTCGTCCCGCGCCGTCACGCTGGCCATCACGATAATCATCGGTTTCTCCTTCTACGCCGATCCGGATGCCAGCCTCTCGGAGGCGGCACATTGGCGAGACGGAACGAGCGCCATCAGTGGCCGTCCGCTTCCACATTTCCGCGTTTTTTGGAGATTGATTGAGACTTGAGACGATTGCAATCAACTTCACGCGCGGCGTTATCCATCGGCGGGATGCGCGGGCCGGTCGATCGCGTCTCAATGATGATCGTGATTGCCGAGTCGGTGATGAAGCCGGGCATCGTGCGTTTTGAAATGGTCGGTGAACCACAGATCGAGCCGGCGCGACAATTCGGCCGATACGCGCTCCGGAGCCGCCTCGTAATCGTCCATGATGTCGCGGATTTCATCGAGCAGTTGCTCGTGCGCATTCTTGTGCTGGCGAAACTGGTCGTAGCCATGCTCCTGCATGAAACGTTCCTCCAGCGCGAAATGCAGCGAGATGGCTTGAAAGATCTTGCCGAGGAACGCGGTCACATCCAGGTCGTCGGCCTTGTTCGTCAGGCGCTCGTGCAGATCGTTGATGAGGTCGATCATCTCGCGATGCTCGTAATCGACATCGGCGACGCCGACGCTGTAACTGTCCTTCCACTGAATCAGGACCACGGATCGCTCCTTCGCAAAGGCATGACTGAGGCCGCGCCGTCGCGAAGGATAGCCTGATGAGTGGTAGCCGATGCTAACCTGGGTTAGGTCGATGGGCGGGAGCGTAGCTTAAAGGGCTGTACAGCCGGCCGGCGCCTCGCAAGGCCACTTGAACCGCCGTCACCAAGACCTTGAAAGACAAGATCTTTGAAATATCAGCCCTTGAAATGAATAAATGGCTCCCCGGGCCGGATTCGAACCAGCGACCAACCGGTTAACAGCCGGTTGCTCTACCACTGAGCTACCAGGGAACAGAGCTTGCGCCGATGGCGCGTCAGCCGGGAGCGTATAACAAAGCCGTCGCGGCTTGCAAAGAGAGAAATGGGTCGGGTTCCCCGTGCCGCCGCGGCGCCGTGCTGGCGTCGCGGCAAGGGCATGAAACGCCCGACGCCGGACAGGCGCATCCGGATCGCCGCGATGCGTGCCGGCCCTTGGGTGCCGGCCTAGGTGGGGCCCTGGCGTGGCGGCCTTGCATCGTCGAGTGGGCTGCCTTAGAGCCTCCCAAGTTGCAGTTGCGTCCCGACGCGACGATTCCAAGGATCGCCCATGTCTGAACCCGCCATGTCCGAAGCTGTCATGTCCAAACCTGTCACATCCGACCCGCATACGCCCGGCTTCGCGACCGCCCGCCGCAACATGGTCGATGGCCAGGTCCGCACCAACGACGTGACCGACCCGCGAATCATCGAGGCCATGCTGACGGTGCCGCGCGAGGCCTTCGTGCCCGAGCGCGCCCGGGCGCTGGCCTATCTCGATCTCGATCTCGACGTCAGCGAGCCGGCCGGCGGCAACCGTTTCCTGCTCAAGCCTGTGGTGGTGGCGCGGCTGTTGCAGGCCGCCGGGATCGATGCCGCCGACAGCGTGCTGGTGGCGGGCTGCGCCACCGGATACACGGCGGCGCTGGCGGCGCGGCTGGCGCAGCGCGTCCATGCCACCGACCCGGATCCGGCGCTGGTCGCCCGCGCGCGGGCGGCGCTCGACGGGCTGAACCTCGGCGCGGTGACGGTTACGGTCGCGCCGGTGGCCGAAGGCGACGCGGCCAACGCCCCGTTCGACGTCATCGTGCTCGAAGGCGCGGCCGAGATCGCGCCGCAGACGCTCTATCGCCAGTTGAAGGAGGGCGGCCGGCTGGTCGGCGTGTTCCGCAGCGGCGGCGTGATGCGCGCGACCCTGGTGACGCGCTCGCGCGACGATTTCGGCAGCCGCATCCTGTTCGACGCGGCGGCCCCGGTGCTTCCGGGATTGCAGCGCGTTCCGGAATTCGTGTTCTAGGCCGGACCGTCGGCGCGGCAGATGTGGCCGACATGTCCCAGATCAAGAGTTTCCACCGCCCGGTGGTGCCGAGGGGTTCCGTCGGTTTGGCGCGCCCCCTATGATGGGCGGGGGCCTGACGATTGTCGGTCGAATCCGGCATCTTGCGGATCGACCCCTTAAGATGAATGGATATCTGGATGGGTGGGTTTAAGAGAGTGGCCGGGGTGGCCGTCGCGGCGCTGCTGTCGGGCCTTGCGGCGTCGCCGGTTCTTGCCGAAACCATCGAGGCGGCGCTGGTGCGCGCCTATCAGACCAATCCGCAGCTCAACGCCCAGCGCGCCCAGGTGCGCGCCACCGACGAGAACGTGCCGCAGGCCCTGTCGGGCTACCGGCCGAAGGTCGCCATCACCGCCAGCGCCGGCTATCAGTATTCCGACGTGACAAGCGCCTCCCTCGGCGGGGCCCAGCGCGTTCACGGAACCCAGATCCCGCGCTCCGTCGGCATCACCGGGACGCAGACACTTTACGACGGCCAGCAGACCGCCAACCGCACCCGCGCCGCGGAAGGTCAGGTGTCCGCCGCCCGCGAAGGGCTGCGCGTCCTCGAACAGAGCGTGCTGCTCGCGGCCTCCAGCATCTACATGGACTACCTGCGCGACGCCGCCATCGTCGAGGTCCAGCGCAGCAACGTCCGCGTGCTGGAGCAGACGCTCAAACAGACCCGCGACCGCTTCAACGTCGGCGAGGTGACCCGCACCGACGTCGCGCAATCGGAGGCGCAGCTTGCCGCCGGCAAGACCCAGCAGCTCGCGGCGGAATCGACGCTGACCTCGACGCGCTCGAACTATCGCCGCATCATCGGCAACGAGCCCGGACAGCTCGCGCCGGGTTCGCCGGTGGACCGTTTCCTGCCGGCGACGCTGGCGGCCGCGGTCAACCTCGCGCTGGTCGAGAATCCCAACGTCACGGCCGCGATGTTCGGCATCGACGTCAGCCATTTGCAGGTCAAGGTGGCCGAGGGCGCGCTGTTCCCGACGGTCAGCCTGCAGGTCGGCGCGCAGCAGGCCTACGAGCAGCAAATCTCGATTCCCCGCCAGTTCGTGGCCTCGGCGATCGCGCAACTTTCGGTTCCGATCTATCAGGGCGGCGCGGAATACGCCCTGATTCGCCAGTCCAAGGAGACGCTGGCGCAGCAGCGCCTGGCGCTGGAGCAGGTCCGCGACCAGACCCGCGCCACCGTGGTGCAAAGCTGGGGACAGTTGCAGGCGGCGAAGTCGCAGGTGGCCTCGGCCCAGGCGCAGGTGCAGGCGTCCGAGATCGCGCTGAACGGCGTGCGCGAGGAAGCCAAGGCCGGCCAGCGCACCACGCTCGACGTCCTCAACGCGCAGCAGGCGCTGGTCAACGCGCGCGTCGCGCTGGTCACCGCGCAGCATGACCGCGTCGTCGCCTCGTACTCGGTGCTGAACGCCATCGGCCGGCTGTCGCCGCAGGTGCTCAGGCTGCGCACCGCGATCTACGATCCCAGCGTCCACTATCATCAGGTGCGCGATAGCTGGGGCGGGGTCCGCACCCCTGACGGACGCTAGACTCCGATGACGGCGGCCGCGACGGCATCGTCGCGGTCCCGTTGCCTGGTCCCTTGCTTGCAATCGTTTACGGCGGTGACATACCTTGAATCATCGCGGCCGAAGCGATTCGGATCGGGCGGAACCGCAGCAACAGCCGCGATGAATGCCGTGATGATGTGGAGCAGACGATGACCCAGCCGGCGAAGGTCCAAGAGCCCTCGATGGAGGAAATCCTGGCATCGATCCGGCGCATCATCGCGGACGACGAGAGCAAGGCGCCGGCGGACAAGGCGGCGGCCGGGCCGGCCCCGCCGGCAACACCCGCCGTCAACGGCAGCGGCGCGGCCGTGCCGCCCGCCGCCAAGCCTTCAGCCGACACCGCCGCGACCAACAGCCAGGACGACATCGACGCCCTGATGGCCGGCTTCGACGCGCCCGCGTCCACGTCCGCGACGGCAGCCCCGGCAACCGACGCCGGGCCGGAGGCTTCCGAGGACGACGTGCTGGACCTCACCGACGAGATGGCATTGCCCGATATGCCCGAACCGACATTCGACGCGGTCGAACCTGCCAACGACCTGGAGTTCAACGAGGCCGTGATGGCCGGCGAGCGGCAGTATCCGGCGACGACTGCGGCGCAACCCTCCGGCCCGCGCAGGACGACGGGTTTCGACGCATCCGACATGCTGTCGCAATCCACCGCCGCCGCCGTGGAATCGGCCTTCAACTCGCTCGCCAACACCGTCCTCAGCCACAACGCGCGGACGCTGGAGGACTTGGTGCGCGAAATGCTGCGGCCGATGCTCAAGTCGTGGCTCGACGACAACCTGCCGGGGCTGGTGGAGCGCATCGTCAAGGCCGAGATCGAGCGCGTCTCGCGCGGGCGCTGACCGGTTCCACCGCCGCCTCCGGTGCGTTTTCCGTCAACGGACCGGTTTCCACGTCGCGCGAAACCGCTATAACGGCCATCGTCGCGCCCGGCCGCGGGCGCATGGCTTTCGCTTCGACCCGATACCCGATCCGTCGTCGCCCGCCGCCTCTGCGGCGGAGCGCTTCCGCCGTCAACCCGCAAACCCTGTCTGACCCGTCGCCATGATCGAGAAAACCTACGAGCCTGCCGAAATCGAAACCCGCATCGCCCGCGCGTGGGACGAGGCGGGCGCCTTCAAGGCCGGCCGGCCGGAGCGCCGCGACGCCGCGCCGTTCGCCGTCGTCATTCCGCCGCCGAACGTCACCGGCTCGCTACACATGGGCCACGCCCTCAACAACACCTTGCAGGACATCCTGTGCCGGTTCGAGCGGATGCGCGGCCGCGACGTGCTGTGGCAGCCGGGCACCGACCACGCCGGCATCGCCACGCAGATGGTGGTGGAGCGGCAGTTGATGGAGCGGCAGGAGCCGTCGCGCCGCGACATGGGCCGCGCCGCGTTCCTTGAGCGCGTCTGGCAATGGAAGGCGGAGAGCGGCGGCGTCATCGTCAACCAGTTGAAGCGGCTGGGGGCCTCCTGCGACTGGTCGCGCGAGCGCTTCACCATGGACGAGGGGCTGTCGCGCGCGGTGGCGAGGGTGTTCGTCGAACTGCATCGCGACGGGCTGATCTACAAGGACAAGCGGCTGGTCAACTGGGACCCCAAGCTGCTCACCGCGATCTCCGATCTCGAAGTGCAGCAGGTCGAGGTCAAGGGCAGCCTGTGGCACCTGCGCTATCCGCTCGAAGGCAGGACCTTCGATCCGAACGATCCGTCGACCTTCATCGTTGTGGCGACGACGCGGCCGGAAACCATGCTCGGCGACACCGCGGTCGCGGTGCATCCCGGCGACGAGCGCTATCGCCATCTGGTCGGCAAGCACGTGATCCTGCCGCTGGTCGGCCGCCGGATCCCGATCATCGCCGATGAGTATTCCGATCCCGAGAAGGGCTCGGGCGCGGTCAAGATCACGCCGGCGCACGACTTCAACGACTTCGAGGTCGGCAAGCGCCACGACCTGGCGCAGATCAACGTGCTCGACATCGAGGGCCGCATTGCGCTGACCGACAACGAAGCCTATTGGCGCGGCCTGCCGCAGAACGCCTCGCCCCGCGCCGCGACGCTCCACGGCGTGGACCGCTTCGTTGCGCGCAAGCGGATCGTCGAATGGCTTGAGGCCGACGGCATCCTCGAAAAGATCGAGCCGAACACGCACATGGTGCCGCACGGCGATCGCTCCGGCGTGGTGATCGAGCCCTATCTCACCGACCAGTGGTACGTCGACGCCAAGACGCTGGCCGGGCCCGCGATCGCCGCGGTGCGCAGCGGCGCCACCGAGTTCGTGCCCAAGACCTGGGAGAAGACCTACTTCGAGTGGATGGAGAACATCCAGCCGTGGTGCATCTCGCGGCAATTGTGGTGGGGCCATCAGATCCCGGCGTGGTACGGCCCGGACGGCAAGGTGTTCGTCGCCGAGACCGAGGAGGAGGCGATCGGCAACGCGCTCGGTTACTACGTCGAGCAGGAGGTCATCACCGCCGAGCAGGGCCACGACATGGCGCTTGATCCGGCGTTGCGCGAGGGCTTCATCACGCGTGATGAAGACGTGCTCGACACCTGGTTCTCGTCGGCGCTGTGGCCGTTCTCGACGCTGGGATGGCCCGACGAGACCAAGGAGCTTGAACGCTATTACCCGACCGACGTGCTGGTCACCGGCTTCGACATCATCTTCTTCTGGGTGGCCCGGATGATGATGATGGGCCTCCACTTCATGGACGACGTGCCATTTCCCAAGGTCTACATCCACGCCCTCGTCCGCGACGAGAAGGGCGCGAAGATGTCGAAGTCGAAGGGCAACGTCATCGATCCCTTGCACCTGATCGACCAGTACGGCGCCGACGCGCTGCGCTTCACGCTGGCGGCAATGGCGGCGCAGGGCCGCGACATCAAGCTCGCCACCAGCCGCGTCGAGGGCTACCGCAACTTCGCGACCAAGCTGTGGAACGCCTGCCGCTTCGCCGAGATGAACCACTGCGTGCTGCCGGACGGCTTCGATCCGGCGCAGGCCAGGGAGACGCTGAACCGCTGGATCGCGCACGAGACGATGGCGGCGGCGCGCGAGGTGACGCAGGCGATCGAAAGCTACCGCTTCAACGACGCCGCGTCGGCGATCTACCGCTTCGTCTGGAACGTGTTCTGCGACTGGTATCTCGAACTGGCGAAGCCGGTGATGATGGGGCCGGACGGCACGGCCAAGGCCGAGACGCGAGCGATGGTGGCGTGGGCGCGCGACCAGATCCTCAAGCTGCTGCATCCGTTCATGCCGTTCCTCACCGAGGAATTGTGGGCGGTGACGGCGTCGCGCGAGCAATTGCTGGTGCTGAGCGAATGGCCGCTGCGGCCGCAGCCCACCGTCATCATCCCCACCTCGGCGGTGCCGGGCGATGCCGCCGCCGTCGCCATCGCGGTGCCGGCGACCGACGACACCTTCACCGACGACGCGGCCGAGGCCGAGATCGGCTGGGTGGTCGATCTGGTCACCGCGATCCGCTCCGCGCGCGCCGAGATGAACATCCCGCCGGCGACGCTGATGCCGCTGATGCTGGTCGATGCCTCGATGGAAACCAGGGAACGCGCCGGGCGCTGGAACGACGTCGTCAAGCGGCTGGCGCGGTTGTCCGAGGTCACCTTCGTCGATCGCGCGCCGGACGGGGCGATGCAGCTTCTGGTGCGCGGCGAGGTCGCCGCGCTGCCGCTCAAGGGCGTGATCGATCTCGCCGCCGAGCGGGCGCGGCTCGACAAGGAACTGGCGAAGGCGGAAGCCGACATCAAGCGCGTCGACGCCAAGCTGGGTAACGCGAAATTCGTCGCCAACGCGCCCGAGGAGGTGGTCGCGGACGAGCGCGACAAGCGCGAGGAGGCGCTGGCGCGCAAGGCCAAGATCGCCGAGGCGCTGGCGCGGCTGAAAGCGGCGGAATGAGCGCCGAGGACACAGCGGGGCGGGCGTCCGAAGCCGGGCCGCTGTTCATGCTGTGGGCGGCCGGCAATGCGCTACGGCTGACCATTCTGGCGGTGCCGCCGGTCCTCGCGCTCATCATCCTCGACCTCGACCTGTCGGGCACCGAGGTCGGCATCCTCAACGCCATTCCGCCGGCGCTGTTCGCGCTGGCCGCGATCCCCGGATCGCTCCTGATCGCGCGCGCCGGCGCGGTCAACGCGCTGGTGGTCGGCCTTGTCGTCACGGCAGCGGGTTCGGCGCTGCGCGGGCTCGCCTTCGACACAATGGCGCTGTTCGGCGCCACCGTGGTCATGAGCGCCGGCGTCGCGCTGATGCAGCCGGCGTTGCCGCCGCTGGTGCGCCAGTGGGTGCCGCACCGGGTCGGCTTCGCGACCGCGCTCTACACCAACGGGCTTCTGGTCGGCGAGATCTTTCCCGTGGCCTTCGCGGGGCTGCTACTGGCGCTGCTCGGTGGAAGCTGGCGCGGCAGTCTGGTGTTTTGGTCGATCTGGCCGGCGCTGATCGCGCTGATGATCGTGGTGGCGCGGCCGCGGGGCGAGGGCCACCTGACGGTGCGGCACCGGCGCTGGATGCCGGACTGGCGCGATCCGGTGCTATGGAAGATCGGCTTGGCGATGAGCGCCAACAATCAGGCTTACTTCTGCACCAATGCGTTCCTGCCGGGTTTGTTGTTGCAGAATGGCCAGACCGACCTGATCGCGCCGGCGCTGCTGGCGCTGAATGCCGGGCAGTTTCCCGGCTCGCTGCTCTTGCTGGCGGCGGCAAGCCGGCTCGAACGCCGGAAATGGCCGCTGATCGGCGCGGGGCTGATGGGGCTCGCCAGTCTGGCCGGGATCGTGGTCTCGACCTCGGCGTGGAGCATCGTGCTCGCGGCGGCGGCGATCGGATTGAGCTGCGCCGTCGGCCTGACGCTGCTGCTCAGCCTGCCGGTGCTGCTGTTCGCGCCGGACGACGTGCCGCGGGTGTCAGCCGGCATGTTCACGCTCGGCTACGGCGTCGCGGTATTGGTGTCGGTAATCGGCGGCGCGGCCTGGGACCTCACCGGCAACGCCGCTTTCGCCTTCGCGCCGATCGCCGTCGCGCTGGTGCCGCTGGTGGTGTGCCCGATCTGGACCGATTTCAAGCAGCGCCATGGCCCCCTCCCTTAATCCCTCCCCCGCGCGCGGGGGAGGGTAGGGTGGGGGTGAAAGGCTTGCTGACGTAGCGCGAGCCCTTGAGGCCGTAGCGCCACGGCAGTTCGATCGCCTTGGTGATGCCGATGCGCACCCCGGTCACGATCTCCGGTGCGGAGGTGCGGCCGTGTACGGCGATCGGCGCGGCGTTGAGCGCGCGGCCGTTATGAGCGCTGGTGATGGCGAGCGCGCTCGCGAGCTTGCCGGGGCCCGAGCACAGCATCCGCTCGTCGTCGAGACCGCGCCGCCGCCGCATGGTGGCGACGCCGTGGGTCGGCTGCAAGGCGCGGATCAGGACGGCGGCGGCCGCGCCTTCCGGCTCGCAGACGAAATTGACGCACCAGTGGATGCCGTAGGAGCGGTAGACGTAGGCGAAGCCGGGCGGGCCGAACATCACCTTGGTGCGCGGCGTCGGGCCGCGATAGGAATGCGCGGCCGGCTCGCTCTGGTGGTAGGCTTCGACCTCGACGATGACGCCGCCGACGCCGTTCACCAATAGCGTCGCCCCGATCAGCTCCGGCGCCACCTCGTGGACGCTGCGGGCGAAGAACGCGGGCGCAAGCTGCGGCCCGAGGCCGGTGGCGGCGAGGGGAACGGCGGGAATCGCGGCGGGCGGCTTGCGGGAGGAGACGAGCGGGCGGGACGGCATCGGGCGGCTTCGTGGCGGACGGTGGTGTTTCCGGCATAGGCCGTTGCGGCCGGGGATGCAATGACGGCGCGGGTTGCGGTCGCTTTCGCAGCGGACTACCTAGAGCGGACTGCCGGCTGAGGCGCTGCTGGCGCAGAGATACGGAAAGCTCATGGTCGTCGTCCTCGATACCGTTTCCGCCACCCAGATCCGCCCCCGGCACCCGGAGAAGGCGCACCGGCCGGACGCGCTGTCGCCCGCCAAGCCGGACTGGATCCGCGTGCGCGCGCCGACCACGCGCGGCTATGCCGACACCCGCAAGATCGTCCGCGACAACGGCCTGGTGACGGTGTGCGAGGAAGCCGGCTGCCCCAACATCGGCGAATGCTGGGACAAGAAGCACGCCACCTTCATGATCATGGGCGACACCTGCACGCGGGCCTGCGCCTTCTGCAACGTCAAGACCGGCTTGCCCGGCGCGCTCGATCCGGCGGAGCCCGAGGGCGTCGCCGACGCCACCGCCAAGCTCGGGCTCGCCCATGTCGTCGTCACCTCGGTCGATCGCGACGACCTCGCCGACGGCGGCGCGGCGCATTTCGCCGCCACCATCGCCGCGATCCGCGCGCGTTGCCCGACGACCACCATCGAAATCCTGACCCCCGACTTCCTGCGCAAGGACGGCGCGCTGGAGGCGGTGGTCGAGGCCCGCCCCGACGTGTTCAATCACAACCTCGAAACCGTGCCCTCGCACTATCTGTCGGTGCGGCCGGGCGCGCGCTACTTCCATTCGATCCGGCTGTTGCAGCGGGTCAAGGAACTGGACCCGAGCATGTTCACCAAGTCGGGCATCATGGTCGGGCTCGGCGAGGAACGCCACGAGGTGTTGCAGGTGATGGACGACCTGCGCTCGGCGGACGTCGATTTCCTCACCATCGGGCAGTACCTGCAACCGACCCGCAAGCATCACGCGGTGAAGCGCTACGTCACGCCGGACGAGTTCAAAGGCTATGAGGCGGTGGCCTATGCCAAGGGTTTCCTGATGGTGTCGGCGAGCCCGTTGACGCGCTCCTCGCACCATGCCGGCGACGATTTCGCACGGCTGCGGGCCGCGCGCGCCGCCAAACTCGGCTGAGTTCGATTCGATGCCGCAATTCGCCAGTACGCGCCGGGTCCGCCACAGCGCGGCCGAGATGTTCGATCTCGTCGCCGATGTCGAGCGCTATCCGGAATTCGTGCCGCTGTGCAGTTCGCTGAAGGTGCGCCAGCGGATGCCGAAGCCCGACGGCACCGAGGTGGTGGTCGCCGACATGACGGTGTCGTTCAAGCTGGTGAAGGAGAGTTTCACCAGCCGGGTGACGCTCGACCGCGCCCGGCGCAAGATCATGGTGGAATATCTGCAAGGCCCGTTCCGCTCGCTGGAGAACCGCTGGAGTTTCGAGCCGAAGGGCGACGACGCCTGCGACGTCAGCTTCTTCATCGCCTACGAGTTCAAGAGCCGGATGCTGGCGATGCTGATGGGCAGCATGTTCGACACCGCGTTCAAGAAGTTCGCCATCGCCTTCGAAGCCAGAGCCGACAAGGTCTACGGCCGGCCGGGCGCGGCGGCGGGGCGGGCGGGGTGAGCGCATCTGTGACGCACTGATGCGACGGCGTCATCCTGAGCGCCTGACCGGAAGTTCGTTTTTCCGGTGAATGTACGACACGAAAGCCGTCATGCTCCGCGAAGGCGGAGCATCCAGGACCCTGTATCGGGTTAAATTTTTCCATTGCGCTCATACAGATGACTGGATCGTCCGCCTTCGCGGACGATGACGCCTCGTTTCAGGTCGTGTTCGTTACTTCCCCTTGCGCTTCGGGACGCGGCGCTTGACCGCGACGCGGCGCGGGGCGCGCGCGCCGCGCGGGAGGGCGCGCACCGCCGGCTCGCGCTTGGCCTTGGGCGGCGGCTTGGGGCCGCGCGCCGTCTCCATCAGCATCCGCAGCGCCTCGATCACCGAACGCTCGCGCACCACGCTGCGCCCCAGCGCCCCGAACCGGCACTCGCGATGCAAGAGGCGGCCGTCGCGCGCGGCGACCGCGAAATGCACCAGCCCCACCGGCTTGTTCGGGGTCGCGCCGCCGGGCCCGGCGATGCCGGTGATCGCCACCGCGAGATCGACGCCGGCGCGCTCCAGCGCGCCGATCGCCATCGCCTGCGCCGTCTCCTTGCTGACCGCGCCGAAGGTGTCGAGCGTCGACGCCTTGACGCCGAGCATCGCGCGCTTGGCGTCGTTCGAGTAGGTGACGAAGCCGCGGTCGATGACATCGGAGGAGCCGGGAATGTCGGTGAGCGCGCCGGCCACCAGCCCGCCGGTGCAGGACTCGGCGGTGGCGACGGTCAGCTTGCGCATACGGCAGAGATCGAGCAGCGAGCGGGCGAGGGCACGGGCGTCGCTGCCGCGCATGTCATTGGCTCCGTTTACCGGAGGCCGGCTCGCCGTCGTCGCTCCAGGAAACGTCCCAAGGCAGGCGGATCGTGGCGGAGGCAGTGGCGGCGATGCCTTCCTCGCGGCCGGTGAAGCCGAGCCGCTCGCTGGTGGTGGCCTTGACCGCGATCCGCGACAGCGGCAGGCCCGTAATTTCGGCAATCCGCGCGCGCATCGTCTCGCGCAACGGGCCGATCTTCGGCCGCTCGCAGATCAGCGTGACTTCGAGATGCGCGATGCGCCCGCCGCGCGCTTTCACGCGCTCCACCGCGTAGACGAGGAACTTGTCCGACGCCGCCCCCTTCCACTGCGGGTCGCTGGGCGGGAAGTGCGAGCCGATGTCGCCGTCGGCCAGTGCGCCGAGGATCGCGTCCACCAGCGCGTGCAGGCCGACGTCGCCGTCCGAATGGGCGAGGAAGCCGCGATGGTGCGGCACCCGGACGCCGCACAGCATCAGGTGATCGCCGTCGCCGAAGGCGTGGACGTCATAGCCGGTGCCGATGCGGACGTCGCCGAGCATGGCGCCGAGCCGCGCTTCCTCGCGGGCGAAATCTTCGGGAGTCGTCAGCTTCATGTTGGCAGGATCGCCCTCAAAGGTCGCGACCGTCAATCCCGCCCATTCGGCGAGCGCGGCGTCGTCGGTGAAATCGTCGCGGTTCGCGCGCGCGGCGCGGCGGTGCGCGTCCAGAATAACGTCGTAGCGGAACGCCTGCGGCGTCTGCGCGATGCGCAGTTTGGCGCGCTCCGGCGTGGCGGCGACGCGGCCGTGATCGTCGATCTGCTTGATGGTGTCGGTGACCGCGATCGCCGGCACCGCCGCGCCGGTTTCGGTCGCGGCTTCGATGGCGCGCGCGATCAGCGGGGCGGCGGCGAAGGGGCGGGCGGCGTCGTGGATCAGCACCACGTCGGGAGGATCCGCCGCCAGCGCCTCAAGCCCGGCGCGCACCGACGCCTGCCGCGTCGCGCCGCCGGCGACCGGCGCTCGATGCGGCAGGTTTCCAACCGCCTGGTTGAAAATCGCGATGTCGTCGGGGTTCACCACCGGCTGCACGGTCGCGATCTGCGGATGGCCGCAAAACGCCTCCATCGCGCGCGCGATGACGCTGCGGCCCCCCAGCGTGCGGTACTGCTTGGGGCCGCCCGGCCCGGCGCGAAGGCCCCGGCCGGCGGCGACGATGATAGCGGCGGTTTTAGGCGAAGCGGACATGAAGACAGGATCGGACGGGCTGGAACAGAGGGAGGGGCATCGGCGACAGCCCTTAGAGCGTTTTCAAACGAAGTGGAAGTGGAAGTGGAAGCCGGCTTTCCGGGAGCAGGGCGCGGGGATGAATCGGAAAATTGTGCGTCGCACTTGCAAATCTCCGATGCTTGGATAAAATGTAGGCAATCTATCGAATTGCTTATTTGTTGAGCTTCAAGTTTGCGCCGTGGCGCGACGATTGTCATCAGCGAGGCGCTCTTTGATCGAACAGGCGCGGCCCAACACCCCACTGCGGCTGAGGATCGGCGATATCGAGATCGCCAATCGGGTGCTGCTCGCGCCGATGTCGGGGATCACCGACGTCCCGTTCCGGCGGCAGGTGGCGGCGCTCGGCGCCGGCCTCGTGGTGTCGGAGATGACCGCCAGCGACGATCTGGCGCGGGGCCGGCCGATGACCCTGCTGCGGGCGGAGGCGACCGGGTTGGGTCCGCACGTCGTTCAGCTTGCCGGCTGCGAGACGCGCTGGATGACGGAAGGCGCGCGCATTGCGGAGGCCGCCGGCGCCGACATCATCGATATCAACATGGGCTGCCCGGCGCGCCACGTCACCGGCGGCCAGTCCGGCTCGGCCCTGATGCGCGACCTCGATCATGCGCTGGCGCTGATCGAGGCCACCATCGCGGCCGTGAAAGTGCCGGTGACGCTGAAGATGCGGCTCGGCTGGGACCACGCCTCGCTCAATGCGCCGGAACTGGCGCGGCGCGCCGAGGCTGCCGGCGTCAGGCTGATCGCGGTGCATGGCCGCACCCGCTGCCAGTTCTACAAGGGCACGGCCGACTGGGCGGCGGTGCGCGCGGTGAAGGACGCCACCACCGTGCCGCTGGTGGTCAACGGCGACATTGCTTCGTATGACGATGCGGTGCGCGCGCTCGAATTGTCCGGGGCCGACGCGGTGATGATCGGGCGCGGCGCGCAGGGGCAGCCGTGGCTGCCCGGCCAGATCGGCCGCCGCCTCGCCGGCGGGCCGGCGGAAGCGCAGCCCGACCTGTCGCGGCAGTTCAGTTATGTCCGCGCGCTGTACGACAACGTCGTCAGTCACTACGGCGAGCGCATCGGCACCAAACACGCGCGAAAACATCTCGGCTGGTCGCTCGATGTCGCCGCGCGTCACGCTGCCGCGCCGCCGGATCGCCTGAAAGGCTGGCGGCAGAAAATCCTCACGACTGACAGCGCCGCGCACGTTCACCGCCTGCTGCGCGAGGCGTTCGACGATTTCGCCTGGAGCGCCGCCGCATGACATCCATGGCCGAGCCGATCGCAACCTTGCCGCCGACCGACGCGCAGGCGATCGTCAACGCCCTGCCGCATCCGATTTTTCTGGTCGCGCCGGACGGGCGGATCGCCGACGCCAACATGGCGGCCGAAGCCTTCTTCGATCTCTCGACGCAGTTTCTCAAGCGGCAGCCGTTGAAAGCACTCGTGCCGTTCGGCAGCCCGCTGCTGACGCTGATCGAGCAGGTCCGCGACAATGGCGCGCCGGTCAACGAATACAGGGTCGATCTCGGCACGCCGCGTACCGGCGGCGACCGTCAGGTCGATCTCCATGTCGCGCCGCTGGCGGAGCGGCCGGGCTATCTCGTCGTCATGCTTCAGGAGCGAAGCATCGCCGACAAGATGGACCGCCAGTTGACCCATCGCAGCGCCGCGCGCTCGGTGATCGCGCTCGCCGCGATGCTGGCGCACGAGATCAAGAACCCGCTGTCCGGCATTCGCGGCGCGGCGCAGTTGCTGGAGCAGGGCGCGGCAGTGGACGACCGGGTGCTGACGCAACTGATCTGCAACGAGGCCGACCGCATCGTCACGCTGGTCGATCGCATGGAGGTGTTCGGCGACGAGCGGCCGGTCGTGCGCGGCGCGGTCAACATTCATGCGGTGCTCGATCACGTCAAGCGGCTGGCGCAGTCCGGCTTCGCGCGCGAGGTCAAGTTCGTCGAGGACTACGATCCGTCGCTGCCGCCGGTGCTGGCCAACCGCGATCAACTGATCCAGGTGTTCCTCAATCTGGTGAAGAACGCGACGGAGGCGACGCGCGACCTCGGGAGCGACGCCGAGATTCATCTCACCACCGCGTTCCGCCCCGGCGTGCGGCTGTCGGTGCCGGGGCGCAAGACCCGCGTCTCGCTGCCGCTGGAGTTCTGCGTCAAGGACAACGGCCCCGGCGTGCCCGACGACCTGATGCCGAACCTGTTCGATCCGTTCGTCACCACCAAGCCCACCGGCAGCGGGCTGGGGCTGGCGCTGGTCGCCAAGATCGTCGGCGATCACGGCGGCATCGTCGAGTGCGAGTCGCAGCCGCGAAAAACCACCTTCCGCGTGCTGCTGCCGATGTTCAGCGCCGGCGCCGCCTCCGGCGAGGCCGGCGACGACGCGAAAGCTGCCCGATAAGGAGCCACGATGCCCGCAGGGAACATACTGGTCGCCGATGACGACACCGCGATCCGCACGGTGCTCAATCAGGCGCTGTCGCGCGTCGGCTTCGAGGTGCGCCTCACCAGCAACGCCGCGACGCTGTGGCGCTGGGTCAGTCAGGGCGAGGGCGATCTGGTGATCACCGACGTGGTGATGCCGGACGAGAACGCCTTCGACCTGCTGCCGCGCATCAAGAAGATCCGGCCGAACCTGCCGGTGATCGTGATGAGCGCGCAGAACACCTTCATGACCGCGATCCGCGCCTCCGAATGCGGGGCGTACGAATATCTGCCCAAACCCTTCGACCTCAAGGAGCTGATCGCCATCATCGGCCGCGCGCTGGCCGAGCCGAAGCAGCGCACCTCGGGCGGCAGCGATGCCGAGTTCGAGGCGCTGCCGCTGATCGGCCGCTCGGCGGCGATGCAGGATATCTATCGCGTGCTGGCGCGGCTGATGCAGACCGACCTCACGGTGATGATCTCGGGCGAGTCGGGCACCGGCAAGGAACTGGTGGCGCGGGCGCTGCACGACTACGGCAAGCGCCGCAGCGGCCCGTTCGTCGCCGTCAACATGGCGGCGATCCCGCGCGACCTGATCGAGTCCGAACTGTTCGGCCACGAGCGCGGCGCCTTCACCGGCGCCAACGCCCGCGCCTCCGGCCGCTTCGAGCAGGCGGAAGGCGGCACGCTGTTTCTCGACGAGATCGGCGACATGCCGATGGAGGCGCAGACCCGCCTGTTGCGGGTGTTGCAGCAGGGCGAATACACCACCGTCGGCGGCCGCACCCCGATCCGGACCGACGTGCGCATCGTCGCAGCCTCCAACAAGGACCTGCGCATCCTGATCCAGCAGGGCCTGTTTCGCGAAGACCTGTTCTTCCGCCTCAACGTGGTGCCGTTGCGGCTGCCGCCCTTGCGCGAGCGCATCGAGGATCTGCCCGACCTGATCCGGCATTTCTTCGCGCTGGCCGAGAAGGACGGCCTGCCGGCCAAGAAGCTGGACGCGCAGGCGCTGGAAAAGCTGAAGCAGTATCGCTGGCCGGGCAACGTCCGCGAGCTTGAGAACCTGGCGCGGCGGCTGGCGGCGCTCTATCCGCAGGACGTCATCACCGGCGCGGTGATCGAGGGCGAACTGGCGCCGCCGGCGGTCGTCTCCAGCGGCAGCCTGATGCACAGCGTGGACAATCTCGGCGGCGCGGTGGAGGGCTACCTTGCATCCTACTTCGCCGGCTTCCCCAACGGCGTGCCGCCGCCGGGCCTCTATCACCGCATCCTCAAGGAGGTCGAACTGCCGCTGCTGACGGCGGCGCTGGCGGCGATGCGCGGCAACCAGATCCGCGCCGCCGACCTTCTGGGGCTCAACCGCAACACCCTGCGCAAGAAGATTCGCGACCTCGGCATCCAGGTCTACCGCTCCGGCGGGTAGGCGCGCCGGCGGCGCTGCTTTCGGGAAATCGTCCACAATTTCGGACCCGATACCCCCGGCCGCGGGGTTTCGCGGATGCTCGCGCCGTGGAAATGTCGCAATCTGGCAACATTGTTGTATGAATGCACCACTTCTTGTTCGGTCCTGTGGCCGAAAGGTTTGACGCCAGCCACCATTTGCGATGACCAGCGCGGACACGCCGGCACCTCTGCTTGAGCAATTGTCGTCCGAATCGCGCGGCGGGGCGCTGCGACGGTTTCTGGCGCCGGTCGCGGTTGCCCTGGCCCTCTTGTCGGCCTTCCTGACCTTCGTGGTGCTGGTGGGGCTGACCCCCATCGTTCCGACCGGCACCGTGGTCGTCACCTTCCTGCTGATCAACGCGGCGACGGTCCTGTTGCTGGTTGCAATCATCGTGCGGGAGGTGTGGCAGGTTGTGCAGGCCCGCCGCCGCGGCCGGGCCGCCGCGCGGCTGCACGTCCAGATCGTCAGCCTGTTCTCGGTGATCGCGGTGATCCCGGCGGTGCTGGTATCGATCGTCGCCAACGTCACCATCGATCGCGGTCTCGACCGGCTGTTCTCGGGGCCGACCCGCGCGGTGATCGAGAAGTCGCTGATTATCGCCAATGCGTATCTTCAGGAGCACGCGCAACTGATCGGCGGCGACATCGTCGGCATGGCCAGCGACCTGTCGCGGGCGCGGCCGCTGTTCGATCAGGACCGCCAGAGTTTCCGCCAGATGCTGACCGAGAGCGCGGCGCGGCGCAATCTGCCGGGCGCGATGCTGATCGATGCGAATCGCAACGTCCTCGAATCGGCGCAGACCGGCATCCGTCAGGACTTCGACACGCCGGCGGCGGACTTCCTCAAGAACGTCAATTCCCAGGAGCCGCAGATCGCGGTGCTGTCGAACTACGTCGCCGCCGTGATCCGGCTGCGCGCCTTCGACAACACCTTCCTCTACGTCGCGCGCCTGCTCGATCCGCGCGTGGTCGAACAGGTGCGCCAGGCCCAGGCCGGCGTCACCGAATACGCCAATCTGGAATCGCGCCGGCTCGGCATTCAGGTGACGTTCGCGCTGATGTTCACCGTCATCACGCTGACGGTGCTGATGTCGGCGGTGCTGATCGGGCTCAACTTCGCCAACTGGCTGGTGGCGCCGATCCGCAGGCTGATGGGCGCGGCCAACATGGTGTCCACCGGAAACCTCAATGTGCAGGTGCCGGTGGTGCAGTCGGAGGGCGATCTGGCGCGGCTCGGCGAAACCTTCAACACCATGACCCATGAGCTGCGGACCCAGCGCGACGAACTGGTCAACGCCAGCGAGATGATCGACAGCCGCCGCCGCTTCATCGAAACCGTGCTGTCGTCGGCGAGCGCCGGCATCATCGGCGTCGACGGCTTGGGCCGCATCCGCATCCTCAACCGCTCCGCGGAGAAGCTGATCGGCAGTTCGGAATCCGAGACGCTGGGGCACCTGCAATCGGAGGTCATTCCCGAACTGAACGACATGATGAAGACCGCGCGCGAGGGCACCCAGCGCCTGGTGCAGGGACAGGTGACCATCAACCGGGAAGGCACCGAGCGCACGCTGTCGGTACGCGTCAGTGCCGAACAGACCAGCCAGGCGCGCGACAGCTATATCGTCACCCTCGACGACATTACCGAACTGGTGGCGGCGCAACGCACCTCGGCCTGGGCCGACGTGGCGCGCCGCATCGCCCACGAGATCAAGAACCCGCTGACGCCGATCCAGCTTTCGGCCGAGCGCATCCGCCGCAAGTTCGGCAAGGTCATCACCGACGACAAGGCGATCTTCGAGCAATGCACCGACACCATCGTGCGGCAGGTGGACGACATCCGCCGCATGGTCGACGAGTTCTCGCGCTTCGCGCGGATGCCGAAGCCGGTGATCGAAAACGAGGACGTCGCCGACACCGTGCGGCAGGTGGTGTTCCTGATGCGGGTCGGCCATCCCGATATCGATATCGAGGTCGAGATCCGGCAGGACCCGATGCCCGCGCGGTTCGACCGCCGCCTGATCTCGCAAGCCCTGACCAACATCATCAAGAACGCGTCAGAGGCCATCGAGGCGGTCCCGCCCGAATATCTCACCAAGGGACGGATCGAGGTCACGGCGTTCCAGGAGGGCGACGACATCGTCATCGACGTGGTCGATAACGGCATCGGCTTGCCCAATGTCAGCCGCGCGCGCCTTCTGGAGCCCTACGTCACCACGCGCGCCAAGGGCACCGGGCTCGGGCTCGCGATCGTCGGCCGCGTGCTGGCGGATCACGGCGGCCGGATCGAACTCAACGATGCGTCGGTGCTGCACCCCGGCGCGCGGGGCGCATGGATGCGGCTGCGGTTCGCCGTCTCCGGGCAGCCCAGGAACAGCGACACCAACAGCGATACCAACAGCGACACGGCGTCGGTCGGCGCGGCGGAGCGCGCCGGCGGCGTGGCGCCAACAGACAATGACAAGGCAGGCGTTTCCCATGGCAAATGATATTCTGATTGTCGATGACGAAGCCGACATCCGCGATCTGGTCGCCGGCATTCTCGAAGACGAGGGCTTCACCACCCGCACCGCGCGCGACAGCGATTCCGCGCTTTCGGAAATCGCCAGCCGCCGCCCGAACATGGTGTTCCTCGACATCTGGTTGCAGGGCAGCCGGCTCGACGGCCTCCAGCTTCTCGAACAGATCAAGCAGGATCATCCCGAGATGCCGATCGTGATGATTTCCGGCCACGGCAACATCGAGACGGCGGTGGCGGCGATCAAGCGCGGCGCCTACGACTTCATCGAGAAGCCGTTCAAGTCCGACCGGCTGATTCTGGTGGCGACGCGGGCGCTCGAAACCTCGCGCCTCAAGCGCGAGGTCCGCGAACTCAAGCAGCACGCACCGACGTCGAGCACGCTGACGGGACGCTCCGCCTGCATGAACCAGCTTCGCCAGACCATCGAGCGCGCCGCCAAGGCCAACAGCCGGATCATGATCGTCGGCCCCTCGGGCGCGGGCAAGGAACTGACCGCGCGCACCCTGCACGCCGCCTCGGCGCGCGCGCAGGGTCCGTTCGTGGTCATCAACGCCGCCGCCATCACGCCGGAGCGGATGGAGGAGGAACTGTTCGGGGTCGAGGCCGTCAACGGCGAGCGCGCGCGCAAGGCCGGCGCGCTGGAGGAAGCGCACGGCGGCACGCTGTTCATCGACGAGGTCGCCGACATGCCGCGCGAGACGCAGAACAAGATCCTGCGCGTGCTGGTGGACCAGACCTTCCAGCGCAACGGCGGCACCAACAAGATTCATGTCGATGTCCGCATCGTGTCCTCGACCGCGCGCAACCTTGAGGAGGAGATCAAGGCCGGGCGGTTCCGCGAGGACCTCTATCACCGCCTGTCGGTGGTGCCGATCCGGGTGCCGCCGCTGTCGGAGCGCCGGGACGACATTCCCGAACTGATCGACTATTTCATGGAGCAGATTTCCGCCGCCACCGGGCTGCCCAAACGCAAGATCGGCGACGACGCCATGGCGATCCTGCAATCGCATGTGTGGCCGGGCAACGTGCGGCAGTTGCGCAACAACGTCGAGCGGCTGATGATTCTCGCCGGCGGCGGCCCGGACGCGGTGATCACCGCCGACATGCTGCCGCAGGACGTGGGCTCGATGGTGCCGGCGATGCCGAGCGGCAACAACGGCGAGCACATCATGGGGCTGCCGCTGCGCGAGGCGCGCGAGGTGTTCGAGCGCGACTATCTGATCGCGCAGATCGGCCGCTTCTCCGGCAACATCTCGCGCACCGCCGAGTTCGTCGGCATGGAGCGCTCGGCCTTGCATCGCAAATTGAAGGCGCTCGGCGTCGGTTGACGCCCTCGCCATCGACAGAGTCATCGAATGTCACGCATCGCCTATGTCAACGGCCGCTATCGCCCCTTGGGCGATGCGTGCGTCAATATCGAGGATCGCGGCTACCAGTTCGCCGACGGGGTCTATGAGGTCTGCGAGATCCGCGATGGCCGGCTGGTCGATTGGCCGCGCCACATGGCGCGGCTGGAGCGCTCGCTCCGCGAGCTGCGCATCGCGATGCCGATGCCGCTCTCCGCGCTCAGTGTGGTGATGCACGAGGTGGTGCGGCGAAATCGCGTCGCTTATGGCATCGTCTATCTTCAGATCACGCGCGGGGTGGCGCGGCGCGACCACGCCTTTCCGGCCATGCCGGTGCCGCCCGCCATCGTGGTCACGGCGCGCGCGCTCAACTTCGCGAAAAACCAGGCGACGGCGGCGGCCGGCATCAAGGTGGTGACGATGCCGGACAACCGTTGGCCGCGTGTCGATATCAAGTCGGTCGCGCTATTGCCTAACGTGCTGGCCAAGCAGGCGGCGCGCGAGCAGGGCGCTTATGAAGCGTGGTACGTGGACGGCGACGGCTTCGTCACCGAGGGCGCATCCAGCAATGCCTGGATCGTGACCAGGGACGGTCGCGCGGTGACGCGGCCGGTCAGCAACCGCATCCTCGCCGGCATCACCCGCGGCGTCCTGATGGAGGTGCTGGCGGAGTTGCAGATCAAGCTGGAGGAACGGCCGTTCACGCCGGCGGAGGCGCTTGAGGCGGCCGAGGCGTTCGTCACCTCGGCCTCGCAACTCGTCATGCCGGTCGTGGCGATCGATAATACAACCATAGGGAATGGCTCGCCCGGCGCGGTTTCAAAACGATTGAGGGAACAATTCCACCGTTTTTCGGTATTTTCATAAAGTTTCGGCGCGGACGCGCCCGCGCAGGCGGGAACCCGCTTGCCTAATAGCGGGACGTGCCGTCTAATCGCGGCATCGCCGGCTCAGAGGGGGACTTTGGAACGGCGGCGTCCTGGCATGGCCCGCAATGACGGGGAGCCGGGGCTCGATAAGGTTCAAAAACAAGACGCAACCAACTTGCGAGATAAAAAATGGCGGCAGACCGCGCACAAAACTTACAAGACACCTTCCTCAATCACGTCCGCAAGACCAAGACGCCGTTGACGATCTTTCTGGTGAACGGCGTCAAGTTGCAGGGTATCGTGACCTGGTTCGACAATTTCTGCCTGTTGCTGCGGCGCGACGGGCATTCGCAACTCGTCTACAAGCACGCGATCTCGACGATCATGCCGGGCGCGCCGATCCAGTTGTTCGAAGGCGGGGAGGATTCGCCCGCGTGAGCGTGACCTGATTGGACCGCCGCAAGTCCGAAGCGGGCGGCGCACATCCGGCCCCGGCGGCCTCCCGGCCGGTGACCGGGCGGGCCATCGTGGTCGGCCCCTATCTGCGCCCGCGTCGGGGCGAGCAGGATCGCGCCGAGGCGGCTCAGCGCGATCTCGACGCGCGCCTTGACGAAATCACCGGGCTGGCGCGGGCGATCGACCTCACGGTGGTGGAAGCCGTGCTCGCGCCGATCGGCCAGATCCGCCCCGCGACCTATCTCGGCAAGGGCAAGGTCGAGGACATCGTCGCGCTGGTCGCCGCGCACGGCGTCGAACTGGTCATCATGGATTGCGCGCTGTCGCCGATCCAGCAGCGCAACCTCGAAAAGGCATGGAACGCCAAGGTGCTCGACCGCACCGGGCTGATCCTTGAGATTTTCGGCCGGCGCGCCACCACCAAGGAAGGCGCGCTCCAGGTCGAGCTTGCGCACCTCAACTACCAGCGCAGCCGCCTGGTGCGCTCATGGACCCACCTTGAGCGCCAGCGCGGCGGCTTCGGCTTTCTCGGCGGCCCCGGCGAGACCCAGATCGAGGCCGACCGCCGCCTGATCGGCGAACGCATTACCCGGATCGAGGCCGAAATCAGAAAGGTCGCGGCGACCCGGCGGCTACACCGCGCCGGCCGCAAGCGCGTGCCCTATCGCATCGTGGCGCTGGTCGGCTACACCAACGCTGGCAAATCGACGCTGTTCAACCGCCTGACGGCGGCCGAGGTGCGCGCCGCCGACATGCTGTTCGCCACCCTCGATCCGACGCTGCGCGCCATCCGGCTGCCGCACGGCGGCAAGGCGATGCTGTCCGACACGGTGGGCTTCATTTCCAATCTGCCGACGCAACTGGTCGCGGCCTTCCGCGCCACGCTGGAGGAAGTGCTGGAGGCCGACGTCATCCTCCATGTCCGCGACATTTCCCACGACGACGCCGAGGCGCAGCAGCGCGACGTCGATATCGTGCTGCGCCAACTCGGCATCGATCCCGAGGCCGGCGCGCGGGTGATCGAGGTCTGGAACAAGATCGACCGCTTCACGACCGAGGAGCGGGAGAACCTGCGGAATATCGCCGCGCGGCGGCCACGGGAGCATCGCGTCTGCCTGGTTTCGGCGGTGACCGGCGAGGGGATCGCCGAACTGCTCGCCGCCATCGAGGATCTGCTTGCCGCCAGCCGGGTGACGCTGGAAGTGACAGTCGATGCCGCCGACGGCGCCGGGGTAAGCTGGCTGCACCGCAATACGGAGGTGCTGACCAAGCATCTCACCGACGGCCGGTTCGCCATGACGGTTCGGGTCGATCCCGCCAAGCGCGACGCGGTGACCGCGCGCTTCGATGCGCGTCCGGGCCGCGGCGACACGGCCGCCCGCGGCGAGACGTGAGGCGCACGTGCGACGATAGCGCGCGGCAAGGCATCGCACGGCAGCCTTTCGCCGGATGCACTTGACGCAGCGCCGCGGGCGGTTAAGCCATTCGGTCAACGCGCGGGGCCAGGCAGGCCAAAACGAGAGGACATCATGGTGGCTTATCCGAACACGTTGCTGCTGGTTGACGGCAAATGGCGCGGCGGCGCGTCCGGCCGGACGATTCCGGTGCTGAACCCGGCGACCGAGGAAACCATCGGCACCGTCGCCCACGCCGACACGTCCGACCTTGACGAGGCGCTCGCGGCCGCCGCCAAGGGCTTCAAGGTATGGCGCGCGATGTCGGCGCTCGACCGCTCGAAGATCATGCGCAAGGCGGCCGCCTTGATGCGCGAGCGCGCCGACGCCATCGCCACGCTGATGACGATGGAGCAGGGCAAGATCATCGCGGAAGCCAGGATCGAGACGCTGGCGGCGGCCGACACCATCGAGTGGTTCGCCGAGGAGGCGCGGCGCGCCTATGGCCGGCTGATCCCGGCGCGCGGCCCCGGCATCTATCAGTTGGCGGTGAAGGAGCCGGTCGGCCCGGTCGCCGCCTTCACGCCGTGGAATTTTCCGATCAATCAGGTCTGCCGCAAGCTGTCGGCGGCGCTGGGCGCGGGCTGCTCCATCATCGTCAAGGCGCCCGAGGAAACCCCGGCCTCGCCGGCGGAACTGATCCGCGCTTTCGTCGATGCCGGGGTGCCGGACGGCGTCGTCAACCTGGTGTTCGGGGTGCCGGCGGAGATTTCCGGATATCTCATCCCGCATCCGGTCATCCGCAAGATGTCCTTCACCGGATCGACCGTGGTCGGCAAGCAGTTGGCCGCGCTGGCGGGCCAGCACATGAAGCGCGTAACCATGGAACTGGGCGGCCACGCCCCGGTCATCGTGTTCGACGACGCCGATATCGCGAGCGCGGCGAAGATCGTCCTCGGGGCGAAGTACCGCAACGCCGGTCAGGTCTGCATCGCGCCGACGCGGCTTCTGGTGCAGGACAAGGTCTATCGCGAGTTCGTCGGCCAGTTCACCGAGGGCGCCAAGGCCATCAGGGTCGGCAACGGGCTCGACGCCGCCTCGACCATGGGCGCGCTTGCCAACCCGCGCCGCGTTACCGCGATCGAGGCGTTCGTGCAGGACGCGGTCGCCAAGGGCGGCAAGCTGGAGGCCGGCGGCCACCGGGTCGGCAACAAGGGTTATTTCTTCGAGCCGACGGTCATCAGCGACACGCCGAAGGACGCGCGCGCCATGAATGAGGAGCCGTTCGGCCCGCTGGCGCTGATCTCGCGTTTCTCCACCTTCGACGAGGTGGCCGAGGAAGCCAACCGCCTGCCTTACGGGCTGGCGGCCTACGCCTTCACCCGCTCGACCAGAACCGCCACCGCGATCGGCGCGGCGGTCGAAAGCGGCATGATCGGCATCAACAATGTCGGCCTCGGGATGCCGGAAAATCCGTTCGGCGGCGTCAAGGATTCCGGCTACGGCTCGGAAGGCGGCATCGAGGCGATGGAAGCCTATCTCAACACCAAGTTCATCTCGCAGACCGGGATGTGACGGCTACGGCTACTTGCGAAGGTAGTTCGATTGGGGCCGCGGAATTATTCCGCGGCCTCTCTGGTTTTGGCCTCGTCCCACAGCGCGTCCATCTCGGCCAGCGAAGCCTCGGTGAGGGTGCGGCCGCGCGCGGCGAGGGCGGCCTCGATATAGGCGAAGCGGCGCTCGAACTTGACGTTGGTGGCGCGCAGCGCCGTTTCCGGATCGGCCCCGACGTGCCGCGCCAGGTTCACCAGCGCGAACATCAGGTCGCCGGTCTCGGCGGCGATCTCGGCGGGTTGGTTGGTGTCGAGCGCGGCTTCCAGTTCGTCGATTTCCTCGCGCATCTTGGCGAGCACCGCGCGCGGATCGTTCCAGTCGAAGCCGACCGTGGCGGCGGCCTGCTGCAAGGCCAGCGCTTGCGCCTGCGCCGGCTGCCCGGCCTTGACGGAGGCGAGCAGCCCTGACCGTGACGCGGCGGCCTTGGGATTGCGCGCCGCGCGCTCGGCCTTTTCCTCGGCCTTGATGCGGTCCCACGCGCCTTTCTCCAGCGGCGTGAGGCGTCCGTCCGCGTCAGGGAAAACGTGCGGATGACGGCGGATCATCTTGCGGGTGATCGCCTCGACCACGTCGCCGAACGCGAACGCGCCTTGCTCCTCGGCCATGCGCGCGTGAAACACCACCTGCAGCAGCAGGTCGCCCAGTTCGTCGCAAAGGTCGGCCATGTCGTCGCGGGCAATGGCGTCGGCCACCTCATAGGCTTCCTCGATGGTATAGGGCGCGATCGTCGCGAAGGTCTGTTCCACGTCCCAAGGACAGCCGGTGACCGGGGTGCGCAGCCGCGCCATGATTTCGATAAGGCCGGAAATGTCGCGGGACGGGGTCATGCTTGCACCAAAGGGGCAGGGAAGGACGGCCCTGCTATGCCGCAAGACGCCGTTCGATCCCAGCGAAAAGCGCCGTGAATTGGCGTGCTCCCGTAAACAGTGATATGGCCCTGCGCATGAGCGATGCTGCGCATGACGGCGGCGATACTGCGCTGGTGCTGTTTTCGGGCGGCCAGGATTCGGCGACCTGCCTGGCCTGGGCCTTGAGCCGCTTCTCGCGCGTCGAAACGCTGGGCTTCGACTACGGCCAGCGCCATGCCGTCGAACTCGATTGCCGGGCGGCGCTGCTCGACGGTCTTAAGGCGATCGGGCCGGAATGGGCGCGCCGCCTCGGCGAGGCCCATACGCTCGCCATCCCGACACTCAGCGCGATTTCCGACACCGCCCTGACGCGCGAAGTCGCCATCGCCATGGGCGAGGACGGCCTGCCCAACACTTTCGTGCCCGGCCGCAACCTGATTTTCCTCACCTTCGCGGCGGCGCTGGCCTACCGGCGCGGCATCCGCCATATCGTCGGCGGCATGTGCGAGACCGATTACTCAGGCTATCCCGACTGCCGCGACGATAGCATCAAGGCGTTGCAGGTGGCGCTCAACGTCGGCATGGCGCAGCGGTTCGTGCTGCACACCCCGTTGATGTGGCGCGACAAAGCGCAGACCTGGGCGCTGGCGCAGGAACTTGGCGGCACGGCTTTGGTGGACCTGATCTGCGAGCACTCGCACACCTGCTATCTCGGCGCGCGCGGGGCGCGGCACGACTGGGGCTATGGCTGCGGCGAATGCCCGGCGTGCCGGCTGCGTGCCCGCGGCTGGCAGCAGTTCGCCGCCGCCCGCGCCTCGAAACAGCTTTGAGTATGGAGGGTATCGTGCTGATACTGAAGCCGAATTGCGAATGCTGTGACCGCGATCTGCCACCCGACAGCGCGATTGCGCGGATTTGCTCGTTCGAATGCACATTTTGCGCGGACTGCGCCGACAAGCGGCTCGGCGGCATCTGTCCGAACTGCAAGGGCATCTTGGTGGCGCGCCCGATCCGCCCTGCGGCGATGCTGGCGAAATATCCGGCTTCGACCGAGCGGCATCTGCGCCAGACGCCGTGTCCCGCCGCCTGATTCTGGCGCAGAGTGCGAGACGTTCCAGCCGGAAAGGGCGCGCGGGTCCTTCACAGGGGGAAATTCGTTGCTATCTTGAAACAACGGGGAGCGTGCCCCGTGATTCCGCGCGGCAGATGCGCGCGAGGAGACGACTGCGATGGATGTGACGACCGGCCCGACCACCAAGCCCGAATCCAGGCCCAAGCCGCGCCCGAGGCCGCAGGTGATGCGGCTGACGGAAGCCGCAGCCGCGCGCGTGCGCGAACTGACCGCCCGCGCCGATTCCGAGATCATCGGCCTTCGGGTCGGCATCAAGAACGGCGGCTGCGCCGGGCAGTCCTACACGGTGGAATACGCCCACGACATCCGGCCGACCGACGAGGTGGTCGAGGACAAGGGCGTCAAGATTCTGGTCGATCCCAAGGCGGTGCTGTTCCTGCTCGGAACCGAGATGGACTACAAGACCGACAGGATGTCCGCGCAGTTCGTGTTCAACAATCCCAACCAGACCAGCGCCTGCGGCTGCGGCGAGTCGGTGCAACTGACCCCGGCCAAGATCGACGGCTGACAGAGCCGGATGGACCGCGATTTCCTGCTGGACTTGTTCGCGGCCTTCGGTCCGGTGATCCTGCGCAGGATGTTCAGCGGTTACGGCGTCTCGCGCGACGGAATCAATTTCGCGCTGGTTCTCCGCGGCGCGATCTATCTCCGTGCCGACAAGCGCACCGTTCCGCGGTTTGAGGCGGAGGGCGCGAAACCCTTCCAATACACCGCACGCGGCAAGACCATCACGCTGGGCTCATACTGGCAATTGCCTGAACGATTGTACGACGATCCTGACGAACTGGCGGCGTGGGCGAGCGATGCCTTCGATGCCGCGAGGCAGGCGGCGGCGCTGAAGGCCGCAAAGAAGTCCGGCGAGCCGAAGGTGCGCGGCAGGAAAGCCGTTAAAGTCGGAAAGCGGAAGACGAAAGCGAAGCGTCAGGCCACCTGAGCCTTCGTTTGTGCCGAGCATTCGGGATCGGATTCGCAGACCACGCGATTGCGGCCGCTGCGCTTGGCGGCGTAGAGGCAGAGATCGGCGCGCTCGATCAGGCTGTCGACATCGTCACGGGGCTGGAGCGTCGACACGCCGACCGAGATGGTGACCCGTCCAAGAATTTCGCCGGTCGATTTCTTCTTCAGTTCGCGCGCCATCACCGCGCGGCGGATATTGTCGGCGACGATGATCGCCTGACGAAGCTCGGTGTTGGGCAGCACCACCGCGAACTCCTCGCCGCCGTAACGGGCGATGATGTCCTGTCCCTTGATGGTCTGCTTCAGCGAGAGCGCCACCAGCCGCAGCACCTGATCGCCGGTCAGGTGGCCGTAGTTGTCGTTGAACGACTTGAAGTGATCGATGTCGAACATCAGCATCGACAGCGGTCGTCCGGCCGCGAGCGCGGCGGAGACGGCGTGCGCTACCGCACCGTCGAAATATTTCCGGTTGCCGAGCCCGGTGAGGGGGTCGGTGAGCGTCTCGACGCGGATGGCTTCGAGATTTTGTTGAAGGCTGTGAATGGTTTGCTTGGAGGATTTAAGACGATCCTCAAGCGCGCGATTGGTCTCCTGCATTTGGTGCGTGGAGTGGACCAGATTGGCGATGATCGCCTTGACGTGATCGCGGGTGGCGGCGAGGGCGAGTTTCCGGCCGGCATCGGCCAGGTTGTCGCCGAACGCCGACGTCAGGCCGAGCGCGTCGTCGACAACGTGCATGACATCGTTGATTTCGCGGATGACACCGGCGCCGACCTTGTCGAGCCGGTCGGCGCTGCGGGTTTGCGACAGATAGGTGTCGTAAATCTGCGCGAGGTTGCTTTCGCTCAGCCGGCCGCTTTGCGCCAGAATGTCGTCGATGACCTTGTTCAGCGCCGGATTGGCCCCGGAAGCGTAGACGTACCAAATCTCGTAATTACGGGGCAGCGCGAGCTGGCGCAGCGATTTGATCTGGCCGAGCGCGATTTCCGCGAACGCCATCGTGCGTTCATATTCGTCCAAAGCCCCCGGCACCGGTTTCGTCCCCGATAGTCATCTGAGCGGTCCGGCACCCTGTCAGAAGGGTGAAGACCTCTCCTCAAATTTAGCGGGCGCCGGTGAACGTCCCGTAAACATACGGACTGATACGTGTTATCTGCGGGCGCGGATCGGACGCAGCAGGAAGGCCGGCAGATGCGAGTGATCCGCCGGCTCGGAGGCCGGATCGCGCGGCTGCGGCGGCGCCATCGGGCGGCCGATCGAGGGCACGTCATTGACCGCCGCGTGCGCAACGGCGGCCCGCGGCTTCGCCGGACGCGCGCCGTCGCCATGGGTCTTGCCGGCCCGCGAGCGCGATCCTTCCTCGGAACGCCGTCCGCCGCGCCGCGAGCGGCGGCCGTCGCGGCTGCGCGGCTCGGCGGCCTGAAGGGGCGTCTCGGCGTCCGCTTCCGGCGATGCAGCCTCGGGCATGTCGGGGAGGTCGGCCTGCGGGATGCTCTGGCCGATCAGGCGTTCGATGGCGGCGATCGATTTGTGATCGGCGGGATTGACGATGGAGATCGCGGTGCCGGCGCGGCCCGCGCGCCCGGTGCGGCCGATGCGGTGGACATAATCGTCGGGGTGGTGCGGCACGTCGAAATTAAAAACGTGGCTGACCTCGGGAATGTCGAGGCCGCGCGCGGCAACGTCGGAGGCCACCAGCAGCGGCAGTTCGCCCTTGCGGAACTGATCGAGCGCCGCCATGCGCGCGCTCTGGTCCATGTCGCCATGCAGGGCGGCGGCGCTGAAGCCGTGCCGTTGCAGCGAGCGGTGCAGGAGCGCCACCTCGCGCTTGCGATTGCAGAAGATGATCGCGTTCTTGAGGTCCTTGGCGTCGCGCAGTAGCCGGCGCAGTGTGGCGCGTTTCTCGTGCGGCTCGCGGCCGGTCATGACTTGCGACTGGGTTACGGTGACGGCCGTGGAGGCGGGCTTCGACACCTCGACGCGGACCGGATTGTGCAGGAAGGTTTCGGTGATGCGGCGGATTTCGGTCGGCATGGTCGCCGTGAAGAACAGCGTCTGCCGGGTGAACGGCACCAGCTTGCAGATGCGCTCGATGTCGGGGATGAATCCCATGTCGAGCATCCGGTCCGCCTCGTCGATCACCAGCAGTTCGACGCCGGTCAACAGCAGCCCGCCGCGCTCGGTGTGGTCGAGAAGGCGGCCGGGCGTGGCGATCAGCACATCGACGCCGCGGGTCAGCTTGAGGTCCTGATCGCCGAACGAGACGCCGCCGATCAAGAGCGCGACGTTGAGCTTCTGGCCGAGGCCGTATTTGTCGAAGTTCTCCTTGACCTGGGCGGCGAGTTCGCGCGTCGGTTCGAGAATAAGCGTGCGGGGCATCCGGGCGCGGGCGCGGCCGCGCTCCAACAGCGTCAGCATCGGCAGCACGAAGGCGGCGGTCTTGCCGGTGCCGGTCTGGGCAATACCGAGAACGTCACGGTGCGCCAGAACGTGGGGAATGGACTGCTCTTGAATGGGGGTCGGGGTGGTGTAGCCGGCGGCCGCCACGGCGGCGAGCACCTTGTCGGACAGGCCGAGATTGGAAAAAGACATTGAGCCTCTGCTCGAAACCGCCGCTTGGGTTCTCGGATAAGATAAGGTCTGTCGCGCTCAACCCCGGAAGCGGCACGCAAAACGGCACGGGGACTTCGAAACGGCACGATCAGGCGGCTTAACGAGGTATCGCGCTTCGATACCGGGCCGCGTTCGGGGCGAAGATAGGGGCGAAATGGCTAAAGTCAATGCAAATATGGGGTTTTATGCCGAATAACCGCCGATTTCGCTTAAAATCCTGTCACTCGGGCGCCGCCTGAAGCTCGCGATTCCCGCCCGCCCCGTGGGCCGGCGGGGGCGCGGCGGCCGTGAACCGGTGCGTTGTGCGGGGCGACTATCGGGCACGGATCGGCTAAACCCCTCCAGAGATTTCCAGAAAGGGCGAGACTTTCCGGTGAAACGATCACGATCTATCCGCGCGGTGATGCTTGCGGGCCTCGTCGCGGTGCTCGCGGCAACGACGCCGGGGCCGGCGCACGCCGAGAAGCGCGTCGCGCTGGTCATCGGCAACAACGACTATCGGCACGTCCCGAAATTGCAGAAGGCGGTCAACGACGCCCGCGCCATGGGCGACACCCTGAAGCGGCTCGGCTTCGAGGTGATGGTGGCGGAGAACCAAACCCGCCAGGCGTTCACCGAAGCGCTGCTCGCCTTCGATCGCGCGATCGAGCAGGGCGATACCGCGTTCTTCTTCTTCGCCGGCCACGGCTTCGAGATCGCCGGCCAGAATTATCTGCTGCCGACCGATATTCCCGCCGCCACCGCCGGGCAGGAGGAACTGGTGCGCGACTCCTCGATCCTCGCCGACCGGGTGATCGAGCGGTTGCAGAACCGCGGGGCGCGAACCGCGATCCTGGTGTTCGACGCCTGCCGCAACAATCCGTTCGAGCGCAAAGGCACCCGCGCGCTGGCGGGGCGCGGCGGGCTCGCGGCGATGACGGCACTGCCCGAGGGCGCGTTCTCGATCTTCTCGGCGGGGCCGCAGCAGACCGCGCTCGACCGGCTCTCCGACAGGGACAGCGATCCCAACTCGGTGTTCACGCGGGTCTTCATCAAGGAACTGACGCGGCCCGGCGCCAACCTCGTGCAGATCGCGCAACGCACGCGGCGCACCGTGAGCGAGATGGCCGAGACGGTGAAGCACAAACAGATCCCGGCCTATTTCGACCAGATGGTGGACGACGTGTTTCTCAATGGCCGCGCGCCGGCCGAGACGCCGTCCACCGCGCCGGTCGCCACCGCCGCGCCGGCGACGCAGGTCGCGGCGCTGCCGCCGGTCAACAAGTTGCAGGAGGCGCCGGCGGAATCGGACGCGCTCAACGCGCCGATCGCCAGCTTCTCGCGCCACAACGGCGGATGGACGGTGGTGTTCTCGATCGTCGATCCGACGCTGGGGATTTCGTGGCGGATCGGCGATTCCGGAAATTTCCGCGAGACCGGCTTCACCGACACGCTCGATCCCCGCACCCGCAGGCGAATGCCGAACACGGTGGTCGAACTCCCGCCCGATGCGCCGGCCGCGACGCTGATGGTGCGCTACGTCGACGCCACCGGCGAAATGCGGGGGCCGTTTCCGATCCGCTTCGATCCCGAAGCCGCGCTGGTCCGCGATCAGCGCAAGATCCTCGACATGACCTCAACGAGCTGGCTGTCATTCGGTGGGTCCAGCGGGGTGCTGGTCTACTACACCCACCTGATGTCGTATCGCTGCGCCATCCGCGAGGCGCGGATCGGCGTCGATTCGGCGGTGCCGGACCGGGTGTTGAAGATGCCGCCGTGCAACATGCGCGATCCGTTGGCGATCCCGCACGAGGCGCAGCCCTACCTGAAGCTGTCGGGCGCAACCAAATCGGTGTCGGTCGAACTGACCTATCGCGACGGCAGCGTCTCCGAGATCAAGACCTTCCGGCGTTAGAATCCTTCTGCTCCCGACGGAGTCATCCGCTGTCATGCGCGGACCTGCCCCGCGCATCCATCTTTCAGACGAATGATGGATTGCCGGGTCCAAGCCCGGCAATGACGCCTCATCGGCGCGCCGCAACTCATTTCGGCCGGCGGACGGCGCGCACCTTGCCGCTGTTGCCGCCACCGCAGAAAAAGCGGTCGGCGCCGGCAGCTTCGAGTCCCGACACGCCGGTTCCTGCCGGCATGTCGATCGTCTCCATCACCTCGCCGGTATCGGGATCGACCCGCCGCACGTCGCTGCCGTCGTCGTCCCATGTCCCGTGCCAGAGTTCGCCATCGATCCAGGTGACGCCGGTGACGATGCGGTCGGATTCGATGGTGCGCAAGACATCGCCGGTTTCAGGATCGATCCGATGAATCCTGCGGCCGCGATCCCGGCCGACCCACAGCGACCCTTCGGCCCAGGCAAGCCCGGAGCAACCGCCATCGCCCGGCGCCGGGATGGTGGCGAGCACGCGGCCGCTCGCAGGGTCGATCTTCTGAATGCGGCCCTTGGCAATCTGAAAGAGGTGGGTGCCGTCGAACGCGGTTCCCGCGCTCGCGGCGACGTCGATGGTGCGCACGATCCCGCCGGTGTCGGGATCGAGGGCGTTGAGCTTGTCTCCGGAGGCGAACCAGACATGGCGGCCGTCGAAGGTGACGCCATGAACCTGATCGGCTCCGGGGAAGGGACCGTATTCGCGGATGATGTCGGCTTGTGTCTGTTTCATGGACACACCCTAGACGCCCGGCGGCGGACCGGGGAGTAACAAGGTTGTCGGGAAACCCGGCACCGAGGCGACGGTCCAGCGCCGCGCCCGGCCGCGGCCAAGGGATCGCACCCGGTCCGCGGCCGCAAGCTGCTCAAGCGCCCGCTGCACGGTGCGCGGGCTCGCACCGATCGCGATCGCCAGCGCCGAACTCGACCACGCCTCGCCATCAGCGAGAAAGGCCGTGACGGCCGCGTGCGGCCCGTCAACGGGCGGCGCAAGCACGACCACCTGCCTTGCATGGCGCGGCGCCAGCACGAAGCCGCGCCGCGTCGCGCGCACCTCCGCGAGCGGCCGCAGCGCCGCGCGCAGACGTCCGATCTCGACCCGCAGCCGGGCGCGATGCGATTCATCGGCGTGTCTGGCGCGAAAGGCGCGGGCGAGCAGCGTGCTCCGCGCGACGTCGTCCGGCCATGCTTCACCGAGGGCGCGGGCGAGGGCGAACAGGACCGGGCGCGTCGCGAGCGGGATCGTGACGCGGCGGATGCGCACCAAGTTACGGCAGGCATCGACCACGAGCGCGCCGGACCTCAGCAGCGCTTCGGCTTCGTCGATGCGGACGAGACGCGCCTCGCCGCGCGCGATCGCACGCGCCACCGGCGTCTGGAGAATGCCTGCCGCATTCGCGACTTCGGCCGTGAGCGCCGGAATGCCCGCCTGCCGCGCGGCCGCGACGGCGCGGGCGAAGGCCGAACGGGCGTCGGCGGCCTTGAGCCGCCGGATGGCGATGCCGGCGCGCGTCAGTTCGCAGGCCGCGCGCGAAGCCGGCGGAAGCGGTGAGGGGTCGAGCGTCGAAAGCAGGCGTTCGGCCTCGTCCAGCCGGCCGATCAGCAACAGGCGGCGGGCCGAGAGATTGCGCGCGTGAGCCGCATTGACGACGTCGCCATGGGCGTCGAGCGTCGCCTGTGCCGCGTCGAGCGCGTGCTGCGGCCAGCCGAGATCGCGGGAGACCAGCGCGATTTCAGCCTCGGCGACAATGCAGCGCGCGCGAGCCACCGCCTGCCGCGGACCGAAGGCGCGCGCCGCGCTCTTGAGCAGCGCCTTGGCGCGATCGAACTCTCCGAGTTGCGCCATGGCGATACCGCGCAGCGCCAGTGCCGGCGGATCGTCCCGCAGCGCGACGCGCTTGAGCGCGCCGAGGGGATCGCCGGCGGCGAGCGCGCGCGCCGCGTCCGCGATCAGCGGGTCCATGGCAATCCCGTCACGTTTGTCACTCCCGCAAGGCTTAAGGCCCGGCGCAGACTGTCTCTTATGATCGATGACGATGACAATATCGACGAAGGAGCCACAGCCATGACCATGCCGACAAACGAGAGCATCGCGAGTTCCCGCGCGCACACCGAAGGCCATCGTATCGTCTCACGGGAGGAATGGCTTTCCGAGCGCCGAGCGCTGCTGGCGCGCGAAAAGGAACTCACCCGCCTGCGCGACCGCATTGCCGCCGCGCGCCGGGCGCTACCGTGGGTGCGCATCGAGAAGGATTATCGGTTTGAGACACCTGACGGCCGCCGCACGCTCGCCGACCTGTTCGACGGCCGCCATCAACTGCTGGTGCAGCACTTCATGTTCGCTCCCGGCTGGGAGCAGGGCTGCCCGAGTTGTTCCTTCATGGCCGACCACAGCGATGGCATGATGCCTCACCTCGCACATCGCGACGTGACGCTGGTGGTCGTCTCACGCGCGCCGCTCGCCGACATCGAACGCTTCCGCCGCCGCATGGGTTGACGGTGCCGATCAGGACGACGTTGTTCTCGCCTTTCTGATACGGATTCCAGCCAACGGATTCGAGCTTCTGAGCGATGATGCGGCTTTGCTGATTGATCTCGCCTTCGGCAAGGAGACCGTCAACGAAAGCCAGGGGCGACGTGACGAATCCGGCGTTTCCGGAAAGCAAGGCGTCGTGCGTCTTGATGTCGTCGTTGGCCGCCGGTGCTTTCGGCGCTGGCGGTGTTTTCGGCGCGGGTGCGTCGTTGGACCAGATGTCGATTACATCGCCCTTGAGAACGGCTTGCGCGAACAATGGACGGGCGTTGTCCTCGATCGTGATATCGCCGTCGAATCCATCCTTTGCGACGTCCGTGCGTCGGCGGAAGCGATTGACAGATGCTGAGTTGATTGCGACCATTTTCCTTGCCTTGGATGACCCGCCGGGAGCGCCTGCAAGCGCGATGATCGGCGGGTTTATTCATTCAAGGCTGTGAGCAATCCACGCATGGGTCAACGCGCGCGAGTTCGCCGGCGCGCTCCACGCGACAAAACGTCGATAAAATCGAGAAAACGAAAATTCAGATGACGGCCGATGTCGAAGATGTCTGCCGACAGACCGTGATAATCGTCGTTCGAAACGACGATATTCCTCGGAATGTGCCTTTGGGTTGTTACCCGACAGGGAGCCTTATCTTCGCGTTCCGCTCTAATGCATTTACAGCTTTTGCCAATTCTCGCGAAAGCTGGTTGAGGTTGTCGACCTTCCTCTGTGTCTCCGGGGTCAGCGCTCCTTGATCAGCCATGGTCCGCATGGTCCGGCTCTGAAGATTAGGACCGATACTAAATCCATACGTTTCGGCGTTCGCCAACTTTTTCGAGAGATACTTCACGCGGTCGAGTAGTTTGTTGAGTTTTCTATCAACGAATTCGAACTGTGCGCCAACCAATCATCGGCAATATCCTCAAAGCACTTGGTTCGCGTCACATGCCAGTTATCGGCAAAATTATGTTGCGTTAAAAAGTCGATATCCGACCGATCGAAGGTATTGCGAAATCGTTTGATTAGCTGCACGTCATGAGGGTTGGGTGACCGTGCCTTTCTCATGCCGAATGCGAGCATTACTATCCCGATCGCAAGAAGCATCCATCCAATCCACTGAGCGGTCTCCTCCCAATGCAAATTCGTCGCAGCCATAACGAACTTGTCGACCCAGCCCGTGAGAACGCTGACACCAGCTAGAGCGATCAGTGAACCCGCACGGTTCCACGCGTTGCCAAGCCATAGACGAACAAACTCGAAAAATTTGCTTGACCAGAATTCTCGGTCCATCTCCACCCCCAAAGGTTGCCAATGTTATCAAACAACCGGAGAAGTGGAAGTTAACCGACCTGCGGTTTTCAAACGCGGTTTCCTTCCCCTTTCTCCATGTCGATTCTTCGCGGCTTTCGGCCGGGCCACGGGTCCCGGCCTTCATGCGCCGTGCCGGCGCACCGCCGCTCTCGAATAGACATGGAGCCTCGCGGCTCAGTGACTGGTCGGTCGGGCCGCTCGCCCCGCGCAAAGCGCGCGCCAAAGAGGCGCTGCCGTCGAGCCCCTTGGGGCTCGACGCAGGGGCAAGCTTACGCGGCCCTCGCGACCGTCAACCGCGTTCTGGTGTCCAGCGTCTGCGGGCGTTTTCGCGTTTCCGGGAAGGCGGATTCGCCGGGCCATGCCAAACGGCGTCCTGCAACAGAAAAATTGTTGCAGCATTGTTGCAGGAATTTCCATACTTTCGCCCTCTAGTCGCAAAAGAGACGATTTCCCATCAACAGATTTTGCTAAATACAATCAAGGGTTTCTGGCGGAAGGGGTGGGATTCGAACCCACGGTACCCTTGCGGGCACGCCGGTTTTCAAGACCGGTGCCTTAAACCACTCGGCCACCCTTCCAAGCCGCCGTCGCGGCGTAGCCCTTAGCAAAGCCGGCCGGGTGCTGAAAGCCCCGATCGATCGGGATGGCGGCGATAAGGGACGGTGGCGCGGGGAGGGAGAGGCATCGCTTCCACCGAAGAAACGGTTTCCGCGAGGGCGCGACGGCAGGATGGCGTATGGCGTGTTCCGGGTCTGGCGCTTGCCTCGTTTCGCGGCGCCTTCCTGAGCGAACGCCGGATGCGAAAGAACGCTGGTATCTTCATGTTTCTCATGCGCTTCAGGTTTGGGAAGTCCGCTCCACAGACTCGCCGGGAAAGTGAGGCGGACCTCTGAACTGCACACGCTACGCCGGAGCAAATGCCGTCCTGACTGGACAGGCGTTCATCCAGCCTTGGTTGATTGAGTCTCCTTCACACGAGCCGGGGGTCACATGAGCCGACGGTCGCCAGCCAAGTTGGCTTCCGCCGCGGCAATCGATGGTTTACCATGTCCGACACACCACCTCATTTCCGCCTTGATCGAACGGCGGTATGTTAACTGACCGTCTTTAGAGAGGGTTATCGGGGATTCGACTGCCGGGCGTGGTCAATGCGGCCGGGGGCAATCAGTTATCTAGGGGCACATTTTGGGGCACGCTGTCGTGGAGCGCATGGGGATTCGCTGTTGCGACGGGATGAGGGGGGCGACGCGCACGGTGGTCGTGGTCGGCTCCTGCCTGTTGCTCGCCAACTGCGTGTCCTCCGGAAAATTCAGCCGCGTCGATCCCAAATACGGTGTTTCCAGTAGCCCGCGGGTAGTCGCGTTCGGCGAGGCGGTGCCTAAAGGCGGCGGCACCTATCGGGTCGGCAAGCCATATACGGTGGCCGGCCGGGTTTACGTGCCGCGTGAAAATCCCAACTATCGCGAGGAAGGGCTGGCGTCGTGGTACGGCGACGCCTTCCATGGCCGTCTCACCGCCAACGGCGAAGTCTTCGACATGCAGTCGCTGACCGCCGCCCACCCGACCATGCCGATCCCGAGTTATGCGCGCGTCACCAACCTGAGCAACGGCAAGTCGCTGGTGGTCCGCGTCAATGATCGCGGGCCGTATCACGGCAACCGCATCATCGACGTCTCCAACCGCGCGGCGCATCTTCTCGATTTCAAGGGGCGGGGCATCGCGCGGGTCCGGGTCGAATATGTCGGCCGCGCGCCACTGGAAGGCTCGGACGATCGCCAGTTGCTGGCGACGCTGCGCACCGGCGAGCCGGCGCCTTCGCCGTCGCCGGTGCGGATCGCTTCCGCCGCGCCCTTCGTTCCGGAGATGCCGCGCGCCGCCGCGGCCGTGCGCGGCAATGTCCCGATGCCGGAGGAGCGGCCCTACAGCCTCGGCAACACCGTCGCCGATTCCGGCGCGATCAGCGCCACCTCGGAGATGTCGTCGGTGCGCAGCACCCGTTCCGCCGAGCGGCGGCAGCCGGACAATCCGCGCGCGGTGGGCTACGAGCGGAGCTATGCGGCGGCGAGCCCGCGGGTGGTCGATGCCTATGCGCCGGTCGAGCACGAGAGCCCGCGCGAAATCCTCTCCGGACGCGGGCTCTATTAAGACCGCGCCATTTTCACTGCGACCGTCCGGCCGTGACCTCGTTGAGAAACGCGATCAGCGCCGCGTTCACCTCATCAGGCCGTTCCTGTTGAATCCAGTGACCGGCTCCGTCGATCAGGAGCTTTTGCCTCAGGTTCGGCAGAACGCGCTCCATGTCGTGGATGCGCTTGGCGCCGATCAATCCCGTGATGACGGCATCCTCCGCCCCGGCGATGAACAGCGACGGCTGACGGATCTGCGCACCCTGCCACGGCGCGGTCAGTTCCCAGTTGCGGTCGATGTTGCGGTACCAGTTGAGCCCGCCGCGAAAGCCGGATGCCGTGTAGGCGGCGACGAACTCGGCCACTTCAGGTTCGGTGATCCAGTCCGGCAACGGGCGCGGGATCCCCGGGTCGCCGAGGAAACCCTTGCCGGCTTCGACAAACAGCGAGGCGTTGGAATCAATGAAGCCGCGTCCGAACACCGCGCGCATGGTGAAATCGACATCGCGCTCGAACTCGGCTTCGGCCACGCCGGGGGACTGGAAATACTGCCAGTAGAAATTCTCGATGCCGTTGTCGCGCAGCGTTTGCAGCGGCAGGCCGCGGCCGCGTAGCGGCGGCGGCACGCTGAGGCCGGCGACCGCGGTGAAGATATCGGGCCGGAACAGTGCGGCGTGCCACGCCACCGGCGCGCCCCAGTCGTGGCCGACGATCACCGCGCTGGTTTCGCCGAGCGCCGCCACCAGCGCCACCATGTCGCCGACGAGATGGAAGATGCCGTAGGCGTCGATCGCCTCCGGCGCGGTGGTCTTGCCGAAGCCGCGCATGTCCGGCGCTGCCACGCGATAGCCGGCGGCGGCGAGTGGGCCGATCTGGTGGCGCCAGGAATAGGACAGTTCGGGCCAGCCGTGACACAGGATCACCAGCGGGCCGTCTCCCTGCTCGCGGACGAACATCTCGATGCCGTTGACGGCGAGGGTGCGGCTGGACGACATCGCGAAGCCTTTTTGATCTGAAGGACCGCCAACCATAGAAAGCCCGGCCTGCGCCTGCAACCGGGCCGTCTTGGCTCCGGACACCCGCGCACGCTGCGCCGCGCGCATGTTGTTCGGGCCGGGTCGTGCTGGTAGACTTGAAATATCGGGACATGACCATGCGGAACGCGCGATCCATCCTTCTTTCAGCCTGGACCGGCGGCGCGGGGCGCACGCTGGTGGCCGGCTTCGTGGCGTGCGTTCTCGCCTTCGGCACGGCGGCGGCTTTTGCCGCGAACAACAGCGTGCAGGGCGCGAAGAAGGACGACGGCTTTTCGACCGGCGCGCCGACCGCGATCCTGATCGAGGCCGATAGCGGCAGCGTGCTGTTCGAGAAGAACGCCGACGAGTTGCGCGCGCCTTCCAGCATGATGAAGCTGATGACCGTCGAGGTAGTGTTTCACGCCATCACCGAAGGCAAGCTCAAGCTCACCGACGAGTTCCGGGTGAGCGAGAACGCATGGCGCAAGGGCGGCGCGCCGTCCGGCGGCTCGACGATGTTCGCGGCGATTCACAGCGTCGTCTCTGTCAATGATCTGCTGCACGGCGCCATCATCCAGAGCGGCAACGATTCCTGCATGGTGCTGGCGGAGGGCATCGCCGGCGGCGAAAAGGCGTTCGCCGAGATGATGACCGAGCGGGCGCGCGCACTCGGCCTGACGCGCTCGACCTTCGGCAACTCCACCGGGCTGCCCGATCCCGACAACAAGATGACGGTGCGCGAACTGGCGAGCCTCGCGCGTCATCTCATCCATGCCTATCCGGATTTCTACAAGCTGTTCTCCGAACCGGAGTTCACCTGGAACAAGATCCGGCAGCAGAACCGCAATCCGCTTTTGAAATCGCTGGAGGGGGCCGACGGCCTGAAGACCGGCTACACCAAGGAGGGCGGCTATGGCCTGGTCGGCTCGGCGGTGCAGAACGGCACCCGCCTGATCGTCGCGATCAACGGCCTCGACGACAAGGACGACCGCGCGGCGGAAGCCAAGAAACTGCTGGAATGGGGGTTCCGCAATTTCGAGACGCGCACGCTGTTCGCCGCGAAGGCGCCGGTCGGCTCGGTGAAAGTGTTCGGCGGCAACCAGCGCTGGGCCCGCGTGGCGGCCGAGGTCCCGGTGCGGGTGATGGTGCAGAAGAACGGCAACGACAAGCTGCTGGCGCGGATCGTCTATGACGGTCCCGTGCGCGCGCCGATCGCGGCGGGGCAGCGCGTCGGCACCGTCAAGGTGTGGCGGAGCGGCAATCTCGCCGTGGAGCAGCCGCTTTATGCGACCGATGCGATTGCAACCGGCACCACGATGCAGCGCGCCTTCGACGGCGCCAGCGAACTGATGATCGGCATGTTCCGCGCCGGCATCGAGAAGCTGTAATGACAACACAATCCAGCATCACGGGTGCGGGCACGCGCGGCCGCTTCATCACCTTCGAGGGCGGCGAGGGGTCGGGCAAATCGACCCAGATCCAGATGCTCGCGGAGCGGCTCGACCACGCCGGGGTCCGCGTCATCGTCACCCGCGAGCCCGGCGGCTCGCCCGGCGCAGAAATCATCCGCCATGTGCTGCTGTCGGGCGTCGGCAAGGCGCTCGGCGCCGACGCCGAGACGCTGCTGTTTGCCGCCGCGCGCGACGACCACGTCCGCACCGTGATCGAACCGGCGCTCAAGCAGCACGTCTGGGTCCTGTGCGACCGCTTCGTCGATTCCACGCGGGTCTACCAGGGCCACGCCGCCGGCGTCGACCGGCGGCTGGTTGATTCGCTGGAGCGCGTCGCCGTCGGAGCATTGAAGCCCGATCTTACTTTCGTGCTCGATCTGCCGGTCGAAGTCGGGATGCGACGCGCCGCGCAGCGCCGGGGCAACGATGTCCCTGACCGCTTCGAGGGGGAGGCGCTTGGCTTCCACAAGAAACTGCGCGAGGGCTATCGCGCCATCGCCGCTGAGGAGCCCGACCGTTGCGTGCTGATCGACGCCACGGCAACGCCTGAGCGCGTTGCCGACGCGATATGGCAGGCGCTCGGCCGGCGCGGTCTTGTCGCGGTCGAACCGGAGGCGCTGCGGACATGAGCGCACGCGCGACCGACACCACCATCGATCTCCGCGGTCCCCGGCAGACGGCCGTGCTCCACGGCCACCGCGACGCCGAGCGGACGCTGCTCGATGCCTATCGCGGCGGCCGCATTCCTCATGCCTGGCTGATCGGCGGCGCGCAGGGCATCGGCAAGGCGACGCTGGCCTACCGGCTGGCCCGCTTCGTGCTGGCGCATCGCGACCCGGCGGCGGCGGAGGTGGCGGCTGCGGACTCGCTCCATGTCGATGAAACCCATCCGGTGGCGCGGCAGGTCGCCTCCGGCGCGCACGGCGGCCTTCTGGTGCTGCAACGGGGGTTCAACGAGAAGGGCGCGCCGCGCAATTTCATCACGGTGGACGACACCCGCCAGACCATCGAATTTTTCGGCTCGACCGCGGCGGTCGATGGCTGGCGCGTGTGCATCGTCGATACCGTCGACGAGTTCAACGCCAACGCCGCCAACGCGCTGCTCAAGGTGCTGGAAGAACCGCCGCGCCGCTCCATCCTGCTGCTGCTCAGCCATGCGCCCGGCAAGGTGTTGCCGACCATCCTGTCGCGCTGCCGCCGCCTGGCGCTGCGGCCGCTGTCCACCGACGAGGTCGCGGCCGCGACAGCGGCGGCGACCGGCATCGCGGCGGACGACCCGGCGCTCCGCGCGGCGGCTGAGGTGGCTGAGGGCAGCGTCGGGCGCGCCGTCAACCTGATGGACGGCGGTGCGCTGAAACTGCACCAGCGCACGGCGCGATTGCTTGAGGCGCTGCCGCACATCGATCCGCGCGAGCTTCACGCGCTGGGCGACGCGCTCGGCGGCAGCGACCGCGCGACGCTCGCGGCCTTCATCGACAGCATCGATCGCTGGATCATCGAGCGGCTGCGCGGCGACGTCTCCAACGCCGATCTGCCGCGCCTTGCGCGGCTCGGCGAGGTGTGGGAAAAGATCGGCCGAGCCGCCCGGGACGTCGAATCCTTCAACCTCGATCGAAAGCCGCTGGTGTTTTCCGTGTTCGGGCTTTTGTCGGACGCGACCCGTTAGAAGCGCGTCCGCGATAAACCTTCCCAGCCGATCCTGCTCTAGCGATAGGAACATCGTCGTGGCGACCGTGAAGAAAAAAGCCGTCAAGAAGCGCCCCGCCGCGAAGGGCCGCGCGACCAAGAAGGCGACCAAGGCGAAGAAGAAGGCGACCGCACCGAAGGCGAAGACGGCGAGGCGGCCGAAGGCGAAAGCCGCGCCCCGGAAAGCGGCGGACAAAACCACCGCGAAGACCGCGTCCGCGAAAAAGGCATCAGCGAAGAAGGCACCGGCAAAGAAGGGAGGCGCGCGGAAAGCCGCGCCGCGCAAGGTCGCCGCCAAAAAGCCGACGACGAAATCGCGCACGACGAAAACGGCAAAACCCGCGGTCAGACGCAAGCCCGCCGTTCCGGCATCGTCCGCGCCCAAATCAGCACCCAAGCCGGCTCCGAAGCCTGCTCCCAAATCCGCAAAGCCGGTCGCCACGACGGCGCGGAAACCCGCCGCCAAACCGAAGCCTCCCAAGGCCGAGAGGCGAGCGCCGCCGCCGCGTCCCGCGCCGGCCGCCGAGCCTGTGGTTGCGCCGCCGACGAAACGCGACACCTTCTACATCACGACCGCAATCGCCTATCCCAACGGCGTGCCGCATATCGGCCACGCCTATGAGGCGATCGCCACCGACGCCATCGCGCGCTTTGCCCGCCTCGACGGCAAGGATGTGTTCTTCCTGACCGGCACCGACGAGCACGGGCTGAAGATGATCCAGACCGCGCAGGGCGAGGGCATGACGCCGGACGAACTGGCGACGCGCAACGCCGCGCGCTTCCGCGAGATGGACGAGGCGCTCAACGTCGGCTTCTCGCGTTTCATCCGCACCTCCGAGCCCGCGCATCACCGCTCCGTGCAGGAGATCTGGCGGCGGATGCGCGACAACGGCGACATCTACAGCGATACCTATTCCGGCTGGTACTCAGTGCGCGACGAAGCCTACTATCAGGAGGACGAGACCGCCGTCGGCGACGACGGCGTGCGCCGCGGCCCGCAGGGCACGCCGGTCGAATGGGTCGAGGAGAACAGCTACTTCTTCCGCCTCTCGGCCTATCAGGACCGGCTGCTCGCGCTCTATGACAGCCAGCCGGATTTCATCGGCCCCGACACCCGGCGCAACGAGGTCATGAGTTTCGTCAAGAGCGGGCTGAAGGACCTGTCGATCTCGCGCACCACCTTCGAGTGGGGCGTCAAGGTGCCCGACGATCCGGCGCACGTCATGTATGTCTGGGTCGACGCCCTGACCAACTACCTGACCGGCGTCGGCTACCCGGACGAGAACGATCCGGCGTGGCGCTACTGGCCGGCCGACCTGCACGTCATCGGCAAGGACATCATCCGCTTTCACGCGGTGTACTGGCCGGCCTTCCTGATGTCGGCGGGCATTCCCGTGCCGAAGCGGGTGTTCGCCCACGGCTTCCTGTTCAATCGCGGCGAGAAGATGTCGAAATCGGTCGGCAATGTCGTCGATCCGTTCAACCTGGCGGCGCAGTATGGCGTCGATCAGATGCGCTATTTCTTTTTGCGTGAAGTCTCGTTCGGTCAGGACGGCAGCTACAATCACGAGGCCATCGTTGCGCGCATCAATGCCGATCTCGCCAATGATCTCGGCAATCTGGCGCAGCGCTCGCTGACCATGATCGCCAGGCAGCACGAGGGCCGGCTGCCCGCGCCCGGCGACTTCAACGACACCGACAAGGCGCTGCTGGCGCAGGCCGACGCCATGGTGGCGCTGGCGCGCACCGCGATGGCGACCCAGCAGATCCATCAGGCGCTGGGCGCGGTGTGGGAGGTGGTGGCCGAGGCCAACCGCTACTTCGCCGGCGAAGCGCCGTGGGTGCTCGCCAAGACCGATCCGGCGCGGCAGCGAACCGTGCTCTACGTCACCGCCGAGGTGCTACGGCAGATCGCGATTCTGGCGCAGCCGGTGATGCCGGATGCGGGCAGCCGGCTGCTCGATCTTCTCGGCGTGCCGGCGGACGCGCGCGATTTCGCCCAACTCGGCGGCGCGGTTCGCATCAACCCCGGCACGGCGCTGCCGCCGCCCACGCCAGTGTTCCCGCGCTACGTCGAGCCGAAGACCGAATAGGCTTTGAGTTTGGCCATGCTTGTCGACAGTCATTGCCATCTGGATTTTCCCGACTTCGCCGATGAACTCGACGCGGTGGTGGCGCGCGCGGAAGCGGCGGGCGTCGGGCGCATGGTGACAATCTCGACGCGGGTGCGCGAGCACGACAAGCTGCTGGCGATCGCCGAGCGCTTTCCCGGCGTCTATTGCTCGGTCGGCACCCATCCGCATCACGCGGACGAGGAAGACGGCATCACGCCCGATGAGCTGATCGCGCTGACGCGCCATCCCAAGGTGGTGGCGCTGGGGGAAGCGGGGCTCGATTACTTCTATGACAACGGCTCGCCGGCGGCGCAGGAACGCGGCTTTCGCGCCCACATCGCGGCGGCGCGGGCGACCGGATTGCCGCTGGTGATCCATACCCGCGAGGCGGACGACGACTGCCGCCGCGTCCTCGAAGACGAAATGGGGAAGGGGACGTTCCGCGCGGTGCTGCATTGCTACACCGGTGGACGCGACCTGGCGATGGCCGCGATCGACCTCGGCCTGTCGATCTCGTTCACCGGCATCCTGACCTTCAAGAAGTCGCAAGCCTTGCGCGACCTCGCCGCTGAACTGCCCGCCGACCGCATCATGGTCGAGACGGATTCGCCCTACCTCGCGCCCGGCAAATATCGCGGCAAGCGCAACGAGCCGTCCTATGTCGGCGAGGTCGCCAAGGTGCTGGCCGAAGCGCGCGGCGTCACGCTGGAGGCGATCGCGCGGCAGACCACGGAAAACTTCTTCCGCCTGTTCAGCAAGGTGCCGATGGAAGCCGCATGACCGTGACGCTCACCATTCTCGGCTGCGGCTCGTCCGCCGGCGTGCCTCGCCCGGCGCTGGGGTGGGGCGCGTGCGATCCCGCCAACCCGAAGAACCGCCGGCGGCGCTGCTCGCTGATGGCCGAGCGGCGGGCGGAGGCCGGCGTCACGCGGGTGGTGATCGATACCTCGCCGGACCTGCGCGAGCAGTTGATCGACGCCGATGTCGATCATATCGACGCGGTGTTCCTGACCCACGAGCACGCCGACCAGACCCACGGCATCGACGATCTCCGCTCGGTGGTGCTGCATCAGCGCCGGCGGATTCCGGTGTACCTCAATCAGGCGACGGCCAAGGATGTGCTGTCGCGCTTCGCCTACTGCTTCGTCACGCCGCCGGGCTCCGGCTATCCGCCGATCCTCGATCAACGCGATATCGAGGCCGGCGAGAGTCGGACCATCGAGGGGCCGGGCGGGACGCTGACGCTCACGGCATTTCTGGTCCGGCACGGCGACATTCCGGCGCTCGGCTACCGCATCGGCGACGCCGCCTATACACCGGACCTCCACGATATCCCGCCGGAAAGCCATGGCGCGCTGGAGGGTTTGGATCTGTGGATCGTCGACGGCCTGCGCTACGCCCAGCATCCGAGCCACTTCAGCGTGCGCGACGCGCTGCAATGGATCGACCGCTTCAAGCCGAAGCGCGCCGTCATCACCAACATGCACGCCGATCTCGACTACGAGGTGCTGCGCAAGGAATTGCCGGCGGGCGTCGTGCCGGCCTACGACGGAATGCGGCTGGAGATCGGATAGCGGTCGGGTCGTCATCCTTCGCGGCTCGCGGCGTTCGCCGCGTACTTCAGAGAGAATCTGACCGGAAACGAGACGTCATCGTCCGCGAAGGCGGACGATCCAGTAAGCCGTGTGAGGACTATGAGAAAATTTGACCCATATAGGTACTGGATGCTCCGCCTTCGCGGAGCATGACGGCTTCGTGTTGCACATTCACCCAAGCGAATTTCCGGTCAGACAGCCGGGATGACGCGACGCTGCGGCTGACCACTTATGCCTCACGCCGAGATCGCGCTTGCCGATTGCACCTGGTTGCGCAGCATGAACTTCTGGATCTTGCCGGTCGAGGTCTTCGGGATGGTGCCGAACACCACCGCCTTCGGCGTCTTGAAGCCCGGAAGCTGCTCGCGGCAGAAGGCGATGATATCGGCCGCGGTGGCCTCCGCGCCGTCCTTCAACTCGACGAAGGCACAGGGCACCTCGCCCCATTTCGGATCGGGCTTGGCGACCACGGCGGCGAACAGCACCGCCGGGTGCTTGTAGAGCACGTCCTCCACCTCCACCGACGACACGTTCTCGCCGCCGGAAATGATGATATCCTTCGAGCGGTCCTTGATGATGACGTAACCGTCGCGGTCGAGCACGCCAAGGTCGCCGGTGTGAAACCAGCCGCCCGCGAAGGCTTCTTTCGTCGCCGCCTCGTTCTTGAGATAGCCCTTCATCACCACGTTGCCGCGGAACATGACTTCGCCGATGGTTTCGCCGTCGCGCGGCACCTCGCGCATCGTTTCCGGGTCGAGCACGGTGATCGCCTCCTGCAACGGGTAGGCGACGCCCTGGCGGCGCTTGAGCTGCGCCCGCTGGTCGGCCGGCAGGTCGTCCCAGCCGGGCTGCTCGGCGCACACCGAGGCCGGGCCGTAAACCTCGGTCAGTCCGTAGACGTGGACCAGCCGGATGCCGATGTGCTCGGCCCCGGCCAGCACCGCGACCGGGGGCGCGGCACCCGCGATCAGCCCGACCACCGGCCGGTCGCCCGGCTCACGCGCGCCGGGTGCGTTGATCAGGGTGTTGTAGACGATCGGCGCGCCGCACATGTGGGTGACACCGTGTTTGGGGATCAGTTCGAAAATCTTCGCCGGATCGACCTTGCGCAGGCAGACGTTGACGCCCGCCGCCGCGGCGATGGTCCAGGGAAAGCACCAGCCGTTGCAGTGGAACATCGGCAGCGTCCACAGGTAGACCGGGTGCTGCCCCAGATTGGCGGCAAGGATATTGCTGACGGCGTTGAGATAGGCGCCGCGATGATGGGTCACCACGCCTTTCGGGTTGCCGGTGGTGCCGGAGGTGTAGCCGAGCGCGATGGCGTCCCATTCGTCCTGCGGCGTCACCGCGGCGAAGCCGGGATCGCCCGCCGCGACCACCGCCTCGTACTCGATCGCGCCGATACGGCGGCCGCCTTCGAAGGCCGCGTCGTCGACGTCGATGACGAACGGCTTTTGGCCTTTCATCAGCGTCAGCGCCTCGGCGATGACATCGGCGAACTCGGGATCGACGAAGATCACCTTGGCGCCGCCATGGTCGAGCTGGAAGGCGATGGCGCCGGCGTCGAGGCGGATGTTGAGGGCATTGAGCACGCCGCCGGTCATCGGCACGGCGAAGTGCAGTTCGTTCATCGCCGGAATGTTGGGCAGCATTGCCGCGACCGTGTCGCCGCGCCCGATCCCGCGTCCGCCGAGGTACGAGGCGACGCGCCGGCAGCGCTCCAGCGTCTGCGACCAGGTGAATGTGCGGCCCTCATAAACCGCGCTCGGATGGTTCGGGTAGACCGCGGCAGTGCGGAACAGAAAGCTCAAGGGCGAGAGCGGCACGAAATTGGCCGCGTTGCGGTCGAGGCCGATATCGTAAGGGTTGCTGCTCCTCAACATGTCCACTTCCTCGTTAAAACAATATCTTGTACCCGTCTTTTCATCTATTGTTTGAGAAATACAAATCTTTCAATGTAAAAGATCATGAAATTCACTGAAGATACTGTTCTTCATTTAATAAACCCGATTGAAATCCATGGGATCGCCGCCACCACGATCAACCCGACCAATAGCGCCAGCATGTAGCCGAGGATCGGCTTGACGCCTTCGGCGGGGTCGACCCGGCCGACCGCGCAGGCTGCATAATAGCCTACGCCGAACGGCGGCGCGAACAAGCCGATGCCCATCGCGAGGATCACGATCATGGCGTAATGAACCTCGTGGACGCCGACCGCGTCCGCGATCGGAAACAGCAGCGGGCCGAACAGCACGATGGCCGGGATGCCTTCAAGCACGCTGCCGAGGATCATGAAGGCGATGATCGAGACGCCGATGAAGGTCGCCGAGCCGCCGGGCAGGCCGGTCATCGCGCTCGCCAGCGCGCGCGAGAAGCCGGACTGGGTCAGCCCCCAGGCCATGCCGGTCGCGGTGCCGATGATGAACAGGATGGCACCGGACAGGCTCGCCGTCTCGATCAGCATCGGCCGCAGCCGCCGCCAGTCGAACTGGCGGTAGACGAGGAGGCCGACCACCGTGGCATAGACGATGCCGATGGTGGAGACTTCGGTCGCGGTGGCGACGCCCTCGACCACGGCGGCGCGGATCACGAAGGGCAGGGCCAGAGCGGGCAGGGCGATGACAAAGCTGCGCAGGATTTCGGTCCAGCCGACCTTTTTGACGTGGCTCAGGTCTTCATGGCGATAGCGCCACCACACCAGCGCCGACAGCGTTACCGCCAGCACCGCGCCGGGCAACATGCCGCCGGTGAACAGCGCCGCGATTGAGACGCCGGTGACAGAGCCGATAGTAATAAGCACCAGACTCGGCGGGATGGTTTCGGTCTGCGCGCCGGTGGCCGAGAGTAGCGCCACCAGATCGCCGGGCTTGGCGCCGCGCGCTTTCATCTCGGGAAACAGCACCGGCGCCACCGCCGCCATGTCGGCGGCTTTCGAGCCGGAAATGCCGGAGACGAGATACATCGCGCCGATCAGCACGTAGTTGAGGCCGCCACGGACATGGCCGAGCAGGCTGGAGAGAAAGCCGACCATGGCCCGCGCCATGCCGGTCATCTCGATGAGCAGCCCGAGAAACACGAACAGCGGCACCGCCAGCAGGATGAGGTGGCTCATGCCCTCGTCCATCCGGCCGACCAGCACCATCAGCGGCGTGTTGGTGGTGAGCGCCAGATAACCCAGCACCGACAGGCCGAAGGCGAAGGCGATCGGCACGCCGGCGAACACGCAGGAGCCGGCCACCAACACGAAGAAGATGACGAGATTGAAATTGCCCAACTGCCGCAGCCACGGCTGCGCCAGCCACAGCACGGCGATGATGACGACGACCGAGGCGACCGCCGCGAGCAGGGTGCGCAGCCGCTGGGTTTTCGCCATCTGCAACAGGGCGAACAGCACCATCAGGCCGATCCCGACCGGCAGCGCGGCGGCGCGCCAGCTATTGGAGATTTCCAAGGCCGGCGTGGTGATGAAGCTTTCCTCGTAGGCGTATTCCCATGCCGGCGACGCGACCAGCAGCAGGAACGCCAGCGCCGCGCAGATCGCCACTGTTTCGAGATAGCTGCGCAGCACCGGCGAAGCGCCGGCCACCAACGCCGTCATCCGCATGTGCTCGGAGCGACGGAACGCCACCACCGCCCCCAGCATCGCCAGCCACAGGAACAGGATCGAGGCCAGTTCGTCCGACCAGATCAGCGGACTGTGAAAGACGTAGCGCGACACCACACCGGCGAACAGGATGACGATCTCGACCACCACCAGAAGCGCGGTCGGAATCTCCACCAGCAGCCCGAGCCCGTGCTCGATCCGCCCGAGCCACGACCGGCGCGGAGGCTGCAAGGCCCCCGCGCCGATCGCCATGTCCGCTCCATCGGCGCGCACCGTCACGATCCGCCGCAGCCGCGTCAGGCCAGCTTGCCGACGGACTTTTCCAGAAGCTCCCACGCCTGATCGCCGTACTTGCCTTTCCATTCGGCATAGAACTTGGCGTCGCGCAGCTTCTGGCGGAACGGCGTCACCTCGGGCTGGTTGAACACCAAGCCCTTGCCCTTCAATTCCTCCATCACCGTGGCGTTGAGCTTCTCGGTGTCCTCACGCTCCTTCACCGCCGCGGCGTTGATGTTCTTGGCGACGATGGTGCGGACATCCTCCGGCAGCCTTTCCCAGGCGCGGCGGTTGGCGAGGAACCAGAAGCCGTCCCACATGTGATTGGTCAGCGAGCAGTATTTCTGGACCTCGTAGAGCTTTGCCGTGGAAATCAGGGCGAGGGGGTTCTCCTGCCCCTCGACGATCTTGGTCTGGAGCGCCGAATAGACCTCGTTGAAGTTGATCGAGGCCGGCGAGGCGTCGAACGCCTTGAACATCGATGTCCACAGCGGCGACACCGGGACCCGAATCTTGAAGCCCTTGAAATCGTCCGGCCCGTTGATCGGCCTGGTGGAGGACGTGGTCTGGCGGAAGCCGTTGTCCCAGATCTTGTCCATGACGATCAGGTTGGCCTTGTTGATCTGGCCGCGGACATAGGCGCCGAGGTCGCCGTCCATGGCCTTCCACACGGTCGGATAGTCCGGGAACGCGAAGCCGATGCCGTTGATCGAGGCCGCCGGCACCAGCGTCGAGAGGATCAGGCCCGACAGGGTGAAGAACTCGACACCGCCTGAGCGGATCTGGCTCAGCATATCGGTGTCGGAGCCGAGCTGGTTGTTGGGGAAGATTTGCAGATCGACACGGCCGTTGGTCTCGGTCTTGATTGCCGCCGACATCTCCTTGGCGCGGATGTTCAGCGGGTGCGAGACCGGCAGGTTGTTGGCGAATTTGTAGGTGAACTCGGCCTGCTGGGCGCGGGCCACCAGCGGCGCGCCAAGGCCGCCACCAAGACCGCCCATGACGGTGGCCGCGGCCGATGCCTTCAACAATGTCCGACGTGATAAACCCATGGTCGTCTCCTGATCCATTTTTTGAAACATTGGTTCTTGCGATTTGGAGGTGAGTACCGCTCGCCCGGACCTGCGACTATTCGTCAGCATCCCGCAAAGGTCCGGTCAAGGGGTTTCGGCGTGACCCTCGACCAATGGCGGGTGCATCGATCGCGGGCGTCGGCGGGGCGCAACAGCGGCTTGGCTGACGACAGCGCCGGACTCAATTCCGGCGGCAATTGCGCATGACGGACGGTTCGCGTGAAGCCCGCCAGGATCAAGAAATCAAGCCAATAGTCTGGAATCACATACCTATTTCAATTCCATAATATACCTTATGCGAATTATGCTATAAGGGTTCGGCGCCCCGGTTTTCGCTTCTGAGCGACGCAAGTCAGGAGCGCATCGCCCTTTATCCGGATCAGGCGGTTGCGCTGCTCCGGCGCGCTGTGAGGATCGTGAGGTATGCGGCGATCAACAGGAGGACGGCGCTGGCTATGAAGGTCGCCTGATAGCCGCTGGTATCGAACAACGCGCCGCCGATGACGGCGCCAAAGGTGATGGCGAGCTGAATGACCGCCACCATGAGACCGCCGCCCGCCTCGGCATCCTCCGGAAGCGACCGCGCCAGCCATGTCCACCACCCCACGGGCGCCGCCGTGCCGATCAGGCCCCAGATGCCCAGCAGCGTAGCCGTGATGGCGAGGTGAGCGCCGCAGGCGATCAGAGCCAGGGCGATCACGGCCATCGCGACCGGAATGGAGGTCAGCGTCCGATAGAGTCCGCCCTTCAGGAAGCCGCCTATCAGGCTGGTGCCGATGAATCCGGTGACCCCGATCAGAAGAAGCACAAGCGACAGTGTCGCGACATCGACCTGAGTGACCGTTTCGAGGAACGGCCGCACATAGGTGAAGAGCGCGAACTGCCCCATGAAGAAAAGACCAACCGACGCCATGCCCAGGGCAACCAGCGGCCGTTGCAGCACCTTGAACACGTTTCCGGAACCAGGTTGACGATCCGCCTTCATCGAAGGAAGGCTGACGGCCTGCCAGCAAAAGACGATCACCGCGACCGGAACGACGCAGAAGAACGCACCGCGCCAGCCAATGATCGCGCCAAGGAAACTGCCGAGGGGTGCCGCGACCACCGTCGCGAGAGCGTTGCCGCCATTGAAGATCGCCAGCGCTTTCGGAACGTGACGTTCCGGGACGAGCCGCATCGCCGTCGCCGCCGACATCGACCAGAAACCGCCGATGACAACCCCTATCAGGGCCCGGCCGGCCATGAAGATCACATAGTTCGGCGCGATCGCCACAACTGTCCCGGAGGCCGCCATCACCGCGGTCAGGCCAAGGAGCAAAATCTTGCGATCGAGCCGGCCTGCCACGGAGGAAATCAGAAGGCTTGTCAGAACGGCGAACGCGCCCGATATCGCGATCGCCTGCCCCGCCTGCCCTTCACTGACATGCAGATCCGACGCGATCGGCGTCAGCAGGCTCACGGGCATGAACTCGGACGCAATGAGCGTGAAGACGCAGAGCGACATCGCGAACACGCCGCTCCAGTGAGCAGGCTGGTCCACGACGTCGTTGGTCGCATAAGAATCTTGAGTCGACATGCAGTCAAAATAATCGAGGTTGCTGTCTGCAATTAGAGGGCGCACATGGCATGTGTTTATGAGCAGGATTCATGAATGCCTTGGCGACGGGCACTCCTCCCGCAAAGGACGATGGCAGCCCCGGGTCGCAGCAGATCAATTCATGAATGCAGATCATGACAGCAAGCGGATTTTGCGGAGTAAACAACAGCCGACCGACTGCCTATCCTCTCTGTTTGAGCATCTGGAAGGATTCATGAGTGGCGCGTCAGACAGTCAACGACCTGCTTGCGTTCCTCGCCGTGGCCCGCGAGCGCAGCTTCACCAAGGCCGCGGCCAGGTTCGGCGTCTCGCAATCGGCCCTGAGCCACACCATCCGCCAGCTTGAGGCAAGACTCGGCGTTCGCCTGCTCACCCGCACCACGCGGGCGGTTGCGCCGACCGAAGCTGGCGAGAGACTTCTTGAACGCATCGGGCCGCATTTCGACCAGATCGAGATCGAGGTCGATGCCCTCAATGAACTGCGGGAGAAACCCGCCGGAACGATCCGGATCGTGGCCCCGGACTACGCGATCAGCAATGTCCTGTGGCCGAAACTGAAGTCCTTTCTTCCGAAATTTCCGGACATCAAGGTTGAACTCCTGCTCGACAACGGCCTCACCGATATCGTGACGGAAAGGTACAACGCCGGCGTCCGCATGGGAGAGCAACTCGCCAAGGACATGATATCGGCGCGCATCGGTCCTGATTTCAGGTTTGCCGTGGTCGGCGCGAAATCCTATTTCGCGAAGCGCCCGGTTCCGCAGAAGCCGCAGGATCTGATGCAGCACGGCTGCATCAACTATCGGTTTCCCACATCAGGCGCGCTCTACGTCTGGGAATTTGAGAAGAACGGCCGCGAGATCAAGGTGCGCGTCGACGGCCAGCTTGTCTTCAACAATATCTTCCATGTGCTTGACGCCGCCCTCGCCGGGCGCGGCCTCGCCTATGTCCCGGAGGAAATCGCCCTTCCCTACGTCGCCAAGGGTCGGCTCAAGCGCGTGCTCGAAGGCTGGTCGCCCTACTGGGACGGCTATCATCTCTACTACCCGAGCCGCCGCCAGTCATCGCCTGCCTTCCACACCCTGGTCGAGGCTCTGCGTCATCGCACATGATCCGCCGGCACGGCCGCAACCGCCGGCGACCTCGGTACAATGACCCCGACAACGATGACAACATAAAGGATTCCTGCGATGGCGCGCATTTTCATCACTGGGAGCACGGACGGCCTGGGCCGCATGGCGGCGCAGTCCCTGATTCAGGACGGCCATCGCGTCGTATTGCACGCCCGGTCGCAGGAACGTGCTTCCGCTGTAGCGGAATTGGCGTCCCGAGCGCTCGGCGTCGTCGTGGGCGATCTGAGCAAGGCCACCGAAACCCGATCGGTCGCGGATCAGGTCAATGCCCTCGGCCACATGGATGCGGTCATTCACAACGCGGGCATCTATTCGACGGAAGGCCGGGCCGCCACGCCCGAAGGGCACGCCGGCATCCTCGCCGTCAACACGCTTGCCCCTTACATCCTGACCGCATTGATCGAGCGTCCGGATCGATTGATCTATCTGAGTAGCGGTATGCACCGTGGCGGTGTCGGCCCGCTGCGCGATATCGATTGGATCGAACGACGTTGGGATCCAACCAGGGCCTATTCCGAAAGCAAGCTCTACGTCGCGGCGCTCGCCTTTGCGATTGCCCGGCGGTGGCCGGACGTTCTGAGTAACGCCGTCGATCCGGGATGGGTGCCGACAAGGATGGGTGGTCCCGGCGCGCCGGACGACCTGGAGATGGGTCACCAGACCCAGACCTGGCTCGCCGTCAGCAATGATCCCGCCGCGATGGTCAGCGGCCGATACTGGCATCATCGCCAGCAAGCGAAATCCGCCCGCGAGGTTTCCGATACGGGCTTTCAGGATCAGATCGTGAGCAAGTTGACCGACCTCACAGGCATCCCGCTGCCTTGACGAGAGCGGCAGGATCGCGGTTGTCGTACTAGCCAAGCTTTCTGACGCGGAGCGGAAACGTGCCTCGCGTCAACAGCGGTTCGATTCCGCCATCGAGGCGGCCGAGACGGATCAGCCCTCGCGAGTACCGGTAGCCGGCATGGAAAAACGCGAGGTTACCCCATCGGGCGTAGTAGCAAAGATCGCCGGGCGCCTCGTTTGTGAAGGGAGCGCTGCCCTCCTCCGTGAGTTTGCGCGGAAGATAGGCGATTTTCTCGTTGTTCGAATAATCCTCAATCGACAAGCTCAGAGGCAACAGCGACAGCAGGTCCCGCGCTGAAGGATTGTCGTCCAAGGTCGCCGGGAAAACGTGTTCGCCAAACGCAATCTCGATTCTCATCTTCGCATTGCCCGCGCTTCCGTTTCCATTCGCACCGGCAAGCGCGAGGCGAGGCATCGCCATCGCCAACGCCGTTCCAAACAGGGCGCGGCGTGTCACATTTCCGGCCATCTCAACTTTCCGATGAATACACTTTCACAGTCGCACGACAGCGGTGGATGAAGGATCATCTCACCGCTGCCGTTATCCGTTATCCTTGGCGGATCGGCGTTCCGGTTCAGGTCTCCAGTTGCTTGCCGATCGGAAGCGCGCGAATGCGCTTTCCGGTCGCGGCAAAGATCGCGTTGGCCAGCGCCGGGGCGAACGGCGGCACGCCCGGTTCGCCGACGCCGCTCGGCGGCGTATCCGCATCGGGGGGAACGATGTGGACGTAGGTGACGAGCGGCGACTCGTCCATCCGGATCACCGGGAAGGTGTCGAAGTTGCCCTGCTCCACCCGGCCGCCCTTGAAGGTGATCTCGCCGTACTTCGCCAGACTCAACCCCATGATCGCGGCCCCTTCGATCTGGGATTGAATGCGTTCCGGATTGACGTAGGTGCCGCAATCGATGGCGGTGTCCACCTGATGCACCGTCAGCTTGCCATCGTCGTCAACCGAGACTTCGACAATGGTCGCGACATAACTGACGAAGCTGCGATGCGCGGCAATGCCCAGCCCGTGGCCTTTGGGAACGTCGCGGCCCCACTTGCCCTTGTCGGCCACCACTTCGACGACCCGGCGCAGGCGGGCGGTGTCGATCGGATAGCTGTCATAGGGTTCGCCGTAATTCCACGGGTCCTTTACCGAATCCAGTTTCACGATCCGCGGCGAGCCGATCAGGTCGAGCAGCATCTCCTTCTGGTCGCGCCTGATCGCCGCCGCCAGTTCGCCGACCATGGACTGCACCGCGAAGGCTTTCGGAATGTTGGACACCGAGCGGAACCAGCCGATGCGGGTATGCGCCGCCGCCTCCGGATTCTCGCACTGGATATTGGCGATCTCGAACGGCATGTCGATCAGCCCCATGCCGAGCTCGAACGGCGCCTGATGCGTCACGTTCGGCGCGAACGTCGAGGCGATGCTCGGCGCCGCGCTGCGGTGCCGCCACGCGACGACCTTGCCGGATTTGTCGAGCCCGGCCTCGATACGCTCCACCGAGACGGTATGCAGGAAATCGTGCTGCACATCGTCTTCGCGTGTCCACTGCACCTTGACCGGTGCGCCGATCGCCTTGGACAGCAGCGCTGCTTCCAGCACGAAATCGCATTTCGATTTGCGCCCGAAGCCGCCGCCAAGCAGCGTCACGTTGACGGTGACGTTGTCTTCCGGAATGCCAAGCGTCTTGGCGAGCTCCTCGCGGGTGCCGCCCGGGCTCTGCACCGGCGCCCAGACCTCGACCTTGTCGCCCTTCACATCGGCGACCGCCACCGGCGGCTCCATGCTGACATGGGCGAGATGCGGCAGGTAGTACTCGCCGGTCACCACCTTGTCGGCGCTCTTGAGCGCGGCATCGACGTCGCCTTCCTTGCGCACGACGAGACCGGGTTGGCGCGCCGCCTCCTCCAGTTGCTTGCGATAGGCAACGGAATCGTAGCGGGCGTTGGCGCCGTCGTCCCACTCGACCTTGAGCGCTTCGCGACCCCTGATCGCCGCCCCGGTGTTGCGGGCGATCACCGCGACGCCGCCAAGCGGCTGGAATTTGGACGGCCACGGCCAGCCCTTCACCTCCATGACCTTCTCGACGCCGGACACCTTCAACGCGTCCGCCGCATCGAACGATACCAGTTTGCCGCCTGTCACCGGCGGCCGCGCGATGACGGCATATTTCATGCCCGGCAGGCGGGTATCGATGCCGTAATGTGCGGCGCCTGTGGTGATATCGTGCAGATCGACGATGTTGACCTGGCCCTTGCCGAGATAGCGGAAGTCTTTCGGATCTTTCAGCTTCAATCCGTCGATAGCCGGGACGGCCTGCTTCGCGGCATCTTCGGCCAGTTCGCCGAAGCCGAGACGGCGACCGCTCGACGCATGGGTCACTTCATGGTTCTGCGCCTTGACCTCGCCCGCCGGCACGCCCCATCGCCTGGCGGCGGCTGTTTCCAGCATCGTTCGCGCCGCGGCGCCGATCTGGCGCATCGGGATCAGGTAGTGCCGCGTGCTGCGCGAGCCATCGGTGTCCTGATTGCCGAAGGTCGTCTCGTCGCCGTGCGCCTGTTTGACCTTCACGCGCGACCAGTCCGCTTCCATTTCCTCGGCGACGATCAGCGGCAGGCTGGTGCGGACTCCGGTGCCCATCTCCGCGCGGTGCGCGATGATGGTGACGATGCCGTCCGGCGCGATGGCGACGAACACGCGCGGATCGACCACGACGCCATGCGGCATCTTGGCGGCGCCGGTCTGATAGGCGGCGAACGCCCGCCGCGACATCACAGGCGCGGCAAGCACGAGGCCGCCCGCGACGCCGAGGCCCTTGAGAACGACGCGCCGTGAAATCTTCTCGACCTTGATTTGCGTCTCAAACCCGCGAAGCGTTTTGGGATCGGTGATGATGTTCATGGTCACACCCCCGTCGAAGCGAGGTGAACCGCGTTCTCGATGCGCTGGTAACAGCCGCAGCGGCAGATATTCCCCGCCATCGCCTCGCGGATCTGGTCATACGTCGGCTTCGGGTTCTCCGTCAGCAGCGCCACCGCCTGCATGATCTGGCCGGACTGGCAGTAACCGCACTGCGGAACGTTGACCTGACGCCACGCCTTCTGAACCGGATGATCGCCGGTCGGATGCAGGCCCTCGATGGTGACGACGTCGCGGTCGGCGACATCCGAAACGGATGTGACGCAGGCGCGCACCGCCTGCTTGTCGACGATCACGGTGCAGGCGCCGCACAGCGCTTCGCCGCAACCGAACTTGGTGCCGGTCAGGCCGATCTCGTCGCGCAGAAACCACAGCAACGACAGATCGGGATCGCCTTCCCAGGTTTTATCCTGCCCGTTGATTTTCACTTTGATCATGATCGTTCCTCGCTCTTCATAAGCTTTTGCTGCGACGAGGATGCGAGCACGAACATATTTCGTGGGCCGCTCGACGTTCTCGACGCAACTCTCGACGACGCGACAAAGGTAGACACACCGGCGAGGATAAGGAAACCGCGCTCAAGCCGCAAAGGCCCTTTGGCGCCAGGCGACTTCCCGGCCCCCACAAATGCGTGAACGGACAAATCCGAAACCGGGCGGCGCACTGTTGAAATCCAGGGTAGTCGAGACGCCGCCACGGGATTAGGGCGGATCCGTTTCATGAGGCTATGAAATGGATTCATGAATGGCCGACCGGTTCGCCGTGGCTTCGCAGACCATGCGATTCTGCAAGGTCCGCACCCGGAGAACGACGGAGACGAACGCTGTCGTTCTCAAATTCGGGATTCGAACGCAGACGCACCGCGACCGGTACGGCGCAAAGCGCGAGAAGTGCGCTAATGACAAACACCGAACCAAGGCCGGCGACGCGCGCGACGAGACCGAGGAGAGGCGCGAGGATGCCGAGCGCGAGATCGAGGAAGGCGGTGAAGACTCCCATGGCCAGCCCCTGGCTCTCCGGCGGAGCCCGCCGCACCGCTTCGATCCCAAAGCCCGGATAGACAAAGGCGTATCCGAAGCCGGTCAGCGTGGCCCCGACAAATCCGGACAGAGCGCTCGACGACAGTCCCATCAATCCCATGCCGATGGCCTGCAGGACGGCGAAGGCCATCGCGGCACTGGCGCCGCCCATACGGTCCGGCAGGCCGCCGAAGACCCCTCGCGCAACGATCAGGGCCAACGCGAAGGCGGTGAAGGACAACCAGGCGGGTTGCCAATCCTGCTGAGCGAAATACAGCACGGAAAATGCGGTCATCGCGCCATAGCCAAGGCTGGCGAACGACATGCCGAGGCCCGGCAGCCAGACGGCCCGGGCCACATCCGCGAAAACCCGCTTTGGTTGCGGTCGCGGATGCACGGCCGCCATCGGCGCAACCAGCAATACCATTGCCAACGGCACAAGCATCGTCGTGATCCCGATGGCGAGGAAGCCGACGCGATCGAAGAGCAGGCTGCCGACCGGAGCACCGGCGGCGAGACCGACATACATGGCCGTGCCCATCCAGCCGATCATCCTGCCGGTGTTGCCTGTAGGGGTCAGCGCGAGGCCCCACGCCTGCGCGCCGGTGATGACAAAGCTCTCAGATCCGCCAAGCAGTGCTCGCCCGACCAGCAGGATGGCGACGGAGAGATACGGATTGTCGGTGAAAGCGAGAGAGACAAGATAAAGCAGGCCGGAAGCCGCGCCCATCACCAGCCCGGCAATGATCGCCTGTTTCGGTCCACGGCGGTCGGAGAACGATCCGGACCACAAACGCGACACCAGCGCAGCCACGAATTGCGCCCCGGACACAAGACCGATGACGAAGGCGTCGAAACCCAACCCGGCATGGATGTGGAGCGGAAGGGTCGGCAGGGCCGCGCCGGTGACCAGGAAGACCACGAGCACGGCCGCCATCAAGGCCAGCATCGACCTGTCAGTCGGAGACTTCGACTTGCCGGACACGACCATGAACATGAATGCTTTCTTTCGGAAGGTTCGCCTGTCACGCGCAGACGTCCCGCTCCCGCGCCCCGGATCAGGCGGGGAATACGGAGTGGACGATGATCGGTCGGGCTACTTGCGATACTGTTCGTCGCTGACCTTCTCCAGCCAGTCGACGTTCTTGCCATTGAGCGATTCCTGGATCGCGATGTGGGTCATTGCCGTGCTCGGAGTCGCGCCGTGCCAGTGCTTCAGGCCCGGAGGAAACCACACCACGTCTCCGGGCCGCACCTCCTCGATCGGGCCGCCCTCCCGCTGCACCCAGCCGAGGCCCGACGTGATGATCAGGGTCTGCCCCAGCGGATGCGTATGCCATGCGGTTCTGGCACCGGGTTCGAAAGTGACCTGACCACCGCCTGCCCGCGCCGGATCCGGCGCCTGGAACAGCGGATCGACGCGAACGGATCCCGTGAACCATTCGGACGAGCCCCGTGTGGAAGGACGGGAGCCATTTCGTTTGATGTCCATGTTCGATTCCTTCGTGAGCGATGATGTCTGAGCGGACGCCGGCCCGACGCTCGCGAGGGCGGCCGCGCCGCCAGCGATCAGAATGGTTCTGCGCGACAGCATGGCGTTATTTTCCGTGCGCGAGCGGGCGCTTCTCGATCACGTCCTTGACGACCGGCAATGCGGAGAATGCGTTTGGCCACCCGACGTAGAAGGCAAGATGCGTGACCGCCTCTCCGGCCTGCTCCCGTGTCAGTCCGCTGTCCATGGCGCGGTTCAGGTGATAGGTGACCTGCGCAACCTGCCCGTTGGCGATCAGGGCGCTGACGGTAACCAGACTGCGGTCGCGCGGCGCGAGGCCCGGCCGCAACCAGAGATCCCGGAACAGGACGTCGGCCGTGTACCGCACGAGGCCGGGCGCCACATTTCCGAACGCGCGGCCCACCCGCTCCGCGCGTTGCGCCTCGGCAGCCTCGTCGAGCGCAAGTTTCGGAGTGGAGCCTTGCGGAAGTTGATCGGCTCCGATGCCGCGGCCTGCGAAGACGCTTCGCGCAGTCCGCACGGCATCCGTCGCGTTGCCCCAACCGGCGTAGAACGCCAGATGCGTGATGATTTCGGAAATTTCGGCGGGCTTCACCCCGCTGTCGAGCGCCAGATTCAAGTAATGAGGCAACTCGGCCGTCTGATCGCGTGCAATCAGGGCGGATAACGTGACGATGCTCCGGTCGCGCGCGGAAAGTCCCGGCCGCTTCCAGAGGTCGCCCGCGACCACACGCTGGGCATAGGTTTCAAGGGCGGGCGCGACCGCCCGGATGTCGTCTGCCGTCGACATGGATTTCGCTCCTTGCGTCGTTGCCGGCTCTCCCGATGCCGGCACCGAGGCTGTCAGGGAGAGCAAAATGATGCTCAGGACCAACCGCTTCATTCCAATCTCCTGGATGTGCGTGCGGGCGCGGGACCCAATTCTCCGCAACCGAATGCGTTCTGGCTCCGCGAATGTAGGCCGGTTGCCGTCGCCCGATTAGATGATAAAACCTGATTGGATTTATTTGCGAGGGATATGAATGGAGCGCGAAAACGCCAGCGGCCTCCTCGCCTTCCTCGCGGTCGCGCGCGAGGGAAGTTTCACGCGGGCGGCGGCGAAGCTGAAGATGTCCCAGCCGGCCGTCAGCCAGACCGTCCGCGATCTGGAAGAGCGGCTTGGAGTCCGCCTCTTGAACCGCACGACGCGAAGCGTTGCGCCCACCCAGGCAGGCGAGCGTTTGCTTCAACGCATCGGGCAAAAGTTCGACGAGATGGATATGGAACTCGCGGCGCTAGGCGAACTGCGGGAGAAGCCTGCGGGCACGATCCGGATCACGGCAACCGAACACGCGGCCGAGGCCATCCTGATGCCTGCGCTGGCCAGGACCCTGCCGAAATACCCTGACATCAAAGTTGAGGTCATCATCGATTACGGCCTCGCGAACATCGTGACGCAACGCTACGACGCGGGCATCCGGCCCGGCGAACTGGTGGACAAGGACATGATCGCCGTCCGCGTCGGGCCTGATCTGCGGATGGCCGTGGTCGGCGCGCCGTCCTATTTCGCCGGCCGGAGAAAGCCGCGGCTACCGCAGGACCTCACGGATCACAATTGCCTGAACCTTCGATTGCCGACCCATGGCCGTCTCTACGCCTGGGAATTCGAAAAGAACGGCCGCGTCCTCAATGTCAGGGTGGATGGTCAACTGGTCTTCAACGGCGCGGGGCCGCTGCTGAGCGCCGCGCTCAATGGCTTCGGCCTCGCCTACCTGACGGAAGGTCATGTGAAGCCGTACATTGCCGAGGGCAGGCTTACCCGGGTTTTGTCCGATTGGTGCCCGCCCTTCTCAGGCTATCACCTGTACTATCCGAGCCGCCGTCAGACGTCGCCAGCCTTTGCGGTGTTGGTCGATGCCCTGCGATACCGCCCGAGATCGGGGTTGGGGTAGATCCGGCAAACGGAATGGTTCAGCGCCGGATGAGCACGACACCCGCGATCAGGAGAGCGACGCCGATCAAGCGAGGCGCGTCCACAGGGCGCTCGGCAAGGCCCATCCAGCCGAAGTGATCGAACGTCACTGATGCAAGCATCTGCCCCGCGACGAGCAGGCCGATGAACGTGGCGGCGCCGATCTGCGGTACGAGATAGATCGCAAGAACGATGAAGATCGCGCCGAACAGACCTCCGCTCCACGCCCACCACGGGATGCGGGATGCGATTGCCGCCGAAGGAAGCGGATCGCGCATCCCGACCGCGAACAGAACCATGAAGACGAGCCCGACGAAATAGCTCATGAAGCCCGACCACGCGGCCGAATTGAGCGCGGTGCGCAAATTGGCGTTCAGAACCTGCTGGATGACGATGCTCACCCCCGCTAACGCCGCGAGGGTGACGGGGATGAGAGTTTTGATCATCCGTATCCTTGCCTGGTGAGACGGTCTTGCGCCAGACCTCCGGGCCTGGGGAAGCGGGTCTTTGGAGCGGCACAACTCTTTATGATGCTTAGGATGGGAAAGTCACTGCTTGCGACGGTTTACAGCACCCGTGGCCTTGTGCCGATGACTCTCCGCGCACCGTCACTCCGCCGGATCGGCCAGCATGTCCACGCGCCTGCGGCCGGCGCTGAGCCCGCGGATGTCGCCAAGGCATTCGACGATGGCGGGCCATGTTCGCGCCAGTCCGAGCGGCCACAGCGGCGCGGTCATCAATCCCCAATAGGACGTGTCGTGGCGGCCGACGAACAGAAAGCCGGCCATGTATCCTCCGACGGTCAGCGACAGGCGCCAGTCGAGCGGCCGGACCGTCAGGCCGAGCAATGCCAGCGGCAGCAGGATCGCCGTGCACCAGCCGATGCCGAGCACGTCCGGAACCCAATAGGCCGTCTGCAAGACGAACCGCCAGCCGCCGAGCGCGAGCCAGCCGGGCGATCCGGGATCGGTCGGTGCCGCCAGCGCATTGACCTGGACCGCGTGCAGGGTCAGCGCGCAGGCAAACAGAGCGAGCCCGGCGCACCAGGCCCCCGCCTCCCGGTAGTTGCGTTCCCAGAGGGCCATCAGGGCCATCACCAGCAGATAAGGCGCGGCCAGTTCGCGCAGCAGCGCGGCGGCCGTTCCGACCATCACCGCGGCAAGCCAGGCGTTCCGCCGGCGCAAGGCCATCGACAACGCGATGAGCAGTCCGGCCCAGACCTCATGCACGAACGGCCCGGTGGGCGCGAGCGCGAACGACGCGCCCAAGGTCAGGGCGATCAGCGCGGCCGCGTAGCGGCCCGGCGAGATACCGGCGGCCGCCAGCCGCCACGCCCAGGCCGCAACGGTCGCAAGCCCCAGCAGCAGCAGCATTGCGCGTTGCGCGATCTCGCCGGGCAGGAGCGCCAGCATCCAGGCCAGCGTCGGCAGCCGGACGGTGACGAACGGGCGCAGCGGATAGCTGTGCTCCCGATGCTCGTGAGCTACCGCCGCATAGTATGTTTCGCCGCCCCGCACGTCGGCCACGATGTGCTGGTAGAGCCCGACGTCGCCGATGCTCCCGGCCGCCCGCTCGGGCATCGGAGCGGCGTTGCGCAACAGGCCGAACACGATCAGCCCGATGACGATCCCGAGCCGCGCGAATCCGCTGAGCGCCCGCAGCGCCACAAGATGCGTTTCAAGGGACCGCCTCACCCCGCTGAGCATCGAATTCCTCTCCCGGACAGCCGCGACAAGCCGGGGCAGAATCCGCCCGAAACGTAAAGGCATTCGAAACCGGAGCGTGTAAATCGCCGCTTTTGTGGCTTTTTCGGCGAAAAGATGCTTGCCTGCGATCGAGCGCAGACCGGAAAAAGCAACGGAGACAACACATGGCGCAAGACCATGGACAGGGCGCAACATACGAGGCCCCTTACCGGGGCATCCGCGTGCTCGACTGCGGACAGGGCATCGCCTCGCCCTATTGCGGCGCGCTGCTCGCCGCCCATGGCGCCGACGTCATCAAGGTCGAGCCGCCGGAAGGCGACTGGTCGCGCGGGCTCGGCACCACCTATGGACGCCACACCGCGATCTCGGCGGTGTTCAACCGCGGCAAGCGCGGGCTCTGCCTCGACCTGAAATCGACCGAGGGACTTGCGGTGGCGCGGCGGCTCGCGGCCGCAAGCGACATCTTCATCGAGGGATTCCGGCCCGGCGTCGCGGCGCGGCTCGGGCTCGGCTACGACGAGTTGAGCCGCGCCAATCCGCGCCTGATCTACCTGTCGGTCAGCGGTTTCGGGCAGGCCGGCCCCGCCTCCGGACGGCCCTGCTCCGACTCCGTGGCGCAAGCCTTCTCCGGTCTGGTGTCGATCAATCGCGGCGACGACGGGATTCCCCATCGCGTCGGCACGCCGATCGCCGATGTCGCGACCGGCGCCTATGCGTTTCAGGCCATCGCCACCGCGCTGTTCGCGCGGGCAAGCGTCGGCGTCGGCCGCTGGATCGACATCAGCCTGACGCAGACGGCCGCGGCGCTGCTCGGCCATAAATTCGCGGAATACATGCTGGAAGGCGGCGCGCCGCGCGCGCTCAACGTGCCGGCGGGAACGTATCGCACCCGCGACGGCTGGCTGATGGTGACGCTGGTCAACGATGTCCAGTACCGGCGGCTGTGCGCGGCGCTCGGCCGCGACGACCTCGCGAACGACCCGCGGTTCGCCGATTTCGCCGGACGCGCCGATGCCGCCGACGTGCTGATCGCCGAGGTCCGCGCCACCCTGGCGAGGCGGACCACCGACGACTGGCTCAAGGATTTGCACGCCGCCGACATCATCGCCGAGCGCATTCTCGATCCCGGCGACTGGATCGCCGATCCGCACGTTCAGGCGGTGCGGGGCGCGGTGCGCAGCGAGACGCCGGGCGTCGGCGCGGTCTATGCGGCGCGAACGCCGGGCCTGCCGGGATTTGGCGAGGACGCCCTCTCCCCGGCCCCCGATCCCGGCCAGCACAGCCGCGCCGTGCTGCGCGACAACGGCTATGCCGAGGCGGAAATCGACGCGCTCTGCGCCAGCGGCGCGGTGCGATAGCCGGGCCCTCCGTCGCTATCCTGAGAGTCCGGTCGGAAATTCGTTTCTGGACAGATATGCAGCACAAAAACCGTCATGCTCCGCGAAGGCGGAGCATCCAGTACCCTCTCGCCTTGCATGTCCTCGCACCGCCTTGAATACCGGATCGTCCGCCGGAGCCTGTCATCGGGCCGCGCCTTGCGCGGACCCGTTGGCGGACGATGACGCCTCGTTTCCGATCAGGCTCTGAGAGCCTGCCCTTCGGCTTTGCGAAGGCACCTCAGGGTGAGGGTATCGCGGTCAGTAGATCGCCCAGACGCCGGGCGTCACCAGTTCGAGCAGGTGATTGTCGGGATCGCGGAAATAAATGCTGTGGCCGCCGCGCGGCCACGCGGTACGGCCCTCGATGGCAACACCCAGCTCCGTCAGCCGCGTCTCCCATGCCTTGAGTTCATCGGCGGTGATGGCGAAGGCGACATGCAGCGGCCCGTGGCCGTCGTGGGGCGGAATGGTGCCGCCCGGCAGATGCACGGTCTCAAGCGTCTCGCCGCGCTTAAACAGCAGCAGTACGTTGCGGCCGCCGACGTCGAACGCGGCAAAGCGCGCGTCGCGGTTCAGGGTTTTCAGGCCGAGGGTCTGTTCGTAGAACGCGATCGCCCGCGGCAGATCATCGACATAGAGCGCGGTCTCGATGAGGCCCGCGAGCTTCGGCATCAGTGCCGTCTCACCACATGTTGAGCACGAGGCGGGCTTCGTCGCTCATCCGCTCCGGCGTCCACGGCGGTTCCCAGACGATGTTGACGTTGACGACGCCGATGCCGGCGACGCTGGCGACCGCGTTCTCGACCATGGTCGGCAGTTCGGCCGCCGCCGGACAGTTCGGCGTGGTCAGCGTCATCTCGATATCGACGGCGCGGTCGTCCTTGATATCGACCTTGTAGATCAGGCCGAGCTCGTAGATATCGGCCGGAATTTCCGGATCGAACACCGTCTTGAGGGCGGCGACGATCTCGGTGCCGAGCCGCTCGGTTTCCTCCGGCGGCAGCGCCGATATGGTTTGCACATTGTCCGCCGCGTTCGCGGCCTTGGTTTCAGCCGTATCGGTCATGAGAACAAATCCCGCGCCTTGATGAGCGCCTCCGCCAGACGATCGACTTCGGCGCGCGTATTATACAGGCCAAATGACGCCCGGCACGTGGCCGTGACGTTGAAACGTTCCAGAAGCGGCATCGCGCAATGGGTCCCGGCCCGCACCGCGACCCCCGCCCGGTCGATCACGGTCGCGACGTCGTGCGGATGCGCGCCCTTGAGTTCGAACGAAATCAAGGGCCCCTTGTGCCGCGCCGTGCCGATGACGCGCAGCGAGTTGATCTCGCGCAGGCGGTCCTGGGCATAGGTCAGAAGGTCGTGCTCGTGGGCGGCGATGCGCGCCTTGCCGAGCGAATTGACATAGTCGATGGCGGCGCCGAGCCCGACCGCCTCGACGATCGGGGGCGTGCCGGCCTCGAACTTGTGCGGCGGGTCGCCGTAGGTGACGACGTCGCGCGCGACGTCGCGGATCATCTCGCCGCCGCCGTTATAGGGCCGCATGGCGACGAGGTGGTCGTACTTGGCGTAGAGCACGCCGATCCCGGTCGGCCCGTAAACCTTGTGGCCGGTGAAGACGTAGAAGTCGCAATCGATATCCTGCACGTCGATATCGAGATGCACCGCGCCCTGACTGCCGTCGATCAGCACCGGAATGCCGCGCGCGTGGGCGATGCGCGTCACCTCCTTGACCGGCACCAGCGTGCCGAGCGCGTTCGACATCTGGGTGATGGCGACGAATTTGGTCTTGGCCGTCAGCAGCTTCTCGAACTCGTCGATCAGGAAGTTGCCCTCGTCATCGACCGGCGCCCATTTGATGACCGCCCCATGCCGTTCGCGCAAAAAGTGCCACGGCACGATGTTGGAGTGGTGCTCCATGATCGAGAGCACGATCTCGTCGCCGGCCTTGATGTTGGGCTCGCCCCACGACGAGGCCACCAGATTGATCGCCTCGGTGGCGTTGCGAGTGAAAACGATTTCCTCGTTGCGCCGCGCGTTGATGAAGGCCGCAGCCTTGGCGCGGCCGCCCTCGTAAGCCTCGGTCGCGGCATTGGCGAGATAGTGCAGGCCGCGATGCACGTTGGCGTATTCGGTGCGGTAGGCTTGTGTCATGCGGTCGAGCACGGCGTCCGGCTTCTGCGCGGATGCGGCGTTGTCGAGATAGACCAGCGGCTTGCCGTAGACCTGCATCGCCAGCGCCGGAAAATCGGCGCGGACGCGCTCCACATCGTAAGCGCCATTGGCGACGGCAGGATGGGTCATCTGCTTCTCTTCCTGTCATCCGTCGAGGCTGGCTTGCGCGCACCTCAGGATGACGCTGTCAATTCGTTCGCGGCCATCCCAAGCCGCGCCAGGCCAAAGGCCGGGCCGCGAAGGATGGCGACGATGCCTCACCCCCGCGCCGCCAGCCAGCGCTCGGCCGTGGCGACCGCGGCCTCGCGCAGGGCATCGTCCGCGATGGACTCCATCGCCTCGCCGACGAACGCCTGGATCAGCAGCGCCTGCGCCTCTTTCTCCGGCAGGCCGCGCGCGCGCAGGTAGAACAGCAGGCTGTCGTCCAGCGCGCCGGTGGTGGCGCCGTGGCCGCACTGAACGTCGTCGGCGAAAATCTCAAGCTCCGGCTTGTTGTCGGCCTCGGCCTCGTCGGATAGCAGCAGCGCCCGCGTCATCATCCGCGCGTCGGTCTTCTGCGCGTCGGGATGGACGTTGATGCGGCCCTGGAACACCGAATGCGCGGAATCGTCGACCACCGCGCGGAACACCTCGTTGCTGGTGCAATGCGGCACCGCATGGTCGAGCACCAGCGTATTGTCTGCGTGTTGGCGGCCGTTGAGCAGGCTGACGCCGTTGACGTCGGCGTGGGCGTTCTCGCCGCCGAAGCGGATGAACGCCTGATAGCGGCTCACCGCACCGCCACTGGTGAGGTTGAACATGCCGAGTTGCGTCCGAGCGCCCAGCGTGACGATGGCGGTGGAGATATTGGCGGCGTCGCGCGCATCCTCGACCAGACGCAGGTGCCGCACCTCGGCGCCCTCGCCCGCCCACAGCACCACGGAATCGTGCACCTGATAGGCGCCCGCGCCCTCGGCGGCGACAAAGCTCTCGACCAGGGTGGCGTGCGCGCCGCTTCCGACCTGGACCAGCGAGCGGGTGAACGCGGCGGTAGCGGATTGCGTGGCGACGTGAACGATGTGGATCGGCTTGCGCAGCTTCGCGTTCTCGGCCACGCCGATCACGACGCCGTCGGTCGCCATCGCAGCGTTGAGCGAGATCATCGCGTCCGAGGCGGCTTTGGTGAGCAGCAGGTCGGCGCGCGCGGCGAGCCCGTCGTCCTCCAGCATCGCGCGCAGCGTGCGCACGCTGACGCCGTCTTCATACGCCGCGGCGGACAATGACGGCGCGAAGACGCCGTCCACCAGCACCAGCCGGTGCGTGTCGCTGATATCGAGCCCGGCGAGCGCCTTCGCGGCGCGGTCGAGCGCGGCCTGATCGGGCGCTGCGGCGAGCGGGGCGACCGCGCGCAGCAGCATCCGCAGATCGGTATATTTCCAGTCCTCGATCCGGCGATGCGGCAAGCCCTTCCGCGCGAAATCGTCGAACGCGCTCTGGCGGATATCGGCGACCGGACCGGACCCCGGCAAGCGGCCGCGGGCAGCGGAGAACATCTCCTGCGCCGCCTGCTCCGCCGTGGTCTTCAACACTGCAACGTTCATGACCGATCCTGTCAGGCTGCCTGATCTTCGAACCGGGTGTAGCCGAACTCTTCCAGTTCGAGCGCCAGTTCCTTGCCGCCGCTTTTCACCACCCTGCCCCGCGACATCACATGGACGTGGTCGGGGATGATGTAGTTCAAGAGCCGCTGATAGTGGGTGATGACCACCATCGCGCGCTCGCTTGAGCGCAGCGCGTTGACGCCGTCGGCGGCGATCCGCAGCGCATCGATGTCGAGGCCGGAATCCATCTCGTCGAGAATGCACAGGCTGGGCTCGAACAGCGCCATCTGCAACACCTCGTTGCGCTTCTTCTCGCCGCCGGAGAAGCCGACATTGACGCCACGCCGCAGCATCTCCTGCGGCACGTTCAGCGACGCCGCTACCTCGCGCACCTTCTTGAGGAAATCCGGCGTCGAATATTCGCTTTCGCCGCGCGCCTTGCGCTGGGCGTTGAGTGCGGTGCGCAGGAACGTCATGGTGGCGACGCCGGGAATCTCGACCGGATACTGGAACGCCAGGAACACGCCCTTGGCGGCGCGCTCGTCCGGCTCCATCTCCAAGAGGTCCTCGCCCTGGAACAGGATCTCGCCGCCGGTCACCTCATAGCCCGGCTTGCCGGCGATGACGTGGCTCAGCGTCGATTTGCCGGAGCCGTTCGGCCCCATGATGGCGTGGACCTCGCCCTTGTTCACGGTGAGCGAGAGGCCGTGAAGGATTTCCCGGTCCTCGACGCGAACCTGCAAATTCCTGACTTCCAGCAATGCCGACATGATCTTTCCTTTTCATGTCATCCCGAAGTGTGAGCGCCCATGCGCGCCTCGAAGGATGACTTTCGCTTCTGCCGCTGTCCCTGAGCGCCGCCCGCTCTGTGCGGGTCGCGGGAGGACAGCCGCTAACCCACGCTGCCTTCCAGCGAGATCGAGATCAGCTTCTGCGCCTCGACCGCGAACTCCATCGGCAGTTGCTGCAACACGTCGCGCACGAAGCCGTTGACGACGAGGCCGACCGCCTCCTCCTGCGACAACCCGCGCTGCACGCAGTAGAACAGCACGTCCTCGGAAATCTTCGAGGTGGTCGCCTCGTGCTCGAACAGCGCCGAGGAATTTTTCGCCTCGACATAAGGCACGGTGTGCGCGCCGCACTTGTCGCCGATCAGGAGCGAGTCGCAGGCGGTGAAGTTGCGCGCGCCCGTCGCCTTGCGATGTGCGCTGACGAGGCCGCGATAGGTGTTCTGCGAACGGCCGGCGGCGATGCCCTTGGAGATGATCCGGCTGGTGGTGTTCTTGCCGAGATGGATCATCTTGGTGCCGGAGTCGACCTGCTGGAAGCCGTTCGAAATCGCGATCGAGTAGAACTCGCCGCGCGAGTTGTCGCCGCGCAGGATGCAGCTCGGGTATTTCCAGGTGATGGCCGAGCCGGTCTCGACCTGGGTCCAGGAAATCTTGGCGTTGCGGCCGCGGCAGTCGCCGCGCTTGGTGACGAAGTTGTAGACTCCGCCCTTGCCCTCGGAGTTGCCGGGATACCAGTTCTGCACCGTCGAATACTTGATCTCGGCATCGTCCAGCGCGATCAGCTCGACGACGGCCGCGTGCAACTGGTTCTCGTCGCGCTGCGGCGCGGTGCAGCCTTCGAGATAGCTGACGTAGGAGCCCTTGTCGGCGATGATCAGCGTGCGCTCGAACTGGCCGGTGTTGCGCTCGTTGATGCGGAAGTAGGTGGACAGCTCCATCGGGCAGCGCACGCCCGGCGGCACGTAGACGAAGGAGCCGTCGGAGAACACCGCCGAGTTCAGCGTGGCGAAGAAGTTGTCCGAGGTCGGCACCACGCTGCCGAGATACTTCTTCACCAGATCGGGATGCTCGCGGATGGCGTGGGAGATCGGCATGAAGATTACGCCGGCCTTTTTCAGTTCGGCCTGGAAGGTGGTCGCGACCGACACCGAGTCGAACACCGCATCGACCGCCACCTGGCGCGGCGCTTCGCCGCCCTCCTCGCCCTCGGGACGCACGACCCCGGCGAGGATTTCCTGCTCGCGCAGCGGAATGCCGAGCTTCTCGTAGGTCCTCAGGATCTCCGGATCGACTTCGTCGAGCGAGGCCAGCGCCTTGGTCTGCTTCGGCGCGGCGTAATAATAGATGTCCTGATAGTCGATCTTCGGATAGTCGACGCGGGCCCAGGTCGGCTCCGTCATGGTCAGCCAGCGGCGATAGGCGTCGAGCCGCCATTCCAGCATCCACGCCGGCTCTTCCTTCTTCGCGGAAATGAAGCGGACGATGTCCTCGGACAGACCCTTGGGGGCCTTTTCGGATTCGATGATCGTCTCGAACCCATAACGATACTGATCGACGTCGATACGGCGGACCCGTTCGACGGTCTCTAGTTCGGCCGGCATTCTAACCTCCGCTCACGGTTTCAAGGACCGCGGTGGACCACATCAACGCAAACGCGCTTTTCAGATTGTTTTCAATGAAACCACGTCGCTTAGAATCGTTCAAGCACTGTTTCATTCCTCTCCTTAACTAGGGTCGCACTGAGCTTTCGCCAAGCCTTGAGTGCGCAATCCACGTCATTTTCCGTGGTATTCCAGCCAAGACTGATCCGGACCCCGCCGCGCGCCTGCTCCGGCGTGGCCTGCATCGCCGCCAGCACATGCGACGGTTGCACCTTGCCGGACGAACACGCCGACCCCGACGACACCGCGATGCCTTCGAGATCGAAACCGATTACCGCGGTTTCGGCGCGCAGGCCGGGCGCGGTGAACAGCGTGGTATTCGGCAACCGTGGCACGGTATCAGAAAAGATGGTGACGGGGCCGGTTGCCTTAAGGCCCGCCTCAAGCCGCCGGCGCAGGGCCTCGCAATGGCGGGCGTCCTGCTCCCGCGTCGCCGCGGCGACGGTCGCGGCGGCGCCGAACCCGGCGATGCCGGGCAGGTTCTCGGTCCCGGCGCGGCGGCCCTTTTCCTGTCCGCCGCCCTTCAAGCCGGGTTCCAGCCCGCGCAGGCCATCGGCCACGACCAGCGCGCCGACGCCCTTGGGGCCGCCGATCTTGTGCGCAGAAATCGATAGAAGATCGCATCCCAATTTATTGAAATCGATTGCGATCTTTCCAAAAGCCGCAACCGCATCGACATGCAGCACCCCGCCCCGGTCATGCACCAGCCCGGCCACCCGGTCGATCGGCTGCACCACGCCGGTTTCGTTGTTGGCCGCCATCACCGACACCAGCGCCGGCGGGCCGCTCGCCAGCATCCGCTCCAGCGCCGAAAGATCGATCACGCCGGAGCGATCGACCGGCGCGATGGCGATGCGATCGCGTGGAAACCGCCCGCCGGCCAGCACCGAGGAATGCTCGATTGCCGAGACGATCAATTGCTCGGCCGGCGGCGACGCCGTCCGATGTACGCCCGGCGCGAGCGCCAGCGCGTTGGCTTCGGTCGCGCCCGAGGTGAAGACGATCGTCTCCGGCCCGGCCCCCACCGCCGCCGCCACCGCGCCGCGAGCGGCTTCAAGGATGCCGCGCGCCTTGCGCCCCTCGCCATGCACCGAGGACGGGTTGCCGCAGACTTCCAGCGCCGCCTCCAGCGCCGCGCGCGCCTCGGGGCGAAGCGGGGTCGTGGCGTTCCAGTCGAGATAGATGCGCGGCGTCATGTCGTGAGATCGGTTCCTGAGAGATCGCATTCTAGCGCATTCACCGGCGTTATTGCGGCAATCCCGCGTGATCGGCGGCCGTCTGGCGCGGGACCCGCGTCCAAGATGCTTGCTTTTGGCCCCTCGCCTTATGTTAGAACGCCGTCGCCCGGGTGCCGGCGACGCTTCGCGATAAGACGACGCAAGCGGTGGCCGCACATCCCAAGGATCACGAAGGAACACGGATGCCCGAAGTCATTTTCACCGGTCCCGCCGGCCGTCTCGAAGGCCGCTACCATCCGGCGAAACAGAAGAACGCCCCGATCGCGATGGTGCTGCATCCGCACCCGCAGTTTCATGGCACGATGAACCACCAGATCGTGTACCAGTGCTATTATGCTTTCGTCCATCGCGGCTTTTCGGTGCTGCGGTTCAACTTCCGTGGCGTCGGCCGCAGTCAGGGCTCGTTCGACCACGGCACCGGCGAATTGTCCGACGCTGCCTCCGCGTTGGACTGGGCGCAGTCGATCAATCCGGAGGCGCGCGCCTGCTGGGTCACCGGGTTCTCGTTCGGCGCCTGGATCGGGATGCAGCTCCTGATGCGCCGGCCCGAGGTCGAGGGCTTCATCTCGATCGCCCCGCCCGCCAACCTCTACGACTTCTCGTTCCTCGCGCCCTGCCCGTCGTCCGGCCTGATCGTCCACGGCGAGAAGGACGCGGTGGTGCCGCCGAAGGATGTCAACGCGCTGGTTGACAAGCTCAAGTCGCAGAAGGGCATCGTCATCGACCACCAAGTCATCCCCGGCGCCAATCACTTCTTCGACGGCAAGCTGGAGCCCTTGATGGAGTCGGTGACGAGCTATCTCGACATGCGGCTGGCCAACATCCGCTGAGCCGGGTCTAACCGAAAACGAGGCGTCATCGTCCGCCAACGGGTCCGCGCAAGGCGCGGCCCGATGACAGGCTCCGGCGGACGATCCAGTAACCCATGCGAGCGTGTGGGAAATTTTGATCCGCCACGAAATACTGGATAATCCGCTTTCGCGGAGCATGACGTTTCCCGTGTTGCGCAGCTGTGCGGAAAACGAACGTTCGGGCAGGCACTAAGGCCGCGCGAGAACGCCGCCCGGCATCGGCTCCGGCACGCCGGTGGTGGCGGGGTAGCTCAGCGGCAGACCTTTGAGGGCGCGCACGGCGAGATAGCCGAACGCCTGCGCCTCGATGGCGTCCGACGACCAGCCGTGATCGTCGCCCGTCTCGACGCTGGCGGGCGAAAGCCGCGTCCGCAGCATCCGTAGCAGCGTCGGGTTGCGCGCGCCGCCGCCGACCACGATCCAGCTTCGCGGCATGGCCGGCAGGAGCGGCGCGACGGCGGCGATGCTGGCGGCGGTGAAGGCGGTCAGCGTCGCCGCGCCGTCGGCGGGGCTCAGGCCCTGCGGCGCGAACGCCGCGAAATCGTTGCGGTCCAGCGATTTCGGCGGCGGCTTGGCGAAGAACGGATGATCCAGCGCCGCCGAAAGCCACGCCTCGTCCGCCTTGCCCTGCGCCGCGAGCCGGCCTTCGTTGTCGAACGGCCGGCCCGCGACCCGCGCCATGAAATCGTCGAGCAGCGCGTTGCCGGGTCCGGTATCGCAGGCGATCAGGGTCTCGGCCCCGTCGATATAGGTGATGTTGGCGACCCCGCCGATATTGACGAGCACGACCGGCCCCTCGCGCTCCAGCGAGCGGGCGAGCGCCCGATGATAGACCGGCACCAGCGGCGCGCCCTGCCCGCCGGCCGCGACATCGGCGGCGCGGAAATCGTGCATCACCGGAATGCCGATCGTCTTCGCCAGCGCGGCCGCGCCGCCGATCTGGACCGTCAGCCGCCGCTGCGGCCGGTGCAGCACGGTCTGGCCGTGGAAGCCGACGATATCGATCTCGCGCGCGGCAAGCCCGTTGTCGCGCAGGAACGCGCCGACCGCCTCGGCATGGGCGCGGGTGACGACCTGCTCGGCGTCCGCGAGAACTCCCGGCCGCGCGGTGCGCTCGGACAGCGCGGTCGCCACCGCCAGCGCCTGCCGCAGCACGGCGCGCTCGCTCTCCGCATAGGGCCGGTAGCCGGATGGGCCGAATCCCGCGACCCGCTCGCCGTCGGTGCGGATCAACGCGACATCGACCCCGTCCAGCGAGGTGCCGCTCATCAGGCCGATTGCCCGCAACATCGTCATTCCGCCCCTTCCGCCGGCCTCGGGCCGGGTCGCCAACTTGTGCCGGCGGGCCGCATCTTATAATCCCACGTCATCCGTCGTCCCGGCCGTCCGCCGGCGCTTCGCCTCGCCGATCCTGCGGGGAAAGTGTCAAAAAAGACTGAGCCCGAGTTCCAGACCCCATGACCGCCTTCAAATCCGACTTCCTTCGCCTGCTGCAACAGCGCGGCTTCATCCACCAGATCTCCGATCCGGAGAGCCTCGACGCGCTCGCCACGCGGGGCGATGTGGTGGCCTATGTCGGTTACGACTGCACCGCGCCCTCGCTGCATGTCGGCCACCTGCTGTCGATCATGATGCTGCACTGGCTGCAACACACCGGCAACAAGCCGATCGCGCTGATGGGCGGCGGCACCACGCGGGTCGGCGATCCGTCGGGCCGCGACGAAACCCGCAAGATGCTCACCTACGAGCAGATCGACGCCAACAAGGAGTCGATCAAGGGAACGTTCTCGAAGTTCATCCGTTTCGGCGACGGCAAAACCGACGCGGTGATGGCCGACAACGCCGAATGGCTGGCCGGGCTCAACTACATCGAGATGCTGCGCGACGTCGGCCGCCATTTCTCGATCAACCGCATGTTGACGATGGACTCGGTGCGTCTGCGGCTGGAGCGCGAGCAGGAACTGTCGTTCATAGAATTCAACTACATGATCCTGCAATCCTACGACTACGTCGAACTGGCGCGGCGCTACGGCTGCAATCTGCAAATGGGCGGCTCCGACCAGTGGGGCAACATCGTCAACGGCATCGATCTCGGCCGCCGCATGGGCACCCATCAACTGCACGCGCTGACCTGCCCGCTGCTCACCACCGCCTCCGGGGCCAAGATGGGCAAGACCGCCGCCGGCGCGGTGTGGCTCAACGCCGACATGCTGAGCCCTTACGACTACTGGCAGTACTGGCGCAATACCGAGGACGCCGACGTCGAACGCTTCCTCAAGCTGTTCACGCTGCTGCCGCTCGACGAGATCGCCCGCCTCAAAGCGTTGCAGGGCCAGGAGATCAACGAGGCCAAGAAGGTGCTGGCGACCGAAGCGGCCGCGCTGATGCACGGCCGGGCGCAGGCGGAAGCCGCCGCCGAGACGGCGCGCAAGACGTTCGAGGAAGGCGCGGTCGGCGGCGACCTGCCGACGCTCGCCGTCGCTTCCGCCGAACTCGACGAGGGCATCGGCGTGGTCGCGGCCTTCGTCCGCGCCGGCCTGGTCGCGTCCAACGGCGAGGCGCGCCGCCAGATCAAGGGCGGGGGCTTGCGCGTCAACGACAAGCCGGTGATCGACGAAAAGATGACCCTGACCCCCGGCCATCTCACGGCGGACGGGCTCATCAAGCTGTCGCTGGGCAAGAAGCGCCACGTGCTTCTGAAAGTCTGACCGAAAACGAGGCGTCATCGTCCGCGAAGGCGGACGATCCAGTAATCCAGGCGAGTGTCGTGAAAACTGATCCCATATGGGAGTACTGGATGCCCGCCTGCGCGGGCATGACGGCCGTTATGTCATGTACCCGCCCCAAAATTCTGAAGATCGCATAGCCCTATTCGCAGAACACCGTTGTTTCGGAGCCGCGAATTGCGCTCCATGAAAGCCCATGGCTGCTGAACCGTCCTTTGCCGATGTCCGCGCCGGCCGCTTCGTGCCGACGCACGCGGCATTCGCCGTGCTCGGCCTGTGCTTCACGCTGGCGCTGCTCGGGCGCGGCATCGGCGAATCCTTCACGGTCTTCCTGCTGCCGATCTCGACGACGTTCGGCTGGGCTCGCGCCGACGTCCTCTCGATCTACGCGCTGGCGTCGCTGTCGATGGGCCTGTCCTCGCCGTTCGTGGGGCGTCTGTTCGATTTCTCCGGGCCCCGCGCGGTTTACGGCCTCGGCCTGTTGCTGCTCGGCGCCGGGGTTTCGCTGGCGGCGTTCGCCGATGCGCTGTGGCAACTGCAAATCTGCATCGGCTTCGCCGCCGGCCTCGGCATCGCCTGCCTGAGCAGCGTTCCGAGTTCGGTGCTGTTGGGCCGCTGGTTCGGCGATCGTCTGCCGATGGCGATGGCGGCGATTTACGCGGCGACCGGAGCCGGCGTGCTGATCCTGGTGCCGCTGTCGCAGCTTCTGATCGACCGGTTCGGCTGGCGCGTCAGCTATCACCTGCTGGGCGGCGTGTTGCTGGCGCTATTGGTGCCGCTCCTATTGTTGCCGTGGCGGCGGATCGCGCGGGGCGGCGGCTCGGGCACGGCGCAGCCGGCCGCCACGGCGTCCGCGCGCGCGGCGGAGCCGGCGTCCGCCATCGAATGGACGCTGCCGCGCGCCATGCGCCATCACGCCTTCTGGGCGCTGTTCAGCACGTTTTTCTTCACCGCCATCGGCGTCTACACTATCGGCGCGCAGGTGGTGGCCTATCTGATCGAGGTCGGATTTCCGCCGTTGCAGGCGGCGACCGCCTGGGGCTTCAGCGGCGTCGTGCTGGTGGTCGGAATGCTGACCGTGAGCTGGCTCGATACCCTGATCGGCCGCCGCCGCGCCATCCTGTTCAGCTACGGGCTGACCACGCTCGGCATCGTCTGCCTGTGGCTGCTCAGCCGCTTCCCCAATCTGTGGATGCTGGGCGGCTTCCTGTTGTGTTTCGGCTCGACCATCGGCTCGCGCGGGCCGCTGATTACGGCCGCGGCCATCAACATCTTCCACGGCCGGCGCGTCGGCACCATCTTCGGCAGCATCTCGATCGGCAGCGGGCTGGGCTCCGCGCTCGGCTCCCTGACCGGCGGCTTCATTCACGACTGGACCCAGAGCTACGATCCGGTGATCGCGTTCGCGCTGGTCAACGTGCTGTTGGGGATGATCCCGTTCCTCACGGTGCGGGCGCTGCGCGAGTAGCGCTCGCCCCGCGACGAAGCCCGCGCGTCAATTGTTCGGCGCGGGAAACTCGACGGGATTGCCGCTCTGCCGTCCGGTGTTGAACTCGAACACCTTGCGCAGCACCCCCGGCGCCATCACCGAGATCGGGTTGACGCGCAGGTCAGGCTTGCCGGGCGAGCCGACCACCTCGTAGGTGATCCCGATCAGCCCCTCGTTGGAGCCGCCGAGCAGCGGCCCGAACAGCGGGATTTGCCCGAAAATGTTGTTGAGGCCGTAGAGCGGAACGAAGGTGCCGCTCATCCGCACCCGGTTGGCCTGATAGTCGATGGTGCCTTCCATGGTGGCGCCGATCGTCGGCCCCTTGACCACGCCTTCGCGGATGCTGAGCACGCCGCTGTTGCGGATGAATTCCGCCCGCAGCCGCGAGAACGCCACGCCCTGCCCCGGCGGGCCGCCGGCGACCTTGTCGAGCTGCGCCTCGCCCTTGACCGTGAAGTTGCGGACGTTGACCAGCCCTTCCTTGGGCCGCGACTCCACCGTCGGCGGCTCCATCGCCAGTTGGAGCTGGCCGCCCATCATCCGGGCGTAAGTGTCGGTGAAGCGGAAGAACGCGCCGGCGTCGTTGGTTTCGAGGAAGATCACCTCGCGGCCCTGCCCTTGCCCGCGGCCGCGCAGATCGGCGCTCAGCGGCGTGTCGCGGCCGAGCTTGCCGCCCAGCGTGAAGGCGCGGATCGCGCCGTTCTTGCGCGACATCTTCAGATCGAGGCCGCGCACCGTCTCGCCATAGAAGCCCGCCACCGCGCCGAGCTTGAGATCGAGGTCGAAGTCGAGACTCTTGGTCTTGCTCCTGGCGTCGGCTTCCTTGCCGGAGATCGCCGACTTGATGAAGTTGCGGCCGTCGAACACGTCGCCGCGCATCACCACCTTGACCATGCCGTCGTTGCCGCGCTCGGCCCGCAGCGACGCCTTGTCGCCTTCGGACGGCGAATAGGTCGGGAAACTGGCGTTGATGAGATCGCCGTTCTGATCGACTTCGAGCGATCCCTTGATGGTGGCGCCGCCGCCGTCGATCACCAGATCCTCGAGCCTCGTCGATTGCGGCTTCTGCACCACGTTGAAGGTGGCGTGACCAGACTTGCCGGGCAGCTTGGTCCAGCCCGGCAGCAGGTTGTCGAGGCGGAGCGCGGTCAGGTCGGCGTCGATGGCGATGCGGCTGTCACGCTCGGAGCCGCCGATCTTGCCCGCGAGCTTGACGGTGACCGGCCCGCTGGCGGCGGCGCCGAGATCGAACCCCAACTTGGCGCGGCTCGCGTCATCGAGCGTCGCCTGCAAGCGGATATCGGCGTCGCCGCTATTGGACTTGCGATAGTCGAGGGACGCCGGCTGGCCGTTGATGCGGACGTCCCCCTTCACCTGATAGCCCTGGTTGTTGGCGACGATCTTCATCGCCGCCGCCTCCAGCTTCTGGTTCATCACCAGCCGCTCGGCGGAGAAGGCGGAAACGTCGGCGGTGATCGCGTAGGTGGTGTCGGCGGCGGTGAGTTCGCGCTTGATCGGCAGTCCGAGCGCCACCTGCGCGGTGACGGTGCCTTTGCTGGTGGCGGGATCGACCGGGGTGTTGCTGAACTCGCTGAGGCGGTCGGAGGCCAGGATTTCCGCCGCCGCCGCCACCGGGCCGTCGAGCTTGAACCGGACCCGCGCGGGCGATGGCTTCGGCGCCATGTCCGGCACCTCGAAGACCGCCTCGGACATCGTGAGCTTGCGCCCGGCGTCGGTGGTGATGTTGCCCTGCCCGATGGTCACCGTCGCGGTGCGGCCGGTGACGTGGGCGCGCAGGTCGGCGTCGTGGATCGAGGGCAGGTCGTCGACGGGATGCAGCGAGACGTTGCCGGCGACGATGTTGACCGACAGGCCGTCCTCGGGGATCGGCGGGCCGGCGCGCGACAGATTGAACAGCGGCGAGTTGACGCCGATGTCGATGCGCTGCAACGCGCCGCCGCTGATCCGCTCGGTGACCCACTCGCGCACTTCCGGCACGATGATGATCGGCCACATGCGCTTGAGCGCCGTCGCCGACATCGGCGTCCCGGCGAAGCCCAGCATCAGGCGCGGCTCACCCGCGTAATCCAGCGTGCCGGTGCCGGCGACACCGATCTCGCCGTTGCTGATGCTGGCCTGCGTCAGCAGGATTTTCTTGTGCGCGGTATCGAAGCGCATCCCGATGGCGATCCGGTTGAAGATCAGCGGCGGCTCGTCGTTGACGCCGGCGAGCACGATGGTGCCGCCGCTGAACCCGAGTTGCCAGTCGGGCACGACGTCGCCCGGCGGTTCGAGATGGGCCAGAAGGGTGATGCGGTTCGCGCCCGAGACGATCTTGAACGGCGCCAGCAGCACGCGCCGGTTGGCGTCCCATTCGACGCTGGCGTCGATCTGGTCGATCGCCATGGGATAGTCGGGTGTGTCGTGATCGATGATGGTGCCCTTGCCGGCCTCGATCTTGCCGCGGAAATAGGTCGGCAGGCCGTCGCGCCCCAGTTCGCCGCGCAACTCGCCGGTGAGCGGGAAGTCGGCGCTGTAGGTCAGATCCTTCAGCCGCAGCGCCAGCAGGATGGTCTGCATCGACACCTTGTTGGCGCGGATATCCACCGCGCGCACGCCGTTCTCCGGCGCCCCGACCTGGACGCGGAGCGACCAGGCGTGCTCGCCCTCCTCGCCGAGGCTGAGCGCCACGCCGCCGCCGCTCGGCCGCCGCAGGCTGAGGCTGATGTTCTCGAAATTCCGGCGGCTGCCGCGCTGCTCGTCATCGACGATCAGGCGGCCGTTCTTCAATCCGATCTCGTCGAGGTTCTGGCCGTCGAGGCCGTTCTTGCCGAGGCTGTCGAGCCACTCCAGCCCGGCCAGCAGCCCGCTGCCGCCGGCAGGCGCCGCGGGCGATCCGGCGGGTGCGCCATCGGGCGCCGGCGCGCCTTGAGCGGCGGTGTCCGGTGACGTGGGCGTTTGGGTCGCCGGGGGCGATGCGCCCGAGCCAGCGGCGATCGGGCGCGCCTTGCCGCCGGTCGAGACCGTCACCTCGCCGTCCGGGGTGATCCGCACCGCCAGCACCGCATCGACGAGGTTGAGGCTTTCGGCGCGCAGCCGCCCCATCAGAAGCGCGGTGCCGGAGAGCCGCACCTCGGCCTTGGGCGCGCTGGCGATCACCGCATGGTCGCGGTCGCGCACCACGATGTCGCGAATGCGCACCGCGATGCGGATACGGCCGGCGCGCTCGATCTGGGTGCCGCCGATCTCGACGGTGTTGCCGGGTCCGATATTGTCCTCGATCGCCGCGACCAGCCACGGCGTCGCCATGTCGAGGCTGATCGGTCCCGCGCCGAGCCGCCACCACAGCCCGCCGAAGCCCAGCGCGCAGATCGCGAACAGCGCCAGTCCGACAGTGAGAAGCCGCCGCAGCCAGCGCTCGCCGGCGAGCCAGCGGCCGACGGCGGCAAGGCGGTCGCCGACCCCCTCGAATCGTCCGCCGCGCCGCCCCAGAAGGCGATTCGCCCGGTGCCGCGCGGCCTCGTCGTGACGGGAATCCCAGTCCGTGCCGTCCCAGTCCGGCGGATCGCCGCCGGCGGGCGCGTTCGGCGGCGGCCGTCCTCGCGCCGTCGCCTCGCGGTGCTGAAGTTGACGACGGGCTTGCTCGCCAAGGGGCGTTCGCGCGGCGTTGCGTGACGAACGCTGGTGTGGCGGCATCAATGCCAATCCTCAGTTGAACTCGTTAGCATTCGAGCGCGCCATGCGGGCATGACGCACCGGACGGTGTCGCCGAATCCCGGTAACCATATCGCGGAGCGGTGCGGCTTGCCCAGCAACAAGCAACGGGACGGGCGATTTCGCCACCCTGCCTGAACGCGATAAGGACCTGTCGAAAGCGACGAAAGGAAGGCGTATGTCCAAGAGAACGCAAAAGAAAGCCTCCAAATCCGCGACCGGGCGCAAGGCCGCCGGAGCCGCCCGCGCGCACGCTGCGGCTTCCGTGACGGCGGCCGACCGGACGCCGCTTGCGATCGGGCGCAAGGCGCCGGCGTTCCGGCTGCCCCGCGACGGCGGCGCCACGGTGTCGCTGGACGACTTCGCCGGCCGCAGGCTGGTGATCTTCTTCTATCCCCGCGCCGGCACGCCCGGCTGCACCCGCGAGGCGATGGACTTCTCGCGCCTCGCGGCGGATTTCACAGCGCTCGGCACCGGCGTCCTCGGCGTGTCGGCCGATCCGCTGCCCGCGCAGGAGCGGTTTCGCGACAAGCACGACCTCGCCGTTCCGCTGCTCTCCGACGCCACCCACAAGATGCTGGAAGCCCATGGGGTATGGGGCGAAAAATCGTTGTATGGCAAAATCTTCATGGGAATAGTTCGGACAACGGTTCTGATCGGTGCGGACCGCCGGATTCTTAACATCTGGCGCAACGTCAGGGTCGATGGCCATGCCGATGCGGTACTGGATTATGTGAAAAATCTGTAGATTCCATTTTCCCAAAATTAACCATGAGCGGGTCAAATCGGCACCAGCGCCAAGTCCGGCCGGGAGGCTGTTCCCGGCGGCGCGGGAGTGCCGATGTCCAAGTTGCCGAACCGAAATCCTGAGTCCTCGCATCCCCAGCCGCACCGCCATGGACATGGCCATCCCGGATATGGTCAATCCGGGCACGGGCAGCCCCGTCGCCCGGCCGCAGGCGCCGCCTCTGCGGCTCCCGCGGCGGCGATCCGTCGGCCCGCCGCGACGGACGGATACGTGCTCGCCCACGCCGGCAAGCAGGTTCGCTTCGGGCCGGTGATCTTCTGGATTGCGATCGGCACCGTGACCCTGCTCGGCGCATGGTCGGCCGCCACCGCCACCTATTTTACCTTCCGCGACGATGTGCTGACGCGCCTGCTCGCCCGTCAGGCCGAGATGCAATACGCCTACGAGGACCGCATCGCCGAACTGCGGGCGCGCATCGACCGCACCACCAGCCGGCAATTGCTCGATCAGGAGCAGTTCGAGCAGAAGCTGGACCAGCTTCTGCAACGGCAGGCGGCGCTGGATTCGCGCACCGCGGCGCTGGCGGGCCTGCCGGAGACGACGGTGACCGGATCGGTCAAACCCGCATCCCGCAGCCTGACCGAACGGCTGTTCGGCTCCTCGAAACCGGCCCCGCTGGACGGCGACGCGAAGCCGGGACGGCAGTCCAGCCTCGCCCCCCGCGAGGGTGACCGCAAGGGCCGCAAGCTCGCCAAGGATATCGACGTCAACGCCACCATCGCCAGCCTGCAAGCCGCGCTCGACCGCACCGAGCAGCGCCAGATGGCGGCCCTCGGCCGGGCGGAAACCACCTACAGCGCGCGGGTGCGGCGGATGAAGGGGCTGGTCGCCGACCTCGGGCTCAACGCCGCGCGTCTCGACGCCGACCAGCCGCGCGGCGGCGTCGGCGGTCCCTATGTTCCGGTGAAGCTCGGCGCCCACGCCGGCCCGTTCGAGCAGCAGCTTTATCGCGTCAGCGTCAGCCGCGCCGAGGCCGACCGCCTGTCGCGGACGCTGGCGCGGGTTCCGTTCCGCTCGCCGGTGCTCGGCGAGATCGAACTGTCGTCGGGCTTCGGCGTGCGCTCCGACCCGTTCCTCGGGCGGCCCGCCATGCACACCGGCCTCGACTTCCGCGCCTCGACCGGCGACCCGGTGCGCGCCACCGCCAACGGCCGCGTGGTGTCGGCCGGATGGATGGGCGGCTACGGCCGGATGGTCGAGGTCGATCACGGCAACGGACTGGCGACGCGCTACGGCCATATGTCGCGCATCCGCGTCAGGGTCGGCGATCTCGTCCATATCGGGCAGGTGGTCGGCGACGTCGGCTCGACCGGCCGTTCGACCGGCCCTCACCTGCATTACGAAACCCGCATCAACGGCGAGGCGGTCGATCCGCAGCGTTTCCTGCGCGCCGGCTTACGCTACGCCGCCGCCAACTGAGGCGCGGCGGCGGAAGGGACCCCGGCCGGTCTGGCGGCAGCGGCGCGATCGTTGTAGACCGCCCGTTCGCTCGACAACGTTCAAACCCCGCCGGAGATGTCCCGCTTGACCGCGCCGCCCCGCCGCATCGGACCGACTTTTCCCCGGCTCGCGGACCTCGCCTTTCGCGTCACGGAGTCGCTCGGCGTCAGGCTGATGCAGCGGGCGGGATTCCATCGCCCCGACAGTGCCTTCGGCCGCGCCACCATCGCCGCCATCGCTCAGCGGCTGCGCGATGGCGAGACGGTCTACATCGCCGGGCTGGCGTCGTCGGGGACCCACAACAGCGGCGTCGCGCTGGTCGAAGTCACGCAGGCGCACGGGCCGCGCCTCATCCTCAACAACGAGGAAGAACGCTTCTCCGGCACCAAGCACACGTTCGAATTTCCGCACCTCTCGCTCGACGCCATGGCCGCCACGTTGCGCGCGATGGGGCGCGACATCGGCGATATCGCCGCCTTCGTCACCACCTGGGACTATCCGGCGCTGTTCGGCACCATGATGCGCACGGCGATCGAGGAAGCGCCGGGCAGCCTGCGACTGTTGTCCTATTCCAACGCCATCGGCGTCGATCGCAGGCGGCTCGACCAGATGCGGCGCACGCCGCGCATTCTGGCGAAGCAGTTCGGACTGGCCGCGCCGCCGCAATTGATCCTGATGCCGCACCATCTCAACCACGCCTGGTTTCCCTACGCCGCCTCGCCGTTCGCCGCCGACGGCGAGCCGGTCGCCATCGGCGTGTTCGACGGCACCGGCGACCGCGGCTCGATCTCGCTGTTCGTCGCCGAGGGCGACGATATTCGCGAGATTTTCTGCAACGACAGCGTGTTCGATTCGCTGGGCGCGTTCTACAGCGTGATTTCCTCAACGCAGGGCGGCTGGACCTGGCTGTCCAGCGAGGGGCGCTACATGGGCGCGGCCGCCTGGGGCGACATGAACCGCTTAACCAACCGCTATTACGCGCGGTTGAAGGACGTGCTCGACCTCGGCGCAAACGGCGCGGTGCGGCTCAACCGCGCGATGGCGAACTGGTATCGCGACCCGTTCGACAATCCCTACAAGCCGCCGCTGACCGACATTCTCGGCCCGCCGCTGCGGCCCGATCAATTGTGGAATCCCGACGCGGTGCTGCGGGTCGAGGATATCCGGCACCGGCCGGACACGCAGGACCGTCTCGACAAGGCGGCGGCGGCGCAGATGGTGCTGGAGGACGCGCTGATCCACGTCGTCGATCACCTGTTGCGGGTGAGCGGCGCGAACCGGCTGATCCTGTCCGGCGGCGTGGCGCTGAACGCGCTCGCCAGTATGCGGCTGCTCGAGCACTTCGACGAGGCGTGGTTCGCGAACGCGCAGCAGCGAAAAGCGCGGCTGCACCTGTGGGTGCCGCCGACGCCGAGCGACCCCGGCGTGCCGATCGGCGCGGCGTGGTGGCTCGCGCATCTGGCCGGCGCGCCGCGCGGGACGGCGGTGACCCACGCCTTCTATTGCGGCAGCGCGCCGGCCGCCTCCGATATCGCCTCAGCCCTCGCCGCCACCCCCGACATCGCCTCGCAAGCCATCGGCAGCGTCGCCACCGCGCCCGGCCGCGACGCCGTCGCCGACCTGATGGCTTATTGCGTCGCTTCCGGCGGCATCGTTGCGCTCTATCAGGGGCCGGGCGAAACCGGCCCGCGCGCGCTCGGCCATCGCTCCATCCTCGCCAATCCGTGCGATCCGCAGACGCGCGAGCGCCTCAACGAGCGGGTCAAGTATCGCGAGAAGATCCGGCCGCTCGCCCCGATGGCGACGCTCGACGCGGCAAGGGAATTTTTCGACCTGCACGAAGGCGCGTCCGATGGCGACTACAATGCCTACAACTACATGGTGCTGACGGCGCACTCAAAACCGGCGGCCATCGAGAAGATTCCATCGGTGGTTCACGCCGACGGCACCGGCCGCATTCAGATCGTGCGCGAGGCCGACGATCCCCTCACCTACGCCTATCTCAAGGCGCTCGGCCGCCGCATCGGCGTCGAGGTGTCGGTGAACACCTCGTTCAACGTCGCCGGGCCGATCGCACAGACGCCGGAGCAGGCGGTGGAAACGCTGCGCCGCTCCAAGGGACTGGACGCGGTGTTCATGGTGGCCGACGACGGCACGGTGCGCGCCGCATGGCACGGCGGCGCGCGCGACAGCGGCCGCTTCACCGGCTGGCTCGCCGCATGGCGAAGCGCGACAGCAGACGGCCGTCCATGATGAGCAGGCCGCTGGCGATAATCAGCGCGCCGACGATCTCGCGCGGGCTGACGACTTCATCGAGCACGAAATAGCCGAGCAGGATCGCCGTCACCGGCACCAGCAGCGTCACCAGCATGACGTTGCCGGGACCGGAGCCGCGAATGATCTGGAAGAACAGGATATAGGCCAGCGACGTCGACAGCGCCGCGAGTCCCAACAGCGCCAGCAAGGTCGCGACGTGCGGCATCGGCAACTGCCACGGCCGGTCGAACACCATCGACAGCACGAACATCATGACGCCCGAACAGATCAGTTGAAAGGTCGCCGCCGCCAGCGGCTCGACACCGCCGAGCCGCCGCTTGGCCCACAGCGCCGAGAAGCCGAACACCACGGTCGCGCCGAGGCACAGCAATATCCCGAGGCTTTGTCGTGAATCGAGATGCAGATCGACGCCGCGCAGAACGATGACGCCGAACAGGCCCAGCAGCACGCCGGCCACCCGGCGCGCGATCAGCCGCTCCTCGCCGAACGCCGCCAGCACCAGCACGGTGAACACCGGCGTCATCGCGTTGATGACCGAGGCGAGGCCGCTGGCGATCAGGGTCTGGCCGCTGACCAGCAGCGAGAACGGAACGACGTTGTTCAACAGCGCCATGACGATGAACGGCCACCAGCCAGCGAGCGTTCGCGGCACCGCGATCCGGTAGATACGAATGAGCGGCAGCAGCAGCAGCGCCGCCAGCGCCACGCGGACGAACACGATGGTCAGCGGCGGCAGGTCCTTCACCGCGACGCCGGTGAAGAAGAACGATCCGCCCCACAATACCGACAGGAGAACGAGCCGCACCCAGTCGCCGGAGGCGATGCGCAGGTCCGCGGACGGCATGGATGTTCTGATTTCGACCGACATGACTTTCGCTTCCGCAACTCTCGGCGGCGGGTGCAACGCATCGCCGCCGGGCATGGGCAGGGACGTACCGCGAATAGCCTGTGGTCACCACCCGTTTTCAGAACAGGGCAGCGATGCCTGCGAACGCGGCCGTCAGTCGGCGGTGGGATGAGCCTTGATGATCTCGATCAAACGGCCCTCATCGTCATCGGGCGCGTGCGCCGCCGCCCGCGCGTAACTGTCCAGCGCGGCTTGCGCGACCGCAAGATCGAGGCCGAGGTTCTTCGCCAGCGCCATGGCGTAGCTCGCATCCTTGTGGCGCAGCGCGGCGGTGAACGAGGCTCCGGCGAAATCGCGCGCGACCATCCGCGCGGAATGCCGCACCACTTGCGGACTGGCGACGACGCCGCTGGCGAGCGTCTGCTGGACCAGCCGCATGTCGAGGCCGGCCTGCTCGGCGATGCGAAGCCCCTCGGCAAGGCTCGCGATCTGCACCGCGCCCAACAGGTTGTTGATCAGCTTGAACACCGTGCCCGCGCCGACCGCGCCGAAATGCCGGATGGTTGCGCCGAGCGGCGCGAGGAATGGCCGCGCCGTTTCAAGGTCGCTTGCTTCCGCGCCGACCAGCAATGTCAGTTGTCCCGCCGCCGCGGCCTCCGGCAGGCCGGTGACGGGGCAATCGATGTAACGCAGTCCCCGTGCCGTCAGGTCGCGCGCGATGGCGATGGCATGGCGATGCGACACCGTCGAACATTCGATGGCCAGCGCGCCGTTGCGTGCGGTCGCGGCGATGCCGTCCCTGCCGTGCCCCATCCGTCCCAGACCGATGAAAGCGACATGGGGCATGACAAACTC
>JBIQLW010000001.1:0-249190 GCA_044463945.1 Bradyrhizobiaceae bacterium | reverse complement strand
GGCGGCCGTTGACGAACAGGTATTGCCCGAGCGCGTTGGCGCGGGTCAGCGACGGGCTCGCCGCATAGCCGTCGACGCGGACGCCCTCGCGCTCGCTTTCCACCGCGATCGCGGCGGCGCGAAACTCCGCGCCGAGGATGTCGCCGAGCCGCGTCAACTGCCCCGGCGCGCCGGGCAGCGCCGCCGCCCAGGTCACAGGCGCGCGCTCCTCGCCGGCCAGCGTGAAGGCGACGTCGGGCCGCGCCATCGCCAGCCGCCGCACCGCCTCGCGGATCGCCTCCGCCTCGGTGCGGTCGGTCTTGAGGAACTTGAGCCGCGCCGGCGTCGCGTAGAACAGGTCGCCGACCTCGACGCGGGTGCCCTGCGCCAGCGCCGCCGGCACGATGGCCGACTTCACCCCGCCCTCGACGCTCATGCTCCAGGCGTGCGGCTCGCTGTTGTGCCGGGTGGTGATGCCGAGCCGCGCCACCGCGCCGATCGAGGGCAGCGCCTCGCCGCGAAAGCCCAGCGTGCGGATGCGCAACAGGTCCTCGTCGTCGAGCTTCGAGGTGGCGTGGCGGTCCACCGCCAGCGCCAGATCGGCGCGGGTCATGCCGCCGCCGTTGTCGGTGACGCCGATGCGCCGCCGCCCGCCGCCGTCGGTGAACACGTCGATGCGGGTCGCGCCGGCGTCGAGCGCGTTCTCCACCAGTTCCTTCACCACGCTGGCCGGCCGCTCCACCACCTCGCCGGCGGCGATGCGGTTGACGATGCCTTCGGGAAGCTGGCGGACGGGCATGGCTTTAAGGGGCTCGATTCGGGCTGCGACGGACGCAGTCTAAAGCCTCGCCGCGGCAATTGCATGGGGACAAGGCCGGATATCCCGGCGCGATCCCCCCGTGTCCCGGACGCAATGCGGCGTGTAACGCCGCATTGCAGAGCCGGGACCGTAACGACGGCAGCGTGCGCGACGATCCCGGATCAGCGAAGCACCGCCATAGCGCGTCAAAGACGCGCGTGAACGCGCTTTCGGCGCTGCATCGCATCCGGGACACGGCGGATGCCCCAGCCCGGCCCCGGCCAGCCAGTGCGCGCAAGAATATCGCCGCCCTTGCCCGCAGCATTCGCGGCAACAATCAGGCCGTCGCAACAGACCAGGCATCGAGGGAGGACATCCATGAGGCTCATCGCGAAGCTGACATGCGCGCTGCTGCTGTCGCCGCTCGCGGTTCAGGTCGCCGCCGCGCAGAACGCGCCCGGCGTCACCGATACCGAGATCAAGTTCGGCAACATCATGCCCTATAGCGGCCCGGTCTCGGCGCTCAGCGCCACCGGCAAGGTCGCCGCCGCCTATTTCGAGCAGGTCAACGCCAAGGGCGGCGTCAACGGCCGCAAGCTGACCATGCTGTCGCTCGACGACGGCTTCTCGCCGCCCAAGACCGTCGAGGCCACCCGCCGCCTGGTCGAGGGCGAGAACGTCGCGTTCATGTTCGCCACCATGGGAACAGCGCCGAGTTCCGCCACCGCCAAGTATCTCAACGACAAGGGCGTGCCGCACATCTTCCTCATCAGTTCGGCGTCGAAATGGAACGACCCGAAGACCATACCGTGGCTGATGGCGTTCCCGTGGGCGCCGATGTATCCCGACGAGGCGGCGATCGAGGTCAATTTCGCCCGATCCAAGAAGCCGGACGCCCGCTTCGCGATCCTTTACCAGAACGACGACTCCGGGAAGGACTATCTCAACGGCGTCAAGGCGACGCTCGGGGCCGACGCCGACAAGGCGATCGCCATGGCCACCGGTTTCGAGGTCGCGGACCCGACCATCGATTCCCAGATACTGACGCTGGCGAGCACCAAGGCGGACGTGTTCCTGCTCTACAGCGTGACGCCGCGCGCCTGCGCGCAGGCGCTGCGCAAGGTCCACGAACTGGTGGACTGGAAACCGATGATCTTCATCGCCAGCGGCTGCGCCAGCAAGGGCACGGTGATGGTGCCGGCGGGCGCTGGCGCCGGCGAAGGCGTGATGTCGGTGGTCTCGCTCAAGCCGTTCGCGGACGACGGCAAGGATCCCGCGCTGGTGGACTACATCGCCTTCATGAAGGCGCACGCGCCGGGGATCGATCCGAGTTCGGGCGCCGCCCTTTACGGCTATGTGCTGGCGCAGGCGCTGGTGCATGTGCTCGACCAGTGCAAGAACGACCTGTCGCGCAAGAACATCATGGCCCAGGCGGCCAACATGAAGGGCGTCTCGCTGCCGCTGCTGATGCCCGGCATCACGCTGAACACCAGCCCGACCGACTATCGTCCGATCCGCGACGGCTACATGATCGAATATCGCGACGGCGACTGGAAGGTGGTGAGCGGCCTGCTGCGCGGCTCGTGAGCCACGCGCGCCGGGCCGGCCGCGGCGGCGCGTGTCCCGGACGCGATGCGGCGTGCAACGCCGCGTCGCAGAGCCGGGACCGTTACGACGGCAACCTGCGCGACGATCCCGGATCAGCGACGCACCGCCATAGCGCGTCAAAGACGCGCGTGAACGCGCTTTCGGCGCTGCATCGCATCCGGGATTCGCAGCGTTGTCAGCGCTGGACATAGACGTTTGAAGAACGGCGTCGCTTCGACGCCTGGGCGCCTCAATCGTCCAGCCCGGCGCGGCCGCGCCCGGCCTTGATCTCGCCGCGGCGCTTCTTGCCTTCGAGCCGGCGCTTCTTCGAGCCCAGCGTCGGCTTGGTCGGCCGGCGCGGCGTCGGGCGCACCGCGGCCTCGCGCAGCATCGCGACCAGACGCTCGATGGCGTCGGCGCGGTTGCGCTCCTGGGTGCGGAAGCGCCGGGCGTGGATCACGATCACGCCGTCCTTGGTCATGCGCTGCCCGGCGATGCGCGTGAGCCGCGCGCGGGTGTCGTCGGGAAGCGGCAGCCGCGTGGTGTCGTAGCGCAGTTGCGCGGCGGTCGAGAGCTTGTTGACGTTCTGCCCGCCCGGCCCCGAGGCGCGGACGAAGCCGATCTCGATCTCGTCCTCATCGAGCGCGATATCGCGCGTGATCCGCAGCATGGGGGCACCTATGGAACCACATTCGTCATGCCCGGACCTGATCCGGGCATCCATCATTCTTTCAAAGGAGGATGGATCGCCGGGTCAAGCCCGGCGATGACGCCTCATGTCAACGCGCGTCTTCGACGCGCTATGGCGGTGCGTCGCCGATCCGGGATCGTTGCACGGATTGCCGTCGTAAAGGTCCCGGCTCTGCGACGCGGCGTTACACGCCGCATCGCATCCGGGACACGGGCCGGGACGGAGACGCCGTCGCCCTCGGAGTCTGACCGGAAACGAGACGTCATCGTCCGCGAAGGCTGACGATCCAGTCATCCCGGCGAGCGCAAGGGAAACTCGATCCACCATGGAATACCGGATACTCCGCTTTCGCGGAGCATGACGGCTTTCGTGTTGCGCGTTCACCTCAAAAAGCGATTTTCCGGTCAGACTCTCAGGCCCGACATCCGGCCGATCGGACGCTCCGCTCAATCCGCCTTCGGCGCGGTGACCGCGGCGGGCTGGGCCGCGGCGGGCTGCGGGCGGCCGACCACCACCGTCACCAGCCCGTGGCCCCACAGCCGCTTGGCGACGCGCTTGGCGTCGTCCAGCGTCGCCGCGTCGACCATGGCGTTGCGCTTCTCGATATAGTCGATGCCGAGCTTGTCGAGCTGGAATTGCAGGAGCGCGGAGGCGAGCTTGACCGAGGTGTCGAGCGCCAGCATCTGCGAACCCTTCAGATACGACTTGGCCTCGTCGAGTTCGGCCTGCGTCGGGCCGTCGTCGGCCATCCGCTTCACCTCGCGCGCGATGGTGTCCACCGTCTCGGCGGCGCGGTCGGCGCGGGTCGCGGTGTTGCCGAGGAACAGCGCCGAATGCGCCATCCACGACAGATACTGCGACACCGAATAGGCCAGCCCGCGCTTCTCGCGCACCTCGTGATAGAGCCGCGACGACAGGCCGCCGCCGCCGAGGATGTGGCTGACGATGTAGCCCGCCATGAAGTCGGGGTCGGCGCGCTTGAGGCCGGGGCCGCCGAACATCACCACGGTCTGCGGCACGTCGAGCGGAATGAAGTATTGCTGCGGCGGCGCGCTGGCGGCGACTTCGGCCACCGGCGTCAGATCGCCTTTCGCGGGCAGCGCGCCGAAGGTGTCGTCGAGCAGCTTGGCGAGCGTCGCCGCGTCGACGTCGCCGACCACGGCGATGGTCAGCGCGTCCTTCGCCACGACCCGGCGGGTGTAGTCGCGCAGGTCGTCCACGGTGATGGCCGGCACGCTTTCCAGCGTGCCGTTGCCCGGCCGCCCGTAAGGGTGATCGCCGAACTCCGCCGCCATGAACTTCAGGCCGGCGAGCGAACCGGGATCGGTGCTCTGGCGGCGCAGGCCGGACAGGATCTGCGCCCGCATCCGCTCGATATCGGCGGCCTCGAAGCGCGGCGCGGTCAGCGCCAGCCGCAGCAGGCCGAACGCCTCGTCGCGGTCGTCCTTCAGCATCCGCAACGTGCCGCGCAACTGGTCGCGCGTGGCGTTGAAGTTCAGTTCGATGGCGCGGCGGTCGAGTCGCTGTCTAAAGGCAGTCGAGTCGAGATCGCCGGCGCCCTCGTCGAGCAGGCTCGCGACCATGGTGGCGACGCCCGGTTTGGCGGCGGGGTCCTGGCTGGAGCCGCCGGCGAAGGCGTACTGCATGGCGATCACCGGCACGGTGGAGTCCTGCACGAACCACGCCGAGATGCCGCCCGGCGTCACCAGATGCTGGATTTTGGTGGTGGCCTGCGCCGGCAGCGCGCAAGCGAGCATCAGCATCAGGCCGCCCGCGACGGCGGCGGCGGCGCGCGCGGCGCGCACGATCGCGATCATGAGCGTTTCTCCTCGCCGGGGCGACCCTTGCCATCATTGGCGGCGGCGTCCTTCGGCGTCGTGTCCTTGACCAGATAGCCGGTCACCGAGCGGTTGGGGATCAGCCAGCTTCGCGCCGCCTCGCGCACCTCGTCGGCGGTGACGGCGCGGATACGCTCCGGCCATTTGCGGATGTCGTCGACGGTGAGGCCGACGGTGAGCGCCGCGCCGTACCAGCGCGCCAGCGCCGCCTGGCTGTCCTGCGCGTAGATCGCCTGCGCCACCAGTTGGGTCTTGGCGCGTTCGAGATTTTCCGCCGGGACGGTGTCCTGTTTCAGCTTGGCGATGACCTCGTCGATGGCCTTCTCGACCTGCGGGAATTCGACGCCGGGCTTCGGCGCGGCCGTCACCATGAACTGCGTGGCGTCGATCGCGGTGCTCTGATAGCCGGCGTTGGCGGTGACCGCGAGCGGCTGGTCGATCACCAGCGCGCGATAGAGATAGGAGTTGCTGCCGGAGCCGAGAAGCTGCGCCAGCACCTCCAGCGCGGCCGCCTGCTGCGGCGTGGCGGTGACCGCCGACGGCACCAGGTAATAGCGCTTCAGCACGGTCTGCTCGACGCGGGGATCGGCCAGCGTCACGGTGCGCGGCGCGGCCGGCGTCGGCTCCTGCGGCCGCACCCGGCGCGGCGCGATCGCCGGCTGCGGCGGGACCGGCCCAAAGCTCTGCTCGGCCAGCTTGCGCACCTCGGCGGCCTCGACGTCGCCGGCGATCACCAGCGTCGCGTTGTTGGGCGCGTAGAAGCGGCGGTAGAACGCCAGCGCGTCCTCGCGGTCGAGCTTCTCGATCTCCTGATGCCAGCCGATCACCGGTCGGCCGTAGGGGTGGTTGAGGTAGAGCGCGGCCATGATCTGCTCGCCGAGCCGCGCGTCGGGATTGTTGGCGACGCGCATGTTGTATTCCTCCAGCACCACGTCGCGCTCGGGCAGCACGTTCTCGTCCTTGAGCACGAGGCCGGTCATGCGGTCGGCCTCGAACGCCATCATGCGGCCGAGCTGATCGCGCGGCACCCGCTGGAAATAGCCGGTGTAGTCGGTGGAGGTGAAGGCGTTCTCGTTGCCGCCGATCTTGAGCACGGTCTGCGAGAACTCGCCGGCCGGGTGCTTCGCCGTGCCCTTGAACATCAGGTGTTCGAGGAAATGCGCGAGCCCGGACTTGCCCGGCGTCTCGTCGGCCGAGCCGACCTTGTACCAGATCATCTGGGTCACCACCGGGGTGCGATGATCGGGGATCACCACCACCTGCAAGCCGTTACCGAGGGTGAAGGTGGCGGGCGGCGGCGCCGTCACGGTCTGGGCGCGGGCGACGGCGGGCAATGCCAGCAGCGCCAGAGCCACGGCCGCGGCCGTGCGGAGGCGGGCGGCGGGTCGATGGAAAGCGGTCATGAGTCATCCCGGCTGCGACGGCGTGGCCTGAATCGCGGCCTGTCCTTCGGTTGAGAGCGAGACGTGATCGGGAGCCGGAGGCTTCCCTGCATTGCGCCCGGCGTCAAGCCTCGCCGCCGCCGCACCGCGACACGATTGCGCGATGCCGGCGTGACGCGGCGGTTACTTGCGGTCCTTGCCGGTCATGATGTCGTAGCTGTTCTGGCCGAGCGGCTGCTTCGGCCCGGTGCCGTAGGCGAAATCCGGCGACGGCGTCTGATAGCCCGGCGGCGGCTGGGTCAGCGACTCGCGATCCGGCTCCCCGGTAAACGGCGCGCTCTCGGTCTTTTCGCCGAACATCTTTCCGAACAGGTTGCCCTTGAAGCCGAGTTGCGACGGGCTCAGCATCGGGCTCTGGCTTCCGCCCGGTTGCAGCGGCTCGGTGGGAGTAACGGGCTTGGTGCGGACGGCGGCGAGCTCGCTCGGCATCAGCGGCCGCGCGCCGTCGCTGCCCCTGACACGGTTCTTCTCGGCTTCGCGCAGCCGCTTGCGCTCGGCCACGTCGGGGTCCTTCGGCCAGTTCGGCGCCGGCGTCTCGGCGGAGGCCGATTGCGGCGGCGGCAGATCGATCTTCGGCGGGATCACCAGCGGCGAGCGCTCGCGATAGTCGATGCCGCGGTCGTTGGGGCCGATCGCGCCGATGCTGCCCATGATGTTGCGGATGATCTTGTCCTCGAAGGTCGAATCGTCGTCGTCGCTGTCCTGGGCGTGGGCGGCGTGAGCGCCGATCACCATGCCGACGCCGAGCACGGCCACCCCCATTCGCAAGGCGCGCGACCATCGGGCCGGGGCCGTCGTGGGGTTGAACACGGTCCAGCGACGGAGATCGGTGTTACGCATCGCAATCGTCCTGTTCACAAGCGTTCCGTTGACAAGCATTCGGTTGACGGGCGTTCCGCCGGCATCTGCTCGCGGGCCGCGCCAGCCCGCCGGCCGCACGACTTTTCGCCTACAGCGCATATCGGCCGGGATCAGGGCGCTTTTACGGCGTCGGCCGGATGCGGAAGGAGTCATACAGGAGCGCGGCGACGCCGACAACGATGGCCGCGTCCGCAAGGTTAAACACATACCAGTTAAGAACTTTTTCGCCCCAGCGGATGTGGAACAGGGCAAAATCGACCACCGCGCCGTAGGCTGCGCGGTCGATGGCGTTGCCGATCGCCCCGCCGATGATGAGGCCGAGGCCGATGGTCGCGGTCAGGGTTTTGGCCCGCGCCATCCAGATCGCCAGTGCGATCACCGCCACCACCTTGAATCCGAGCAGCACCGCCGCCCCCACCGGGCCGTCCTGCTGGAACCAGCCGTAGCTGATGCCGGTGTTCCAGGCCAGCACCAGATCGAAGAACGGCGTCACTGCGACCGCGCCCCGGCGGCCCAGCTCGAACACGAACAACAGCCACAGCTTGCTGGCCTGATCGAGCGTCAGCGCGATCACCGCCGCGACGATGCCGGCGCGAAGCGGGGTCATGACCTGTCTGCCGTTCGGCACGACGAGGTCGTCCCCGCGCGGGCGGGGACCCATACGCCGTGTCGCTGCGATTTGGACATAAGGGGCGGCATGGTCGGCTGCTTGCTTCCAATCGATAGGCCAGGGGTTATGGGTCCCGCCTGCGCGGGGACGACCAAGTCGTTGTTATGCCGTCACCCCCAGCGCCTTCCACTCGCGCAGCGCCTGCGCATCGCGCGGGGTGACGTCCGGATAGTCCTTGTCCGCGCCGACCTCCGGCGAAATCTTCCACGAGCGGGCGCATTTGGTGCCGACGGCTTTCTCCACCACCACCGCAACGCCCGGCACGTCGTTGAGGCGGAACGCCTCGGCCGGCGGCTCGTCATTGGTCACCATCGCGTTCGAGGTGATGCAGACCTCGGCGAGATCGACATCGAACAGCGTGGCGAAGATCGCCCTGTCGGAAACATGGACCAGCGGCGAGGCTTCGAGCGAGGAGCCGATGCGCTTGGCGGCCCGTTCCAGCTCCAGCGCCCCGGTCACGACCCGCCGGACATCGCGGATTGTCCGCCATTTTGCCGCCAAGGTGTCGTCACGGTATTGCCGCAGGTTTCCCGGGAACAAAGTCAGATGCACAGAGGGCTCGGCGTCGGGCCGGAAAAGCTGCCAGGCTTCCTCCGCGGTGAACGATAGCGCCGGCGCCAGCCACTTCAGGATAGCATCGCATAAAATATCGATCACCGTCAGCGCCGCCTTGCGCGTCAGCGACGACGGCGGATCGCAATACAGAACATCCTTGCGGACATCGAAATAAAACGCCGACAGTTCGGTGTTCATGAAGGCCGACAGTGTCGCGATCACCGTCTTGTAGTCGAACGCCGCGTAAGCCTTGCGCACCACCTCGTCCTGCGCCGCGAGTTCGTGCAGCATCAGCCGCTCAAGCTCCGGCATGTCTTCACGCGCCACCGCGTCCTCGCGCTTGAAGTGATGCAGCGTACCGAGCATCCAGCGGATGGTGTTGCGCAGCTTGCGATAGGTTTCGATGGTGTTCTTGAGAATCTCCGGGCCGATGCGCTGATCGTCGGCGTAGTCGGTGGCGCACACCCACAGCCGCAGGATGTCGGCGCCCGATTGCGCGATCACCTTCTGCGGCTCGACGGTGTTGCCGAGCGACTTCGACATCTTGCGGCCGTTCTCGTCCAGCGTGAAGCCGTGCGTCAGCACCACGTCATAAGGCGCGCGTCCGCGCGTGCCGCAGCTTTCGAGGAGCGACGAATGAAACCAGCCGCGATGCTGGTCCGAGCCCTCAAGATACATCACGGAGTCGTCGCCGCCGTCGATCTTGCGCTTGATGCCGGCAAGACCGGGGAAATGCACCAGGTCTTCCAGCACGAAAGCGTGGGTCGAGCCGGAGTCGAACCAGACGTCGAGAATGTCGTCGACCTTCTGCCAGTCTTCATTCGCGTGTGAGCCGAGGAAGCGCTCGCGCGCGCCCTCCATGTACCAGGCGTCGGCGCCTTCCTTCTCGAACGCTTCCGCGATGCGCGCGTTGACGGCGTCGTCGATCAGCACTTCGGCCGAGCCGTCGCCCTTCTCGCGCACGAACACCGCGATCGGCACGCCCCAGGCGCGCTGCCGCGAGATCACCCAATCGGGACGGCCGGCAATCATGCCGGTGATGCGCCTCTCGCCCTGCGGCGGCACCCATTGCGTCACGCTGATGGCTTGCAGCGCGCGGGCACGCAAGGTGTCGCCGGGCTTCGCCTTCCCATGGTCGGCGATATCCTTGTCCATCGCGATGAACCACTGCGGCGTGTTGCGGAAGATCACCGGCTTCTTCGAGCGCCACGAATGCGGATACTGATGCTTGAGGCGGCCGCGCGCGAGCAACATGCCACGCGCGATCAATTCCTTGATGACCGCCTCGTTGGCGTCGCCATTCTCGCCCTTGTCGGTGAGAACGCGCTTGCCCGTAAAGCCGGGCGCCTGCGCGGTGAGCGCGCCGTTTTCATCGACGGTGTAGGGGATCGCGGTCGAGATGCCGCGCGCTTCGAGATCGCGCGCGCTGGCGGTCCAGATGTCGAAGTCCTCGCGGCCGTGACCGGGCGCGGTGTGAACGAAGCCGGTGCCGGTGTCGTCGGTGACGTGATCGCCGTCGAGCAACGGCACCGTGAACTGATAGCCGCCTTCAAAACCCTTCAGCGGATGCGCGCATTCGATCGCGTCCATCGTATCGGCCGGGATGTCGCGGACCTTCTCATAGGCCGTGACGCGCGCCTGCTTGAACACGTCTTCCGCCAGCTTGTCGGCAAGGATCAGCATGTCGCCGGTCTTCGCCCAGTTGTCGGCGGGCGCGTCGGTGACCTTGTAGAGGCCATAGCCGATCTTGGACGAGAAGCTGATGGCGCGGTTGCCGGGCAGCGTCCACGGCGTGGTGGTCCAGATCACCACGCTCGCATTCGCAAGCGCCCCGTGCGCCGGCGAGGTGACTGGAAACCTCACCCACACCGTGTCGGACGTGTGGTCCTCGTATTCGACTTCGGCTTCAGCCAGCGCGGTCTTCTCGACCACGCTCCACATCACCGGCTTGGAGCCACGATAGAGCGTGCCGTTGGCGGCGAACTTCATCAGCTCGCGCGCGATCTGCGCTTCCGCGAAATAATCCATGGTGGCGTAGCGGCCGTCCCAGTCGCCGATGATGCCGAGCCGCTTGAATTCCTCGCGCTGGACGTCGAGCCATTTATTGGCATAGGCGCGGCATTCCCTGCGGAACGCCACCATCGCGGCGGGATCGCGGAAATTCGGCTTGGCCTTGCCCTTGGAGCGGTAATTCTCCTCCTCGATCTTCCATTCGATCGGCAGGCCGTGGCAGTCCCAGCCCGGCACGTAATTGGAATCGTGGCCGAGCATCTGCTGGCTCTTGGTCACCACGTCCTTGAGGATCTTGTTGAGGGCGTGGCCGATATGGATGTTGCCGTTGGCGTAGGGCGGGCCGTCATGCAGCACGAATTTGGTGCGGCCCTTCGCGTCCTCGCGCAGCCGCTTGTAGAGGTCGATCTCATTCCACCGCTTGAGAATCTCCGGCTCGCGCTGGGGCAGGCCGGCGCGCATCGGAAATTCGGTCTGCGGCAGGAACAGGGTTTTCGAGTAATCGGGGCCGTCGGTCTTGGGGGCGGCGAATTTCTGCGGCTTGTCGGACATGAGTCTCTGGCTTGGCTGAATGGCGCTGAGATGAGGTCGTTTGACCCCGGTCGAGTGGTTCCGTGATCCCGGTCTTGCGCCAAGCGAAGCTCAGGCGGAAGCCGGGCCGGTAATGACGATGGTGCGCCGCGCAAACATGGCGTTGTCTTTAGCAGGCGGCGGCGCGAACGCAAAGGCCGCAGCGCGCCGGGCTACGTGCGGCTTTTGCCGGAAACCGAGCGCGCCGGGTTGCCCGCCGCGATTGCTCCGGCTTCGACGTTTCGGGTGACGACGCTCCCGGCGCCGATCACGGCTCCGTCGCCGATGGTGACGCCGGGCAATATGATCGCGCCGCCGCCGATCCAGACGTCCTCGCCGATATGGATCGGGCGGCCGAATTCCAGCCCTTCGCGGCGGGTTTTGGCATCGCGCGGGTGATCGGCCGTATAGATCTGGACGGCGGGACCGACCTGCGTCCGGTCGCCGATGGTCACCGTAACGACATCAAGGATCACGCAATTGAAGTTGAGGAAGACGCCGTCGCCAAGCCGGATATTGCTGCCGTAGTCGCAGAAGAACGGCGGACGGATGACGACGCCCCGGCCCAGATACGGAATGCGCTCGGCGAGAACGGCGCGCAGCTCGTCGGGCGTCGATCCGGCCGCCGCGTTGTAGCGCGCCAGCCATTTCGCGGTCGCCGCCTGATCGGCAACGATCTCGGGATCATCCGGGCGGTACAGTTCGCCCGCCAGCATCCTGTCTTTCTCGGTTCGGATCAGTCGATTGCTCCCAGTTTCGGAAAGGCCCCCGGCGCGGCTGCCAGCGCCGCCCGCGCGCGGGTGCTGTCGTCGTCCATCTGGCGGATCAGGGCGTCGATACCGTCGAACTTCAGTTCGTCGCGGATGTAGGCGATGAAGGCGACGTCGAGCGTCTTGCCGTAAAGGCTCTCGTTGAAGTCGAACAGGAAGATTTCCAGAAGCGGCGCGCCATTATCGAACATCGGACGGCGACCGAAGCTGGCCACACCATCGATCCGCCGGCCATCGAGCCCGACGCGCACCGCATAGATGCCGTGGCGCAGGCCGCATTGCGGATCGAGCCGAATGTTGGCGGTCGGATAGCCGAGATCGCGCCCGCGCTTCTCGCCATGGATCACCTCACCGGTGACGAACCACGGGCCGCACAGCATCTCGGTGGCTTCCGCGATATGGCCCTCGGCCAGCGCCATGCGGATGGCGGTGGAGGACACCGGCCGCTCGTCGATATCGACATGGGGCTGCACCACCACCTCGATGCCGAAGCGCGGCGCCTCGCTTTGCAACAGCGCCGGCGAGCCGACGCGGCCCTTGCCGAAATGGAAGTCGTACCCGATGGCGATGCCGCTGATGCCGAGCCGCCCGATCAAGTCGCGCGCAATGAAATCCTCCGCGCTGGTTCCGGCACGCTCGGCATTGAAGGTCATCACCACGGCGCCGTCGAGGCCGGCGCCGGCGAGAAGCCGGAGCTTGCCGATCTCGTCGGTCAGGCGGAATTGCGGAGTGTGCGGGCTGAAAAAGCTGCGCGGATGCGGCTCGAACGTCACCGCCAGCGCCGGCCGGCCCTTGCGGCGCGCAAGCGCCATGGCGGAGGCGATGACGGCGCGGTGGCCGCAATGAACGCCGTCGAAATTCCCCATAGCGACCACCGCCCCCCGTGGAATCGCGGAAGCGGGCGTCAGATCGCGGATGATGGAGAAGCTGGATGACATCGACAGATTCGAGATTCGGCGGGGTTGCCGGCGTGAAGTGACGGATACCGGCACCGGGAGTCAAGGTACCGCCGTGCAGTCCGCCGTCGCGGCGGTTGCAATACGTGGTTTTCGCGCCTGTCGATTAACGCGGTGTTTAAGCGCAAATGGTAACCCTTGCCGATGATCCGAAGGGGCACGCTCGTCCCTTACCGATCCGGAACGCTATTTGAGTGCCCAGGGAGCCCGAAATCATGGCGGTTGATCTATCGATGCCGGTCCTGGTGGTTGACGACTACAACACCATGATCCGCATTATCCGCAATCTTCTCAAGCAATTAGGCTTCCAGAACATCGACGACGCAAGCGACGGCTCGGCGGCGCTGGCCAAGATGCGCAACAAGAAGTACGGGCTGGTGATCTCCGACTGGAACATGGAGCCGATGACTGGCTACGACCTGCTGCGGGAGGTCCGCGCTGACCCCAACTTCGCGACCACGCCCTTCATCATGATCACGGCGGAATCCAAGACCGAAAACGTGATCGCCGCCAAGCGGGCCGGGGTCAATAACTACATCGTCAAGCCGTTCAACGCCGCCACCCTGAAGGCCAAGATCGAAGCGGTGTTCCCGGATATCGTCGCCGCCTGACCGCTCCCGCGCCGCTGCCGGAGCGTTCCGGCCGCCGCCCGCCCCTGCTTTCTCGTTCTCCAGCCCGTATTCCGCGGCCGTGCGCCGGCCGCGCGGCCGTCTTGCGCTAAAAGATATATTTATAATATTGCTTTTAGCCGGCGACTGGATTACGTTAGGCGCCAACAGGATGAAGGAGAATGCGATGTCAGGTGCCTCATCGATCGGCTCGGCACTCGCCTGGCCGTTTCTGCTGCCGGGCAATCTCGCCTGCGACATGCTTGGCCTGCCACGCTCCGAATACAGCGATCTGATCCGGATGCTGGTCAACTCACTGGTCTGGACCGTCGTCGGCGTCACCATCGTCGCTCTGGTCGCTTAAGCCGCCCGTTCGCGCAAGCCGTGTTCATGACAGGCCGGCCGTCGCCGGCCTGAGCGGGACCGTCTTGCGTCATCGCAACCGAGACAACCAATTTTGGAGTTGCCCCGATGACGTTTGTCGTCACCGACAACTGTATCAAGTGCAAGTACATGGATTGCGTCGAAGTATGTCCGGTGGACTGCTTCTACGAAGGCGAGAACATGCTGGTGATCCATCCGGACGAGTGTATCGACTGCGGGGTCTGCGAGCCGGAATGCCCGGCGGAAGCGATCGTGCCCGACTCGACGCCCGGGCTGGAAAGCTGGCTGGCGCTCAACGCCGAATACGCGCCGCAGTGGCCCAACATCACCGTGAAGCGCGATCCGCCGCCCGACGCCAAGGCGTTCGACGGCATCAAGGACAAGATCAAGCAGTTCTTCTCGCCAAAGCCTGGACAAGGTGACTGAGACGCGAAGCTACGCGTAAGATGGATGCGCGGATCAAGTTCCGGTTTTGGCTGAGACCGACAAGCGGAATGAGCGAGTGTCAGTCATTGGCTTGTAGCCGGGTTTCCGGCGCGGCCGATCCAGTCGAGGATGGTGCCAAGCTCGCCTTGCAGGGTGATGGAGAGGTCGCGGCGCGTTGGGCCAAGAGTGATGACGATGCGATCGATGATCTCGCGGATGGCCTCGGCTGCATCAAGCGCGTCGTCCGGATGGGACAGAGCGGCGGTCAGGCGCTCGATCCTGCGCCGGTAGGCTTCCGCGATGCCAGGATGAATGTCGGGAACGTCCTGTGGCGCGTCGGAGAGACGGGCCGTGGGGCTGTCCTGTTTCGCTTCAAGCTCGGTCAGTCGGTCGGACAGCGCACGATGCCAGCCTCCTTGCTCGATGACGCGGACGATCTCGGCAATGGTCTTGGCGGTTTCGGCAAGCTCGCGGCGAGTGACATCTGCTGTATTGCGGCGCTCATGGTTGAGCCGGTTGATCTCCTGCGCATAGGCGCGCATCGCCTCTGCCGCCATGTCCGGGGTCATCATGCGCTCGCGCAGGCCGGTCGGCACGCGGGCTTCTAGAACCTCGCGGGCGATGGTGCGGGCATTGTCGCAGCCGTTGCCAAGCACATGGTTGATGCAGGCGAAGCGATCCTGCCGCGCCGGGCATAGGTGCCGCCACAACAGCCGCAGAACAAAAGGCCGGACAACAGCGTGCGCGGCCGGTGAGTGACATTGAGGCCGCCGTTCTTCGCCATCATCGTCCGCGTGGCCACGCGCGATGCGTCGGCCTGCTTCTTGTAGAGGGCGGTCAGTTCACCGGGACCGCGACGCTCAATCTCCGCGCTCCGGGACAGTACTTCCTCGCCGAATCCGGGCTGATGTACAACTGGCATCGCCAGTACGACCCCAGCCTCGGCCGCACGCGGGTCTCAAATCTCTACCTTCAACAAAGTGTCGCTCTCGGTCAAAACCTTTCCGCGCGTGACGTCTTTCAAAGTGTGCTCACCCGCGCAGCGCGGCGAGCGTCTGCTCCGGCTGCTCCAGCATCATCATGTGCCCCGCGCCCGGCAGCACCACGGTGCGCGCGTCGGCCAATGCCGCCGCCAGCGCCTTGCCGGATTTCTGCGGCGTCATCATATCTCGCTCGCCGAGAATCAGCGTCACCGGCACCTTGACCTGCGCCGCGGCGGCAACCGCGTTCTGATAGGCGTTGCAGGCGGAAAGGTCGGTGAACAGCACGTCGCGCGCGGTGTTCTTCAACACGCGCTGCGCGCCGCCGTGCATCCACAGGCCGGGCAGTGGACAACCGCCGAGTTCAGCATGGAAGCCGAGGCCCCAGATCGACATCATATCGATCGCGCCGGGATCGTTGTTTTGGGCGTTCTGCAACAGTTCGGGGCCGACCGCCATCGCCGCAGAGGTGCCGAGCAGGCTGAGTTTCGTCACCTTGCCGGGATGGCGTGCGGCGGTTTCCAGCGCGATCAGCGAGCCCATCGAATGGCCGATCAGCCACGCCTCCCTGGCACCGGCGGCGTCGATCAGCGACGCCGTCCAGTCGGCGAGGTCGGCGATGGTCGCGAGCGGCGCGCCGCCAGAATGGCCGTGCCCCGGCAGGTCGGGCGCCAGCAGATTGTAGCCGTGATGGGCGAACCAGCGGCTGTGCAGCGACCATGTAGATGAGTCGAAGCCGGCGCCGTGCAGCATCACCACGGTGGGCTGCGCCGGGTCGAAATCGCGGCCGCCGCAGGCGACGAAGGTATCGATGCCGTTGACCTTGAACTGCATGGTTCACACCTTCTGCGACATGCGGAGCGCCTGGCCGAGATCGTCGAGGATGTCTTGCGCCGCCTCGATGCCGACCGAGAGCCGCACCATCTCCTCGCCGATGCCGGCGGCCTTGAGCTGCTCGGCATCCATCTGCTGATGCGTCGTGCTGCCGGGATGGATCACCAGCGTCTTGGCGTCGCCGACATTGGCGAGATGGCTGATCATGCGCAGCGATTCGAGGAATTTCTTGCCGGCGGCGCGGCCGCCCTTGATGCCGAACGAGATGATCGAGCCCGCGCCCCTGGGCAGCAGCGTCTTGGCAAGCGCGTAATCGGGATGGCTGGCAAGCGAGGGATGCAGCACCCAGTCCACCGCCTTACTGGCGGTGAGGAAATCGAGCACCGCATGGGTGTTCTGCATGTGGCGGTCCATGCGCGGCCCCAGCGTCTCGATACCCTGTAAAATCTGGAAAGCGTTGGTCGGCGACAGGCACGCGCCGAAGTCGCGCAAGCCCTCGGTGCGCGCCCGCATCATGAAGGCGATGGGGCCGAACTGTTCGTCGAACACGATGCCGTGGTAGCCGGCATAGGGCTCGGTCAGCACCGGGAATTTGCCCGACGCGCGCCAGTTAAAGCGGCCACCGTCGACCAGCACGCCGCCGATGGCAATGCCGTGGCCGCCGAGCCACTTGGTCGCGGAGTTCATCACGATGTCGGCGCCGAGGTCGATCGGCCGGCTGAGGTACGGCGTGGCGAAGGTGTTGTCGACCAGGAGCGGGATCTTCGCCTCGTGCGCGATCTGCGCGACCTTCGGGATGTCCAGCACCTCCATGCCGGGATTGCCGATGGTTTCGCCGATCACCAGCCGCGTGTTCTCCTTGATCGCGGCGCGCATGCCGTCGTGATCGCGCGGATTGACGAAGGTGGTGGTGATGCCGAAGCGCGGCAGTGTATGGGTCAGAATGTTGATCGAGCCGCCGTAGAGCGAGGATGACGCCACAATATGCTCGCCGGCGCTGACCAGCGTGGCGATGGCGAGGTGCAGCGCCGCCATGCCGCTGGCGGTGCAGACCGCGCCGACGCCGCCTTCCAGCGCCGCGATGCGTTCCTCCAGCACCGCCACGGTGGGGTTGGAGATGCGGGTGTAGATGTGGCCCGGCCGTTCCAGGTTGAACAGCGCCGCCGCGTGGTCGGCGTCCTGAAACATGAACGACGTGGTCTGATAGATCGGCACCGCGCGCGACCCGGTCACCGGGTCGGGATGCTGGCCGGCATAGAGGCTGAGGGTTTCGAAGGCGGGTGGTTTCGGTGCGGGCATGTCGGCTCGGCGGGCTGGCGGTGGCGTTATCGTCGCCTATGCCATACTTCGCCGCCGATTGTTAGAGCGTTTTCAGACGCCTGCCTTCGTTGGCCGCCCACGGCTTCCGGTTTCAAGCCCCACGCCCGGCGCAAGTACCGATCGCGCCGCGTTGCGCGGCCGCAACGACCCGGTCCGACAAAAGATGTATTAAGGATCGAAACGAGCGTCCTTTTCAGGAACCACCGCCATGTCATCCGCTCCGTCGTCCAACGTCAACCCCAAGAGCAGGATCGCAGCCATCGTCGATGCCGACGGCGCACCCACGCAGGCCCTGCTGAGCGACGCCGTCGCCGCGTGGCGCGCCGCCGGGCTCAAGGTCGGCGGCGTCATTGCCGAAACTCACGGCATCCCGGACCGCACCTGCGGCGCCGGGCTGTTGCGCGACATCGCGTCGGGCAAACCGTACAAGATCTATCTTGATATGACCCCCAGCAACACCTCGTGCCATCTCGACGTCGCCGGCGTCGAGGCTGCCTCAAGCGGCCTGCTCGACCAGCTGCAGGACAGCGACGTCATCGTGTTGAGCAAGTTCGGCAAGCTGGAGGCGATGCAGCAGGGCCTCGCCTCGGCGTTCGACGCGGCGATCGCGGCCGGAAAGCCGATCCTCACCACCGTCTCCGAAAAGCAGCGCGACGCCTGGCGGGCCTACGCGCCGGAGGCGGCGACGCTGCCGCCGGACGCCGCTGCGTTGCAGGCATGGTGGCACAGCCTGAAGGATCGCTGAGCCCCATCCCCGTCGGATGGAGATGGACAATCGGCCGGAAACCCGATTGATCGAAAACCACTGGGATTCGGTGTTACCCCTGATCCGCCTTCATCGCGATCCGCAGCGCCTTGGGGATCGGTCGCGCCCGCCCGCCGGAAACGAATGCCACCTTGACATCGCCCTCCAGCAGCAGCGCCGCGCCGCGCCGGATTTCCTGATGCAGCGTGATCGACGCGCCGCGCACCTCGACCGGGCGCGTGACGACATCGAGCAGGTCGTCCATATGCGCGGGCCGCAGGAAATCCAGCCGCATCGCGCGCACCACGAAGGCAAAGCCCGGCGCCTCGCTTTCAGCTTCGGCGAACAGCGCGCGCTGATCGGCGCCCAGCAGCCGCAGGTAATTGGTGCGCCCCCGCTCCATGAAGCGCAGATAGTTGGCATGATAGACGATGCCGGAAAATTCTGGTTTGACGATATCGTAACAGGAAGCCAACTGCATGATTTCATTAGGCGTTGGAGGACTATAACGCGAACAAGCGTAGATTTTTCTACGCCCCTTCCATCGCAAGCCGCAGCGCTTTCGGGATGCGTTGAGCTTTTCCGCCTGAGATAAACGCCACGCGTACGCGGGCCACGACTAGGAGATCATCTCCGCGCCTGCATTCCTGCAGCAGGGTAATCGATGCGCCTCTTACCTCTTGCGGAACTGTGACAACGTCAAGCAGGTCGTCCAAGATCGCCGGTTTTAGAAAATCGATGGTCATTGAGCGGACAACAAAGGCAAAGCCTGGCGCATCGTTCAGCGCTTCTTTGAGGAGCTCTCGCTGATTCGTTCCCAGCAAACGCAAGTAATTTGTTCTACCGCGTTCCATAAAGCGCAAAAAATTCGCGTGATAAACAATCTGGCCAGCGTCCGTATCTTCGAAATAGACGCGAACCTGCATATAATGCCGACCATCGCGAATCTCGCCATCAAGAGAGGCTGTCACAGGGAGATTTCTCTTATTGCTCTTCAGAACTACCCGCCTTCGGCTAGGGCATCATGATGCAGGAAAATAACAAGAATTCTGAAAAATAGAATAGAAAGATCCTTGATGGAGAGACTTGGCCGCGATGAACGTGACCGCGCCGACCCCCGATCTGGGAATGCTGGCGAGCCAGCCAATGACGCGCGTAGCGACCGGCGAACTTGCAACGACATAGCCGCCGATGACAACGAGCGAGGCCTGCAGCGTGAAAGGGATCAGATCCCAGAAGCCATTGCCGAACGCTTTGACGATTCCGGCGACCGGCGCCCCGATCGCCAGTGCACCCACGGCACCGAACAGGACAGCAAGCAGAACAAAGACGAATGCATCGGAAACCAGCGTTCCATCCATTCCGTGAGCTTGAGCGCAACGCGAGACAGGACATTCTCGTCATCGCGAGAGACTGCAGCTTCTCGATCGGCGACGTGAGTCGAGTTATACTGCGGCGTTTCAAGGTGCATGGACATCTCCCTTCGATGCCGCCTGTGATCAGCTTCCGAACTAAGAAGTCCTTAGTTAACAAGCATAAGTCAAATTAATTGATTTGATGCGATCGATAAGATCATCCGATAACACACGACTTCACGAAAGCGCGCGAAGTACCAATCTATGACGAGCACCGAAGCAAAACGAGCGTACCGTGTGCCCGCATGCGGCCGTGAAGGCATCGGCCCGCTATTACGCCCCCGGCCGTCAATTTCTCCCACAAGCGATTCATCGATTTTTCTATCTCTCGCGTGTTGTCGTCGAGCGCTCTGGCCGATTACCCTCCCGTTCCCTCCTCATTGGAGGACGATTGGCACGCGACGCTCGAAGTCGAGTTCGTGCCTCACTCGAGGCTGGAGAATTCCTTCGCCTTTGCTTGGACAATGTCAGAAATCTTGGCTTTGCGCGCGAATAGATTTCCCGCCATGATAAGTCGCGCCGTACGCTCCGTGGAGGCACTTGCGACGCGCAACTCACCTCGCTGGTTCCGGACTGTATGTGCCTCCACACATAGAACTCCGCCAGGATGACCGATACGAACGCGCCCGCCTGCCGATCGAGCAATTTCATACAGTAGAGAGCCTTTGATGGTACATCCCACCGCCGTACATATCGCGCCAGTTACAGCCAGCGCCCGATGAGGTCGCTGCATTGTCATCTGTCGAACGATAATGTCTACATCTCCCTTCCGCACCAACTTTCCGGATATCGCTTCGTAGTCTTGAGGTGCGGTAACCATCATCACGCGAGGGACGTTCGGACTTTTCACCGTCGCCAATTCCGGTGAAGGCACCAAGTCGAGCTGAGCCGCCGCCCAGCTCCGCACAGTTTCCAGTCGTTGCATCAAACCCTTATTTCTTGCGATCTCCTCTGGGAGCTCTAGTCCGGTCGCGCCGAGATCCTTCGCCGACACAAAAACAAAAGGCGTTGCCGCGTCGATCAGCGATACGTCAGTACGCTTACCAAGAAGGTCTATCATCGTTCTTGCAGCACCGGTCGGTAACAAACGGCCCGAGACTGAGCCAGCGCAATCTCCGAAATCGAGTGCTATACGTGCACCGGCATCGGGCACTCCTGCAATGACGCAATCACCTTCGACGATAGGCATGCCACCTCTCACTGGAACGGTGGCCGTGATACCGACACAAATTCGACACCGCCGATATCCTGGATCGGCTGCACCACCGCGCGGTGTCTCATGACCGCTGCCTTCTGTATCTGTAGTGTCATTGATCCTGCCTTCAGGGTCAAAGTAATTGGGAAGATGATCCGGTTCGATGGGCCGGCACCGCTCGAACCGGATGGATCACCTCAGTAGCCGGAACGCTTGCTGTAGGTTTGCAAGGGTGCCGGATCAAAAGCCGTTTCTAGAGCCGGGAAGCTCTTGATCAATCCCTGCTCCTTGAAGAAATCGGAGGTGGACTTGATGGATGCACCCAATCCCTTCTTACCGGAGGCGAAATCGATCACGGTGTTGGGCGAATTCGGGTCAAGCTGTTCAGCCGCCGTAGGACTCACCACTTGATTCATGATGCTCTTCGCCATAGCTGGTGAAATGGCGAGGGCTTCGGCGACATCGGGGATTGTGATGTCCGGCTCCGACCGGATTTTTTTGGCGGCCAAGTCCATCGCGGCAATAAATCTCACAGCCGCTTCCGGATTCGCTTTAAGCCAATCCTTTCTCGCAACCCATACGTCCCCGATTATGTCATCGATTGCAGCAATGATCTTCCCGCCATCTTCTTCCAGACGCTGAGCCCAAGGCTCCCACGCCCATGCGGCATCTATGTCGCCATGCTGCATTGCTGGAATGATCGTCGGCACCGTCATGTTGAGGAAATTGACGTCCGACAGTGACATGCCGTTCTTCGCGAGTTCACGAGCCAATCCGAAGTATGACAGAGATCCCTTGGTTGCAGCTACTTTCTTACCTCTCAAATCCTTCACGGAAGAAATGCCAGAACCTTTTCGCGCGACCAACGCGTTGACCTTACCTTCGTTGAAGGCAACGCTGATAGCGACCATCGGAATGCCATTCGACACACCATTGACGAAAGGAGAAACCGTCATTTCCGTGATGTCGATGCTGTTCGACTGCATCGCCGCAAACATTGCCGGACCAGACAGGAACTTTACATAATTCGGTCGAAGACCGACTTTCTCGAAAAGATTGTATTTGCGCGCAACAAAGAAAACGCCGTTGGCGTCCGGCTGCCAGCCGATGTTGATATCGATTGGCTTGGTATCAGCACATGCGGAACTGGATGTCACACCTATTCCAACTACAATTGCCGTCAACGCTGATAGCATTATGGCTATCCATCGAGTACCCATCATTGCCGTTCTCCCCTCTCTATTGTCAGTATTTTCTTACAAACGGGTCGCTCAAATTCGGCTCTGGTGTGATCCAGACGCTCTTCAATTGCGTGTATTCATGAAAAGATTCGATTCCGCCCTCTCGCCCAATGCCACTGTCCTTGTAACCACCAAAGGGTGTCGTGAAGCTGGTGGCACGGTAATTGTTGATCCAAACGGTACCGGCTTTGAGTTTTTCGCTCATGCGAATCGTGCGGCCGAGATCTCGGGTCCAAACGCCTGCCGCCAGCCCAAACCGAGTGTCATTGGCAATCGCAAGAGCGTCAGCCTCATCAGAGAAGCGAAGGACGCAGAGAACCGGGCCGAACACTTCCTCCCGCGCAATCCGCATTGAGTTGCTCACGTCAACGAATATCGTCGGTGCGATGAACTGACCCGCCCCGTATTCGGATCCCTGCAAGGCCTTCCCGCCAAGCACGCATCTTGCACCTTCAGCCTTGCCGACCTCAATGAGCTTGAGGATGTGTTCGAACTGCGGTCTGGTGGCGATCGGCCCAACCGTAGATGTCGGATCTCGCGGATCGCCCGCCTTTGCATCCTTTGCGAGTTCGACAAGGCGCTCCACGAAGCGATCGTGAATGGAATCTTCGACGAGTAACCGCGAGCCGGCCATACAGGTCTGTCCGCCCGCCGAGAAGATACCAGTTATGGCACCTCGCGCTGCCTGCTCAAGATCAGCATCAGCGAATACAATGTGTGGAGATTTACCACCGAGTTCAAGCGAGACCGGCTTCAATCCCTCCGCAGCGCCCGATAAACACCCCGCCCCCCAGCATCACCTCCTGTAAACGCCACGCGAGCGACCAGCGGATGGCTTACAAGCGCCTGACCGACATCCGCACCGAATCCCGTCACAACATTAAAGACGCCTGCTGGCACTCGCGCCTCTTGAACGAGCGTGGCAAACTCCAGCATGGATGCGGAGGTATGCTCGGATGGTTTAACGACGGTTGTATTGCCGGCGGCGAGCGCGGGCGCCAACTTCCAGACTGCCAGGGTAAGTGACGAATTCCAGGGAATAATTGCAGCCACCACACCGAGCGGTTCACGTCGTGTAAAATTCAACACCCCTTTCTTGTCGATCGGAATAACCGAACCGCCGACTTTGTCTGCCAGTCCTGCGAAGTAGCGAAAGTATCGAGGAATGTAGGCAATCTGGCCGCGCACCTCGCTGAGTAGTTTGCCGTTATCCGTCATCTCGATGTCGGCGAGACGATCGACATTCCGGGCAATGATATCGGCTAGGCGGAAAAGGATTTCGCCGCGTTCCGTCGCTGTGATGCCTGCCCAGGCCGGACTCATAAACGCCCGGTGGGCCGCCTGGACTGCCACATCAACGTCATCTGGCGTTCCCTTAGTAATACGCGCCCATTCTTCTCCACTGAACGGATTGACGGCAGAAAAAGTCTCGCCGTCCGATGCATCGACGAACGTGTTGTCGATAAAGTGTTGATAGGTCTTCAGCGCTGTATCACCGGGCTTACGATTTGTGGTGACCGTCATCCCATAAGTTCCTGCTAGTTATTGCTTGCTCCCGGCAGCCACGCGGCCGGCCGTGCGTCCGAAGACAGCACTTCTCAAAACCGAGGTGGCGCCTGAGTAATTCTTGAAGAAAAGGCCGACCGTTTCGCCCGCCGCGAACAGACCGGTCATCGGCCGGCCGCCGGTATCGATCACACGCGCCTTGGAGTCGGTTTTGAGGCCACCGAACGTAAAGACGATGCCCGGCACGACGGGATAGGCAAAGTACGGTGGATTCGAGAGAGAACGCGCCCAGTGCGTCTTTCGTGGGAAGATATCTTTGGTCGACAGATCGTCCAGGACTAGCGGATCGAAACGGCTCTTTTGGCACGCTGCGTTGAATCGGGTCACGGTGCCAACTAGCGCTTCCCGCTCAAGCCCTAGCTTGTCCGCTAGCTCCTCTATTGTCTGCCCGGAGACGGGTGGCACCTCAGAACGAACGATCTTTCGCCAGTTAGGTACATCCTCGATTCCTTGGTCGAAGATCGCATACGCCATGCCGTCTCGCTGCTCGCTGATACGATGGCAGATGCCTTCGTAGTGAACGTCCGAGTATCCGGGAGTCTCGTCGGTGAAGCGGCGCGCGTCCTTATTAACCAGAATGCCGTGATTATAAACGAAGACCACTGCCTCGGGATGACGCGATCGAGGATCGAGCGGCTCGGCGTGATATAGCGTATAGTCGCCAGCTGAAGCAGCCCCAGCATCCAGAGCCATCTGGATGCATTCACCCTTATTGAAGTAACCTCCCGGCGCGACAGGCCGCAGATATTTCGCACTAGACCCTATATAGCGGCTCAGCATTTCGCTGTTACCCTCAAAGCCGCCACTGGCAAGGATCACGGCATCGCACTGAACGCGGACGGACTTTCGATCGGGGCCGACGAGTATAACGCCGGACACCGCGCCATCCGTCCCGAACTTAAGGTCGACGACCGTCGTCTCGTACTTGACCACCAATCCTTCCTTTTGGAGCCGTTCACTCAGAGAGGCGACCATAGCAGCGCCGCCGCCAACCGCAGCAATACGCGGTGCGCTCATCGCCAGATGATAGATCGGCAGACTTTCAAACCGCAGGCCGATAGTCTTAAGCCAAGCTAAAGTCGGTGGCACCTCATTTGCAAAGAACGACACGACATCCGGATCAGCAGATGCGTGAGCTCTGACATAACTTGGCCAAGAACTATAATCCGTGGCATAACTTGCAATGACGGTTGGATCCGGGTTGCCGCAGCCGTTGGTGATCAGCAATTCCTCGAAATCATCGCTCACCTCCTTATCGTTCTTCATACGTAGATAAGCTTCGGTCCACTGACTGTTACCGCCTCGCTCACCCTTGGGGGCGCGATCCACAATCTCAACATCAGCACCGGCTTCAGTCGCAGAAATGGCGGCACAAAGTCCCGCAATTCCCGCACCAACCACAACGATTTTCACGCGAGCGCTCATCCCTCGGTGCCCTCGCTCGAACCGCTGCCATGTGTACCAATAGTCAGCGCGCGGAACTGATCGCTGGGCAGCAGTTCCTTCCGAAGCATCATGAGCGATGGTCCGAACCTCTCCTCGATCTCGTGACCGAAGTGCTTGAATATCTCGGCCATGTAGATCTCGTGCCGGATCAAGCTTTCGACGATGACAACGACCGGGATGTTCTGCGTGTAGACTCCATAGCCGCCGGTATTTAGGTTTGCCGTCAGCGCAGAACTGAAATCCGTCGTCATGCTGACGAGATGTTCCGACATTCCAACCGCGGTGCCGCTGCCCTCGTGGAGATACACGCGGATATTATCCGACGTCTCAAGGTCCTGTTGGTCAGCCTTCGATCCAAACAGAACAATGACAATAGAGACGCCACGCGCGCCAGCCGCTTTCAATGAGGCTAGCGTTTCGCGTAGATTTCGAACATCCCCCTTAAGCCATATGTGCTTTTCCGCATGCTCGATCAGTTCACGCATCTTGGCGTGAACATGCTCGACGCTAGACAAAGACCAGACGTATTCCGCATCGCGCTGCGGGGTAATGGTTGCAAGGCTTTCGGCAAGCTCACGGCAAACATCATTGGTTTGCGCGGCCAGCCTACTGAGGAAGACGGCCGGATCTACCGGGACATACCGCGCGGGGCTCTCATTGACGGGCTGAACCGCACCTTTCTTTGCGAGCCCTTCAAGGGCTGAGTAGACATTGGCCCGAGGAAGACCGGCATTCTTCGCGACCTCGTACGCGGTCGCAGGATTGCGCTCAAGCAGAGCCAGGAGTGAACGAGATTCGTATTCCGTCAACCCGAGAGATTGAAGCTGGCGAGCCAACTGCTCCCTCTCTGGGGCTGATGGGATGGTTGTCACCTTCGATTTCACGCTGCACCCTCACCCTTCTTTGCTGATCAACCTCTCCCGCCGACTATCATGCAAGAAGCTCAGGCCGTCCACCCGGAACGATCGCCAAGGTCACGATTCGAGAGACATCCGCTTCCTGCTCAAGCGCCATCGCCCTGTCGCCGATCTTCTTAACGGTCGACTCATCCAACACAAGCCCGGCGGTCGTCATGAACTTGTCATCGAGCTGACTGCGGCTTATCGGATTGGTCGGTTCACCGCGCGGCTCTTCCTGGAACTTGGTCAGAATCTTTCCACCAACCTCCAGTTCGATAGCGGACTGGCGACCGCCAAGACCGTACTGAGGCTCCACGACAAGTTTCACACGTGAAGCCATCTCGTGAATGACCTCATCCTTGTAGCCGCTCCAGTAATCCTTGAGCCCATTACTTCCACGAGCGAGCGCGAGAGCGACGCCGAATTGCGTGCTACCCATCGCCGCATTGAGACTCGGGCACGGAAACTTCGAGGCCTGGCGGATAGCAAGACTGCTCATGCGGACGCGAATCTCGCCGACATCGCCCGGTCTGATTCCCTCCTGATGAAAACCCTGCGCAATATCGATTGGTCCATGGGCATAGCGGCATGCCGCATGCGGCTTGAAGCCGACTTCGGAGATGACAAATTTTTCACCAAAGCCATCTACGATATCCGACACTCGGACTTCGTTCGTGAACGCATTTAAAAAACCTTCGGATGATTCGAGCGCCTTGTTAGGCCCGGTAAAACCGCGAACCGCCAGAACGCCGGACAGTACGCCGTTGAAGGCACTCTTTCCGGGGCCGAACGGCTTCGCCATGCAGGGAGCGTCCAAATACGCTTGGATACCGCTGGATTGCATTGCAGCCAGACCGATCGCACTGGCGATCTGCTCGGCATTTCCCCCAAGGAGACGAGTCGCAATGACGGCCGCGCCAACAGCGGACACAGTGCTCGTCGTGTGGAAACCCCGCTGACGGTGGCCCGGATTGCGAGAGGGATAGCAACTACGCACAACGTTCTGACATCGGAGTAGATTCGAAAATCTCTTCCCAATTGACAGAACTCACGATCTCAGAGCACAAGAAACACGTATACAATGGCGGCAAGCAACAAATTGATTACGGTGCCGATCAATCGTCCGAGCAGCAACTCATTTGGATTCAGATCAGACATCAAGCAGGTCGGATACACATGAATTAAGAGACATGGCATTACGTTTTCCAGTTCCGCCTAGCAGCACAGACTTTTAGCTTATCCAGTGAAATCGCCATGACGGATGGCTCTCGTAACAGCACACGTTCGGTCGAATGCAATCCGGCACACGCTTTGCCAATTATTCTCCCGCAAGTCTCACGATTTCAGGATTGTCAAATGTGGCGCGCAATCCCTCTTCGGCGGCCTTCGCGATCTTGAAATTTCGATCCTTGACGTGACCGAATCCACGAATGGTCTGTGGAAGCTTGGCAAGCTCGACTGCAATTGCGTGATTTTCCCCGGTCAGTCGATCGATAATATATGTGATCAGTTTTTCGTAATCGGTGATCATCTCGCGCTCGTTGCGCCTCTCTTCGGTGAAGCCAAAGATGTCGAACCGTGTCCCGCGCAGCCAGCGCAGCTTGGCAAGTACTCTGAAGGCATGAAGGATCCAGGGTCCGAAGGTGCGCTTCTTCAGGTGACCAGTTGTGGGATCACGTTTGGCGAGAAGCGGCGGAGCGAGATGAAACTCTAGCTTGAAATCGCCATCAAACTGGCTATTCAGATTAGTCAGAAAATGTTCTTCCGTATAAAGTCTGGCAACTTCGTATTCGTCCTTGTATGCCATCAACTTGAACAGACTGAGGGTAACGGCCTCGACCAGCGCCGTGGAATCAGGCATCTTGGCGTTTTCGACCGCCGCCACGCGATTGACGAGACTACGATAACGTTCGGCATAACGACGATCCTGATAGCGGATCAAGAAAGCCTCACGAAGAGTGATGCGCTCCGTGAGATCCATGGGCGTCTTTGCAGGTGTTTGCTGAGGCGTCATTAACGCCTCAAGTTGCGCCAGATCGTGCACCGCAAGCCGCCCGAACGCGAAGGCGAGCTTGTTGGATTCAACCGCTGCACCATTCAGTTCGATGGCGCGTTCGATCGCATCCTGTCCGAGAGGTATCAGGCCGGATTGGTAGGCGTATCCCAGCATGAATAGGTTGGTGGCGATGGAATCTCCCATGAGAGTTGTCGCCAGGCGCGTCCCCTCGATGAAAGCCACGCCTTTATCGCCGATTGTCTCACGCAAGGCCCGACGAATGGCATGAGTTTCAAAATCGATGTCACCGTCAGTGACAAAAGTCGCCGTCGGAGTCAGTGCCGCATTGATCACCGCGCGCGATACGCCGTGCTCCAGTCGCGACAATGCCAGCGGGCTCGCCGCCACCACCATGTCGCACCCCAGCAACAGATCGGCGCCACCAGCGGGAATACGCACTACAGCATTCTGTTCGGGGCTTGGAGCGAGCCGGATGTGACTCATCACCGCGCCGTTCTTCTGAGCAAGCCCGGTGAAATCGAGGACCGTGCAGCCCTTGCCCTCGAGATGCGCAGCCATCCCCAACAGCGCGCCGATGGTGATTACGCCGGTCCCGCCGATGCCGGTCACCAGAATGCCGTAAGGCTCAACCAGCGCTTTCGACTGCGGCGTCGGCAACTTCGCGAATACGCCGGCGCTGACTGTCGGCGTCTTGCTTTTCTCCGCCTTGCGCAGCGCGCCGCCATGCACCGTGACAAAACTCGGGCAAAAGCCTTTCACGCATGAAAAATCCTTATTGCAGTCCGACTGATCGATGACGCGCTTTCGTCCGAACTCGGTCTCCAACGGCTTCACCGAGACGCAATTAGACTTGAGAGAGCAATCCCCGCAGCCCTCGCAAACAAGATCATTGATGAAGACACGTTTGGGCGGGTCGGGGAATTGACCGCGTTTGCGCCGGCGCCGCTTCTCAGCCGCGCACGTCTGATCGTAAATCAGAACCGTCAGTCCCGACACCTGGCGTAGTTCACGCTGGACCGCGTCAAGCTCGTCCCGGTCATGAACGGTCGTGCCGGCCGGGAATGATGCAAACCCCTGGTACTTGCCGGGCTCGTCCGACACCACGACGACGCGCTTGGCGCCTTCAGCGGCGACTTGCGCTGCAATCTGCGGAACAGTGAAGCCGCCTTCTGCTGGCTGACCACCCGTCATCGCCACGGCATCGTTGTAGAGAATCTTGTAGGTGATGTTCACGCCCGCCGCTGCAGCCGCGCGAATGGCGAGCAAGCCGCTGTGAGTATAGGTGCCATCGCCGAGATTCTGGAAGACGTGCGCTTCACGGGTGAATGGCGCCTGCCCGATCCAGTTGGTGCCCTCCGCCCCCATGTGGGTGATGAGGTTGGTATTGCGCAGCGGCATCCAGGTGGCCATGGCATGACAGCCGATGCCGGCCATCGCCCGGCTTCCTTCGGGCACCGCCGTCGAACTGTTATGCGGACAGCCTGAACAGAAATACGGCGCACGCTGCGACTTGATGCGCGGGGCCGTCGCGACGGCTTCGAAACTCTCAAGACGGGCAACCCGTTGTGCCATGGCGGCGCTGTCGACGCCGATCCGTCCAAGCCGGGAGACGATCGCTCGGGCAACCACGGTTGGGTTCAGTTCCCCCTCGCTCGGCAGTAGCGGCGCGCCGCGTTCGTCGCATTTGCCGACTATCGCTGGACGTTGATTTGCAGGCAGATTGTAAAGCGCCTGAACCAGCTGTCCCTCGATGAAACCATGCTTCTCCTCAACGACGAGGACGTCCGTAAGTCCAGCAGCGAAGCGGCGCGCGCCTTCGCTCTCCAGCGGCCACGTCATCCCAACCTTGTAGACTCGGATGCCGAGCGCCGCGCAAGCTTGTTCGGTTAGGCCGAGATCGGCAAGCGCCTGTCGCAGATCGAGATAAGCCTTTCCGGTGCTGACGATGCCGAAGCGGGCCGCCGGCGGATCGATGACGACCCTGTCAATCCCGTTGGCTCTCGCAAACGCGCGCACCGCCGCCATCTTAGGCCCGTGCAGACGCTTCTCCATGTCAAGCGCCGAATCCGGCCAGCGGATATGGAGCCCACCAAGAGGCATTTCGAAATCCGTGGGTAAAAGAGTCTTCGCTCGGTCAGGATCAATTTCGACCGAAGCGGAACTTTCCACCGCTTCCGATACTGCTTTGAAGCCAACCCAGCATCCCGAAAAGCGCGAAAGTGCAAATCCAAAGAGACCAAAATCGAGATATTCCTGAATCGTCGCTGGATTCAGAATGGGAATCATCGCGGCTTGAAAGATCTGCTCGCTCTGATGCGCTAGCGTCGACGACTGGCAGCCATGGTCGTCGCCCGCCAGCGCCAAAACGCCGCCGTGTCGCGATGTACCCGCGGCGTTGGCGTGCTTGAGCGCATCTGCCGAACGGTCAACACCCGGTCCCTTGCCGTACCAAATCCCGAAAACTCCGGAGACTTTCGCGCCCGGAAAAAGGCCGATCTGCTGACTTCCCCATACGGCCGTGGCTGCCAGGTCTTCGTTCAACCCCGGTTCGAAATGAATATTGTTGGCTTCAAGATGAGCGCGCGCCCGCCACAGCGCATTGTCGTACATGCCAAGCGGCGAGCCGCGATATCCGGAAATGAAGCCACCGGTCGTGATGCCAGCAGCCTCATCTCGCTGACGTTGCATCAGCGGCAGTCGGACGAGCGCCTGCGTTCCGGACAGGTAGACGCGCCCAGAAGGAAGCAAATATTTGTCTTCAAGGGTAACGTTCGCCAATGTCATCCGAAACAACTCCAGATAAGTCTCAATAAGCTCTCAGCGAGTTATCGCTGCGTTGCTTCATCCGAGGGACCAAAGCTGACCAGCCGCGCGGAGCTACATGCATCGCGAATTGTCTTGAGGCCCTGGTAGACAGGCCCGTGATAGAATGAGATCCAGGCATCCCGATTTGGAAACTCGATCAGCACGATGCGCCGTGGAATCCAGTCGCCCTCGTGAACCGTATGCGGATCGCCACGCGTCAGATACTTCGCGCCAGCAGCTTCCAGAGCCGGCTTAACGCCAGACATGAACTCCTGGTAGCGCTGCATGTCATGGATATCGACATCGAAGATGACATAGATAGACATCGGCCGCGCCCCCCTCGGTATTCTGTTTTCAGGTCCCGCTAGAACGTTCCGGGATAGGCGCCGCCATCAAGCAGGATGTTCTGCCCCGTCATAAAGCCGGAGTGACTGCTCGCCAGAAACGCACAGACGGCGCCAAACTCCTCCGAATTTCCAAAACGACCTGCCGGCGTCTGCGACATCAGCTCACTTCGGACGTCGTCAACGTTCCTTGCGCGATCCAAGGCCATCTTCCTGATAATGCTTCCAAGACGATCCGTGTCGAATGAGCCTGGCAACACGTTGTTAATCGTGACATTGTGAGCGATGGTCCTTCGAGCCAGACCGGCAACAAAACCCGTGAGACCGGAGCGCGCGCCGTTGGAAAGGCCCAGAACGTCTATAGGCGCCTTCACGGCGCTCGACGTAATGTTGAGAATCCGCCCAAAACGACGCGAGATCATTGTGTCGACAGTTCGCTTGATCAGATCGATTGGCGCAAGCATATTGGCATCGATCGCTGCGATCCAGGCGTCTCTGGACCACTCGCGAAAGTCCCCTGGAGGCGGTCCGGCTGCGTTAGTGACCAGAATATCCGGATCCGGACAGATCTTGAGTAGATCATCTCTTCCAGCCGCGGTGGTTACATCAGCCACAACTGTTTGCACCTGAGCCGAGGTGCTTTGCCGAATTTCACGCGCGGTCTCTTCTAGCGTATCAGCCCCGCGGGCAACGATGACGATAGCAACGCCTTCTCGCGCAAGCGCTGTTGCGCAACCCTTGCCAAGTCCTTTGCTTGCACCGCAAATAATGGCCTTGCGATCGGAAATACCAAGATCCACCCGGATATCCTTATTGTTTTGACGGTCGCTGCGGCCGATGCTGCAGCCCAACGGATAATGCGATTGGGCAATCGAGCGACTCCCAACCTGTTCCCCCAATCATGGGAACTGCCGCCATCTCGACCACGCTGAGAATGGATGGACGGCGGCAGTATTGAAATTTATTCCTTCCAAGCTTTCGCTTTGGCACGAACCGCACCGGCATCAAACGTGTTCATGCATTCGCTGAAAGCGTCGGTCACGAGAGCATCGACTGGGGGTGTCGCATTAATCACACCCTCCTGCTTGTTAAGTTCAATATATTTGCTGAAGGCCGCACGATCGATCTGTCCATACTTCGTGGTCGGTGGAAAGCCGATGTCATAGACCTTAAGCATCGGAGCTATCTCGGCCAATCCGTTCTTCATCGCCTCATCGTCCGTAGTGCCGCGACGAGCGGAGGGAGCCACCTTCCAATACATTTTTACGGCGGCTTCTGGATTGGTGACGGCGAACAAGGTGGATTTGGCATAGGCTCGGCTGAACCGGCACAGTTCATCTTGTTTATTCTTGATTGTATCGTCGGAGGCGAACATTCCGGTATTACCGAAGCTCGTCAGCGCCGGATGGTGGAAATAGCGGAACTTGAAGCCGGCTCGCTCTAATGCAAAGTACATTCCATCATAGAGACCGAGGGCCTGAACTTTATCGCTCTTGAGAGCGGCCATCGCCTGATCCATCACTCCGACAGGCAGCAAGGTATCAGCCTCAGGCTGAATGCCCACAGATCGAAGGATAGATCGGACGACAGGAACTGCCGCGCTTCCAAAACTGGCCACGCCGATCTTCTTTCCACGAAGGTCCTCAACCTTTTTGATTGGAGAATCTTCTGGGACGGCGATGTAGTAGATCAGCTTATTGTTGATCAGCGCCAGAAATTTACCGCGCACACCCTTGTCATATCCGTTGATGAGCGGTTCAACAGTGACGATCGCCACATCCGCCTGATTGGCGGCTGTCACCTGCGTTCCCTGAGGCGCACCAGACGCATATCGAACCTCAACATCCAGTCCTTCTTCCTTGAAGAAGCCCGTCTGTTGGCCGACATAGGCGCCAATGAACGCTGAGTAAGGAACCGGCGCACCGCCCTGCATGATGAACTTCTTCGTCTGCGCTAGAGCCGGACCGGCTATCAACGTCATCCAAATTAGAAGCAGTGCGAGACCTTTTACCACTCCGGCGACCCTCTTATAATCAAAGACCCTCATTCAATCCTCCCCATTTTGCGAACATGGACGCCATTTGACGATAATTGACAAAGTGAAACGTCTGCGGACGGATCAGATGCCTGTCGGCTCTTCGCCGTTGCCCCAGAAGACCAACTTGCGCGAAGCGATCTTCACGAGGGCGTTCAATGCGATCCCGATCACTGTCAGGATCACTAGAATTGAATAGACGCCAACGACATCCATCGATGCCTGTCGCTGCATAATCTGACTGCCAAGCCCATACGCAGATCCGAGAAATTCACCAACAACCGCGCCGATGACCGAGAAGATCATCGCGATGTACAGGCCGGCCATAATGAAGGGCAGTGCGTTCGGAATTCGCACCTTGGTGAAAATTTGCAAAACTGACCCGTCCAAAACATTCATGAGCACAATCTGGCGAGGGTCAGTGCTGCGAAATCCCAACACAACGTTCACGAGGATTGGGAAAAAGGCGATTAATGCTACGATCACGATTTTGGATTCGATTCCAAATCCGAACCAGATGATGAGAAGCGGAGCGATCGCAACCTTTGGGATCGTCTGTAGAGCGACGATGTAGGGAGACAGAACACGATCAACGAGCGGCACCAGCGCGATCACCGCGCCGAGTACGATCCCAAATGCGGCGGCGACAGCAAATCCGATGAGAATTTCCGCTACCGTGTAGAAGATGTCGTACTGGACTGACGGATCGATAACATCGCTCAGAACTTTCGTAGCGACATCGAGCGGCGCGGGCAGCACGAATACAGGGACGAGGCCTGAGACAACCGAGAAATGCCAGGCCATCATTAGCAAGACGAACAAGGCTGCAGACAGAATCGCCCCGAGATCCAGCCATCGCGGAATTCTGATCCCAGACCGCGGCCTTCCGTCGGCACCGGCTCGCTTTTCTGCCTCCACGCTCATAGTCAGAGGTCTCCGCTGGCAGAGAACAGATTTCGGATGTGGGAGACGTATTGGCCGAAAGCCTCGCCGGTGGTCATTTCAAGCGTGCGAGGACGCGGCAGATCGATCGGAATGATCTCCCGAACGCGGGAGGGCCTTGAGGTCATCACCAAGACCCGGTCAGACAGGAAGACCGACTCGGCTATCGAGTGGGTGATGAAAAGAACGGTTTTCCGACTGCTCGACCAGATGCGCTGAAGCTCCAGGGTCATATTCTCGCGCGTGAGGGCATCAAGAGCACCGAACGGTTCATCCATCAGAAGAAGCGTTGGATCACTTACAAGGGCCCGGGCGATGGACGCCCGTTGCTGCATGCCCCCCGACAGTTCGTTTGGATATTGGTCCTCAAAGCCCCTGAGACCAACAAGCTCAATAAGTTCTCGCACTCGCGCCTCTCCGCGCTCCTGATTCTCGCGCGCCACTTCGATTGGAAGGCACACATTCTCGATCACGGTCCGCCAGGGCAACAAAACGGCCTCTTGGAACACCATGCCAAGCCTTGGCCGCTTTCGACCGAGCTCTAGCCCGGCGTACGAGATGGTCCCGCGGCTGACCGGCAATAATCCGCCGATCATCTTCAAGAGCGTGGTTTTGCCACATCCAGAAGGACCAACGATGGAAGTGAATTCGCTTTGAGCGATATCGAACGACACCTCCTCAACAGCGATGACTTGCCTACCCTCGCGCGAGCCATACGTCTTGGAGACTTTAGACAGCGTAATGAAGGGGATTTCTGCACCGGGGGCGCGGGCCATATCGATAAAGGCGGGCTTCCCCATCACGCTCCCTCCCGATTTGCCGATCCGCTGCGACGCCAGCGGCCAGGCTCAATTAGCGACAGAACCCGCTTCTCAGACGACCACATCGCAGATGATCGCATTTAAATTATATCGATCGAACGATATAATTGCAAGCGGGAGTTTGATATCCTGCCGAACTTACGATATCCGGCGCTTATTCTCGACATCGGCCCTGATCCCAACGATGATTCTTTGCCACCCTGGAGTGATTCCCGATGCCTAGAACGCCCAATGCTGCGGTGCCTGTCCGCAACAACCGCCGCCGTAACCGGCGTACCAACCATGGCGACGACACACGCGCACGCATCATCGATGCAGCAGAGGTGATGTTTGCCGATCATGGTTATGACGGCACTTCTTTACGGGGAATTATGGCCAAGGCAGGCGTGAGCATTTCGCTTATCAACTATCACTTCGGAAACAAGGAAGGTCTGCTCCGAGCTATATTCGAGCACAAAGCTGCCCCACTCAACAGAGAACGTCTGGCGCTCATTGAGGAAGCGGTCGCAGCTCGCTCAGTGCCCAAGCTTGAGGATTTGCTACGCGCGTATTTTCTTCCGTCCTTCAAGGACAGCCTTCCCCGGAAGCATCGCCGAAATAACTTCATGCGCTTAGTTGGCCGCATCGGAAGCGACCAAAACAAGACGGTCAGCGCTATGATGACGGAATATTTCGACGAGTTTCAGCGCCGCTTTATTGCTGCCTTGAGCAAGGCTCTCCCTACGCTGAGCGAAGAGGAGCTCTACTGGCGGCTCCATTGCTTACTTTGCATTATTACCCATACACTTAATAATCCGGATCGAATCTATGTCCTATCCGATGGACGATGCGACCTGCGGAAGGTCAACGATGCGTTCGAGCATCTGCTGACTTTTCTAGTGGGTGGCATGACAGCTCCTCCACCGTCTGTCGATAACCGTTTAAACGCCACTTTTGGAGCATCGCTCCGTTCTGACGTGGCCAGAAACGACCACGAGATGATGATAAGTCCCTCGTCACGAAAGACGACTCGGCGAAAACGCCTGCGATAGTCTGCCAGACCGAATGTCTTCCCTCATTGCAGAGCGGGAAGGCAAAAACTCGGCGCTACTTAATGGCGGCGAGGCGACCAGAATGACCGATAATGCACGACCAGACTTTCGCGCGCGATCCTGGCGAACAAGTGGTCCATCAAGGGCTTCATACCGCAAATAAACTTATATCATTCGATCGATATAATTATTGAAGACCGAGCGATGCTTTGTTAGGCTTGCCTAGCGAGATGAAGGCTCCGGAGGAGATCGTCGTGGATCAGTCCTCGGGCGTCGGATTCGAAAATCAACTTTCACGCCTCGCCCAACGCGGGACAGGCAGAAAGGCGTGTTGCACGGCGTTCTTATCCTCGCGTATGCGCCAAATACAGACAAATCCATCATGAAACAAAGTCGAAGCACGCGGGACGAGCCGTGCATTTCGCAGTCAAAGGAGGAGGATAACTCGATGGCACAGTATCTCGTTGTCGCACGTGATGGTACGGACTCCGAGGCTCCCAACCGCCGATTGGCAGCGCGCTCTGCCCATCTCGAAAATGCAAAGGCTCTGGTTCAGGCGGGCAAAATCATTTCCGGTGGCGCTATTCTTGATGACGCCGGCGCGATGATTGGTTCTGCGATGATGGTTGATTTCGCTGACCGGGACGAATTGAACACCTGGCTTGAGACGGACCCGTACACCACCGGAAATGTCTGGCAGACGTTTGAAGTTACACCCATGCGCTTGGTCTGAGGGCAATATCTCGACAAGGAAAGGGTGATCGATCATTATATTGATCGATCGATATATATCGTGAGATAGCTAACCTCGCGACGCGCCGAACTGCGATATTGCAAACAGCGCCTCGCCTGCCCCGGAGGACACTGATCAGAATGCGCAAAAGCATCAACATTGCTGGATTCAAGCATGTGAACCCCATCCCGAATGCCAGCAGGATAGGCGACCTCATGATGTCCGGGCTCGTCATTGGCGTAGACCCGCAAACCGGGAAAGTTCCGCCAGACCTCCAGCAACAATGCGCAAGGATGTTCCAGCATGTGCAGAGCATCGTGGCAGCGGCGGGTGGCGGGCCGAAAGACATCATCAAGATGTCAGTCTGGATGGCCAATCCGGATGATCGTGATCTCCTGAACGCAGAGTGGTCGAAGATGTTTCCCGATCCGGCGTCCCGGCCGGCACGACAGACATTGGCTGGCACGATAAGGCCCGATGTCTTGATTCAGTGCGACGTCACAGCCGTCATTTCGGCTGAATAGCCTAGCCGACAACAACATAGGGACTTAACATGGAAAAATACAGGCTCTTCGATCCAAATCCAAAGGTACCGGATCCTCTTCCCCCACGTGGAACGTGTGATAGCCAGTTTCACGTCTTCGGACCGGTCGAGAAGTATCCAATCCGACCTGGCGCGGTTTATTGCATGCCGGAGGCAACCATCGATGCTGCATTGAAGATGCACCGCACGCTTGGCATCGAGCGCGGGGTCATTGTGCAATCATCCGCTTATGCCACGGACTTTCGCATTCTTTACGATGCGTTGAAGCAAGCAGGCCCTAACTATCAGGCATGTGTCGTCATCGATGATAGCGTCAGTGACGCTGAACTTCAGCGGCTCCATAACGCGGGAGTGCGCGGTGCCCGCTTCAATTTCTGGAAGGTTCTGAATCTTGTCCCTAGTCCGGACCAATTCAAACGTTCGATTGCCCGCATCGAATCGTTGGGTTGGTATGCAAAACTGCACATGCCTGCCGACGAGATGATGGAAATGGCCGATCTCTTCAAACCCCTGAAAATCAATGTCGTCATGGATCATTTTGGCCGGCCGGATTTCAAGCAAGGCATCGATCAGCCATCGGTTCGATACATGATCGATCTGCTCAAGCAGGGCAACTGGTGGATGATGCTGTCGAATGGTGATCGCTGGTCGGAGCAGGCCAAGCCGTGGAATGACGCCGTCGAACTTGCCCAAGCCTATATCAATGCTGCACCCGACCGAATGATCTGGGGCTCGGACTGGCCTCATCCGCTGGTTACGGAAGATGTGCCGATGAAGAACGACGGAGAATTGCTCGAGCTTTGCTATCGATATGCAGGCGGCGACGAAAACATCAAGCAGAAGATTCTTGTCGATAATCCTGCTCGTTTGTTCGGCTTCAAGTAGGAACGGAGATTCCCGTGGATTTAGGTATCAAGGGGCGGAAAGCAATCATTTGTGCATCTTCGAAAGGGTTGGGAAAGGCATGCGCTACTGCGCTATCCCGCGAAGGATGCGATGTCATTATCAATGGGCGGAACGAAGAAGGTCTCCTCGCCGCCGCGCGTGAAATTCAAGAGATAACCGGCGGACAGGTTAAAGCCGTTCAAGCTGACCTCAATACAGAGGAAGGACGGGCGAAGCTTCTGGCTGCTTGTCCCGCGCCAGATATTCTTGTCAACAACAATGCCGGTCCACCGCCAGGCAAACTTGAGGACTGGGACCATGCGGCATGGCTTACCGGTCTTGAAGCAAACATGCTTGCGCCGGCCCTCCTCATTCGCGCCGTTGTACCGGGGATGCGGGAACGCAGATTCGGAAGAATCGTCAACATCACCTCGGCAATGGTCAAGTCGCCCTATCCGGAGATGGGGCTGTCCACTGCCGCGCGGACAGCTCTCACGGCGTTAAGCAAATCTGTGTCACGCGCCGTAGCACCCGACAATGTGACGCTGAACAATCTTCTTCCGTTCCGGATCGATACGGATCGTCAGCGCTTCTTTTCAAGACGACTTGCCGAAGAACAAAATATCTCGTTTGAAGAAGCTCGGCAGAAGATCGCTCAGACTACCGCGGCAGGGCGAATGGGCACACCTGAGGAGTTCGGGGATGCGTGTGCATTTCTCTGTAGCGCGCAGGCTAGCTTCATTTCGGGGCAGAATCTCCAGATCGATGGTGGATCATATATGGGTTTGATCTAATTCATTGAGTGACTCTGCTCAAGTCGAGGGGTTCTGGCTCACAAATGACATAGCCTCTCGTTCGGTTCGATCAGATTTGTCATTGGTAATCTCCTCGGTTCGACAAGGTGGGAGGAGAACATCTTAGACGTGACGCCAGTTCATCCGGCTCCCAAATGGCTGTCATCGTCGTGCCCCGAAAGCGCGCCCGCCTGGGCGCGAATACTGAGGCGACTATTGCCCAGCCTGCCGAAATTGTGCTCTGGTCTTCCGGAACGCCTTGTCCGCCGCCATGAGGCGCTAAAGCACCGCCCCCTAGCTTGATGAAACTTGGCGCGAGGCTTTCAGCAATCTCGAGCCAGAAGCTCGGTATCCGCAGTCAGGTCCCCGGTAAACGACGCTGGGGAACTTAACCATGTGGCTGATCGGCCTGTCGTGCTTTATCATTTCCAGCCTGAGCTTGGTCATGACGACTCCCTCGCCACGCCATAGTGCTGCAAAATCAAACTACGATTGACGATCACGCAGGCGGGAAGCCGGCGGATTGCGGGTAATTTCGTTCTTGTTGTTACTGACGCCGAGCAGGTCGAGGGATTGTCGCCCTGAAGAGCTGACTCCAATGATCGTTGGCGTCTTCCTCGAGTCCGGAATAACCTTCGGTGTCGGTGCCTGGCTCCGCGCCCGTTCAGCCCGGCTGTCCGATTGGAGTAACGAGGGCAAACTCAAGACTCTCGTATCGGTGGAAAATCTGAACTGGCGGACGCAGCGAAGGCCGATCCCGATATGGAAAGTCGTACGACCACCGACAAACTGCTGCTGATCCCATGAAAGAAAAGGGTGCGGCAGTGAGCTTCGGTGGGCTACCCCCGCAAGGCGGAAGGAATAGGAATACTCGCCTATGGCGGCAAAAACGAATCGACGATGCGGCCGCGCCTGTTCTTACTAAGGATCATCCGACGAGACAGCGGCGATCGCTGTCCATCGCTCCGACCTCTCCGCAAGAAAATCAACGGGTCTTAAGTCTCGGCCACATAGTCCTCCAACGGGCGGACAATCCGGCCTTCTACGATCGGGACGCAGTCCGATGGAAAGTCCTGCACGAACTCGGCGAATTCCTCGGCCGCAGTCAAGAAATCGTCCAGCCGCTCCATCGCGCGCGTATGAATGTCGTGGAGCACGACGAGCGGCCGCTCCCGCTCGCGGCACATGCGCAGCGCCTCCACCACCCAGCCGTCGGGATTTTCCCAGTCGCGCGGCACGACGTTCCACAGCACGCAGGTGTACCCGCCGTTGACGAGATAGTCGACGCTAGCCTTGTTCAACAGTGCGCGGTTCAGATGCCCACCGCCGCCGAACGGACGGAATAGCTTCAGCGGATGCGCGAGGTCGCCGATCAGTTGCTGCGTTTCCCCGATCTCAAGCGCGGGCGCTTCTTCGAAGCGGCTCATGCCAAGCGGGGTGAGATGGTTGAACGTGTGGTTACCGATCCAGTGCCCCTCACGGCGACCACGTTCGCACAGCCCGCGCCGATCGCGCAGCTTATCGCCGATAACGAAGAACGTCGTCCGGATACCATGGCGCGCCAGAACGTCGAGCACCAGCGGCGTCACCGCGGGATCCGGCCCGTTGTCGAACGTCAGCGTGATCTTCTTCACAATGGAGGTCCTTGCAATTGCGCTCACGAGCCGCGATAGCCGACGTCGCTTGCCCGCAGCGACCGGCGCCAACCCACTGTGCGCCGCTCCAGAAGCTGCACCAGCGCGTCGAAAACGATGGCCAGGAACAGCACGAGAAGGATGGCGGCAAAGACGTGCGGGCTGTCCAGGAGCGTCCGGTACTTCGAAATCAAGAATCCGATGCCTGCCGTCGACGTCAGCATTTCCGCCACGACCACGCCGACGATCGCCAGCGCGCCGCCAATGCGCAGCGAAGCGAGGACGGTGGGAATGGCCGCCGGAACGTACACCCGTACGATCTGTTGCAGCGGCGTCGCGCCCATGCTGCGCGCCACCGTGACGAGGTGGCGGTCGATCGTCTGCACGCCGGCGGCCGTACCGAGCAACGTCGGCAGAAAGCCGTAGACGCTGGCAAAGACGATCTTGGACTCGGCGCCGATGCCGAACCAGGCGGTGAACAGCGGATAAAGCACCACCAGAGGAACGGCGAACAACCCCGATGCGATCGGCAGCATCAGCCGCCGCAGTGGCGCGAATGCGCCGAGGATCAGGCCGCAGACAATACCGCCGCCACAGGCAAGCAACAGCGAGATCGCCGTCTCGTACAGCGTGATCCCGAGGTGGTAGACGAAATCGTCGGCACTGAGGACAAACGCTTCGAGCGCGCGCGACAGCGGCGGCAGAAACAACTCCGGAATCACTCCCATGCGGGGAAGCCCTTCCCACAAGGCCAACAGCACGCCGATCAAGACATAACGGGCGATCCGCGCCTTCTGCTCGATATTCATGACCGGATCTGCTGCCATACCAGGTCGCGCAATTCGGCGAAGCGAGGCGTCGACATCATTTCAAGACGCCGTGGACGCGGCAGGTCGATTTGCACCCGATCGAGAATGCGGCCCGGGCGCCCCGACATCACGAACACTTCGTCCGAGAGATAGATCGCCTCGCTCAGCCCGTGCGTTACGAAAATCACGGTCTTGCGCGCCTGGTCCCAGATGCGCAGCAACTCGTCTCCCATCGTAATGCGCGTCTGCTCGTCAAGCGCGGCGAAGGGCTCGTCCATCAGCAGGATCGGCGGATCTTGAACAAGACCACGGGCGATCGAGACCCGCTGCTTCATGCCGCCGGACAGTTCGTGCGGATGGCTCTCGGCAAAACCCGAAAGCCCGACGAGATTCAAGGCGTCCAGGGCCCGCTCGCGCCGGACGGACTTGTCGACGCCGCGCAACGACAGCGGGAATTCGACATTCTCCCGCGCACTCAGCCAAGGATACAGGCTCGCGTCCTGGAATACGACACCGATCCGGGTCGGATCCGGCTGATGCACCGGTTTCCCACCCGCCAGAACAGTGCCTGCGCTCGGCCGCGTCAATCCAGCCAGCATCATCAGCAGCGACGACTTTCCGCAGCCACTCGGGCCGACAATGGAAGCGAAGCGTCCCGTCTCCACCTTCAGCGAAATGTCGTCAAGCGCCTTTCTCGGCTGCCCGTTGGTGACATAGGAGTGGTTCAGATTTACAATCTCGACCGTGCCGTCAAGCGCGATATCCACGGCAGTCATCCTCTCCAGTGCTCGCATTTCGCCTCGTAGTAGCGGATCAACTCGTTGAAGAGGATTGCCATAACGGACACCAGCATGATTGCGGCCAGCAGTTCGTTGAGCTGGAAACCCTGCCCCCAGGTTCCAATTAGGTTGCCGAGGCCCTCGCGCGAGGCATACATCTCCGCCAGAAGGATGCCGGTGAAATTGAAGATCATCGCCAGACGCACGGCCTCGAGCAGTACCGGCGTCATGCTCGGCAGATAGACGCGGGCCACGGTCTGGAACATGGTGGCGCCATACGACCGGGCCACGCGAAGATGCTCCTCGCGGACGGACTCTATGGCGGCAAACGCCGTCATCATCACAATGAAGATTGTCGAGAACACCCCGAAGGCCACCTTCTGCCAGAACACGATGCCGAACACGAGGATGAAGATTGGCAGAAAGATCGACTTCGGGATGCTGAAGATAAAAAAGATCAGCGGCTTGAATAGCGCCGACGCAAATCGACTCTCGGCAATGACAATGCCCAGAACCGCGCCGAGCGGCACGGCGATGAGAAACGCCACGATCGTCTCGGCGAGCGTGACGCCCATATGCGACCAGAACTTCGCCGTCGCCAGCAGTGTCGCCAGCGTCGTGATCACCTCGCTTACCGGCGGCAGCAGCCGGATATCAACGAGCCCGGCACGGGAGGCAAGCTCCCATGCCACGAACATCACCAGGATGATTCCTGCCCTGGCGACGTTCGTCGCTGTTCGAGCGCTCATTTCTCCGCCGCGACGGCGACGTTGGTGAACACATCGGCCGGCGGCGGCAGTTCCTTCAGGCCACCCGTGCGGTAAAGCTCGAACGCCTGCTCGACGTCGCTCAGCGTCATCGCGCCGGTGCGCGAGAGTTTCTTGAAGACGTGCTCATATTCTTCCTGTGCCACGGCTTCCGAAACGCCGTTGGCCTCGGCGATCATCTTGACCGCATCCGCACGGTTATCTTGCAGATAGGCGACGCCTCCGAGCAGCGCCCGCACGGTCTTTTTCAGAAGTTCGGTCTTGCCGTCGATGAACGTATCGCTCGCCGCCCAACCCGAATTGAGATGACTGGGCATGGCGACGCCGTAATCAACGATGCTGCGCCCATTGCCTTCCTGAAGCACCTTGTAGCTCAGCGGCGAATAGACCACGGCCGCATCGACGTTACCGTTGATGAGGTTCGGCGCGAGGCCGCCGCCCAGCGGAATAGTGGTAAATTTCATACCGTATTTCGCCAGCGTCCACTGCGCGAGGGAATCCGACAGCGATCCGGCGGAAGTGATGCCGACCTTCTTGCCTGCCAGTTCCCCCACATCCTTGATGGCGGAGTTCTTCGGCACGAGAAGCTGCCAGCCAAGATTGCCGGAGCCGCCCATCGCGACCATCTTGGCCTTCACACCGCGCACGTGGCCGGTGGCAACAATGTTGGGCGAAGTCGAAATGACATCAGCCGCCGATGCAGCCAAGGCAGTGAACGCCTCGGCGCCACTCTGATAAATGGTCAGTTCGGCTTTGATGCCTTCTTTCGCGAACAGTCCCTGCCGATCCGCCGCTTCGGCGACCAGCGACGGAAACCATGCCTTGGTCGCCAGCCCGATGCGGACCGTATCCTGCGCCAGCGCAGTCGAAGCGCCGGTTCCGGCAAGCATGACACCCGCCAGAAGTCCCAGGAAGCCCCTGCGTGCAATGTATCGTTCTTTAAGCACCACCGCCTTACTCCCTATTGATTGCTGATTATTGTCAGGAACGTGCGTCACCCGCCGTTCCGTTCTTGACCTCGCGCGCTTCCGCTCAACTTAAGCAGAATCTCGGAATTGCTGAGAACGTCGCCATATTTCAGATCGATGTCTCGCAGGCTTTGCCGATGCGCATCGGCTAACCGATCGCCCACCGCCTCCTTCGCCACGATGACACGATAGCCAAGCTGTGTGCCGTCGACGGCAGTGGCCCGCACGCAGCCGCTGGTTGAAACGCCGGCAATCACCAGCGTATCGATTTTCCTGTCTTCAAGCGCACGGTGGAAATCGGTGCCAAAAAAACAGCTCGCCTGCTGCTTGACGACGATCACGTCAGTCGAAGCACGCGCGAGCCGGGGGTCTTGCTCGACCCAGGATGAGTCAATCGCCAGCGTGTTAAGGCCGCGGACTTTTTTCAGCCAGATCCCGGGCTCCGTTTCCGGATTGTCATAAGCAATCGTCGAAAAGAAAATCGGATGCCCAGCCTTGCGAAAGGCGTGCAATAGCTCGTTAGCCCTATCAATGACGGCGCTGCAATCGTAGCCGAGATCGGACTCAGGATCAGTGAAGGCGCGCGAGAGATCAATGACGATCAATGCCGGGCTGTCGCCAAAGCCGACACTTGCTCCCCACCCACGTTCTGTCAGCTCACTGTTGGCCGCAATCGACAACTTCGCTTCTCCCGAAAGTCTCAAGGTTGACAAACCTTAGAGACGTCATAAAAGAAGCTCAATCTGGAAAAATCCAAAAATACTTTTTCCAATTTGAGAACAATCGACATGGTCGCAAATCCACAGCTCGGCAGCCATCCGTTCGACATGGCCACAGTCCGCTCGCTGCGTATTTTCATTACCGTGGTGGAAACGCAGAGCTTTACGGCCGCCGCCCGGCAACTTCATCTCGGTATTCCCACCGTGAGCAAATCCATTGCCATGCTTGAGGCGACGGTCGGGGTGCCACTGATCTATCGCAACACGCGGCGGATATCGGTTACGGAGGCTGGCGAGCATTTTTACCGCCGCTGCCAGACCGTGATGACAGCGATCAACGCCTCAATCTTCGCCGATGACCACGCACGCGCGGCGGTCAGGGGGCACCTGCGCGTGGTCGCCTCGCCTTCGTTCACAACATCGGTGCTGACGCCGATGATTCCGTCATTTCAGCAACGCTATCCGCAGATCACCGTCGACCTCATCGTCAGCAGTGCGTTCCCGAACCTCATCCGCGACCAGATCGATATCGCCATTTCGCTGCGAAACCCGGAAGGAAACAAGGCGACATCGCTCCGGCTCGCCACCAATTCGTTCGCGCTTTGCGCTTCGCCGTCCTATCTCAGGGAGAAGGATATCCCACGCACGCCAGCAGAACTACAGAACCACCGTGCGCTCGTAAGCCTGAGATCCGGCGCGCACGATCCGCTGATGATCCGCTCGGGCCGACAGGTCAAGCTCATCCAGATTCCGAGTGTATTTGCGTCCGACAACGGCGACGTCCTGAAACAGCTTTGCGTCGACGGGCTTGGCATCGCCAACCTGTTCCGCTTCCATACCTACAAGGAGTTACGGCGCGGCACACTCGTCGAACTGTTCCCTGGCCGCCAGCCCGACATCCACTGTATTCATGCGGTGTTCCCTCACCACAAGGAAATGATGGGGCGGCACGTCATCGCTTTCGTCGATGCGCTGCGTGACGCCATCGGCGATCCCCCTTACTGGATGGCAGGCAGAAACTGACGAACGGCCGGGTGCTGTGGCTGTCAGTGCCAGGCGCTCCCGTTCTTCTGTTCGCAATCCTTGAGCCTTATCTGCAAGCTACCCAACAAGCGCACAAGAATACCTAAGAGTACATGCAAGATGTGATGATTGGTGTCGGGTTCTGAACCCAGCTACCCTCGATAGCTCTTTTTCTACTCTGGGGTCTTGTTGGCTGGAAAACGCTGCGGTGGACCATTGAGATCGACGCCTGTCGCGGTCAAAGGCTGGCTCCTCGCGGAATCCGCATCTTGTTGGGATTGCATCGTGTTTTGTGCGCTGCTGCCGGTCTTTCCACCCAGTTGGTCGCTTTGGCTCGGGTGATCCTGGGCGCCTCCGGTCCATCCGGTATTTCCTTTGTGTTCCGGCGCGGTGTTGGAGCCATCGCTTTGCGCATGGGGCGCTATCCCGCACACCAAAAACAAGACGGCTGCTAAAAGCTGAATACAGCGCGCTCTCATTGTGCCCTCCCGCCGGAGACAAAATAAGCAGTTCGGCAATAGCAGTTCACGCTTCAAACAGTTCAACACTTCGGATCGGCAATAGACGAATGAGGCCACCATCGGCGGGGATGCCCCGCCTTCCAAATCACGGTGATGTTATTGGTCGGTTTTGAACGGCCGGATCGCCTAAGAATTTCTATGGTTTCGCGCCAGGATTTGAAAGGGGCCGGCCATGAACATGGAGCTCTCGCGCCGGAAATTTATTCAATGCGCCAGCGGCGGCGTTGCCATAACGGCGATCGGTGCGCTTGGGTTTGGTGAGGCCGAAAGTGCCTATGCGGCCGCGATACGGCGTTTCAAGTTGATGGGCACCACAGAAGCACGCAATACTTGCACCTATTGCTCGGTCGCGTGCGGCATCATCATCTATGCTCGGGGAGATCTCTCGAAAGGCGAGAAGGCCCAGATTACCCATATCGAGGGCGACGTCGATCATCCGACCAACCGGGGCACACTGTGCCCGAAGGGCGCGGCGTTGCGCGATATGGTCCAGGCAAAGACCCGCACCCAATATCCTCGAATTAGAAAGCCAGGATCCGACACATTCGAACGCGTATCCTGGGACTTCGCGCTGGAGCGCATCGCGCGGCTGATGAAGGATGATCGCGACAAGAATTTTATCGCTAAGAATGCCGCTGGCGAGACGGTCAACCGGTGGCTGACCACCGGCTTTTTGGCGGCGTCTGCCACAACCAACGAAACGGCGCTCCTCACATATAAGGTCGTGCGGAGCACAGGAATTCTGGCGTTCGACAACCAAGCGCGTGTTTGACACGGACCGACGGTGGCCAGTTTGGCCCCAACATTCGGTCGCGGCGCGATGACCAACTCGTGGACGGATATCAATAACACCGACCTCGTAGTGATCATGGGCGGCAATGCTGCGGAAGCGCACCCATGCGGATTCAAATGGGTGACTGAGGCAAAAGCCAACAGAGGCGCCCGGCTGATCGTCATCGATCCGCGCTACACGCGTTCCGCCTCGGTTTCGGACCTATATGCGCCAATCCGGCAAGGCACCGATATCGCCTTCCTTCTGGGGCTCATCAACTATTGCATCTCGCACGACAAGGTGCAGTGGGATTATGTGAAGGCGTTCACAAACGCGCCTTACCTCATCAAGGAAGGGTTCGATTATAAGGACGGCCTGTTCACCGGCTACGACGAGATCAAGCGCGACTACAATCGGGAGAGCTGGGACTACGAACTCGGCGCCGATGGTTATGTGCAGGCAGATGAAGCTCTTGAGCATCCGAGGTGTGTTTGGAGTCTGCTGAAGAAGCACGTTTCGATCTATACGCCGGAGATGGTGGAACGCATCTGCGGTACGCCGAAAGCCAAGTTCCTCAAAGTGGCGGAGATGGTTTCCGAGTGCTCGTCGAGGACCAAGACGATGACCTCAATGTATGCGCTCGGCTGGACTCAGCATTCCAAAGGCGCACAGAACATCCGCGCGATGGCGATGTTGCAGCTTGTTCTCGGCAATATCGGCGTGCGGGGGGGCGGCATGAACGCGCTGCGCGGCCATTCCAATATTCAGGGCCTGACTGATCTCGGACTGATGTCGAATCTGATTCCCGGATATCTGACAATTCCGCTGGAGAAAGAGGCGACGTTCGATGCCTATATCTCGACACGCCAGTTCAAGCCGTTGCGGCCCGGCCAGATGAGCTACTGGCAGAACTACAAGAAGTTCTTCGTCAGCTTCCAGAAATTCATGTGGGGAGATGCTGCGACGGCGGAGAATGACTGGGCCTATGACTATCTGCCCAAGCTCGACGTGCTCGGCTATGACATGCTGCGAATCTTCGAGCTGATGCACGAGGGGAAGGTCAACGGCTATTTCTGCCAGGGCTTCAATCCGCTGTTGGCGTTGTCGAACCGGGGAAAGGTGACGGCAGCGCTGTCGAAGCTCAAATTCCTGGTGGTGATGGATCCGTTGCAGACGGAAACGGCGCATTTCTGGCAGAACCACGGCGAGCATAACGACGTTGACCCCGCCAGCATCCAGACCGAGGTGATTGAGCTTCCTACAACCTGCTTCGCCGAGGATGAAGGGTCGCTGGTCAATTCCAGCCGCTGGCTGCAATGGCACTAGCCGGGCGGAAGCCCTCCCGGCGAAGCCAAGCACGACAACTGGATCATGGCGCAAATTCACCAGCGCCTGAAAGCGCTCTATGAGAAGGAAGGCGGTGCGTTTTCCGATCCGATCACCAAACTGGTTTGGAACTATGAAGATCCAGACTTTCCACGTCCTGACGAGATTGCGAAGGAGGCCAACGGCTACGTACTTGCCGACGTGCCGGATCCCAACGATCCGTCCAAAACGATATTGCAGAAGGGCAAGCAACTGGCCACGTTCGGCGCGCTCCGCGATGACGGCACGACGGCTGCGGGATGCTGGATCTTCACCGGCTCCTATACCGAAGCCGGCAATCAGATGGCGCGGCGCGACAACAACGATCCCGACCATACAGGCGCTTTCCCGAACTGGGCCTTTTCATGGCCTGCCAATCGCCGCATCCTCTATAATCGCGCATCGGCGGACGTGAACGGCGAGCCGTGGGACCCGAGTCGCAAGCTGTTGTGGTGGGATGGTGCCAAATGGGCTGGTTACGATGTACCTGACATTGCGCCGGACGCCAAGCCGGGCGAGGTGCAGCCGTTCATCATGAACCCGGAAGGCACCGCGCGCCTGTTTACACGCGGCATGATGCGCGACGGGCCATTTCCGGCGCATTATGAGCCCTTTGAATCGCCGGTCGCCAACGTGCTGGCACCGAGAATTCGCGGCAATCCTGTTGCCCGGGTATTCGAGGCCGATCTGAAGCAGTTCGGCGACGCGGATGAGTTTCCTTATGCTGCGACATCCTACCGCCTCACCGAGCACTTTCATTACTGGACCAAGCACGCGCAGATCAATGCATCGCTCCAACCGGAGTTCTTTGTCGAGATTTCCGAGCAACTCGCGAAGGAGCGGAATATCAAGGCGGGTGGCTGGGTTCGCGTGTGGTCGAAGCGTGGCTCCATCAAAGCGAAGGCCGTGGTGACAAAGCGCATCGCACCGTTGATGTGCGGCGGCAAGACCGTGCACGTCGTCGGCATTCCGCTGCATTGGGGCTTCATGGGCGCGGCGAAAAAGGGCTTTGGCCCGAATTCGCTGTCTCCCTTCGTCGGTGACGCCAATATCGAAACGCCGGAGTTCAAGGCGTTCCTCGTCAATATCGAGCCCATTACCGGACCGGTGGCTTAAGGAGGCAGCCATGGCCTTCGAGTTCGAGTTGCCAAATCCCAACGTTAACAATCCTGCCGCAACCTTCGGCCAGCAGGATTTGGTTCGTCGCTCGGCTTCATCGGTGCCCAAGCCGGCGCGTCAACTGACGCCGGTGGCCAAACTGATCGACGTATCCAAATGCATCGGCTGCAAAGCGTGTCAGGCCGCATGTCTTGAGTGGAACGATATGCGGCAGCCGGTGGGCGAGAATCTGGGCGTCTACGATAATCCGGAAGATCTTACGCCGCAGATGTTCACGCTGATGCGCTTCACCGAGTGGATCAATCCAGAGACTGAGAATCTGGAATGGTTGATCCGCAAGGATGGTTGCATGCATTGCGAGGACCCCGGTTGTCTCAAGGCCTGTCCGGCTCCCGGAGCGATCGTTCAGTACTCAAACGGGATCGTCGATTTTGTACACGAGAACTGCATTGGTTGCGGCTATTGCATCAAGGGATGCCCATTTAATATCCCGCGCATCTCTCAAACTGATCAAACGGCCTATAAATGCACGCTGTGTTCCGATCGCGTCGCTGTGGGTCAGGGGCCGGCCTGCGCCAAGGCCTGCCCGACACATGCGATTGTATTCGGCACAAAGGAAGAAATGAAACGGCACGCGGAAGATCGCATCAAGGATCTGAAGTCGCGCGGCTACACCAACGCCGGTCTTTACGACCCACCTGGCGTCGGCGGGACCCATGTGATGTACGTCCTGCACCACGCAGACAAGCCGGAGATTTACGCCGATCTTCCAAAAGATCCGGCCATCAGCCCGATTGTCGAAATCTGGAAGGGTGCAACCAAGTATGCCGGACTGGTCGTTATGGGCGTGGCTACTGTGCTCGGCGCCCTGCACTACACGATCAGAGGTCCGAACACGGTTTCTGAGGAAGATGAAGAGAATGCGGAGCGGCTGACCGAGCTGGGGCATCGTGACTCCGGATAATTGCGGGTACGCCAGACCGGCGTTTCGCGGGCCTCCCATCATTGCGTCAGGAACGCATCGTGCTCGCGAGGATTGGTACCAAAGAGGCTTACGATGACCGTGTTCATGCCAGGTCCAAATAATCCGCGACCACGGCGCGACGATCCGGCACCGGTACAACCAGGGAACCCGCTCCAGCCGAAGTTTCCTGCGCCGACCACAATTCGAACTTCTTTCCTCACAGCCGCGCTGCTGGGCTGCATTGCGGCAGTCAGCCCCGCTGCCGCCCAGACATCAGGCGGCGATGCGAACGCGACAGAGCCGACGGACCGATGTCAGGCGCAGCCCAGGGGCCAACCTGAATCAGGTGACGACAAAACCAACAGACGGGACAGTCGGGCAGACAGTAAGCGGCGACCGGGGCTGGAATACTGCAACGGTGTGCTCACTCCCCCAAAGACCGGCGATCAGGAGATTGAAGAGCGCCCTCCGGACACGGGTAAAACACCCGTCATCCCACCAGAGACCGTGCCCAAGCAGCCTCGGGATTGAGGTACCGGCACCGGAGCTTGCCGGGGGATTGAAAAACACTCAAATCGGACTTTTGGAGGTTTCTCATGCCCAATAAGGCGAAGAAGTGGTCGGCGGAAGTCACGGAGCACAGTGATGCGCTGGAACTGGAGCCGCATGTGTTCGAGAAGGACGACCCAAAAGAGATTGCGGCATTACTGAAGCGCTCCGCCGACAAGAGCAAAAACCGCAAATCCGGGCCCTTTCGCTCGGCGATGTCCATGCTGACCTTCTACGTCAATCGCGCTGGCAGGAACCTTCCGGCGAAGCGCAAGAAGGTCCTAGAAGATGCAAAGGACGAGCTGCGCCGAGCATATGGAAGGCCCGCTGAGAACTGACGTCGTCTATGGCGCGTGGTCGGTCAACGCATCCGCGCCTTCCTGCTCAGCGCAAGGCGCGCAACAATAGATGATATCCCCCGTTCGACGCCATACCTGAGGATGCGGACACCCTCTTGGAAAATCCCGGAGATCGCCAGGCACTAAAGAGCTGCCAAAGTAGCGCTAGTTGCTCGAGCGTTCGTAAATCTTTGTGCCGGTATTTGCATCCACGCCGACCAAGCTCACCGGATAGCCCCACAGCCTGCGGATATGTTGCAACGTCGCGGCGCAGCTATCATTCTCCAGCAGAATACCGTCGGTGACTTTGTGCTCCAGCCGCAGGTGACGGTCCCCAAGCAGATCGACATCAACGATCTGAATATCGGACCGGTTTGCGCCGATGTCGTAGCTGTGAGCAAGCGCAGAACGGATCTGCTGGTATCCGCGCTCATTATGGATCGAGGCCACCTCGTAATGTGGCTCACTGGCCGTGTCGGAAAGCAGAAAAAGCCGCCATTTGCGGATCAACGTGGGGCTCAGATACTGGCGGATGAAGGACTCGTCGCGGTGATTGGCCCAGGCATCGAGCAGCGTGGCGCGCCAGTCGGATTTGCCTGCGATGTCCGGAAACCAGTCGCGATCCTCCTCTGTCGGTTGGGTCGAGATGCGCTGGATATCCTGCATCATATCGAGCCCCAGCGCATAGGGATTAATCCCGCTATAGCGCGGATCGTCGAAAGTCGGTTGGAAGACCACGTTGGAATGGTTACGTAGAACTTCCAGCATCGTGCCTTCGTTGACGAGGCCCCGATCGAACAGCGCATTCATCAGCGTGTAGTGGCAGAAAGTGGCGCAACCCTCGTTCATCACCTGCGTCTGTCGTTGTGGATAGAAGTATTGTGCAATGATGCGCACAATCCGGAGGATTTCGCGCTGCCACGGCTCAAGGATCAGACTGTTCTTCTCTAGAAAATAAAGAAGGTTTTCTTCCGGAAGATTCAGCGATCTGCGTCGTTCGGCCGCCTTGCTTTCATTTTCGTCAGCCCGGCCTCCGCTTTTCGATGACGGTAAGGTTCGCCAAAGGTCATTGTAGGAGCGCTCTTCATGCTCAAGGCGTCCGCGCAGGTTTTGTTGTTGTTTCTCCGGTGAGAGTTTCGGTGGCCGCCGGTAGCGGAACACGCCTTGCTCCATCAGCGCGTGCGCCGTATCGAGGATTTCCTCCACGGCGCTTAAGCCGTGCCGTTCCTCGCAGCGGGCGATGTAGTTCTTCGCGAAGTCGAGATAGCTGAGGATCGCGCTGGCATCGGTCCACTCCTTAAACAGATAGTTGTTCTTGAAAAAATGATTGTGACCGAACGCAGCGTGGGCGATCACCAGCGCCTGCAGCGCCATGGTGTTCTCTTCCATCAGATAGACGATGCAGGGATTGGAGTTGATGACGATCTCGTACGCCAGCCCGCGGCCCCCTTTGCGATAGAGCAGCTCCTGGTAGAGGAAATGCTTGCCGAACGACCAGTGCCGGTACATCAGCGGCATGCCGATGGAGGAATAGGCATCCAGCATCTGTTCGGACGAAATGATCTCCATCTGTACGGGGTAGATATCGAGATTTAGGTCTTCGACTGCAACTCGCTCGATCGCGTCGAAGGTGCGCGACAGAGTACCGAACCCCCAGTCCGAACCGGAGAACAGAAGGTCGGATTGGCATGAGGTGGAATTCATCGGCCGATCCTCAATTCGTCCGCGCCTTCGCCTGCCTGGTGAAGAGCTGTCGGAATACCGGATAGATATCGGCGGCCTCGGCGATGCGGGTCATCTGGAAGTTCGGCCAGTTCTCGTTGACCAGGCTATACGCTCGCCAAAGCGAGGTGCCGTTTTCGGTTGTGCCGAAGATATGCCGTTCGCGCTCATCGATAATTTCGACATAGGCGTAGTACTGGCAAAACCGCATGATCTCCTGATTGAGGAGGGCGATGCAGCGCTGCGAATCGGCGACGACGTTGTCGCCGTCGGACGCTTGGGCGGCGTAGATATTCCATTCGCTGCTGGGATAGCGCTCGCCAACGATGTGGTACATCTTCTCCAATGCGGTCGAAACCACCGTGCCGCCGCTCTGCGTGCTATAGAAGAAGGTTTCCTCGTCCACCTCCTGCGCCTCATGGGTGTGACGGATGAAGACGATTTCGGTACGGTCGTAACGACGCTTCAAGAACAGATGCAGCAACACGAAGAAGCGCTTCGCAAGGTCCTTCTCGCGTTCACCCATCGAGCCGGATACATCCATCAGGCAGAACATCACGGCATTGGCGTTCGGAACGGGCTGCGCCTCGAACCGATTGAAGCGGATATCCACCGGATCGACATAGGCGATCATCCGTCGTTTTCGCTCCATCTGCTCGAGTTCGGCTTGCAGCGCAGCGATGCGCTGCCGAACGGCCGGACTGGGCGGCCCCGCTCCCAATTTCGCAATCTCCTGCCGGATCGCATCGACCTCCTTTCGTGTGGGACGCTTCAGCGCGATGCGGCGGCCATAGCTGTTGCCCATGGTGCGGCCAACATTGATATTGGTCGGTGAACCGGCGGCGGCAAAGCCCACGCGCCGCGGCCTGAAGGCAAGGATTTCCTTCAAGTTGAGCTTCACCATATCGGGCAGTTCAAGGTCCTCAAAGAACAGGTCGAGCACCTCCTCGCGCGAGAGCACGAAGCGGAAATCGTCTTCCGAGTCGTTCATCGACGGACCGGACACGCCGGCATTGCCGCCGCCGGGCTTGGGCAGCCGGTCTCCGGACGCGAAGTGCTTATTGCCTGGCAGGATATGCTCGCGCCGACCGCTATTTTTGGCCTCCTTGAAGCGCGGCTCGTCCGTACCTTTCTTCGGAATTGAGACCGTCTGTCCGCTGTCCGCGTCGGTAATCTTACTGTTGCGGATACCGTCCCGGATACTGCGCTTCAGGTCTTCGCGCGCGCGCCGCAGAAAACGTTGCCGGTTGCCGAGACTTTTGTCTTTCGGGTTGAGCCGGCGGTCGATGAAGATCGGCATAGCGTGCTCCCGCCTTTAGCCGGCCTTGTTGACTCGCATATACCAATCGACCAGCCGTCGAACCTGACGCTCGGTATAGCCGCGCCCGATCATCCTCTGCACGAATTCATGATGCCGCTTTTCGGTGACACCATCCTGCTTGGATCCGAAGCTGATCACGGGCAGCAGGTCCTCAACCTGGCCGAACATGCGCTTCTCGATCACTTCGCGCAACTTCTCGTAGCTTTGCCAAGACGGATTGCGGTCGTTATTTCTGGCTCGCGCCCGTAGCGTAAACTTCACCACCTCATTACGAAAGTCCTTTGGGTTAGCGATGCCAGCCAGCTTCTCCACCTGCGACAATTCGCTATCCAAAATCTCGCGATTGAGGATTTGGCCGGTGTCGGGGTCCTTGTAGTCCTGGTCTTCAATCCACGCATCGGCATAAGCGATGTAGCGATCGAACAGATTCTGGCCGTATTCGCTATAGGACTCGAGATAGGCCTTCTGTATCTCATGGCCGATAAACTCCGCATACCTGGCGGCAAGCTCCGACTTTATGAAGTCGAGATAGGCGGCTTCGGTCTTCTTCGGAAACTGTTCCCGCTTAATTGCATCTTCCAGAATGTACATCAGATGAACGGGATCGGCGGCGACTTCCTCGGTGTCGTAGTTGAAGGTCTGGGACAGGATCTTGAAGGCGAAACGGGTGCTGACGCCGGTCATGCCCTCATCGATACCGGCGGCGTCCCGATACTCCTGAATCGACTTTGCCTTGGGGTCGATGTCTTTCAGGTTCTCGCCGTCATAGATCCGCATCTTGGTATAGAGAGGCGAGTTCTCATGCTCAGTCAGACGCGTTGACACCGTGAACCGACTGAGGATGTCCAGAACTTCGGGAGCGCAGGCGCTATCGACAAGCTCGCTTTCGCGCAAAAGCTTTTCATAAATCTGTCTTTCCTCTGTGATCCGCAGACAATATGGCACCTTGACCACCAGGATGCGGTCCAGAAACGCCTCGTTATTCTTGTTGTTCTTGAATTGCAGCCATTCCGATTCGTTGGAATGAGCTACGACTATTCCCTGGTAGGGAAACGATCCGAAGTTCTCGGTACCGTTGTAGCTACCCTCTTGCGTTGCTGTGAGCAGCGGGTGCAGCACCTTGATCGGCGCCTTGAACATCTCGACAAACTCCAGCAGCCCCTGCGTGGTGCGGTTCAGGCCGCCGCTGTAGGAATAGGCATCCGGATCGGACTGGCTGTAGTTCTCGAGTTGCCGGATATCGACCTTGCCGACCAGCGCGGAGACGTCCTGATTGTTTTCGTCACCCGGCTCGGTCTTGGCGATGCCGATCTGGCGAAGCCGGGACGGCTTGAGCTTCACGACGGAAAATTTGGAAATGTCACCGGCCAGTTCATCAAGGCGTTTCGCTGCCCAAGGCGAGATTAGGCCGTTTAAGCGTCGCCGTGCGATCCCGTATTTGTCTTCCAGCAGATCGGCCATACCGTCTGGGCTGAAAAGCCCGAGCGGTGACTCAAAAACTGGACTGATCTGAGTCCCGACCTTGAGCGTATAGATAGGCCGCTGCTCCATCAGGCTTTTCAGTCGCTCTGCCAGCGAGGACTTCCCGCCACCAACCGGGCCGAGCAGATAGAGAATCTGCTTGCGCTCCTCCAGTCCTTGCGAGGCATAGCGGAAATAACCAGCGATACGTTCAATCGTGTCTTCCATGCCATAGAAGTCGGAGAAGGCGGAATAGAGCTTGATCGTCTTGTTCGCAAAAATGCGGCCGAGCCTTTCGTCTTTGCTGGTATCGATCAGCGTGGGTTCGCCGATCGCATCGACCATGCGCTCGGGCGCCGAGCTATACATCGATTTATCTTCACGACACGCCAGCAGATATTGCTGGAGGCTCATCTCCTCCTGAGCAGCGGAATTATAGATTGTCGAGAACAGCTCGAAGACGTCGGATTGCTTGCCCTGCATAATCGCCTCCCGGCGGCAGCCGCTATACCTTCACCTAGTCCAACTTTAGCAAAGCCTCGCGGGTTCCCCTTCACGCTTGAATTGATTGCGGTGCGGGGCAAGATCTCGTGGATGCAATCATATCACCTGCGGCTCACTCATTGAGCTTGCCGAAGCTGACGCTTGCCGCCCGCACTCGGGCTCGCCCGGCGCGAAGCGTTATGGGTGATCAAGGCGCTGGGCGACGAGCCTCCGCGGTTGTTCGCAGCCACGGCGACCCCGAGAACCGTTGCGGAAATCCGCGGTCTCGGACGGGACCGGGACTCTCGCCTATTCGCACCGCGCGTGCAGACCGCGACAATGCGGCGTCGATCAGCCCGCTCGGCACCGGGAACCGCATGATTACCGAACTCCGACCGAGGCAGTTTCGCCACACATGACGAGGACACACGTTGCTATACGAGAAGAGTCGCTACTCAGCACGACCGCGCATGGAACATTGACAATGTACCAATCTCGACCTCAGATTGCCGAAGACACGAAACTGAGGATTTGGAGACACGAAACTTAAGGATACTGACATGCATGGGCGTGGCCGACGGCACGAGAGATTGGAATCGACGTCTGTGCCGACTGTGCGGGATAAGCCGCCCGCCATTTCTCACGGCATGACACCCAGCCTCTGGTTGGCAATTGCTACCATGACGACCAGTATTTGCGGGACGGGCGCGGCGATGGCGAACTGCGACAACTTCGCTCCGGGCACCGGTCAAACGGCGACATGCGACGATACGGCACCCAATCCGGCCACCACCAACGTCGCCGCGGCGGTCGGCAGTTCGAATGTCACCATCAATATCGGGGACGGCGCCGGTCTCGCTATCGCGCGGGCAACCTCCCCGGTCGCGACCAGCGTCATCACCAGCAGCCAGATCAACAATGATGGCACGATCTCCGTGACCGGAGGCGGAGGCACAGGCGGCAACCGTGGCGCCGCAATCCTTGGCATCGGCAACGACAATGTCCTGACCAATGGTGGCCAGGGGATCATCACCACCTCGGGGGCCTTCAATGACGGCATGGCCGCTAATGGCAGCGGCAATACGCTGACGAACAACGGAACGATTACCACCACCGGTCCAAATGCCTATGGCATGACCGCGGCATGGGGCCAGACCAACACCGGGCAGGCCAACAACACGCTCATCAACAACGGAACGGTGACGACCGGCGGCAGCAATGCCCGGGCCGCGTCGATCCTGGGACAGAACGGCGTCGTCATCAATACGGGTACGCTGCGGACGACCGGCGCGAATGCCCCGACGGTGTATATGCAAGGCAACAACGATCAGCTTACCAACAGCGGCATCATTCATGCCTCCGGCTCTGGTTCGGCAGGCGTGTTCTCCAACACGGCGGGCTCGGGCTTCACCGCAACGATCGAGAATCTCCCGGGCGGCCAGATCATCAGCGATCAGGATGCCGCCGTCCGAACTTTGAACGGTGCGACCACCGTCACCAATGCCGGCTTGATCGATGGCCGAAGCGGCGTCGCGCTCAACGGTGGCGGCGGCAATGTCACCTTCATTCTGAAGACGGGATCGCGGATCAACGGCCTGGCCGATGGCGGCAGCGGCGCCAATGCCGTGCGGCTGCAGGGCACCGGAAACATCACCAATCCATTCACGAATTTCCAGACGCTTGTCATGGAAGGCACGGACTGGACCTGGAGCGGCAGCGGCACGTTCGCCGATACCTTCATCGATAGCGGCGCCCTTCGTCTGCAGACATCGCTGACCGGAAATGTCGCGATCGCGGCAGGCACCAGCCTGCTGGCCGGCAACGGCGCCAATCCCTCGATCACACCCTATCCGGGCGGGCCTGCGATCACAGTGACGAATGCCGGCTTGATCGATCTCACCAATGGTGGATCGCCGGCGGCCAACAGCCTGACCATCGTCGGCAACTATGTCGGCGCAGGCGGGCAGTTGCATCTCCAATCCGCTCTCGGCACCGACAACTCGCCATCGGATCGTCTGGTGATTTCCGGAGGCACCGCTTCGGGAACGACGAGTATGATGGTAACCAACGCGGGCGGTGCGGGCGGCCTCACGACCGGCAACGGCATCCTCCTCGTTCAAACCACCAACGGCGCGACAACCGCGACGAATGCATTTGCTCTGAACGGCGGCTCGGTGATGGCCGGCGCCTACCAGTACTACCTGTTTCATGGCGGGGTAACGGCAGGAAGTGAACACAACTGGTATCTACGTTCGACGGTGCTGCCGAATCCCGAGCCGACTCCCTCCAATCCAACGCCGGAGCCTCCTGTCGCGGCCCCGAACACCCCGGCTCTTCCACCGCCGCCGGCCGCAGGCGCAGACCCCATTCCACTCTATCGTCCCGAGGTGGCGCTCTACGCCGCCGCGCCATTGGTTGCACGGCAGTTGGGGCTTCTGACGATCGGCACCTTCCACGACCGGCAAGGCGATCAAAGCCTGCTCACCGACGCGAACACCCGCTCGGGAGCATGGGCGCGTGCCTTCGGGCAGAGCACCCGGCAGCAATGGTCCGGCCAAGTCAGCCCCTCTTTCAACGGATCACTCTTCGGCCTTCAATCCGGCGTTGATTTATATGCTTGGGCCGATCCAAGCGGCCATCAGGACCGTCTGGGCTTCTTCGCCGCCTATGGCCGCGCCAGCGGCAGCGTTCGCGGTTTCGCTGGCGGCTTTGAAAATGCTCCGGTCGGTTCGCTGGGAATCGACGCAACCAGCATCGGCGCTTACTGGACGCATATCGGGCCGAGCGGCTGGTATATCGACGCGGTGGCCATGCAAAGCTGGTACAATGGATCACCTTCGTCCATCACCGGACTGTCGGCTCGCGGCGAAGGCACTGGTCAAACGCTCTCGCTCGAAGGTAGTTATCCCATCGCGCTGGGCGCGAATCTGACGCTGGAGCCTGAACTTCAGATCATCTATCAGCGCACGGACCTCGACGACACACGCGACCTCGTCTCCACCGTGACTTATGGCGCCTCCGACGCGTTCACCGGGCGGGTCGGCGGCCGTCTTCAGGGCAATTTCCCGAATGGATCGACCTTGTTGCAGCCATTCCTGAAAGCCAACGTCTGGCATACCTTCAGCGGCTATGATTCCGTGACATTCGCCGGCACAGACATCATTGGCACACGACGGATGACTACCGCTCTTGAGCTGGGTGGCGGCGTCGTTGCTCGGGTGTCAAAGACCGTCGGTCTGTTCGCCGCCGCGTCCTACATGACCAGCTTGGACAATCGTCAGCGCGAAACAATCCAGGGCAATTTGGGCCTGCGGGTATCCTGGTAAAAAGGGCATCCGGTTCTCACATGCCGAGCAGCGCAGCCACCGGCGAGATAATTATTTGATCCAATCGACGCCCCGGCGATCGGCAGGGGCACTGTTTCCGGGGCGCTCATGGCTCCTCGTCCTTGCCGAACAGGCCGAACTGCGCGATGTCGCGCGATGCCGGTTCGGCAAGGCCGAGATGCCGGAAGGCGTGCGAGGTGAGCAGCCGCCCGCGTGGCGTGCGTTGCAGATAGCCGCACTGGATCAGATAGGGCTCGATGATGTCCTCGATGGCGTCACGCGGCTCCGACAGCGCCGCCGCCATCGTCTCCACGCCCACCGGGCCGCCGCCGTAATTCAGCGCGATGGTGGTGAGATAACGGCGGTCCATCGCGTCCAACCCCGCGCCGTCCACCTCAAGCGCGCCGAGCGCATGATCGGCGATCCTGCGATCGACCGCGCCGGCGTCGGCGGCTTCGGCGAAGTCACGCACCCGGCGCAGCAGGCGGCCAGCGATGCGCGGCGTGCCGCGCGCGCGCCGCGCGATCTCGTTGGCGCCGTCGGCGGTCATGCCGAGGCCGAGCACCCGCGCGCCGCGGCTGACGATCAGCTCCAACTCCTCGACGGTGTAGAAATTGAGCCGCACCGGAATGCCGAAGCGGTCGCGCAGCGGGTTGGTCAGGAGCCCGGCGCGGGTGGTGGCTCCGACCAGCGTGAACTTCGCCAGATCGATCTTCACCGAGCGCGCCGCCGGTCCCTCGCCGATGATGAGGTCGAGCTGAAAGTCCTCCATCGCCGGATAAAGCACTTCCTCCACCGCCGGATTGAGGCGATGGATCTCGTCGATGAACAGCACGTCGCGTTCTTCGAGGTTGGTGAGCAGCGCGGCAAGATCGCCGGCCTTGGCGATCACCGGGCCGGAGGTGGCGCGGAAGCCGACGCCGAGTTCGCGCGCCACGATCTGCGCCAGCGTGGTTTTGCCGAGGCCGGGGGGGCCAACGAACAGCACATGGTCCAGCGCCTCCCTGCGCTTGCCCGCGGCGTCGATGAACACCTGCAAGTTGGCGCGCGCCTGGGCCTGCCCGACGAAATCGGACAAGCGTTGCGGCCGCAGCGAGGTGTCGCCGATGTCGTCGGCGCGGCGCTCGGGCGTGACGAGGCGGGAGGGATCGGTCATGCCTTCCCTTTAGCTGCGCATGGCGGAAGATGCCAGCCGCGAACGGCGGCCCGGCACGCCATGGTGGCGGCGAGGCAGGCGATCACCATTGTCGGAACGCCGTCCGGTTGCCGGCCGCGGACACACTCATTTCGCCAGTTCCTTCAAACCCAGCCGGATCAGTTGCGCGGTTTCGGCCTTCTCGCCGGCGCTGCGGGTAGCGGCGGCGATGGCGGCGGCAGCCTGCGGCTGGCCGTAGCCGAGATTGACCAGCGCCGAGATCGCATCCGCAACGGGGCGCGGCGCGCGGGCGTCGTCGATGGCGCCGGAGAGCTTCACGATCGCCGGATCGACCTGGCCGAGCGCCGGTGCCTTGTCTTTCAGTTCGGTGACGATACGCTCCGCCACCTTTGCCCCGACGCCTGGCGTGCGCGCCACCGCCGCCTTGTCGCGCAGCGCAATGGCGTTGGCGAGATCGGCCGGCGACAGCGTGCCGAGCACCGCGAGCGCTACCTTGGCGCCGACGCCCTGCACCGTCTGCAACAGGCGGAACCATTCGCGCTCCACGTCGCTGCGGAAGCCAAACAGCCTGATCTGGTCCTCGCGCACATAGGTTTCGATCGACAGCACCGCCGCCTCGCCCGGCTTCGGCAGTGCCTGCAAGGTGCGCGAGGCGCAATGCACCTGATAGCCGACGCCCGCGACGTCGAGGATCACGTAGTCCTCACCATAGGAATCGATCACGCCCTTGAGCTTGCCGATCATGGGAGACACCAACAGTCCATCCGTTCCCTCCCCCCTTGTGGGGGAGGGTTAGGGAGGGGGGCAGACATCACATGCGGCGCATGAGGCTCACCCCCCTCTCCACCTCTCCCCCGCAACGGGGGAGAGAGCAGGTCATTTCCGTGGCGATTCACCAATCCAACCGCACCCATCATCCCGCCACCCTGATCCGCAACGCCGCACTCTGGCGATGGTGGGCGTGAGTGATGGCGATAGCCAGCGCATCGGCGGCGTCCGGCGTCTTCGGGTCGGCCTTCGGCAGCAGGATCTTCAGCATCACCTGAATCTGGTTCTTGTCGGCATGGCCGGCGCCGACCACGGTCTTCTTGATCTTGTTGGGCGCGTATTCGGCCACCGAAACCCCGAACAGCGCCGGCGCCAGCATGGCGACGCCGCGCGCCTGCCCGAGTTTGAGCGTCGCGACGCCGTCCTTGTTGACGAAGGTCTGCTCGACTGCCGCCTCGGCCGGCGCGAACTGCCCCAGCACCCGCGACAGTCCCTCGTGGATCGCCAGCAGCCGTTCCGCCAGCGCCGTGCCGTCGCGCGTCTCCACCGAGCCGCAGCCGACGAAGATCAGCCGGTTGCCGTCGATGTCGATCACCCCCCAGCCGGTGCGGCGCAGGCCGGGGTCGATGCCGATGATGCGAATCGGTGCGAGTGCCATGCGCCGATGATAGCCTAAACTACAACAGTGTGCCGTTCAGGATCAGAAGCGCGACCGAGAAATAGATCATCAGCCCGGTGACATCGACCAGAGTGGCGACGAACGGCGCCGAGGCGCTGGCCGGGTCGAAACCGGCCCGTTGCAGGATGAACGGCAGCATCGAGCCGGCCACCGAGCCGAACGTCACCACGCCGATCAGAGCTGCGGCCACCGTCAGCGCCACCAGCAGCCAATGCTCGCCGTAGTCGTAGATACCGAGCTTCTGCCACGCTACCACCCGGACGACTCCGATCAGGCCAAGGATGGCGCCGAGGATCAATCCGGTGGGCAGTTCGCGCAGCGCCACCCGCCACCAGTCGCCGAGCCTCACCTCCCGCAGCGCCAGTGCCCGGATCAGGAGCGAGGTGGCCTGCGAGCCGGAATTGCCTCCGGAACTCATGATCAGCGGAATGAACAGCGTCAGCACGATGGCCTTTTCCAGTTCACCCTCGAAGTGCTGCATGGCGCTGGCGGTGAGCATTTCGCCGAGGAACAGGATGCAGAGCCAGCCGCCGCGCTTGCGGATCATGCCCGGCAGGCCGACTTGCAGATAGGGCTCGTCGGTCGCCTCCATGCCACCGAACTTCTGCACGTCCTCGGTGTTTTCCTCGATGATGGTGTCGATGATGTCGTCCACGGTGACGATGCCGAGCACATGGCCCGCCTTGTCGACCACCGGCACCGCCAGCATGTCGTGCTTCGAGATCAGCCGCGCCACATCCTCGCGATCGACCAGCGGCGAGGTGGTGATCGGCGGCCGCGCCAGCGTCATGATGTTGGCCGACGGCTCGCCTGCGATCAGCCGCCGCAACGACACCGCGCCTACCAGGCGGCGGGAAAACGGGTCGAGCACGTAGATCGCATAGACCGTCTCGCGGGTGCGTTCGACCTCACGGATGTGCTGCAACGTCCGCTCAACGCTCCAGGTCGCCGGAACGCTGACGAATTCCGTCGTCATCATCGCGCCGGCGGTATTCTCCGGATAGACCAGCAGGCTCTCGATCTCGGTGCGCGCGGCCGGCTCGAGCCCCTGCATCAGGTCGGAGCGGAGCGGCTCCCCCAGTTGCTGGACGATGTCGGCGGCGACGTCGGCCGACATCTCGTTGAGCAGGATGATCGCGGTGCGCGGCGGCAGCGCCGCGATGATCTCCGGGCCCAGCGCCAGTTCCGGCTTGTTGAGAATTTCGGCCGACATCTCGACCGGCAGCAGCAGAAGCACCGCAGCCGCGTCGTCGGGCGTGAGCTGGTTGAGGATTTCGACATTGTCGGCGACATGCCCGCCGCTCAGCCGCGAGGCCAGCGCCAGCACATCGACGACGCCATCCGTCGTTTCGAGAATTTCAGTCATGGCTCACCTTCGAGGACCGCCGACAACGGCCGGGCTGGTGAGCGAAAAGCCCTCAGACCGCAGGAACCGTCATCGGCAGACGACCTGGACTGTCGCTTGGCATAATGTCGTTGTTTCCAGTGATGAGACGCCGGCCGCGGCCAGTGCGCCTCGCGCCGCTGACATGATCCCTTGGCGCGGCGGCGTCAAGGAAAAAGCGAGGGCAGCCGGGCTTGGCGCCTGACCGCAGCGTCAGGGCGAAGATTCGCTTTTTGTGCAGAAGTCCAACACGATAACCCGTCATACTCCGCGAAAGCGGAGTATCCAGTACTCCCATTGGGTCAGATTTCCCATGCGCTCGCACGAATTAATGGATCGTCCGCCTTCGCGGACGATGACGCCTCATTTCCGATCAGACCCTACGCCTTGAGCGGCCGCAGAATTTTCGTCAGTTCGGCGTGAATCGTCTCGTTGCCGCAGACCACGTCGCCGGTGACCAGCGGATCGCCCGGCGTCTGGATGTCGCTGACCACGCCACCGGCCTCGCGGACCATGATGATGCCCGCCGCCATGTCCCATGGCTTGAGGTTGCGCTCCCAGTAACCGTCAAGGCGACCCGCCGCGACGTAAGCGAGGTCGAGCGAGGCGGCGCCGAAGCGGCGCAAGCCGGCGACGCGCGGTTGCAGCGCGGCCATTTCGTCGCGCGACAGCGGCAGGTCACCACGGCCGATATGCGGCAGCCCGCAGGCGATGACGCAATCCTGCAACTGCCGGCGCGCCGCAACCCTCAGCCGCGTGTCGTTAAGGAACGCGCCCTTGCCACGCTCGGCGATGAACAGGTCGTCGGTGGCGGGGTTGTAGATCACGCCGGCGATCACGGTGCCTTCGCGCTGAAGCCCGATGGAAATGGCGAATTGCGGAATGCCGTGCAGGAAGTTGGTGGTGCCGTCGAGCGGATCGACGATCCAGGTATGGGTTTTGTCGGCGCCCTCGCGGGTGCCGCCTTCCTCGCCGACGAAGCCGTAACCGGGGCGCGCCTTGGCGAGATCGCTGTAGAGCATCTCCTCGGCGCGCTTGTCGGCGGCACTGACGAAGTTGGCCGGTCCTTTCAGCGACACCTGGAGATTCTCGATTTCGCCGAGGTCGCGGCTGAGACTGCGGCCGGCGCGGCGCGCGGCCTTGACCATCACATTGATGAGAGCGGAATGCAGCATGGAAGGCTCGATTGAAGGCGGCCCGCGCGGGCGAACAGGACAGTGCTTGGGTGCCCTGCGGGACCCGCGCCGTCAAGGCCCGATCATTTGACGCCGAGCCATTTGCTGGCGGCGGCCTCGACTTTGGCGCGATCCTCCGAACTGAGCTGCGCCATCGCCTCGTCGAGCATGAGATCGCCCTTGCCGGCGGTTTTCGCCACGACGTGCCATTTCAGCCCCTCGATCTTGTCCACGGGCACGCCCTTGCCCAACACCAGCACGCGGGCGAGACGGTTCTGGGCGATCGGGTTGTTCTGCCGCGCCGCCTTGCGCAGCAGCGAGATCCCCGCAGCCTCGTTCTTGCTGGTGCCGGTGCCGTTGAACAAGGCGATGGCGTATTCGACGGTGGCGGCGACGTTGCCGGCGACGGAGGCAGCCTGCAACAGCCGCACCGACTTATCGATGTCCTTCTCGACGCCGGTGCCTTCCTTGTAGAAGTTGGCGAGCGCGTATTGCGCATCGTCGTTACCGGCATCGGCCGAAACCCGCAGCAGTTCAGCCGCGCGCTTGAAATCCTGCGGCAGGGTCTGGCCGTCGATATAGAGCAGCGCCAGATTGTAAGCGGCCTTGGGCTCGCCGAGCTTGGCCGCCGACGCCAGCAGCCGGGCCCCTTCCTCGCGATCCGCAGGGCCCCCGCGGCCGCTGATCCGCAGCATGGCGAGGGCGAACATCGCTTCGCGGTCGCCCTGATCGGCGGCGCGCTTGTACCATTCGACGGCCTTGGCGTAATCGCGCCTGACGCCCTGCCCGTTGGCGTAGAGTTCGCCCAGCATGGTCATCGCGGCGGTATCGTTCTTCTCCTGCGCGCGCCTGGTCGCGAGATTGAAGGCGGTGCGGTAGAAGCCGCGCTGAAACGCGCCGTAGACAAGATCGACGTTCGGCGGCTCGTTGAGGACGGCGTCGAGGTCGTCGGTGGCGGCGGAGGCCGCGGCAGACGGTGGCGGTTTTTCCGCGGTCGTCGGCTTTTTCGCCGGAGGAGCGGGCTTCGCTTCGGCCTTGGGCGCGGGCTTCGGCTCCGCCCTGGGGGCGGGTTTCGGCGCGGGGCGCGCGGGCGGAGCGGGTTGGGATTGTTGTGGCGGAATCGGGGCCGGCGGCACCAGCGAGATCTGGGCCTGCGCGGAACCCGCGATCAGGGCCGACCCCAGCAGGATCGCGACCGGGCGCAACCACGTCACGCCCACGTCACGCCCGCCTGGTGAGGGGATGTCCGCTCGCCGCATATCCTTCCCTGAGCGCTGCGGCCACATCCGCTAGCGCCGCGGCCGGACCTGCTTGATCGGTCCAAATCATGTCAGCGACAAGGACAAAATCCGCGCCGGCGGCGGCGAAGCGCCCGGCCTCGTCGCGGCTCGCGGCATAGCCGACGCAAGGCGGCTCGAACAGTTCCGCCCACCATTGCAACCGCTCGGCGATGGCTTCCGCCGATGGCCGCTGGCCGCGCGCGTCGGGCTCGCCGAACAGCACGTAGTCGGCCCCGGCCTCGCCCGCCACCATGGCGTCGTGGCGGGTGTGCAGCCCGCCACAGCCTGCGATGCGATCGGGCTTGAGGCCGGGCAGCGCCTCCTGCATCGCCGCGATGCCGGTGAGGTGAGCGCCGTCGGCCCCGCCGCGCGCCACCAGATCGGCATGGCCATCGACTAATAGCGCCGCGCCTGCGCCTTGCACCGTCGGCGCCAGCGCCTTGATGCGGCCGAGCAGCGTGCGCGGGTCGCTCTCGGCAAGCCGCAGCAGCACGGCGGCGACGTCGGCGGCGGCCAGCGCGTCGACAAGTCCGGCCGTGATCCGCGCCGGATCGCCCACCACCAGCGTCGCCAGGTAGAGACGCGGCGCGGGGCGTGGAGGAACGGGTTTCGCGGACATCGAGCGGCAGCCTTTGCAATCTGCGAGCGGAAGACGGATTTCTGGCGCGGCCCCGGATATAAACGTCATGCGCGGGCGTAACCGTTCGAAGAGCGGCGTGGCTTCCGCTCGCTTATGTCCCGCGCATCCATCTTCAACGAGTGATGGATTGCCGGGTCAAGTGTAAAGCCCGGCAATGACCAGAGGTGCAGAGCGTGGCGGCCTTACGCCGCCTTCTTTTCCAGGTCGGCCTTCCATTCGCCCTTGGAGGCGAGGCCGTTCATGTGGGCGCGGTGGGTGAACGCCTGCTGGCCGGCGGCCACGTTCCCGGCCTTGCCCGACCACGCCTTCTGCGGCGCGGCTTGCAGCGCGCGGCCGTAGGAGAAGGTCAGTCTCCACGGCAGGCCGCCGATCCTGTTCATGGCGTCGAGATGCGCGGTCGCCTCCTCGTCGCTCTGGCCGCCGGAGAGGAAGGCGATGCCCGGCACCGCCGCCGGCACGCAGGCCTTGAGCAGCTTGACGGTCTTCTCCGCCACTTCCTGCACGCCGGCGCGGTTTTTCGCCTTCTTGCCGGAGATCGCCATATTGGGCTTGAGGATCATGCCTTCCAGCGCGACGCGCTGATAGTACAGTTCCTGGAAGGTCTGCTTGAGCACGAACTCGGTGACTTCATAACAGCGGTCGATATCGTGGTCGCCGTCCATCAGCACTTCCGGCTCGACGATCGGCACGATCTGCGCGGCCTGGCACAGCGCGGCGTAGCGCGCCAGCGCGTGGGCGTTGGTGTGAATCGCGGTGTAGCTCGGAATGCCCTGCCCGATATCGATCACCGCGCGCCACTTGGCGAAGCGCGCGCCCTGCTCGTAATACTTCGGCAGCCGCGCCGGCAGGCCGTCGAGGCCGGCGGTGATCAGTTCGCCCGGGCAGCCCGGCAGCGGTTTGGTGCCTTCATCGACCTTGATGCCGGGAATGCTGCCGGCCTGCTCGATCAGCTTGACCAGCGGCGTGCCGTCCTTTGCTTTTTGCCAGATGGTTTCGTCATAGAGAATGACGCCGGAGATGTATTTCGACATCGCGTCCTTGGCGCGGAACAGCATCTCGCGATAGTCGCGACGGTTGTCCTCGGTGGATTCCACATTGATGGCGTCGAAGCGCTTCTTGATGGTGCCGGAGGATTCGTCGGCGGCGAGAATGCCCTTGCCCGGCGCGACCATGGCCTGAGCGACTTTGTTGAGGTCAGCGAGGTTCATCGGGGGTCTCCTGCATTGGGTCGAGTGCGAAACAAAGGTGAAGGCGTCGAAGCCGGAAATCGTGAAACGGTTCCGCGATTATTGCATGCGCCGTCAGGCCGCTTGAAGGCGCCCGCCGCGGCAAGCCAGCGCAGGCGTTATTTTAATCTTAACACTTCGACGCCCGGCAGCGGCTTGCCCTCCATCCATTCGAGGAACGCGCCGCCGGCAGTGGACACATAGGTGAAATCCTGCGCCACGCCAGCGTGGTTCAGCGCCGCGACGGTGTCGCCGCCGCCGGCGACCGAAACCAGCTTGCCCATCTTCGTGCGCTGCGCGGCGTATTTGGCCGCGATCACGGTGCCACGATCGAACGGCGGCAGTTCGAACGCGCCGACCGGGCCGTTCCACACCAGCGTTGCGGCGTCGTCGATGGCGGCATGGATGCGCTCGATCGATTGCGGCCCGACGTCGAGGATCATGCCGTCGGCCGGAATCGCGTCGAGGCCGTAGGCGTGCGACGGCGCATTGGCCTCGAAGTGGTAGGCGACCACGGCGTCCACCGGCAGGATGATGGCGCAGTTGGCGGCCTCCGCCTTTTCAAGGATGCGCAGGACGGTCGCGGCGAGGTCCTTCTCGGCCAGCGACTTGCCGATGCCGACGCCCTGCGCGTGCAGGAAGGTGTTGGCCATGCCGCCGCCGATCACCAGCGCGTCGACCTTCTTCACCAGATTTTCCAGGAGGTCGATCTTGGTCGAAACCTTGGCCCCGCCGATGATGGCGATCACCGGCTTGGTCGGGGCGTCCAGCGCCTTGTTGAGCGCTTCGAGCTCGGCCTGCATGGTGCGCCCGGCATAGGCCGGCAGCTTGTGGCCGAGCCCTTCGGTCGAAGCATGGGCGCGGTGCGCGGCGGAGAAGGCGTCGTTGACCCAGAGATCGCCGAGCTTGGCGAGTTGCGCGACGAAGGCGGGGTCGTTCTTCTCTTCTTCCTTGTGGAAGCGGGTGTTTTCAAGACAGAGGATGTCGCCGTCGGCCATCGCGGCGACCGCCTTCTCGGCAACCTCGCCGATGCAGTCCTCGGCAAAGCCGACCGGGCGCTTGATGACCTTCGCAAGCTCGGCGGCGACCGGCTTCAGCGAGTCCTTGGCGTCGCGCCCCTTGGGGCGACCGAAATGCGCCAGCAGGATCACCTTAGCCCCCTTGTCGGACAGTTCGGTGACGGTCGGCGCGATGCGCTCTAACCGCGTGGTGTCGGTAACCCGTCCCTGATCCATCGGCACATTGAGGTCAACGCGCAGCAGCACGCGCTTGCCCTTCACGTCGGCATCGTCGAGGGTACGGAAGTTGCTCATCGGATATCCTCAGAGGTCGTCATCCCGAGTGTCTGGCCTGAAATCCGTTAAACTCGTTTCTTGGGCAGATATGCACCGCGATACCCGTCATACTCCGCGAAAGCGGAGTATCCAGTATTCCGTATTGGAGGCGGATTTCCCGTTGTGCTCGCCCCGATTACTGGATCGTCCGCCTTCGCGGACGATGACGCCTCGTTTCCCAGTCAGACTTTGATGTCCGAGCCGCCATACTTCGAGGCGCGCAAGCGCGCACCTCGGGATGACGGATCGTCGTCTCAGATCAGCTTGCCCATCGCAACTGCGGTATCGCTCATACGGTTGGAGAAGCCCCATTCGTTGTCGTACCACGACAGCACGCGCAGCAGCGTCCCGTTCATCACCTTGGTCTGGTCGAGGTGGAAGGTGGACGAATGCGGATCGTGGTTGAAGTCGATCGAGACGTTGGGCTGGTCGGTGGTGCCGAGGATGCCCTTCAATTCCTGCGCCGCCGCGCGCTTCATCGCCTCGTTGACGTCCTTGGCGGTGGTTTCCTTCCTGGTGACGATCTTGAGATCGACCACCGAGACGTTCGGCGTCGGCACGCGGATGGCGACGCCGTCGAGCTTGCCCTTCAGTTCCGGCAGCACCAGGCCGATCGCCTTGGCGGCGCCGGTCGAGGTCGGGATCATCGACATCGCCGCGGCGCGGGCGCGATAGAGATCCTTGTGCATGGTGTCCAGCGTCGGCTGGTCGCCGGTATAGGCGTGGATCGTGGTCATAAAGCCGGTCTCGATGCCGACCAGATCGTTGATGACCTTGGCCACCGGCGCGAGGCAGTTGGTGGTGCAGGAGCCGTTCGACACCACGAGGTGATCGCGGTTCAGCTTGTCGTGGTTGACGCCGTAGACCACCGTCATGTCGGCGCCGTCGGCGGGGGCGGACACCAGCACGCGCTTGGCGCCCGCGGCGAGATGGGCGGACGCCTTGTCCTTCGCGGTGAAGATGCCGGTGCATTCCATCGCGATATCGACGCCGAGGTCCTTCCACGGCAGCTTGGCGGGGTCGCGCTCGGCGGTCACCTTGATCTTGTCCTTGCCGATCACGATGGAATCGCCCTCGACCGCGACCTCGTGCGGGAAGCGGCCATGCACGGAATCGAAACGCAGCAGGTGGGCGTTGGTTTCGACCGGACCGAGATCGTTGACGGCGACGACTTCGATATCCTTGCGGCCCGCCTCGTAGATCGCCCGCAGCACGTTGCGGCCGATGCGGCCAAACCCGTTAATCGCGACCCGGACTGCCATTCAAATTCTCCTTCGAAGGTTCGATAGACCGATGTTTGGGCGGTTTCATGCCCCGAATGGGCCTGCGTTGCAATGCGTCAATCAGTGATTGTTCCGATAGCGTTACCGGGCGTCATGACTGGCCTTGCAGCCGCCCCGCGACTGCTTCGACGACAGCGTCCGCGGTGATGCCGAAGTGCCGGAACAGGTCCTTGGCGGGCGCGCTGTGGCCGAAGCTGTGCATCCCGACAAAAGCGCCGTCCGGACCGATCACGGCATCCCAGCCGAACCGGACCTGGGCCTCGACCGCGACCTTGACCGGGGCGTCGCCGATGATCGCGGCGCGGCTCGCGGCGTCCTGCGCCAGCAGCAGGTCGAGCGAGGGCACCGACACCACCCGCGCGGCGATGCCGCGCCCGGCCAGTTGCTTCTGCGCGGCGACGGCGATCTCGACCTCCGAGCCGGAGGCGAAAATCGACACCTTCGCCTCGCCATCGGCCGCCACCAGTTGGTAGGCGCCTCGGGCGCAGCGGTTGGCGGCCTCGGGCGAGGTCCGCACCGGTGTCAGGTTCTGGCGCGACAGCGCCAGCACCGTCGGGCCGTTGGTCCGTTCCAGCGCCAGTTGCCAGCACTCGGCGGTCTCCACCGCGTCGGCCGGGCGGAACACCCGCATGTTGGGCATCGCCCGCAGCGCCGCGACGTGTTCCACCGGCTGGTGGGTCGGGCCGTCCTCGCCAAGCCCGATCGAATCGTGGGTCATGATGTAGATGACCGGAATATGCGCGAGCGCCGAGATGCGCATCGCCGGCCGCGCGTAGTCGGTGAAGCACAGGAAGGTGCCGCCGGCCGGGCGGAAGCCGCCGTGCAGCGCGATGCCGTTCATCGCCGCCGCCATGCCCAGTTCGCGGATGCCGTAATGGATGTAGCGGCCGTCGTACTGGCCCGGCTGCACCTCCTTCAAGCCCTTGGTGCGGGTGTTGTTGGAGGGCGTCAGGTCGGCGGAGCCGAGCAGCAGTTCGGGCACCGCCGGCACCAGCACGTCGAGCGCCAGCTCGCTGGCCTTGCGGGTCGCCACCGTCTGCGGCTCGGCGACCAGCCTGTCCTTGAGCCGGGCGACCACCTCGTCGAGGCCGGCCGGCAGCTTGCGGTCGATGACGCGGCGCTGGAACTCGTCGCGCTGCGCCTCGGGCAGCGCTGCCAGCCGCTTGCGCCAGTTCTTTCGCGCAGCGGAGCCTTTTTTGCCGGCCTTGCGCCACGCCGCCAGCACGTCGTCGGGGATTTCGAACGGGCCGTAATTCCAGTTGAGCGCTTTCTTGGCGGCGGCCAGTTCCTCGGCGCCGAGCGGCTCGCCGTGGGCTTTCGAGGTGCCGGCCTTGTTCGGCGCGCCGAAACCGATGGTGGTCTTGCAAGCGATCATGGTCGGCCGGTCGGACTTCTGCGCCTTGCGGATGGCGCTGGCGATCGCCTTGGGATCGTGGCCGTCGATCGCCCTCGCGTTCCAGCCATGGGCCTTGAAGCGCGCCACCTGATCGACGTCGTCGGTCAGCGAGATCGGCCCGTCGATGGTGATGCCGTTGTCGTCGTAGAGGAAAATCAGCTTGTTGAGCTTGAGATGGCCGGCCAGCGCGATCGCCTCGTGGCTGATGCCCTCCATCAGGTCGCCGTCCGAGCACAGCACATAGGTGAAGTGGTCGACGACCTCAGCGCCGAACTCGGCCGCCAGCAGCCGCTCGGCCAGCGCGAAGCCGACCGCGGTCGCGATCCCCTGGCCCAGCGGGCCGGTGGTGGTTTCGACGCCCGAGGTGACGAAATTTTCCGGGTGGCCCGGCGTCGTCGAATTGAGCTGGCGGAAATTCCTGATCTGGTCGAGCGTCATCTCCTTGTTGCCGGTCAGATACAGCAGCGCATAGAGCAGCATCGAGCCGTGGCCGGCGGAGAGGATGAAGCGGTCGCGGTCGGGCCAGTTCGGCTCAGTGGCGTCGTATTTCAGGAACTGGGTGAACAGCACGGTGGCGATGTCGGCGGCGCCCATCGGCAGGCCGGGATGGCCGGACTTGGCTTTTTCCACGGCATCCATGGCAAGCGCACGGATCGCATTGGCCATTGTGGAGGGTTCAACGCGCGTCGTCATGGACTGTGCCTGCCAATCATAGGTTTCAGGGCCGGGTTTGACGCCGGGGTGACTCTTGCCGCTCGAATGGAGTTTGGATGGGCAGGGCTGAATAGCATCTGCACCGGGGGAGTCCAAGGGCGGCCGGCGCGGGCCTGCCGGTTCCGGCCGCTTTATGGTGCATAGCTTCCCGCCGCCGTTGCGCTGGGCTGCCTTGGCACGTAAATTTCACTCACTAAACGCTTGCCGGCGCGCTGTTTTTACCGGCAACCGGATATCGCGCGCGGGCCGCTGCGGGTTTGTGTCCCTGATCTCAAGGTGGTGAACGTCGGCATGACCAATCGGCCTCCTCCCTCCGGCCATGACGAGCCCGCCGCAAGCGCCGGCGGATCGGCGGAAATCGAACGCGCCACGCGCCGGCTGGTTGCCGCGCTGGATGCCCTGGAGAGCGCCGTCGAGCGGCGGCGCGACGCCGACCGCGACGAGGACGAACTGGCCAACCGCATTCAGGCGCTGGGAGCCGACCGCTCGCGGCTGGCCGACGAACTCGACAACACGCTGGTCCGCTCGCGCAAGCTGGAGCGCGCCAACCGCGAGATCGCGGAGCGGCTCGACGCGGCGATCGATACCATCCGCACCATCCTGGAGCCGGAGCAAGGGGAGGACGGGCGATGAACCACATCAACGTCACCATCAACGGCCGCCAGTACCGCATGGCCTGCGAGGACGGACAGGAGCAGCGGCTGCTCGGGCTCGCCGAGGATTTCGAGGCGCGCATCGTCGAACTGCGCGGCAAGTTCGGCGAGATCGGCGACGCGCGGCTCACCGTGATGGCGGCGCTGATGGTGGCCGACGAACTGCTTGACACCCGCGAGCGCGTGCGCGCGCTTGAAGACGAGGTCGACTCGCTGCGCGACGTCCGCGTCGCCGCCGCCGAGCGCAACCGCGCGACGCAGTACGCGGTTTCGGCGGCGCTCAACGCCGCGGCCGAGCGCATCGAGAAGACGACGCAGGTCCTCAACCGCACGGTGGGCAACGGCATCGCCATCGGGTGAGCTTGCGTCTCGGGATGGCAGCCCCCGCCATGCCGCTGGCATTCGCGCCCCGCCACGACTACATTGCGACTTGCGAGGCTGTGACGCGCGTCAGGAGCCATACATCCCCGGGGCCTTATCGATCCTTAAGGGAACTGTCCCTGACCGGGTCCGTGGACCCGGACATATGGTGCCCACCTACTTTCGTAGGGAACTCCGGGATCGAGCGCTCCAACGGCGATTGCGGCTTCGCACCTTATTACTCTTTTCCGTCCTGTAGGTGTTGGATACCTTGCCGTCCTGCCCGCGCAGGCGGGCATCCAGTATTCCGCGCAATCGATTATCTAACCGATACGTTAGCGATTACTGGATCATCCGCCTTCGCGGATGATGACCACCAGTGAGTGCCCGATGACGGTAACCACTCCAAAGCTATCGAAAGACCAGCTTCGCACCACCGCGCTGTCGCGGCGCGACGCCCTGAGCGCGCTGACGCGCGAGGCCGCCGCGCAACGGTTCGCGGCTTACGCCGATATCTTCGCCATCGCGCCGGGCACGGTGGTCGCCGGCTACATGCCGATGCGCAACGAGGCCGACCCGCTGCCGCTGATGCGGCGGCTGGCGGAGCGCGGCGCGCGGATCGCCCTGCCCGTCGTCGCCACACGCGCCGCGCCGCTGATCTTTCGCGCGTGGCGCGACGGCGACGCACTGATCGATGGCCCCTACGGCACCCGTCACCCGGACAGCGCCGCACCGGAGGTCGTGCCCGATATCGTGCTGACGCCGCTCGCCGCCTTCGACCGCCGCGGCCACCGCATCGGCTACGGCGGCGGCTATTACGACCGCACCCTCGCGGGCTTGCGCGCGGCGCGGCCAATCGTGGCGGCCGGAGTTGCTTTTGCCGTGCAGGAGGTCGAAACTGTTCCGGCATCGCCCCACGATGCAATCATCGATGTCATTCTCACCGACGTCGAGGCCATCGACCTGCGGAGCTAGTTCAATTGCGCATCCTGTTCATCGGCGATGTGGTCGGCCGGTCCGGCCGTGACGCGATCGCCGAGCATCTTCCCAAAGCCATCGCCGACTGGACAATCGATCTCACCGTCGTCAACGGCGAAAACGCCGCCGGCGGCTTCGGCATCACCGAGGACATCTATCACGAGTTCATCGAAGCCGGCGCCGACGTGGTGACGCTCGGCAACCACACCTGGAGCAGGAAAGAAGCGCTGGTCTTCATCGAGCGCGCGCCGCGTCTGATCCGCCCGCTCAACTACATGCCCGGCACGCCGGGGCGCGGCACCGCGCTGGTCGACACCAGGACCGGCAAGCGCGCGCTGGTCATCAACGCGCTGGGCCGCCTGTTCATGGAGCCGGTGGACGACCCGTTCGGCCCGCTCGACCGCGAGATCGAAGCCTGCCCGCTGCGGCAGGCCGCCGACGCCATCGTCGTCGATTTCCACTGCGAGGCCACCAGCGAGAAGCTCGGCGCGGGATATTTCTGCGACGGCCGCGTCAGCCTGGTGGTCGGCACCCACACCCACGTCCCGACCGCCGATCATCAGATCCTGCCCGGCGGCACCGCCTATATCACCGACGCCGGCATGACCGGCGATTATGATTCCGTCATCGGGATGCAGAAGGACGAGCCGCTGCGGCGCTTCACCACCGGCATTCCCGGCGGCCGTTTCGAGCCGGCCACCGGCGTCGGCACCATGTGCGGCGTCGCGGTGGAAACCGACGACTCGACCGGGCTCGCCGTCAAGGTCGCGCCGGTCAGGGTCGGCGGACGGCTGGAGCCGGCGGTGCCGTCGTTCTGGTAGGGCCATCGGGGAGCATCATCCCCTTCGCCCGCCCCGCCAGCCGGCGGGAAACCGGGGCGAAACCGCCGCCGCTCGCGCCAAAACCCTTCAGCCGCCTTGAATTTGACCGTGCCGGGCTTATAAGCCGCGCCCTGGGCAGGCGTCACCGGCGGCGATTCCGCCGGGCGCGCGGGGTGTTCGAAAGCGCCGTTCGCCCTCTGCCGAACAGGCGGTTTCGCGACAGGATCAAGGAGCATCTTCTGCATGGCCGGGCATTCCCAGTTCAAGAACATCATGCACCGCAAGGGCCGCCAGGACGCCCAGAAGTCGAAGCTGTTCAGCAAACTGGCGCGGGAAATCACCGTCGCGGCCAAGCTCGGCACGCCCGATCCGGCGATGAATCCGCGGCTGCGCGCGGCGGTGCTGGCGGCGCGCGCGGAAAACATGCCCAAGGACAACATCGAGCGCGCCATCAAGAAGGCCAGCGGCAACGACGCGGAAAACTATGACGAACTGCGCTACGAGGGCTACGGCCCCGGCGGCGTCGCCGTCATCCTCGAAGTCCTGACCGACAACCGCAACCGCGCCGCCTCCGACATCCGTTCCTACTTCACCAAGTCGGGCGGCAACCTCGGCGAAACCGGCTCGGTGTCGTTCATGTTCGATCGGCTCGGCGTGATCGAATACGACGCCGACAAGGCGTCGGCCGACGACATGCTGGAAGCCGCGATCGAGGCCGGCGCCGACGACGTGGTGTCGGGCGAGGGCGGCCACGAGGTCTATGCCTCGCAGGAGACCTTCCGCGAGGTGGCGAAGGCGCTGGAAGGCCGGTTCGGCGAGGCGCGCAAGGTGGCGCTGATCTGGAAGCCGCAGAACACGGTGGCGGTGGACGACGAGATCGGCGAGAAGCTGTTGAAGCTGATCGACCAGCTCAACGAGCACGACGACGTGCAGAACGTCTATGCCAACTTCGAGGTATCGGACGCGCTGATGGAGAAGCTCGGCGGGTGAGCGCGATATCGCACGGCGGCTTACGTCCGCGTCCGGCTGCGCGGCTGCTGCTGCTCGACCCCGACGAGCGCTTGTTGCTGTTTCGCTTCGCGTACAAGGACAGCGCGTTCACGGACAGAGCCTATTGGGCGACGCCGGGCGGAGCCGTCGACGACGGCGAGACCTTCGAACAGGCGGCGATCCGGGAATTATGGGAGGAGACGGGCCTGCGCGTCGCCAGCGTCGGCCCGGAAATCGCGCAGCGCCGGTTTGTTCTCGAACTGATCAGCGGCGAGCGCGTGATCGCCGATGAACGGTTCTTTCTGGTGAAAACCGGCTACCATGTCGTTTCCAATGCGCAGTGGACCGAGCTTGAACGCGAGGTGATGGCCGACCATCGTTGGTGGTCGCGCGCCGAACTCCTCCGGCCCGCCGAGCCGGTCTTTCCGGAAGACATTCTGGACCTGCTTGCGGTGGCCGAGTCGAGAGCGTGATAAGCTGAGGTGAGGGCGCGGGCGTCCTCGCGAGAGCCTGTGCCTCCGGACTGATCCGCAAATGCGCCGCGTTCAGCCCGCCATCGAGCCCTGCGGCGGCGCCGGGGGCCCGCTGACCTCGTCCACCGGCTTCGCCAGCCGCGCCCGCGCCTCCTCGCGCGCGGCGCGCGAGAACAGCCGCTGCACGGTGACGAAGAACACCGGCACCAGCAACAGCGCCAGAACGACGACAGCGATCATGCCGCCCATCACGCCGGTGCCGAGCGCCTGCTGGCTCTGCGCGCCGGCGCCGCTCGCCACCACCATCGGCAGCACGCCGCAGACGAAGGCGAGGCCCGTCATCACGATGGGGCGGAAGCGCAACTGACACGCCTCCAGCGTCGCCGCGATCAGCGACTTGCCCTCGGCGCGCAAATCCTTGGCGAACTCGATGATGAGGATGGCGTCCTTGGCCGCGAGCCCGATGATCGTGACCAGCCCGACCGTGAAATAGACGCCGTTCGGCAAGTCGCGCAGCGTCGAGGCGATCACCGCGCCGACCATGCCGAGCGGGATGGTCAGCAGCACCGCCAGCGGAATGGTCCAGCTCTCATACAGCGCCGCGAGGCAGAGGAACACCACCAGCACCGACAGCGCCAGCAGGAACGGCGCCTGCGAGCCCGACAGCTTCTCCTGCAACGACTGGCCGGTCCATTCGTAGCCGAAGCCGCGCGGCAGCAGGTCCGCCAGCCGCTCCATCTCGGCGATGGCATCGCCCGAGGTGAAGCCCGCCCTCGCCTCGCCGCTGATGCGCACCGACGGATAGTAGTTGAAGCCGACGATCTGGGTCGGGCCGCGCGACCACTCGACGGTGGCGAACGACGACAGCGGCACCACCTGCCCGCGGCTGTTCTTGACGCTATAGTTGAGGATGTCGTCGGCGTTCATGCGGTCCGGCGAATCCGCCTGCACGATGACGCGCTGCATCCGGCCGCGATTGGGGAAGTCGTTGATGTAGGCCGAGCCGAGGTTGGTCGAAATCGTATTGTTGATGTCCTCGAAGGTGATGCCGAAGGCGCTGGCCTTCTCGCGGTCGATGTTGAGGTGGACGATCGGCGCCTCCGGCAGGCCCTCGACATAGACCTTCTGAAGCACCGGGCTGGCATTGGCGTCGGCCACCAGCTTGTTGGCGGCGTCGCGCAGCGCGACGTACCCCTTCTGCCCGCGGTCCTGCAAACGGAAGCTGAAGCCCGAGGAGTTGCCGAGATTGTCGATCGGCGGCGGCTGCAATGCCGAGACCCTGGCGTCGCGCAGGCTGGCCATGTGCTCGTTGATGTCATCGACGATGGCGGCGGCGGAATCCTTTTTGCCGCGCTCCGACCAGTCCTTCAGCGTGATGAACGCCTGCGCGGTGTTCATGCCCTGGCCGAGGAAGCTGAAGCCGGTGAGAAACGTGACGTCCTCGATGCCGTCGCGCTTGGCGAGATAATCCTCCACCGCCTTCACCGCCGCCTCGGTGCGCGCGAACGAGGAGTCCGCCGGCGTCTGCACGTCGGTGGTGATGAAGCCCTGATCGTCGACCGGCAGGAAGCCCGCCGGCATCCGCAGGAAGGCCCAGCCGAGGCCGACCAGCAGGATCGCATAGATGACCATCAGCCGCCCGGTGCGTTGCAGCGACCAGCCGACGACGCGGGTATAGCGGTTGCGCGTGCGCTCCAGCGAGCGGTTGAACAGGCCGAACAGGCCGCGCCGCGCATGACCGTGTCCGGCCTTCACCGGCTTCAGCAGCGTCGCGCACAGGGCCGGCGTCAGCGACAGCGCCATCAGCGCCGAGAAGCCGATCGCGGCGACCATGGTGACCGAGAACTGGCGGTAGATGATGCCGACCGAACCGGGGAAGAACGCCATCGGCACGAACACCGCCGCCAGCACCGTGGTGATGCCGACGATGGCGCCGGTGATCTGCGACATCGCCTTGCGGGTGGCTTCCTTCGGCGGCAGCCCCTCCTCCGCCATGATGCGCTCGACGTTCTCGACCACGACGATGGCGTCGTCCACCAATATGCCGATCGCCAGCACCATGCCGAACATCGTCAGCATGTTGATGGAGTAGCCGAACATCAACAGCGTCGCGCAGGTGCCGAGCAGCGCCACCGGCACCACGATGGTGGGGATGATGGTGTAGCGGAAGTTTTGCAGGAACAGGAACATCACGAGAAAGACCAGCACCACCGCCTCGATCAGCGTGTGCAGCACCTTCTCGATCGACGCCTTGACCACCGGCGTGATGTTGTAGGGGATCTCGTAACGGATGTTGGCCGGAAAGAACTTCGACAGTTCCTTCATCTTGGCCTCGACCGCCGCCGCCGTCGCCAGCGCGTTGCCGGTCGGCGACATCAGCACCGACAGGCCGGCGGCCGGCTTGCCGTTGAGCCGCGTCGTGAACTGATAGCCCATGCCGCCGATCTCGACGCGGGCGACGTCGCGCAACCGCACCGTCGAGCCGTCGGGATTGGCGCGCAGCACGATGTCGCCGAACTCGTCCGGCGAACCGAGCTGGCCCTTCACCAACACCAGCGCCGAGACTTTCTGTCCGTGGTTGCTGGGCTGGGCACCCACGCTGCCCGACGCCACCTGCGCGTTCTGGGCGTTGATCGCCTTGGTGACATCGTCGGCGGTGAGGTTGAAGCCGACCAGCTTGTCCGGATCGACCCAGATCCGCAGCGACTGCTCGGTGGAATACAGCGTGGCGCGGCCGACGCCGGGGATGCGGCGGACTTCGCCGAGCACGTTGCGGACCATGAAGTCGCCGAGCGCGACCTCGTCCATGCTGCCGTCGGTGGAACTGAGCGTGATGATCTGCAGCACCGCGCTGGAGGCTTCCTCGATCAGGATGCCCTGTTGCAGCACCGCGCGCGGCAGCCGCGACTCGATGCGCTTGATGCGGTTCTGCACGTCCACCGACGCCATCTCGACATCGGTGCCGGGCTGGAAGAACGCGGTGATTTCCACCTGCCCCAGCGAGTCGCTGGTGGATTCGAAACTCAGGATGCCGTTGGCGCCGTTGAGTTCCTCCTCGATCAGCCGGGTGACGCTGTTGTAGAGGTTTTCCGGCGAGGCGCCCGGATAGCTGGTCGACACCGAGATCGACGGCGGCGCGATGATCGGATACTGCGCGACCGCAAGAAACGGGATCGAGATCGCGCCGATCAGGCAGATGAACAGCGCGACGACCCAGGCAAAGATCGGCCTATCGATAAAGAAGGACGGCATCAGCGGTTCAATCGCTGACCGTAGCCGGCGTCACCTTGATATTGTCCGATGCAACCGAGCCGGTCGCCACCTCGCTCAACGGCAGCGGCTTCACCACGTCGCCGGCGGCGAACTTCTGGAAGCCCTCGACCACGACGCGGTCGCCGGCCTTGAGGCCGTCGGTGATCAGCCACTGGCCGCCCTGGACGCCGCCGGTGCGCACTTCCTGCACCGCGACGCGGTTGTCCGGCCGCACCACGAACACCTCGCTGCCGCCGTCGCGGCCGCGCTGCACCGCCTGCTGCGGCACCGCGATCGCATCGGTATCGATGCCCTGGGTGATCAGCACGCGCACATACATGCCGGGCAGCAGTTCGCCGTTGGGATTGGGGAACTCGCCGCGCAGCGTCACCTGCCCGGTTTCGGCGTTGACCTTGGCTTCCGAGAACAACAGCTTGCCGGTGTGCGAATAGGTGCCGTCGTCGACGATCAGGCGGATTTTTGCGGCGCCCGGCTCGATCTGCTCGAGATCGCCGCGCGCGAACGCCCGCCGCAGCTTGTTGAGGTCGCTCACCGACTGGGTGAAGTCGGCATAGATCGGGTCGAGCTGCTGGATCGAGGCGAGATTGGTGGTGTCGTTCGGGACCACCAGCGCGCCCTCGCTGACCAGCGCCGCGCCGATGCGGCCGTTGATCGGCGCGCGAATGGTGGCGTAGCCGAGATTGAGCCGGGCGCGGGCGACCTCGGCCTTGCGCGCGGCGACATCGGCCTCGGCCTGACGCTTTGCCGCGATCGCGGTTTCGTATTGCGCTTCGGAGGCGACGTGCTGGTGGGTCAGCGTCGAAATGCGGTCGGCATGACGCTTGGCTTGATCGAGCACGGCCTCGGCCTTGGCGAGCGCGGCCTCCTGAGCCATCAGATCGACCTCGAACGGCTTCGGATCGATCTTGTAGAGCGGATCGCCGGCCTTGACGTCGCTGCCCTGATGGAACAGGCGTTCGACGATGATGCCGGACACCTGCGGACGCACGTCCGCGATACGGGTCGGGGCGATGCGGCCGGGCAGTTCGCGGACGATCGCGAACGGCTTCGGCTTGACGGTGACGTAACTGATTTCCGGTTCCTCAACCGATTGCGCGGCTACCGCCGAAGACGGCTCGTCGCATCCCGTCAAAGCCGGGCTCACCGCCAGCAGCACCAGTAATCCGAATCCCGAACGTACACTCCGTCGCATCGTCAGTCTTGCCTCGCGTTCGTCAGACATGAATCAGGAGAGCGTCGCGCCCGCACGGCGGCGGAGCGACTTCGATTCGAACCTTCGCGTCATTTGATTGCGTAAAAGTAACGCTGCACGAGCGCAGCGCAACAAATTTTGCGGCGGCGCAATGCCACACTCGCTTACAGCCTTGAAGTCGCAGCAAGTTTGCGCGGCTCACATCATTGTGAATCGAGGCTGCGCGGGCGCAATCACAGGCGCGATAAATCTGGAACCACTCGAAACGGTGCGAGGCGGATGGGTTCCCGGCTATTTGAGCACTTCGCAGACGTTGTGCTGGATGGCACGGCGCGCACGGCCGTCGCGGTGCGACAATCCGTTCCACCAGACGCGCAGCGCCACGCCGTCGCACGGCAGTTTGACGCACATACCCTCGACATAGGCGATCCAGTCGTCGAAGCGGAAGGCGGGAACCGGAACCGCGACCGGCACATCGGCCGCGAGCGCGTGCTCGATCAGCCGCGCCAGCCCCCGCCCCTGCTGCTCCTGCCGCCCGAACCGGTTGACGATCAACACGTCGGCGCCGCGATCGATCGCCGCCGTCATCTCGGCACGCGCCGCCGTCAGCCGGTCGAGATCGAGCCGGCGGCCCCGGCTGTAAGCGGCGGCGTCCTGAAACAGATCGACGCGCGCGCCGCTGTGGATCATCAGCGCCGGCATCGCCACCGCGCCGGCATTGTGGTGCCCGGACTGGATCAGGCCGACCGGCCGCAGGCCGGCCGCCTGCACGTCGGCGACGAAGTCCCGCAGCACGCCGTCCGGCTCTTGATGCGCCTCGTAGACCAGCGCGGCGACATCGCATTGCGCATCGAACATGGCCGATCCTCGCCGCATCCGGCCGGACAACATCGCCGGAAACGAAAAACGCTCCGGCGGCGACAGCGCGCCGCCGGAGCGCCGGTTACGCCTTCAATTTAACGCGCCTCGTTGATGATTTGAAGCTGGGTGAACTCTGCCAGCCCCTCCTCGGCGAACTCGGTGCCGATGCCGGACTGCTTGGCGCCGCCGAAGGGAATGTGCGGCGCGAGGTCCAAGTGGGTATTGATCCACACCGTGCCGGCCTCGATGCGGTTCGCGACCTCGCGGGCGCGTTGCGCGTTGGACGACCAAACCGAGGCGCCGAGGCCGTAAGTGGTGCCGTTGGCGCGGCGGATGACGTCCTCGGAGTCCGAGAACTTGATGACCGGGAGAACCGGCCCGAACTGTTCCTCGTCCACCAGCTTCGAGCCTTCCTTGATGTCGCGCACGATGGTCGGCTCGATGAAGTAGCCGGGGCGGTCCATGGCCTTGCCGCCGGCGATGATGTTGCCGTTCTTGCGCGCGTCGTCGAGGAAGCCCTTGACCTTCTCGTACTGCATCTTGTTCTGCAACGGCCCGAGCCCGGTGCCCTGCTTGGAGCCGTCATCGACCACGGTGTTCTTGGCGATGTTGACCAGTTCCTCGCAGAGGTCGTCATAGACCGACTCGTGGACGTAGAGTCGCTTGATGGCGAGGCACACCTGCCCGCTGTTCTGGAAGATATAACGATAGGCGGATTTGCCGCAACCAGCCGGCACGCGACAGGGCCGGCGGACGCGTCAGCACGCGACATCACGCGCAACGGAATGACCGTCAGCCGCGCGGAGCGGGAACGGCGGCGTGAATCAGCCCGACCCCTTGGTCGCCCGCGCGATATCCGAACGCAGCGAGGCGAGATCCTTGCGCGCCGCGGCCGCCGCGGCCCGCTCGATCCGCCGGTAGCGCTCGACCAGCGAGACGCCGAACGCCGTCAGCGTCGCGCCGCCGCCGTGCTTGCCGCCGGTCTGGCGTTCGACCGCCGCCTGCCCGCACATCCGGTTGATGTCGTCCACCAGATCCCAGGCACGCTTGTAGGACATCTCCATGGCCCGGCCCGCCGCCGAGATCGAGCCGCACGCGGCGATGCTTTCCAGCAACTGGATCTTGCCGGGGCCGAGCCGGCTGTCGCCGTCGAAATCGATGCGGACGGTGAGCGCGGGCAGCGGCCTGGCGGACGCCTTCGAATTGGATTTGGGCATCTTGGTCATTGCGAACTTGCCCGATCATGGACGCGGCGGATGTCCTGACACTGAAATCCGCCACGCCGCGCCCGGCGGACTTACGGCCCGCCACGCGAAATGACAATCCAATCAGAACACCGGCAGATTACCGCGAAGGCTTGACAAGACAACCACGATCTTGCGGCATTGCGGGAGCGCTCCGGCATTGGACGCGAAGCCCTGCCCATAACGAGCAAGTCATGACGAATCATCGCCGCCGCCGCGCCGTCGCATTGCGGCATGTGGCCTTCGAAGACCTCGGCCTGCTCGCGCCGGTCCTTGAGCGGGCCGGATGGGAGGTGACGACCCTTGCGGCCGCCTCCGCCGATCTTGCCCATCCGGCGATCGCCGAGGCCGACCTGCTGATCGTGCTCGGCGGCCCGATCGGCGTCGGCGACGTGGCCGACTATCCGTTCCTTGCCCGGGAAATCGCGCTGCTTGAACAGCGTCTTGCCGGCGACCGGCCGACGCTCGGCATCTGCCTCGGCAGCCAGTTGATGGCGGCGGCGCTGGGCGCCCGCGTCTACCCCGGCCCCGCCAAGGAGATCGGCTGGGGACCGTTGCGCCTCACCGCGGAAGGCGCGGCCTCCTGCCTCGCCCCGCTCGCCGAGCCCGGCGCGACCGTGCTGCACTGGCACGGCGACACTTTCGACCTGCCGGCCGGCGCGGTGCGGCTGGCCTCGACCGAAGCCTATGAGAATCAGGCGTTCGCGTTCGGGGAAAAAGCCCTCGCACTGCAATTCCATATCGAGGCCGATCCGGTCCGGCTGGAGGAATGGTACGTCGGCCACACCGTGGAGCTTGCGGCGGCGAAAATCCCGATCCCCGCCCTTCGCACTGCAACAGCGGCCATCGCGCCACGGCTGGCGGCGCAGGCGGAGCGCGTTTTCTCATGCTGGCTCGCTCGACTGGCCTGACGCCGTGACGCCGCCTGTGCGGTTTGACGGCCGCCCCGCTTCCCTCACGCGCGCGCTGTGCCATATTGCGACCGACGAATGCTCCAACCCGATGAAAGCACCATGGCGCAAGGTTCCGCATCCCGTTCCCTGGATATCGAATTGACCAAGCTGTCGTCGCCACGCATCTTCCTGGTGCGCATGGTGGTGTTCCTGGTGCTGTGCGCGCTCGTCGTCGTGGTCCTGTACAAGCAGATCATGATGGCGTTCATGGCCAACCCCGGCCTCAACGCCCTGATTATCGCGGTGCTGCTGATCGGCGCCATCCTGTCGTTCCGGCAGGTGATCCGGCTCTATCCCGAGGTCGCCTGGGTCAACAACTTCCGCATCTCCGATCCCGGCCTCGCGCTCGACCGCCGGCCGGTGCTGCTGGCGCCGATGGCCGCGATCCTCGGCCGCGAGCGCAGCGGGCGGATGTCGATCTCGCAGCAGACCATGCGGCACCTGCTGGATTCCATCGCCACCCGGCTCGACGAGGCGCGCGACATCTCGCGCTACATGACCGGCCTTCTGGTGTTTCTCGGCCTGCTCGGCACCTTCTGGGGCCTGATCGAGACGGTCGGCTCGGTCAGCCACATCATCGACGGGCTGAAGGTCGGCGGCGATTCCGGATCGCTGTTCGATACCCTCAAGGAAGGGCTGGCCGCGCCGCTCGGCGGCATGGGCATCTCGTTCTCGTCATCGCTGTTCGGCCTCGCCGGATCGCTGATCCTCGGCTTCCTCGACCTGCAATCGAGCCAGGCGCAGAACCGCTTCTATACCGACCTCGAAGACTGGCTGGCCTCCACCGTGCGCGAATATACCGGCGAAGGCGGCCACGCCCCGGCCGGCGGCGGCGACATGCAGGTCGCGATCGAGCGGCTGCGCTCGACCGTCGAGGAGATGGGCTCGAACCGCGGCAGCACCGCGGCGATGGCCAACCTCGCCGACGCCATTCAGGGGCTGGTGCAGCACATGCGCGGCGAGCAGCAGATGATCCGCGAATGGGCCGACGGCCAGGGCGAACAGAACCGCGAGATCAAGAAGCTGCTTGAGCGGATCGCGGCGCAACCCGAGCGGCACCTCAGCGGAGACGTGTGATGGCGTTGATCCGCCGCCGCCAGGACACCGGGTTCAACTACTGGCCGGGCTTCGTCGATGCGCTGTCGACGCTGGTGCTGGCCATCGTGTTCCTGCTGTCAGTGTTTCTGGTGGTGCAGTTCTATCTGTCGCGGGAAGTGTCCGGCAAGGACAAGGCGCTGGAAGAACTCAACGCCCGGATCGCGCAGTTGAACGAACTGTTGTCGCTGGAGAAGGTCGCGCAGATCGACCTCTCCGACCAGTTGTCCCAGAGCCGCGCCAGCCTCGCCGCCGCCGAGGCCGAGCGCGACCGCGCCAAGGGGCTTTACGAGGGGCTGGCGGGCGCCGGCAACGACGCCGCCGGCCGCGCCAGCGAGTTGGGCAAGGCGCTGGAGTCCGAAAAGCAGGTGTCGGCGCGGGCGCTGGCGCAGGTCGAGGTGCTGAACCAGCAGATCAGCGCGCTGCGGCGGCAGCTCGCCGCGCTGGAAGCCGCGCTCGACGCCTCCGAGAAGCGCGACAAGGAAGCGCAGACCCGTATCAGCGATCTCGGCCAGCGCCTCAACATCGCGCTGGCGCAGCGGGTGCAGGAACTGTCGCGCTATCGCTCCGAGTTCTTCGGGCGGCTGCGCGCGATCCTCGGCGACCGGCCCGACATCCGCGTCGTCGGCGACCGCTTCGTGTTCCAGTCCGAAGTGTTCTTCGATACCGGCCAGGCGGTGCTGCTGCCGGAAGGCAAGGCCGAACTCGACAAGCTCGCGGATGCGCTGAAAGACCTCGACAAGAAGATTCCGGGCGAGATTGCCTGGGTGCTGCGGGTCGATGGCCACACCGACGTGCGGCCGATCAATAGCCCGCAGTTCAAGTCGAACTGGGAGCTGTCGGCGGCGCGCGCGATCTCGGTGGTGCAGTATCTGGTGTCGCTCGGCGTGCCGCCGCAGCGTCTGGTCGCCGCCGGCTTCGGCGAATTCCAGCCGCTCGACACCGGCACCACGGAAGACGCCTACAAGCGCAACCGCCGCATCGAACTGAAGCTGACGGAAAGATAGCCGCGCATGAGCGCTTTCCAGCTTCGTCCCTATCGCGAGAGCGACGAGGGCGCCGCCATCGAACTGTGGCGGCGCACCTGGCAGCAAGCCTATCCCGCGATCGACTTCGCCGCGCGCGTCGCGTGGTGGCGGGCGCGATGGCGCGACGAACTGGTGCCCGCCGCGCGGATCGTGGTCGCCGAACAGGCCGGCGTCCTGCTCGGCTTCGTCACCATCGACGCGACCGGTTATCTCGACCAGATCGTGGTCGCGCCCGAACAGTGGGGTTCACCGCTGGCGAAGGCATTGGTGGACGAGGCCAAGCGATTGTCGCCGGACCGCGTGACGCTGCTGGTCAACAAGGACAATGCCCGCGCCATCCGCTTCTACGCGCGCAACGGCTTCATCCACGCCGGCGAGGACGTCAATCCGACCTCGGGCCGCCCGGTGCTGCGGATGGCGTGGGAGCCGTAGATTCGGTCGTCATTGCCGGGCATGGCCATTCAAGGAACGGCGTCGCTTCGCTCGCCCATGACCCGGCAATCCATCTTCAAAAGGCCGTAATGGAACTGATCGAGCTCATCAGACAGGATTTCGTGCGATGAGCTGCCTGGCTATGATGATCCGCTGCAATTCATTCGTGCCTTCACCGATGACTAAAAGAGGTGCATCCCGATAAAGACGTTCGACATTGTATTCCTTGGAGTAGCCATACGCTCCGTGAATACGCATCGCTTCGTGGCTGTTCTCCATGGCGGCTTCAGTAGCAAAATACTTGGCCATGCCGGCTTCCATGTCGCAGCGTTCACCACGGTCGTAGGATTCGGCGGCGCGGTAGGTAAGGAGGCGTGCCGCTTCGGTACGAGTAGCCATTTCGCCCAGCTTGAGCTGGATCGCCTGATGCTCGCAGATGGGCTTGCCGAACGTCTTGCGAATCTGTGAATAGGCAGTTGCCTCCTTCAGGGCCGCTTCGGCGACCCCGACGCCGCGCGCTGCAACATTGATGCGGCCAAGTTCTAATCCTCCGAGAATCTGCTGTAAGCCATTGCCTTCGCGCCCGCCAATGAGCCGGTCGACCGGCACGCGGTAATCCTCGAAAACGAGTTCACAGGTATCGATACCGCGATAGCCAAGTTTGCGTGCTTTAGTGGCGACCCTGAAGCCCGGCCCCTTTTCGGCAATAAGCAGGCTCATGCCTTTATGGCGCGGGGTTGCCGTCATATCGGTCTTCACCAGCAGCGCGATGGTGTTGCCGTGCATGCTGTTGGTGATCCAGGCCTTGGTGCCATTCACAACATAGGTGTCACCATCACGCCGCGCCACGGTACGGATCGCCTGGAGGTCGGTGCCGCAATCCGGCTCCGTCAGACCGACGCCGCCGCGCAGTTCGCCGGTGGCGAAACGGGGCAGATAAGTGCGTTTCTGTTCCTCCGTGCCGAAACGCTGAACAGCCATGCACATGATCAGGTGGGAGTTGATAATGCCTGATATCGACATCCAGATCGCGGACATCCGTTCGACAATCCTGGCATAGGTTCGAGCGGATAGCCCGAGGCCGCCATATTCGGTGGCGATCGTGCAACCGAACAAGCCGAGTTCCTTCATCTGCTCCACGATATCGGACGGATATTCGTCGCGGTCGTCGAGATCGCGAACACGCGGCGCCACATCCAGAAGGAAGCGATCGACGCTGGCCATGATCATGGCTTCATCGTCATCACGAACCGGCGAGGAAGACATGTGCATCAAATGCTCCTTGGTGCAAAAATCAGGATGAGAGCGCGCCGATCCGCCGGCCATGCTGGGCATTCCATGCGCGCCGTATCGGGGAGTCACGAAAATGCTTTTTTGCGCGTCTCGGCGACCTCAAGATAGCGGGCGTTTCCCGAGCCCAATGGCGCACCCGCCGATTTGCGTGGCCGTTCGCCGTTGATTTTGAGAGGCGAGGCAAGCACACGCAGCTCCGGCGCGGCAGGGTGCTCAATCGTCGTCACCATGCCGGTCTCTGCCATGAAGGGGTTGGCGAAAGCGTCGGGAACCGAATAGATCGGCGCGACCGGAATGACTCCATTCAGGATGGAAAGCCACTCCGCGGTGGTATGCTCCATCATCGCCGCGTCCAGTTCCTTCGTCAGTTGCAGGCGGTTGTCGCGGCGGGCCTCCTGGCTGGAAAAGCGCGGGTCGTCGATCAAATCCTCACGGCCGATCCGCGTTGCCAGCGCTTCCCAGAACTTGTCCTTCATGCACATCACGTAAATCCAGCCGTCCTTGGTGCGGACGGACTGGACAGGAACGATTGAAGGGTGAGCGCTGCGCGGGACGCGCTGCGGAGCGGTGCCTGAATTCAGGAACCAGGTCGCCAGGTAGCAATGCTGATGCGTCGCGACATCGAACAGGTTGGTGTCGACGTCGCAGCCCTGGCCGGTCTCCTTTGCATACACCAGGCAACCGAGCAGCCCGACCATGCCAGTGATGCCGGTCATGTAGTCGATCATCGAAAGGCCGAGACGCGAGGGAGGGCCGTCCGGCTCCCCCGTCATGCTCATCAGCCCGGCTTCGGCCTGGGCCAGGAAGTCGTAACCCGGCCACGATTTTCGGCTGTTATGGCGGCCGTACGCGGAAATATGCAGACAGACGATCGCCGGGTTGACGTCGCACAGGCTCGCATATTCGAGTCCGAGCCGGGACGGGAGATCGCCGCGCAGGTTGTTCACCACCGCATCGGCCTGCGCAACAAGCTTTCGGAAGGCGCGGCGGTCATCGTCTCGCGTAAGATCGAGCGCCACGCTTTGCTTGCCCAGATTGAAGGACTGGAAATACTGGCTGTCCTGCTCGCCGAGCAGATTGGGGCCGACCATGCGCGACGCATCGCCGCCGGCGGACGGATTCTCGATCTTGATCACTTCGGCGCCGAGATCGGCCAGCATCATCGTCCCGTATGGGGCCGCGCCGAAACTTTCCAGGGTTAAGATACGTGTGCCTGCCAACGGCTTCATGATTGCGCCCCCGCATTGGAAAGAATTGTGGAGAGACTCGTTTTGACTTCGACCAGCGTCAGGGCCGGCGCGTCGAAAGCCTCCTCAAGAACCGTTGGAATGGCGTTCTCGGTTTCGATCAAAAAGGTGCGGCAACCGAATGCCTGGGCAAGTGCGATGAAATTCGGATTGTAGAGATCGGTTGCCGTGCGGCGGCCTGGATAGGCGCGATGCAGGTTCAGGCGAATGGCGCCATAGCTGGCGTTGTTGGCCAGGATGATCACCAGCGGCAGGTTGCGCTCCGCGGCGACGGCCAGCTCCATCCCGCCCATCAGCATACCGCCATCCCCGATCATGCAGATGACCTGCCGATCCGGGTGACGCAGCGCGGCGGCGACGGCACCCGGTATCCCCCACCCCATCGTTCCGGCGACGGGGGTCAGAAGAATCTGCGGCGGACGCCATGGATAGTAACGGTACAGCATACCGGCGCAGACCCCCGCATCCATCGAGACGATGGCATCGGGGGCAATATGGCGGCCCAGCTCGGCGACGACATTGCCGAACACGACGCCGTCGTTGGCCGTTCTTGGCGCCCAGGTCGTGACCGCCGCCAGCCGTTGCCGCAAACCATCGATCCAGCCGTCGCGAACGGGCGGGACCGCCGGTGCGATTTCCGCCAGTTCATGCAGGAAGGATGCGGAACAACAGGCGATCGCCAGATCGGGCGTGAAATTCGTGCCAAGAACGGCTTCGTTGCGATGGATATGGATGAGTTTCTGGCCGGGTTGTTGTGACGGCGGGAACGTATAGCCGTGCGTCGTCAGATCGCCGAGCCTGGTACCGACAGCGAGGATCAGGTCGGCGCTCGTCAGATGCTCCATCTGAGCCTTGGTGTTGAAGAACCCGAGTTCACCGGCAAAGAGACGGCTGTCATTGGGGAAAAGATCGTGCCGCCGAAAACTGCACATCACCGGGAGGGACCACGCGGTCACGGCGGCGAGAAGGGCGGCGCGCCCATGTTGATCCGCCAATTCGCCACCGGCGATGATCAACGGCCTTTTGGCGGCACGCAGCAGCGTTTCGATCTCGGCGAGGGCGGAAGCAGCCGGACGCGCCAGCGCGCGCCGGTGTGGCGGCGGAACGGGAATATCGACCGGCTCGGCCAGGACGTCTTCCGGCAGGGAGATCACCACCGGACCGGGCGTCCCCGACGTCGCCACATGAATGGCGCGCGACATGATATCGGTGACGCGCGTTGGTTCCGAGAGTTCGGCGGCCCACTTCGCCGTGCCGCCAAAGAACTGGCCGTAATCCACCTCCTGAAAAGCATCGCGCCGCAGATGCGCCCTGGCGACCTGTCCGACCAGCAGAATGAACGGGACGGTATCTTGATGAGCGGCGTGCATACCGATGGACGCATTGGCGGCGCCCGGACCGCGGCTCACCATGCAGACAGCGGGCTTTCCAGTCAGCTTCGCATCCGCGACCGCCATCAGGCCGGCGCCGCCTTCATGCCGGCAGGTCACCACATCGATAGCGTTGTTGTCCTCCAGCGCATCGAGGAGACCAAGATAGCTTTCGCCAGGCACGCTGAAGACGCGGTCGACACCCGCGGCTTGCAGCATTTGGACGATGATGGAAGCAACGGTTTGCAAGGAGACTTCCCGGCGATGATTCTGGCGACGATTCAGGTCTTGATGACGAACGGGTCTTGAATGGCTTCGCTGGTTTCCACCCAGACGCTCTTTGTCTGGACAAACTGGTTCACCGCCTCAGCGCCGTTCTGCCGACCCAGACCGCTGTTCTTGAAGCCGCCGAAAGGCGAATTAAACGCCAGCGCGCGATAGGTGTTGATCCACACCGTACCGGCGCGCAGGCGCCGCGCCAACAGATGACCACGGCGAATATTGTTGGTCCAGATACCGGCAGCCAGACCAAAGGGCGTATTATTCGCGAGGGCGACGACCTCGTCCTCGGTCTTGAAGGGCGCGACGCAGAGCACCGGACCGAAGACCTCGTTCTGCATGATGAAATCGTCAGGCCTGGCGTTGCCCAGTATCGTCGGCGCGTAGAAATAACCGTCTTCGAGACCAGGAAGCCTGACGCGCTTTCCGCCGGCCAGCACCGTCGCGCCATCGGAAACGGCCTTCGCGACCATCCCCTCGTCCTTGGCAAGCTGGGCCGCGGTCGCGACCGGCCCCATCTGACTTTCGGCCTTCAGCGGATCGCCGAGCCGGATCGCGTTGGCCCGATCGACGAGACGCGCAACGATCTTGTCGTAAATCTTTTCCTGGAAAAAGGCGCGCGAGCCGGCCACGCAGGTCTGGCCCGCGGCGGCGAAGATGCCGGACAGAACGCCGGCCTCGACCTGGTCGAGGTCCGCATCGTCGAACACGATATTCGGACTCTTGCCGCCAAGCTCGAGCGTACAGCTCACCAATCGCTGGCCCGCGCGCGCCGCGATCGCACGCCCCGCCGCGTCGCTGCCGGTAAACGATATCTTGGCGACAAGCGGGTGATCGACCAGCGCCTCACCGGCGGCACGTCCGCCAGTGACGACATTGATGACGCCGGGCGGAATTCCAGCCTGTTCGGCAAGACGCGCCAATTCGATGGCGGACGCCGACGTAATCTCGGAGGGCTTGATGACGATCGTGTTGCCGGCGGCAAGCGCGGGCGCAACCGTCATGATGGTCAGAAAGGTCGGCGAATTCCACGGCACGATGGCCGCGACGACCCCGAGGGGCTCAGGCGTGGTGTAGTTCAGCACGCTGGTCCGATCGAGCGGAATGACCCGGCCCTCGATCTTGTCGGCCAACCCGCCGAAATAATACAGCCAGTCCTGGACGACATTCGCCTGCGTTCGCATCTCGGCAAGGAGCTTGCCGTTCTGTTCGGACTCCATCGTACCGATGACGTCGGCATTGGCGGCGATCATCTCGCCCCACTTCATCATCAGGCGACCGCGCCGCGTTGGCGACAGACTCGACCACGGCCCCTCGAACGCGGCGTGCGCCGCCCGGACCGCCGCATCGACATCCGCCGCCCCCGATTCGACAAAGCGCCCCCAGAGCCGGCCCGTCGTTGGATTGATGGAGTCGAATTCGGCGCCGTCCCGTCCCGCGCGTTCCTGGCCATTGACGTGATTGGTGTAGCGGCGAACGGCGGTTACGGCTGAACTCATGACGGTGCCCATTCTTCTAAAATCATGCCGTGAATTTATCTTGTACGGACAATAGCACGCAGGAAGTTATACGCAAGCCAGAATGTTTGATTTGTCCGTATGTATTTGCGCTTCAGAGTTTGCGCGGCGACGACTACAGCCGCGCCGCGCACCTCTCCCCGCCGACGCGGAGCGCGCACGGCGGACAGCCGGATCCGCTGGTCCGCGACTATTTGCCGAGAATGGAATTCAGGCTCGTTTTCACCTCCAGCATGAAGGGCTCCCTGGCGGCGAGCCCCTCCTGGATGGCGGCATGGATATCGTCATGGCGGTCCAGCAATCGCCCCCGCATCCCGAACGCCCTGGCCATGGCGACGAAGTCCGGATTGGCGAGATCCGTGGCGATGCCATGGCGATCCGGAAACTCGCGCTGCTGATGCACGCGGATCGAGCCATAGCTGCCGTTATTGGCGACGATGAACAGGATCGGCAGCTTGCGCTGCACCGCCAGGATCATTTCGTTGCCGGTCATCAGGAAACCACCGTCCCCGACCATGCAGACGACCTTCGCGTCGGGAAGGCGCAGTTGCGCGGCCAGCGCCGCGGGAACGCCATAACCCATCGCCCCCGCAAGCGGGCTAAGCATCCGCTGTGGCGGCGTATAGCGGGCGAAGCGATAGATCGGCACGGTGAAAGCGCCGCCATCGACACACAGGACGAGGCTGTCCCTGGCCTGCTCGATCGTGGCGCGCACGACCTCGCCGAATTCAAGACCGTCCGACGGCCTGCCGCTGGGCCAGCGGTTATTCTCCTCGTAAAGCCCGCGCAGCAACGCGGCCCATTGCCCGCGATCGGGTGTCGTCTTGTCCTGCGTCCGGGCGAGCGTCGCGAGAAGGTCGATCGGGTCGCATGCCAGCGACATGGCGGGAGAAAAATTCCACGCCACCGTCTGCGTGTCCGGATAGCAATGGATCAGCGTCTGATCGGGCGTCGGCAGGCGCGGAAAACTGTATCCCTGGGTCGTGATGTCACCCAGCCGCGTCCCGGCCGCGAGGATGACATCGGCCGTCTGCAATTCCTTCAACAACGGCGGCGGATACCCGTGACCGAGATGGCCGATGAAAAGCGGGTGATTGTTAGGGAAAATATCATGGCGGCGCAGCGACACCGCGACAGGAATCCCCCACGCCTCCGCGAAAGCCAGAAGCGTCTTACGGCCCATGTCCGTCTCGAAACTGCCGCCGGCGATCAGCAGCGGCCGCTTGGCGGATTGCAGCGCCGCTGCGACGGCGAGTCTGTCTTCGGAGGCGGCGACCACCTTGCGCGTCACATAGGTGGCTTGTCGCGGTATGATGATCGTTTGCTGTTGAACGTCCTCGGGCAATACCACAACCACCGGGCCCGGCGTGCCGCTCGTCGCAAGCCGCATCGCTTTCATGAAGGCTTCGGGAATCTGCGCCGGATCGGTAACCTGACAGACCCATTTCGCGATCGATCCAAACATCTGACGGTAGTCGATTTCCTGAAAGGCGGCGCGCCCGATGTCGGCGCGCGATACCTGGCCGATGATCATCAGGAGCGGAATGGCGTCCTGTTGCGCGGTATGCAGCGCGATGGCGCCGTTGCTGGCCCCCGGCCCGCGGCTCACCATCATAACGCCCGGCCGCCCGGTCAGACGGCCGTCCGCACAGGCCATGAAGCCGGCCCCGGATTCATGGCGGCATGTGATCGGGTCGATCTGGGGAAAATCGTTCAATGCGTCGAGCAGCCAGAGAAAGCTCTCGCCCGGCACCATGAAAATCCGGTCCACACCGTTATCCGCAAGGATCTTCACGGCCGCATGGGACGCCGTGACCGTAATGTCATTTGCCTGCATGTTCATCTATGTTGCCTCGCTCACGGACATTCATGGGCGTAAAGGGTGGCCGGAAGGAGGGAGCGGTCACAGACGCCGCGCGTAGTAGTCGATCGTCCGCCGGAGACCGTCCCGGATCAGAATGCGGGCGTGAGCGGGGTAATCCTTATAAAGCGCACTGTCATCGAATTCGGTAGTCAACCAGATCGGCTTGCCTTCGCAGCTCAATTGCGCGCCGGGCACGTACTCTTTGATGATCGCGATGATGTTCTCGACCGTCGTGACATCGCCCTTCATCGGATAGACGCGCGCGCCGGGCGGCGCGTCGAGACCAAGCTCGATTGCGGCCGCAACCTCGTCGACGTAAACGAAACCGGACAAGCCGGAAAAGGGAATCGTGTATGGTTTTCCTTCCGCCGCCGCGCGGCAGGCCAGGCTGACGCCCGCGCTCGGCCCTCCCTCCCGGCCGGGACCGTAGATGACAAGTGGCCGCAAGCCGGTGCTGCTGACGCGCGCATCTTCCCAGTATGCCCGCGCCGAACCCTCGCCGGCGAGCTTGAATGCACCGTAATGGGTCGAGGGATCGGGATAAGCGCCATGCTTGCTGCTGTAGACGCCGGCTGAACTGGTGTAGGCGATGCGCTCAACGCCGTGGCGCTTGGCTGCCTCGAAAACGTGGAGCGTACCGATCAGATTAATATTGGCGCCGCGCACCGGGTTATCACGACAGACGGGGGTCAGCACGCCCGCGATATGGGCGATGTGGGTACACCCGGCGACCGCCTTGTCGACGCTGTCGCCGTCACTGATATCGCCGACCTGCCAGTCGAGCTGTTCGGCCTGCTCTCCAATGATCGACTTCGCCAGCGACCGGTCATCCGTGATGTCGAAAACCCGGACAGCCGCGCCACGTTGCAGCATCCGCTTCACGACATAAGCGCCGAGAAATCCGCCTCCGCCGGTAACAAGTGTACGCATGTCAGCGCCTGCCTCCCCGCAAATATGTCTGTACAAATTTTGATATAACGCTGAATTTCTAGAATGGAAAGGACTGATTTCAGGTCGATTCTCGTTCTATCGCCAGGGGCGTTGGACGAGATGAAGGCCAATTAATGAGAAGCTTTTTGGATTTGTACGGATAACAATTGACAGATAAATCCGGATGCGATACTCAAATTCCCGCAGATGAACATTGATGGGCGCCTATTTGCGGAGCCGCCACGGCTTCCAGCCGCACACCGCCATCATGGAGAAACGATAAAGGTTGCCGCGCCAAACAAAGCGGGCAACGGCGGAGGACAGGATGAAGTTTTCCACGATACCGTTTGCCAGCGATCATATGGACATCCCGTCGGTTGCGCATATGACGCAGATTTCCCGCTACGATGAAGTCAATCAGATTCTCCTGTCCTCAAACTTTATCCAGGGCGGCTTCACCGAGGCGCGCGAGAAGCTCATCACCGACACCTTGATCGCGCTTGACGGCAAGCGCCACACCGGGCGTCGCCGGATCATCAGCCGCATCATGAACGACAGCAATCTTGCCGCCATGCGCGAGGAGTTCCTGCGCCCCGCGATCGAGCGAACGCTGGCCGATTTCGCCGGTGCGTCGGGAAATCGCGATGGTGTTTTGCGCGCCAATCTGGTGCCGCTGGCGCAGCGCTGCATCCAGCGGATCGCGGCGGCGGTCGCCGGCGTCGATTGCGAATATACGCCGGAGAATACCGATCGTCTGGTCGACCTGGTCAGGAGGATCGGCGCCGGCGTGCAGGTGGAGTTCGCGCGCGATTCGCATCCCGAGATCCTCGCCGATGCCGAGGTGGCGCAGAAGGAGTTCTTCGAGGAATATTTCAAGCCCTCCTACCAGCGCCGGGCGAAACTCGCCGAGGAATTCAGGCAGGGGAAACACGACAAGGCCGACCTGCCGAGCGACGTTCTGATGCAGGCCATCCTGCACGATGACGACGCCTGGCAAGGCGACGAGGATCTGCCCCTGCGAGAGGTTTGCCTATTCCTGGTCGGCGCGTCCGCGACGACGGCGGGCAGCCTTATTCTGCTGGTGCTGCGGCTGGAGGAATGGTTTGAAACCCATCCGGCCGACCGCGATCTGCTCGATTCCGATCCGAATTTCCTGCGAACGGCGGCCTTCGAATCGCTGCGCCTCACCGTCGGCGCGCCGGCGCGGGTGCGCACCGCCCTTCGCGACGTGCGCCTGGCCAGTGGTCGGGAAATCAAGGAGGGCGAAAGCGTCGCCCTGCTCCTGATCCCAGCCAACATGAGCAAGGAGCGGTTCGGAGAGGACGCGGACAAATTCAATCCGCATCGCGACGTCGGCGATTTAACCCCATGGGGACTTTCGTTCGGCGCCGGCGCTCATGCCTGTCCGGGCCGGCCGCTCGTGGTCGGAAATCGCAGCATGAAGGTCAAGACCGCGATCGACGGCTCCCTGGTGTCGCTTGCCCGTCACCTCTACCGCGCGGGCATGATTCTTGACGAGGACAAGGAGCCGGTCCCCGAGACGTCGACGCATTACAGCGTGTTCAAGGAAGTTCCGGTCAAGTTTACCCGGCTCCATGCGCTTCTCGGCGAGGACAGCAAGATGAATGAGCCGGTTGCGGCCAAGTAACAACTTTATCGAGTCTGGGCAGGCTTTCGCAGCCTGCATGGTGCCGCAGCATATCAGGAATAGAATCGGAGACAATGTGATGTTGTCGGTCACGGTGATTGATCCTTCCAACGGCAAAACCACCCGCGTCGAGGTTGGCGAGGATACCCCGCTCATGTATGCGTTGCGCGATGCCGGCCTGCCCGTCGAAGGGACCTGCGGCGGCTATGCCTCATGCGGGAGCTGTCATGTCTTTGTCGCGCCGGAATGGATCGACAAGCTTGGACCCCGCGATGACATCGAGCTTGAGATGCTCGATCTTCTCGATGCCTACGATCCCCAGCGGTCCCGTCTGAGTTGCCAGATCGTCATGCGGCCCGAATGGGATGGCCTGACGGTAGAGCTTGCTCCTCAGACCTGATACAGGCGCGTCACGCTCGGATCAAAAGGCGTCGCGTATGCGGCGTCGAGCCCAAGCAGAAGATCGCGGGGCGCTGCCATAGCGCACAGCGGAGGTGCCGCCGGCGTTCGTGGCAATGGCGCCGCCGAGTGTCGCGCTGCCCTCAGCCGCGAAGGAGAGCGCGGCACGATTCCGATGTGCTCGGACGCGCAGCGCGCCACGGTTCGCGCCACCTCATCCATGCAAGACGGCCTGACGACACACACGGCCCTCCCCTCGCGCAAGCCGCGCCAATCGGTGACGTAGCCGCGCATCGCGCCGGGGTCGGTCACGATCCCGTCGGACCGACGATTTGCGCCAATCGCTCGACGAACATGAAGCGGACTTTACGGACAATAGGGAAAGACGGGAACGTCTTGGACTAAAGCGTTTCCGAGCGAAGTGGGATCCGGTTCGCGTGAAGAAAACGCGTCAAAACAAGAATCTAGAGCCCCGCTCCGATTCCATCGGAGCGAAAAGGGCTCTAGCCGTCGAGCGAATAGAGATTCTGAGGGCTCGCGATCAGAACACCGCGCTCCACATCGTTGACGATCCGGGTCAACGCCTCATGCGTGGGCGCTTCCACGCCCACCTCGGCGCCCTTTTCCACGATGTATCCATTGATCTCGTTGATTTCGGTCCGGCGTCCCTTGGCCATATCCTGAGCCATGGACGGCCGTTGCAGATTGCTGCGCACCGATCCTTTGGTGCCCGCGATCAGGGAGGCATCGACCTCCGCCACGGCCTTCGGGTCGCCTTCCATCGCCTGCACGAACTGTCTCGGCTGTAGCTTGAGGATTGTCTCAAGTTCATACCCCAGCGCCTCGCCGACGCGAATCGCCTCGCCGGCCAGCCGCACCAGGATCTTGCGGATCCGGTCGTCGGCGTCGCGCGCGTTACCTCCCATGCCGGTCGCCGCCGAGACGCCGTTGCGCATTCCGTTGACGCACAATTTCGACCAGCGCACGCCCCAGAGATTGCTCGTGGTGGAAATGTTGTCCACGGGAGCCAGAATCTCGGCAAGCTCTTGCAGGCGCGGCGTCAGACGGCCGTGCACCTCACCAACCTGTAGACTGTAAACCTGACGGCTGCGCGGCATCGTGCGCCGGATGTGCCCGGCCTCGTAGAGATCGACGGTGAAATTATTGCCAACCATGCAGCCGATCACGCGTCCCCAGCCGACGACCGCCGCGATCCGCTCCTCGTTGATACCGTTCTGCGCCGAAACGATATAACCGTTTCTGGCAAGATACGGCGCGATCATCATGGTGGCCCACGATGTATCGTAGGATTTCGTCGCAATGATCGCGATATCGACCGGCTTCTCCTTGGAAAGCCCCTGTAACTCGGTCAGGTGCATGGTGCGCGGCTTGGCGTTGATCGTTTCTTCTTCGGACATCCCGGTTATCGAAAGACCCTGGCGCCGGATCGTCTCGATGTGCTCGGGCCAGGGATCGACCAGCGTCACATCCTCTCCGGCCAACGACAGGTAAGCGCCGAAATATCCGCCAACCGCACCCGCTCCGACAATCACGATACGCTTGCCCATCGTGGTCACGCCCTTTCCGTACTTTCAATCCATTCAGAAGTCATAGAGTCGCGCCGGATTGTCGCGAAGGATCTTGCGATACGTCGCCTCGTCCCCCGCCCATCCCGCCAGAAGCGCGAACACGGCCGGATCGTCGACCTGAAGCGGCGGCGAGACATCCGAAACCGTCGTGCCCGGCCGCCGGCTCGGATCCGGATGCGGCCAATCGCTCCCCCACAGAATGCGATCGGCATTCGCGACGACAAAGGCGCGGGCGATCGGCATGAGGTCGGCATAGTCCGGCAACCGCTGCGACGAGCGGTAGGCGGCGGAAAGCTTCACATAGGCGTCGCCGTCGCGCACCAGCTCCACGATCGCGGCAAGTCCCGGCTGATCGAGCCCGCCCTTACCGCTCGCCCCGGCGAAATGATCGAACACGACAGGAACGGAAATCCTGTGGATCGGCTCGACCAGCCTGACAGCGAGATGCAGTTGCGCGTAGATCTGAATGTGCCAGCCGAGAGGCGCGACCTTGTCGGCCATGACCTCCAGATGGCGCGCGGCACGACTATCGTCCTCCTCGCCCTTCAGCTCGAAATTGACGCGAATGCCGCGCACGCCCGCCGCGGCGAGATCCTCCAGCTCCGCATGGCTCGCGGTTTCGGAAATCACGGCGACGGCGCGCGCGCGATCCAGCCCGATCTGGCGAACGCCCTCAAGCGTCGCCGCATTATCGGTGCCATAGACACTGGGCTGCACGATAACCACGCGGCCAAGCCCAAGCGTGGCCAGCAGTTGCTTCAGTTCGCCGATGCCGGCAGGAGGCGGCGTATATTTGCGGGAGGACGAAAACGGATAGGTCCGCTCATCGAGAAAAACATGGGTGTGGCAATCGCACGCGCCCTGCGGAATCGCCGGCGGCGTCGAAACTGACGTGGAAAACATCGTGATGCGACCTTGTCCCGCTATGCGCTCAGAGTCTCGACGCGATCTTCAGGGAAATATTGCTGGATGATGCGATCGGAATCGGCCAGTTCGGCCTTGGTGCCGTGCCCGGAGATTCGACCGTGTGTCAGCACCAGGAAGCGATGCGCCACGCGAGCCGCGAAGGGCATGTTCTGTTCCGTCATGATGATGCCCATGCCGTTGTTGCATAGCCGCTCGAACACGCCTTCGAGAGAATCGTAGATCGTCGGCGCCAGCCCCTGGGATGGTTCGTCGAGCATGAGAACGGCCGGCTCGCAGCCCACCGCCATCGCGATGGCGAGCATCTGTTGTTCGCCGCCGCTCAACATTCCGGCGACCGTCTGCATTCGCTCCGACAGGATCGGGAAAAGGTCGAGCAGATAGTCGAGCATCTGCGCCCGCTTCACACTCGAAACATTCTCGGTCGCGATCTGGAGATTCTCCAGCACCGTCAAAGGAGCAAAGATATTGCCCCGGGTCTCCGGCACAAAGCCGATACCGGCCATGACACGATCGCGGGTCTTCAGGCCATCGATGGATTTACCCCTCAGCGACAGGGCGCCGGTGTTGCGCACAAGGCCGCTGATCGCCCCGAGAAGGCTGCTTTTGCCGGCGCCGTTCGGGCCGACAAACGCCAGAAGCTCGCCGGCCGCGACGTGGAAGTTGATGCCGTTACAGACCTGGATCGGGCCGTAGCTGGCGGACAGATTCGCGCATTCGAACACCGTTTCCGCCGGCGCCACGACAACCGCGGACGGCGCCGGCGACGCGCTGACGCCGCCCTTGCTGTCGGTAACGCCGCTGTTGCCGAGATAAGCCTCGATGAACTCGGGCCGTTTCCGCAATTCACGGATCGGGCCGCGCATCAGAATCCTGCCACGGTTGAGAACAACCACGTTCTCGCACAATTCGGCTATCATCGCGAAGTTGTGCTCAACCAGGAGGATGCCCACACCATCCGCGGCCAAGCCGCGGATGGTCTCGATCAGTCGCTGCTGCTCGTATTTGCTCAGCCCCGCCGCCGGCTCATCGAGCAAAAGATAGCGCGAGCCCGTCGCCATCGCACGCGCGACATCAACCAGACGTACCTGACCGAGCGGCAGGGCGCCGAGTTCCATTTGCGCGATTTCCGCCAGGCCCAACCGGTCCAGCAGGTTCATACATCGGGTCTTCAGCTTCTTCTCGGTGCCGTTCAGATGTTGCAGCCCGAACAGACTCGACAGCATCCCTGGAAGCGCCGACGGATAAAAGCCGCACATGACGGCATCCACGACCTTGAGATCGGGATCGATGCGGGGGGTCTGGAACGTGCGGGCTATTCCGATGTGCGAGCGCGTCGAAGGAGGCAGCTTGCACAGATCCACGCCGTCCACTCGGATCGAGCCGGACGCAACCGTTGTAAATCCGGTGATGGCATTGAACAGCGTTGACTTGCCTGAGCCGTTCGGTCCGATCAGCCCGAGTATATCGCCCTGCGCCAAGGCCAGATCGACATTGTGAAGCGCCCGTACGCCACCGAAGCGAACTTCGAGGCTCCTGATTTCAATGCCGGCATCGGCTGCGACGGTCGCCGCGCCAGGAACCGGCGCGGCGACCACGTCGTCCCTCACCGCCTGCGCAAGGCCAGAACGAGTCATCCCGCCATTTCCTTCTCGCAGACAACTGGCTTGCTCACGCCTTTGGACGTCGCGAGACTTTTCGACAGCCCCGCCAGCGCCCCGACGAGCCCGCTCGGCGCGAGCAACAGGACCACCGCGAGCGTGCCGCCGTAAAACATGCCCTGCACTTCCTCTCCCGGAACGTATTTGGTGATCAGCATGAGCAGGACGGCGCCCACGACCGGGCCAAGAACGTAGCGGCTGCCGCCGACCACAGCCATCAGCAGCGCGCTGATCGACATATGGAGGCCAAGCGCGTCCGGGCTGATGAAGCTGGTGTAATGCGCATAGAGCCAGCCCGCCAGCCCTGCTATCGCGGCGCCGAGGCTGAACATCTGACTTTGCAGCTTGCGAATATTGACGCCATCCGCGCTGGCGCGCAGCGTATCGTGGCGGATGGTCTGTACGGCCCGGCCGAATGCGCCGGAAACCCCGTTGGCGTAAAGCAAGACCACGACGAAAACACAAAACCAGGCGAGCGCGTTGAAGCTGAGAGGCGAGCCGAAAAAGCTCAAGGGCGGCACGCCGGACAGTCCGATATAGCCTCCCGTGAAATCTCCGCCCGATCGCAATCCGACATCGACGATCTTGCCGAACAGGAGCGTCGCGACGGCGAGCGCAAGCGGAGACAGGCGCACCACCTGATAGGCAACCGGATAGGCGCACAACGCGGGCAGCAGGATCGCGATCGGAAGCGAGGCGATCGGCCACCAGCCGTATCTGAGGGTGAGGATGGCCGTCGTATAAGCGCCCAAGGCGGCGAAAGTGCCTTGCGCCACGGACAGAATACCGGCCTGCCCGTAGGTTACGCCGGCCGAAAGAGCGATCAGCGCATGGATCGCCATCAAGGTGGCGATGTTGAGCCAGACAAGATTGCCGCTGATCAGTACGCAACCTACGACGATACAACAGGCCGCGATGGCGGCCGGATGGGTGAAGGCTTTGGGCAGGGCAATCATGCACGCGCACCGGTGCTGATCTGGGACGGCCGGGCCACCAGAATGATGAAGATGATGATAAGCGGCAGCAGGGTTGCAAGCTCGGTTGGCGCATAGGCGGTGGAGAGCGCCTCGACGACGCCCACGGCGATACCCCCGAAGAAGGCGCGCAGCGGACTATGGATGCCGAACACGATCGCCGCGCCGAAACCGGCGAGCGTCAGGTCGGTTCCGGCGGAGTAATCCATGCCGAACGTATAGAGATAAAGCAGCCCGGCGATGCCGGACAGGATGCCGGCGGCCACGAAGGTCGAGAAGCGGATGTATTCGACGGGAACGCCCGCGAGCCTTGCCCCTTTCGGATTCACCGCCGAAGCGCGGATCGCGCGGCCGAGCGAGGTCTTGAACAGGACCAGCATGAGTCCGGCGAGCGCGGCGAGCGCCGCCACCATATTGATGGCCGCCTGCGGAGAAATCGAGATGCCGAAGATCAGCCAGTACACGTCAAAAAGATTACGCGAGAACGGATCCTTGCCGATGACGGTCAGCACCAGCGACTGGATGAAGACGGCGAAGCCGAAACTGGCCAGGACAAGAGCCAGATGGTCACCCGAATTGCGGCGCTGAAGCACTTCCGACGCGAAGCCGACGAAGCACGCCGCCGCCACCGCGGAGAGCAGACCCGCCACCAGCCCGCTCACGCCCCCCACTGTAAAGGCGACGCCCGCCGCCAGCACCGCATAGCAACCCAGCGCAAAATCCACGGTGCCGGTCGCGACGAAAAGCAGGCTGAGGGGCAAAGCCAGCAATCCGTAATTCACGCCCATGACGAGGCCCCGGATCACAAACTCAATCATGTGATCGCCCCTCCCTCATCCAACCGATCATCAATCAGCGCGAAAGCACTTCAATGCAGGGTTTTATATTTTCCGGACCGGATCTCGGCCGGAACCAGGGTTTCTTCCGTCCAGCCATTATGATTGTCGGGCGAGAAGCAGGCGCTCGATGCCGCGAAGGTCTTGAGGTCGCAAACGCCTTCCATGGCCGCGCGCAATTTCTCGCCGGTCGCGTCGGGCGCGCGCTCCAGCGCCTTCACAACGTGCAGAAAGGAATTGGTGGACGATATCTCGGCGAACCCGGCCGGTGACTTGCCTTTTGCGGCGAGCAGGTCGGCCAGCTTCCGCAATTCCGGCGTGGGCTCGTCCCAATTCCCCAGCAGCATGGCGCGAATGCCGTCGCCGTCCGCTCCGAGCGCACCGGCAAACGCCTTCTGGCCAAATCCGATTCCGCCCCAGAGCGGCGCCTTCAGCCCCACCTGCTTGGCGGCGCGCGCAAACGAAGCGGCGAGCGAAGGTGGCGATACCTGCACAATCACGGCCTCGGCTCCCGCATTGCGCAACTTGGTTGCCTGCGAGGTCAGATCCGTCGCAGTCAGCGTCGAAGCCACCTTGTCGACGACCGTCAGATTATATTGGGAGGCGACCTCGGACACGTAGTCCGCGGTGAATTTGCCATAAGCGTCTTCCTGGTAATAGACGCCGATGCGCTTGGCCCCGCTCGCCGCGAGCAACTTGAGCATTCGCGCCGTGGTAACGGTGTCATCGGGCTGACCGCGAAAGACCCAGGAGTAGAAACTGCTCTTCTTGGAGATGACCGGCACGCTGGCAACCATCGAGGAAACCGGCACATTATAGCGCGCCGCGACCGGCCCCATCGCCAGAGCATTACTGCCGCTCGTCGGTCCGACGAGCGCCACGACGTTATCCTGCTGGATAAGCTGCGTCGCCCCGCGCGCCGCTTCCGTCTGACTGGTGCCGTCATCGAAAACGATAAGCTGGATCGGATGGCCGTCGATACCGCCCTTGGAATTGAGGTCATCGGCAACCGCCGTGACGGCGTCGCGCTGAGGGACGCCGACGCTGGCGAGGGCGCCGCTCAGGCTGACGATAAGGCCAATTTTGATCGGCGACTTCGATTGCGCCTGAGCGGTCGCAGCCAGCGGCAGCGCCAATGCTGCGACAACAGCCAGCGTCGCCACGACACGAGACTGTTTCCTGATTCCGAAAGAACGCATTCCTCCCCCTTAATCTCTATTTGTTTGCGAGTGACCCTGCACGCTCGAAAGGGCGCAAGGCTTATGTGTACGGATAACTTGGAGCCATAACTGCCGAAAGCGTCCGGCTTGCGAAAATATGTCCGTACATTGATGGGGAAAATGGCGAATGTCAACTATTGCAAAGATGTTGTAAGGACAAATTATTTGGATTGCCCAGCCACGCCCCCCGGGGGGAAAGAGCCAGGAGTGGGCTCGGTCCTCGCACCACCCTCGCGCATCGGGATCGGCAGCGCGGATCAGTCCAGGGCTTGCGTCCCGCCGCCGTTCGATCCGCGCTTCTGCAACGTCAGCTCATAACTGAAGCGGTCAGCCTGATGCAGATTGAACGCCACTTCCACCAAATCGCCGTTAAGCAGTCTGTATGAGCGCGAAACCTCGATTGCCGGGCTACCCGGTTCGCAATTGAACTGTTTGGAAATATGATCCGGCATCGGCACCACGCGCAGCACCTGACGCACCGCGCCGACTTCAACACCATACATTTTCTCGATCCACGAATAGATCGTCCCGGCGGAGCGGCCGATCATCAGGCCGACACCGGCATAATCCGCATGTACGAAGACCTCGGTCCAGCAAACCGGCTCGGCCTGGTCGGGCTTCATGCGAAGCCCCTCCAGCCGCAGCCATCGATGCCCTACTTCGCAACCCAATCGGGCCGCGAGTTCAGCGTCGGCGATCACGATACCGCTCTTGGCCACCTCGTATCGGACCTCGGTCGCGTATTGCAGCAATTCCTCGAGCGAAGAAATCGACGACGTATAGACCAGCGGCGGGGAGCGCCGCAGCACCATCGAGCCCGCGCCCTGCCGCGAGGTGATCAAACCTTCGTCCCGCAATTCCCGCAAGGCGATGCGGACGGTATGGCGGCTGACTTTGAACTGGTCGCAGAGTTCATCTTCGGTCGGCAGCTTCGCGCCGATATCCCAGGCGCCGTCGGCAATGCGCTCCCGCAAGGCGTTCACGATCGCCCGGTAGCGGGGAATCCCGCTCGGTTTGCTTCGCTGATTGGAGGAGCTCGCCATCTCTGTTTCCCGTTTTGGCCGGAACGCCGGTGTCTCATCGACGGTGCGACGCGACGCTACGCAACCCACGACATCATCATCGACGCCGCTATCCAGTCAACCTAGCCAATTCGGCGATAGCCATATACGTTCAGTGTGCGGGCCTTGGCCGACTTCGACGGGCCGGTTCAAAGGGCCAGCGCGGGTCTGCTGGCGGCCTCCCAGGCTCGCAGATCGAAATCCGGGCGCGCCGCCTCTCGGCGTGGCAATGCAAGCGACTGCCGCGAAAGTAATTTGCGCGCCGCCATAAAATCACCGGGGCGATTGACGCATTCCACGGCAACGAGCTGATCGTTTCGGAAAAGAAGGGAGCAAAAGGCCCGCTCGTTAGCAGAGGGAAGCTCCTGCACGTCCAGCTCCCCGCCGCCAAGCCCGGCTATTTGCAGCTTCAGATCGCCTTGATCCGACCAGAACCACGGAAGCGAAGCGTACTCGGCAGGGGCCTTGCCCACCAATCTGGCCGCGACCGTCGCGGCCTGATCACAGGCGTTCTGCACCGACTCCAGTCTGATCCGCGTCCCGGAGCGCCAATACGGGAAAGAGACACAATCGCCGATGGCTGATATCGACGGGTCGGAGGTTGATAGATACCCGTCCACCTTGATGCCGTTATCGATGGCAAGACCGGCCTCGGCCGCCAATCGCACATCGGGTTCGACGCCGATCCCCACCAGCACGATATCGGCCGGCAGCGCCGTCCCGTCGGCAAGCTCGACGGACAACACTGCTCCATTCCGGCGACGCAATCGCGTTATTCCCGTCCCCATTCGGAAGCTGATCCCGCTATTCATATGGGCTCTGCGGACAAAATCCGACATCGATTGCGAAACCGCGCGCGCCATGGCGCGGGAAGCGACATCCACGACGCAGACCTCCGCGCCGGCGCCGCGCGCGACAGCGGCAAATTCAAGACCGACGAAGCCGGCCCCTATCACAACAACGCGACGCGCCGTGGCAAGCCTTGGCCTCAGTGCATCCGCATCCGCGAGGTTACGTAGTTCGAACACGCCGTCCAGCCGCGTGTCATTCAGGGGCAGTTTGCGGGCAAGGGCGCCGACGCACAGCACCAGGTGGTCATAGACCATCGATGCTCCGGAGGCGAGAAACACGCGCCTTGACGCACGGTCGATCGCATCGGCCCGGTCGCACACCAGTTCAATCCGGTGATCGGAAAAGAAGCTCTGCGGGCGGAACAGCAAACCGCTGACGGAGAGCTTCCCCTGGATATAGGTCTTCGACAGAGGTGGCCTTTGATAGGGCAGATGCTCCTGGGCCTCCACCATCATGACCCGGCCCTCACAACCCTCCTTGCGCAAGGACGCGGCAACCTGAAAACCGGCCTGGCCGCCGCCAATGATTACAATACCCTCTGAACGCACCGGACATCCTCCTCGCCACGCCGCGATCTTCAGAAACGATGGCCTCTGGCGGCACAGCTTGACCGGTTTCATATCTTGCACTATTTATACGTACAAGTTTTTTCTTGGTCGCGCCCGGGCTGACCGCGGGGCCGCACGGATCCAGAGCACCTCTATGAAATTGGCCGGCCTGCGGGTCATCGACCTTTCATTGTTTATTCCTGGCCCGTATCTGACCATGGCGCTCGCCGATCATGGCGCGGAGGTCATCAAGGTCGAGCCGCCCGGCGGTGACCCCGCGCGCGCGATCGGCGAAAGCGACGGGCGGACAAGCGTCTTTTTTCGTAACTTCAACCGCGGGAAACGCAGCGTCGTTCTTGACTTGAAAACCGCCGAAGGGCGTCAGGCCCTCCTCGACCTCGTTGACGGCGCCGACGTTTTCGTCGAAGCGTTCCGGCCCGGAGTCATACATCGGCTGGGATTCGATTATGCCAGGCTGTCGGATCGCAACCCGCGCCTAGTCTATTGTTCTATAAGCGCTTTCGGACAGGATGGCCCATATCGCGAAAGGCCCGCGCACGATCTCGCCGTGCAATCCATCGCTGGCGCCCTCAGCATTCTCCCTGCTCCGGACGGGAGCCCCCTCATCCCCGCCATTCCCGCGGCCGACATCTTCGCGGCATTGCAGGGCCTGTCCGGTGTCTTGATGGCGCTTTATCGCCGCGAGCATACGGGGCGGGGCGATTTCATCGACATCTCGATGCAGGAATCGATCCTCGGCGCCACGCGCAACGTGCTCGGACCGGTTCTCACCGAGGGTCGCCAACCAGTCCCCGCGCAGGAACGCTCGCTCGGCGGGGCGGCCTTCTACAACGTCTATGAAACCGCCGATGGCCGTCATCTGGTGCTCGGCGGACAGGAATTGAAATTCGTCCGCACCCTTCTCGGAGCACTAGGCCGCGCCGATCTGATCGATTTGTGCGAACAAGGTCCCGGTCCACACCAGCAGCCGGTGATCGCCTTTCTGCGGGACACGTTCCGGCAGAAGCGCCTTGCCGAATGGCTCCCCGTCCTCGGAGGGCACGATATCTGCTTTGCCCCGGTCAACACCATGTCGGAAGCCCTGGAGGACCCGCACCTGCGCCATCGCGGCGGCATCCACCAGGACGAGGCGGGACGACGGCACCTTGCCCCGGTCATTCGCTTCCTTGGCGAGCCGGCCGCCCCATGCTGGTCCGTTCCGGAACTGGGGGAAGCGACCGCGGACTATGCCGACCGGGCGTCCTGCAATCCCTGAGAAATCATCACGACATTCATTGCTGAGGCATCGCGACAATGACGAACGTCCCCGACAGAAAACCCTCTCGCACAAGAACTCCATTCGGACGGTATCTTGAGGATTTCGTTGTCGGCGATGTTTACGAACATCGCCCTGGCCGCACGATTACAGAGGCTGACAATATCAATTTCTCGCTGATGACGATGAACATGCACCCGCTGCATTGTGACCGCGCCTATGCTGAGAAAAGCGAATTTGGCAGGCCGCTGGTCAACAGCGGCCTCAGCCTGGCAATCGTACTGGGCATGTCGGTCAATGATGTCAGCGCCAGGGCGATCGCCAATCTGGGGTGGAAAGAAATCAATCTCCTCAATCCGGTCTTTCCGGGCGATACGCTTTACGCCGAATCCGAAGTTCTGGAGAAACGCGAATCGAAGTCGCGACCAACACAAGGAATCGTCACCGTGCGGACCAGCGCCTTTAAGCAGGACGGATCGCCGGTGATGAATTTTATCCGCAGCGCACTGGTTCCCAAGCGTGGTCACGGGCTGGATGACATCTGATTTGTCACCAACGATCCAAAGACCGCGGACGGGGCCGCTGAACATGGCAATCCATACGGCGCCTCTCTTCGTACCGGCTCATCGGCCCGAGCGGTTCCTGAAGGCAGCGGCGTCAAGCGCCGACGCCATTATTATCGATCTCGAGGACGCTGTCCCGGCCGATGCCAAGGACAGGGCCCGCGCGGAAATCCGCACGGACTTCACGGATCTGCCGGTCCTGGTTCGAATAAACGCGGGAAATACGCCTTGGCATCAGGCCGACCTTGCCGCCGTGCGCAAATTGCCCATCGCGGCAATTGTCGTCCCCAAGGCCGAACTGAACGACAACCTGACGACCCTGACGTCGCACAGCGAAATTCCGATCGTCGCACTCGTGGAAACCGCGCGAGGCCTTGCTCATGCGCGAGCGATCGCCGCCTTGCCCGGAGTGGCGCGGCTAGCATTCGGCTCCGTCGATTTTTGCGCCGACCTGGGCTGCGCGCACACGCGGGAAGCCCTGCTTTCAACACGCTCCGAACTCGTTCTGGCGTCACGCTTTGCGGGGCTTGCACCACCCCTCGACGGTGTCACGACCTCAATCGAGGATGTCAATCTGATCGCATCGGACGCGCGCCATGCGCTTGAGCTTGGTTTCGGCGGCAAGCTCGCCATCCATCCCCGTCAGATCGATGCGATCCGCGCCGGATTCCGTCCCCAGATTTCTGAAATCGAGTGGGCGCGCAAGGTATTGGCCTCCGCCGAGGGTGCGGTGCGGATCGACGGGACGATGGTCGACGAACCGGTCCGCCTCCAGGCCCAGTCCATTCTTGCCCGATCCAAGCCCTAACCCGATAGAGACGCCGTGGCGGCCGTAGCCGGCAACGATGCCACGCTTTTGTTACCGACGATCGATGGCGTTCGGGCCGGAGGAACGACCGCTATTCCTCGACGACGCATCCCGCGCGCCTGAGGGTCTCGTCGATCCAGCTTCGATCCAGCGTGCCGTCGCGAGCGGCAGCCATCATCCGGTCCTCGGCTTCGCTCGTTGCGATCGCTTTAGAGAGGATCGCATCGGCCTGAGAAAACGGGATGCACAAGACGCCATCGGCGTCGGCGACGATCAGATCACCCGCCTCCACCACCATGCCGTCGATCGAAACCGCACAATTGATCTCGCCGGGACCATTCTTGTAGGGCCCGCGATGCGACACGCCCGCGGCGAATACCGGAAACGCGCCGGCACGGATAGCCGCGGAATCGCGGATCGCGCCGTCGATGACAAAGCCGGCGATCTTCTTTCGTTGAGCCAGCGTGACCATGATCTCGCCGATTGTCGCGTGCGATGTCCCGCCGCCGGCGTCAACGACGATGACATCACCGGGCTGCGCGATCTCGATGGCCTTGTGAACCATCAGATTCTCGCCGGGCGGCGTTCTTACCGTGAGCGCCGGGCCGCCGAGCCACCCGCCCCGGTGCATCGGACGCAACCGTGAGGTGCCCGACAGCCGTGACATCACGTCGCTGACGTTCGCAAGCGGAATCGACCGAAACTGCTCGACGATTTCAGGCTGGACCTTGCGCCTCGATTTCATGATTCTAAATCCGGAAGTCATCGGTCGATCCTCATTGCATGAGCGTGAATGACATAAGCGCAAGACGAAGCACGATCCATTACGATATCACCGCAGCGCCGGAAAGTGACGTTGGACGGCAGCGCGCATCGTGCAAGTGATACGGGTTTCCGTCGCTCGATATCTTCGATCCAGCCGAAAACACCGATTGCCAGCGCGTGATGCCCTCGCCCATCCGCCGACGGCAGCCGCATCGAGACGTGTCCACCACCCGCCGTGACCAGTTCGCGCGAGAAGACGTAGCCTTGCCGGCGAAAATTCCCGGCTTGATATCAAGCTTATGGACCGTCTGCTCAGGCGCGGTCCGCCGCACCAAATCCGGATTTCATTGTCCCAGCGCGCGTTCCATGCCGCCGACCATCTACTGAACACGAATGGCCGCGACACAGGGGAGAAGACCATCAGCTTGCAGAAAAGCAGGCGCCTCAACCACCGCGTCGAGCGGGCACGACGTACAACTGACCATAAGGTGCAGTCACAAGATGCCTCGTGAGGCGGAGATCAATCCCGCCGCGACGTCCCGAGCGTCATAACCAATGGCGAGTGATGCGTCAGCCATCTTGACGGGTATTAGAAAACCCGCGCCGATGCCAAGCAGCATGTAAGCCGTGTGGTAAGAGTGAGCGTCGGTCGTCAACAGAAGAATGATGGGGTCAGCGATCGATGCCCCGCGCCGGAGAACGCGTATCATTCATGCGCGCTGTGGGACCCTACCTTATGCGGCCCTAACCTATGTTTTCGCCATTTTGCTTCGCGCAACCTCTGGAACACAACATAGAGCATCGGAATCAGGAAAATGCCGATCGCGCTGGCTCCGATCATGCCGGCAAATACCGATGTGCCGACGCCACGACGGCTGATCTGCGCTGCGCCATGGGCGATAACGAGCGGAGCAAGCCCCAGGATAAATGCGATCGACGTCATCATGACTGCTCGAAACCGCATATGGGCACCCAGGATCGCGGCCTCCTCGATGCTCTTGCCTGACTCTCGCTGCTCCTTGGCAAACTCGACGATCAGGATTCCATTCTTCGCCGCGAGCGCGATCAGCACGACCAGACCAATTTGAGCGTATAAATCTAGCGACAAGCCGGCGATCAGGATCCCGGCGAAAGCTGCCAGCACACCGACCGAAACCGACAGGAGCACCGGGATCGGAATGATCCAGCTTTCATAGAGGGCGACCAGGAACAGGAAGGCGAACAGGAGTGCCATCGCCAGGATAATGCCCGTCTGACCAGAAGCCTGGCGCTCCTGATAGGCAGAGCCAGTCCACTCATAGGCGTAGGACGGAGGCAGCGTCCTGGCGGAAACCTCCTCCATCGCCTCCAGCGCGGTACCGGAAGACGCACCAGGACTGGGGCTGCCGTTCACAGTCACCGAGCGGTAGTTGTTGTACCGGGCAATCACCTGAGGTCCGAGCACGGTCGAAACATCAGCAATCGACCGCAGCGGCACCATATTGCCGGATTTATTCCGGATCTGGATCTGCCACAAAGCCACGATATCGCGACGGTTCTGTGCCTCACCCTGAATGTTGACCTGCCATGTCCGGCCGAACTTGTTGAAGTCATTCGTATAGAGTCCGCCAAGGGTGGCTTGCAGCGCTGTGAACACATCATTCATGCCGAGACCAAGCGCCTGGGCCTTCTCGCGATCGATGTTCAGATAGAGTGAGGGATTCTCGGTCGTATACGTCGAAAACACCCGAGACATCCGTTTGTCATCGTTCGCCGCCGCAACGAGTCCCTGCATCGTGCGTCCGATCTCGACCGGGTCCTGCCCCTCTAGAGCCTCAAGCTGGTACTCGAAGCCTCCGCTCGTCGACAGGCCGATGATCGCCGGAAGGTTGAAGGGCAACACCTGTGCAGTTCTGACCTGTGTCCCTTGGGTGAATAGCTTGGCAATCAGCGCCTGGGCAGAGTCTTCCGCCTTACGCCGGTCCTCGAACGGCTTCAGCTTCGCCACAACGAATGCCGCATTGGATTCCGCCGCGGAATCGAGCAGCGAATAGCCAAGAATGGAGAAGACATCCTTCACCTGCGGCATGCCGGCGACAAGGTTCTCAACCTCCCGCACGGCATCACTTGTGCGGGAGGCCGATGCACCGTCCGGAAGCTGCACGGCGATGAAGAACGCTCCCTGATCCTCCTCGGGCAGAAAGCTCGTCGGCGTGACTTTCGCAAGGCCAAAAATACCCGCAAAACAGGCTACGACCGCCAACAGCGACAATATGGACACCCGTACCAGCCTGCGGACTACGGCTGCGTAGCCGTTCTGGGCTTTTTCAATTCCGCCGAGCACCCTAGCAATGATCCCTTTCTTGGGACCTGTATGTCGCAACATGACAGCGCAAAGCGCCGGCGACAGAGTCAGGGCGTTGATAGCCGAGAAGAGCATCGAAGCGCTGATGGTCACGGCAAACTGGCGGAACAACTGTCCCGACAGACCTGGCACGAAGGCAATCGGAACGAACACGGACAGCAGAACCAGGGTGATGGCGATGATCGGTGCCGTGATCTGCGACATCGCCTTCTTCGTCGCTTCCGTCGGCGAAAGCTCCGGCTCTTCCTCCATCACGCGCTCGACATTCTCCACCACCACAATGGCGTCATCAACCACGATGCTGATCGCTAGCACCATCGCGAGCATCGAAACCGTATTGGCGGAATATCCCATCGTCAGCAGAACAGCGAAAGTGCTAATCAGACTGACCGGAACAGCGACGGTCGGAATAATCGTCGCCCGAAGATTTCCGAGAAAAAGGTAGACGACTATCACCACCAGAACGAAGGCTTCAAATAACGTCTTTAGCACCTCGTTGATTGTGTCTCTCACGAAAGTGGTAGAGTCGTGAACAACATGCGCCTGCATGCCTTCCGGAAACCGCTTGCTCAGACGCTCGATCGTCTTGTTGACGAGTTCAGCCGTCTGCACCGCATTCGCGTCCGGCGCCAGATAAATCGCGGCGGCTACGGTCGGCTTGCCATTGAGGCGGCTGTCTATATCCTCATTCTGCGCGCCGATCTCGACCCGAGCAACGTCCCGCACGCGCAGCAATGATCCATCGGGATTAGCGCGCAGAATAATCTCACCAAACTGTTCCGGCGTGTTCAGACGCCCCTGCGTCTGCACGTTCATCTGGATCTGCTGATCCTTATCGATCGGCGGAGCGCCAATGCGACCCGTCGGGGCCTGCACGTTCTGAGCCTGAATGGCCTGAGCCACATCCGACGGCGCAAGATTGAGGCTGATGAGACGCTGCACATCGAACCAGATACGCATCGAATATCTCAAACGCGCAAAAAGCGTCGCCTGACCGACGCCCGGAACGCGCGAGACTTCATCGAGAACGTTCAGCGTGATATAGTTGGCAATATAAAGCGTATCATGCTTCTCGCTCGTAAAGCCAATAAACTGCAGGATCGAATTGGATCGCTTGCGAACCGTCATGCCCTGCCGCTGGATTTCCTGCGGTAGCTGCGGAAGTGCCGTCTGCACACGATTGTTGACGTTTACGGTGTTAATATCGGGGTTCGTGCCAAGAGCGAAGCTGATGGTCAGATTGTAACTGCCATCGTTCGCACTGGTCGACTTCATGTACAGCATCTTGTCGACGCCGATCATCTGCGCTTCGAGAGGCTGCGCGACGCTGCTTTCGACAACCGCGGCAGAGGCGCCGGGGAAGTTGGCCGAAACCTGCACCTGAGGCGGCACAATATTAGGAAACTGCTCGACCGGCATCCTGGTCATCGCCAAGGCGCCGGCGAGGGTCATGACGATCGCGATGACAATTGCCAAACGCGGGCGATCGACAAAAACTGCTGAGATCATGGCTTCCCCGCCTCGCCGGTCGGTGCACCTGGCGTCAAAGGCGCCGGTGAGACCGGCTGGCCTGCCCGGACGCGCTGAACGCCTTCGGCGATCACAAGGTCCCCCTCCTTCAAGCCCTCGGTGATAACGGCGAGCGTCGGGGTTGCGTTTGCGCCCAACTTGACGCCACGGCGTTGCGCCTTGTTCTCGGCATCAACGACGAACACATAATCGCCGCCCTGATCGGTGAGCAGCGCCTTGCGCGGCACGGTCAGCATGCTGACCGGCTTGGCACCCTCAAGAAGGACGGTCACCAATTCGGAGTCGATCAACTCACGGGTCGTTCCGTTTCCGCCGGTCTTGGGATTCGCTATGGTCGCACGCAACGTCAGCGTATCGGTGGCACCGCTCACGCTATTATTGAGGAAATCGAGTCTGCCAACCTGACCATAGATCTTGCCGTTGGATCGGCGCACACGGACACGGAGTGCATCGAAATTGCCCGCCGGTGTGACATTCTCCTGGATCTCAAGTGCCGTCCTGACAGGCACCGGAAACGTAACGTACATCGGATCCTGACTGACCACGGTGGTGAGTGCTCCGGAACTCGGGCTGACGACATTGCCTTCCGTTACGGACGTCTGCCCGATCTTGCCGTCGATCGGCGAACGTATTTCAGTGTAGCCGAGATTGATTTCCGATTGCCGAAGCTGAGCTTTGGCCGACACCAGCGCGGCCCGTTGAGCCTGTTCGCCAGCCTGCGCGTTATCATAGTTCGCCTGCGTTCCGGCCTGGGTCTTTAGGAGTTGCGCCGCGCGGTCGAGAGCAAGTGTGGCGTTCTTCAATTGTGCCTCGACCTGGGCGACAGCGCCCTGCTTGGCCTGGATATCAGCCTTAAACGGCTCCTGCTCCAGGATGTAGAGGACGTCGCTCTCCTTTACCTCCGTGCCTTCTACGAAACGACGTTCAGCGAGGAATGCTGTCACCCGGGGTTGATTGCCACTCGCTGTACAGCCTGTATACGACCAAGATACTCCGCCTTCTGAGTAATCGGCTTCATCTCCGCCTTGGCCACACCAACGGCCGGCGGCGGCGGCGTCTGCTGAGCGAATGCTGCGACCGACGACATCAGGAAAAGTGAGACCACGAAATGACCGAAACGGCGCATGGGACCTCGACGGCGTTGACTTAATGAAACGAAACGGTATGGTATTTCTCCATAGCCAAGCCTTCCCATATACGCAAGCGCCCGCGATCCCGGATGGGAGATCTCTCGAAGCGAGAAATCAGTTGAGACCCATCTTCGGCTCCACACGTGACCGCGGGGCGGGCATACCGCTTGGCGAAGCAACCCGATGTTGGCCCCGCAGCCCTGCTCCATTCAGGTCCAATGTCTGATAACCGCGGAAGGAAACATTAGATCCTACCGGATTGATCCGTTGTGGCGATCGGTTAGGTCACGAATCGTCAGATACCGCCAGATGTTTTCCTTTACGGCACTCTACATCGTCGGAGATTGGCCGGTAATGTCCAAACCTGAAAGAAGACAAGACGATGGTTCGCGCCCATCACCGAACAAGGCTCGGAAGCCGACTCCGGTTAGGCGCCGCCGGCAATCTATCAGCACGCGTGATCTCCTTGTGCAGGTGACGGAGCAAGCCATTTCTGAACTCGGGATCGCACGCGTCACAACCCGAAAAATCGCCAATGCCGCAGATGTCTCCGAAGCTGCCATTTTTAAGTACTTTGCGACCAAGGAAGAGCTTGTACTAGCCGCACTCCATAACCGCGCGATGCCGCGACCCGCACTCAAAAAAGGGCTCGCTGTCTCTCACGGCTCCACGGAACAATGCTTGGCTCGGGCGGCTGGGATCGCTGTATACTATTATGACCGAGTCATGTTTCCTCTTATTGCAGCAATGGCCGACACCGCTCTGTTGCGTCGTTACTGCAAGTCGCTACCCGGCGACACATTTCTTGAAGAACTACGCTCCATGATCACAGGCCATATAGAGTGTAAACAGTCGAGCGGACACGTGCTTTCAACCGTAAAGCCCGTCGTCATCTCCGATATCTTACTCAGCATGGCGTTACAGCATGTTGTGGAGCGCATATGTGGTGGAGTAATGACATCACGGTCATCGGACCCGAGGTTTGCCCATAAACTTGGTCAAGACCTTGCGTCTATGATCGTTTTGGATACTACGACATGCCGCAAATGATCGTCGTCGAGACCATGGACGGATCATTGACTCTGATTTTTGTGGGCTTCTCGTAAGCTTAGATATCGAAAGGTTTCTCTCTTGCCCAGGACTCATCGGGTAACGGCTCGCGCTCGAAGCGGCAGTGGGTTGGTACGCAGCCCGGCAGCGCAACTAAAATCGACACCTTCCAGAGTGGCGAAATCTCGTGGTGGGCGCCCGACAAAACGAGCGGCTATCGAACGCGACCTGCGCCTTCTCGATGCAGCAACCGAACTATTCCTGGAGCGCGGCTTTGACGCCACATCCATCGATGCGGTGGCCGAGGCAGCTCGCGTCAGTAAACCCACGGTTTATGCCCGGTATCATGACAAGCGAGGCTTGTTCGAGGCGGTCCTCAAACGAGAAATCGGGCGCTGGCTTGCTCCCCTCGCCACCGCCGCCGAATTTCCTTGCAATGGCACGAGCAAAGCATCATTCGAGAAGCAGCTCACCGGCCTCGGCAGACAACTGATTGCTTTGAGCAGTAGCAGTGGCGCCAAGGCGGTTACGCGGATCCTCGCGGCACAGGCGACAAATTTTCCCGAGCTTGGTGAACTCGCCTTTCGCGACGGATGGTCCCGGCTGGTATCGCGGGTCGCAAATCTCTTCGATCAGATGGTTGATCACGGCCTTGTCAGGATGGACGCGACCATTGCGGCCGATGCCTATCTGAATATCGTGGTCAGCCCGGCTATGCGCTTCGCAATCCACGGGATTGATTTTGACGTCAAAGCCGAAGAAAAGCGGATGCGCATTGCAGTCAAGCTGCTTCTCAATGGCATGTCGGTTGACTAGCGATGAAGCCATCAAGAGCGATATCACTCACGAGGGCCATAGCGGCCCTAGCGTGAGGCCAGACGGATAATATCGGCCCTCAGTCCCCTTCATTCGGTCGGTCTGGCGGCTTCCTGCGCTGGATCGAGTGATGCTGGACAAGAACCTTGCAGGCAAAACACTCCAAGCAGACAACTTCGACATCACATGGTCGACGCCGCGGCGACGGCGGGAAGGGGCTTCGACGTCTCCCGAAGCAGCCTCTTTCAAGATCAACTTCTCGCGCGTCAAGTCCGACACTGCGTTGCGCAGCCGACCGTTCTCTTTCTTCAGCTCCTTAAGACACGCCACTGATCGTCCTTCAGACTACCAAACTCCTTGCGCCATCGATAATACGTGAACTGCGTTACGCCGATCGAACGAACCGCTTCGCCCACGCCAGCGCAACAACAGAGCATTGACCTGGTGGAGCTGCCGAAGCGATTGTTATTAAGGTGTAACCTCCTCGGGAGAGATGATCCAGGTCAAAGGAACCTGACTAACGCTACATCTCAGGCGAATTCGGCGATGCCGTTGTCGATCACCACGCGCGCGCCGACTTGCGCCTGAAAGCTCGCCGCCGAACCATCGAACCAGATCCGCACCGTCAGCGTGTCGCCGGGAAAGACCGGCGCGGTGAAACGGCAGTCCATCACCCGCATGGATGCGTCGACGCCGTGCGCCTTCACGAGCAGGCGGCAGACGTGGCCGTAGGTCGAAAGCCCGTGCAGGATCGGCTGCTCGAACCCGGCAGCTCTGGCGAAATCCGGATCGACGTGGAGCGGATTATAGTCTCCCGAGAGCCGATAAATCAGCGCAGCCTGGGGCGATATCGAAGCCTCGACGACATGGTCGGGCTGCCGTTGCGGCACTGGATGCGGCGCAGGCGCGGGAACCAAGGGACCTCCCAGCCCCCCGTCACCGCGGCACAACGCGGTCTGCTGGACGGTCGCGAGCGGATCGTTCGATCCTGCCTCGAAGATCGTGCGGCGGCTGACGATCAGACTGCCGCGCCCCTCGCCCCTGTCGTGGATCGCGACGATCCGCGGCCGCGCCGAAACGGACGCGGCGATCGGAAGCGGCCGGTGTATCTCGACGCGCTCCGAAGCATGCACCACCCGTGCGAAGTCGAGGCCCGGATTGAGGTCTCGATACCAGAACCCCGGATAGGCAAGCGTCACCGCCATTGATGGCAGAGGCACCAGATTCCTTTCGTAGGCGAAGCGGAGTTCGGCCGGATCGCACCATTCCCACCCCGCCCCGACACCCAGGGCATACAGTATGATGTCGCGCTGCCCGTAGCTTTGTTCTATCTCTGGAAATTCGAATGCCATCAGGTCGTCGTAGCGCGACATCGATCACCTCCCGCGGCCGGCTGCCATACCCAGATAAAGCAAAAAGCTGAACCGCTCGCTCGGCCTTCGGCGACCTTGCGTGAGATAGACACGGACTTCGGCACGGTGTGCATGACGAGACCGTCGGACCTGGTCGATGCAGATGCTCAAGATCTTCTATCCGAACAGCAGTTGCGGTATCGCCAACGAGATCTCCGGAAAAATCGTGACCAGCGCCAGCGCAAACAGCAATGCGAAGAAGAACGGCATAACGCCTCGGAAGATGTCCTCGATCTTCACATCAGCCGGCAATGTCGCCTTCATCGCGAAGACGACCATCCCGAAGGGCGGCGTGAGCAGACCGAGTTCGACCGCAACGACGGTGATCATCCCGAACCAGATCGCATCGTAGCCAAAATTCGTGGCGATCGGCACCATGATCGGCATGGTGAGCAGAAGAATTGATACGGAATCGATAATGCAGCCGAGCAGCAGAAGCACAATGATGAATGCGACGATAATTACGCCGCCTGGCAGGTTGAGCATGGAGACCCATGTCGTCAGCAGTTCAGGGAGGCGCGAGAGAGTGAGCATGCGACTGTACATCTGCGCTGTAATCAGCAGGAAGAAAATGGAGGCGCAGCCCTGGCCGGTTTCCAGCAGGATGCGGAGCAGCGGACCGCCGCCGAGGCTGCCGCGCAGCAGCATCAGCACGATCGCACCGAGAGCGCCGATGGCGCCAGCTTCGGTCGGCGTGAACCAGCCGGCATAGATGCCGCCGAGCACGAGGGCGATCAGGACGAAGATCGGGCTGGTGCGCCCGATCACGGCCAAAGGCGGCTCGCGGTCGGACTCGCTCCGTTGGCCTTCGTGCCCGATTAGCCGGGGATTGAACCGCACCCGCAGCAGAATCGTGACCGAGAGGACGATGATGACCAGGATGCCCGGTCCAATGCCCGCGGCGAACAGCCTGCCGATCGACTGCTCGGCGAGGACGCCATAGATGATCATCAGGATCGATGGCGGGATCAGCATTCCGAGCAGCGCCGACGAGCCGATGATGCCGAGGCCGAATTTCCGATCATAGCCGAGCCGGTCAAGCTCGGGACCAGCCAGCTTCGAGAATACGGCGGCGGACGCGACGGATACGCCAGTGATCGCGGCGAAAACGGCGTTGGCGAAGACCGTCGCGACGCCGATGCCGCCGCGCACACGACGGAGCAGCATCTCGAAGGCCGCGAACAGGTCGCGCGTCGCGCCGGCTTGCGTGGCGAAAAGCCCCATTACGACAAAAAGAGGGATGACGGCTAGCGTATAGTCGGCGATCGCGTTGAAGGAGGTCGTCTGTAACAGGCTCGCGGCGACCTTGAAACGGCCGGTGATCAGGTAGGTGCCGACGAAGGAGACGAATGCCAGCGCCACCCCGATGTGGAAGCCGATCAGAATCAGAGCGAAGATGGCGATGACCGAAAGCGTGCCGATAAGGACCGGATCCATCGCCTACTCCACCACAGTCGGCATTGCACTGATGTGAGGCTCGCGCGGAACGCCGCGCAAGCTACACCAGAGATCGATCAGAAACTGGATCGACGTCAGCAGGGCGCCGATCACGAGGATCGCCCAGAAAGGCCAGACCGGGATGCGGGCGGCGTCCGATCCTTCGAAGGCACCGATGCGCCAGGACTTCATCATTTCCGGCGTGCCCAGCCAGACGATGAGGGCGAAGATCGCGAAGCCGATCAGGGCATTGCTGCACAGGACAATCTTCTGCCCGGCCGGCGGCAGGAGATCGAAGCCCAGCGTCGTGCGCAGATGGCCGCCAATCCGCAGGACGTAGGCCGTTTGCAGCCAAAACATCGCGATGATCGAGAACTTGGCGATCTCCGGAACGCCCTGGATCGGATGGTGAAACACGCTGCGTCCGATGACATCGGCCGAGATGATCGCGACGAGCCCGAGAATCCAGACGCTCGCAACGACGTTCAGTGCGGAGAGAATGCGATGGAAGATCGTGTCCAGGATTGTGCCCATGCCCGTGCCATGCCCATGACCGTTCTCGTGTGAAAAACGCCGGCCGACAGGTCGGCCGGCGTTTCGGCCGGTCTATTTCTCGGCCGACCAGTCACGCGGCAGTTGCACGCCCGCCGCCTTCAACGCATCCACATAGCTATAGATCGCGCTGCCCGGCTGGCCCTTGCCGTCGATCTCCTTGGCGCGGGTCTTGGGAATGTTCGGCAAGGATTTCGCCCAGGCCGCGCTGGCGGCGGGGTTGTCGGCGATCACCTTGAAGCCGCTGTCCGTCAGTTTCTTGCTCGCGGCCGTGGTCGCATCCCTGGTCGCCTCGGCCACCTTGCGTCCCCATTCCTTGCCGACCTCGGTGAGAATGGTCCGCATGTCGGGGGGCAGCTTGTCCCAGACGTCCTTGTTGACCGTGACGAGCGGGGTGTGCTGCACGCCGAAATTCAGCGGCGTGTATTGCTTGGTCACCTCGTTGAGCTTGAAGGACAGCACCGAGTCCGGGAACATGATCCATCCCTCGTAGACGCCGGTCTGGAACGAGGTATAGGCCTCGTTGAGGGTGGACTGGACACCGACCACCCCTGTCCCCTGCAACCAGGGAAGGTTGGGGCCGGCGGCGGCGATCTTGTGGCCGTTCAGTTCCTTCACGTCCTTCCATTCGAAGTTCGTGAGCAGGCCGTAATTGCCGACCACGCCGAAGCCGATCGGCACCTGGCTGTAGTCGTCCCGCAGGATCTTGGCGAGCGCCGGCGTCTTCTCGTAGGTCTCGGCGACCGCCTTCTGCGCCACGACCGGGTCAGCCGCGCCAAACGGTACAAAGTAGGTGAAGTTGTGCGCGATAAGCTTCGCTGGCTCGAAAGCGGCCTCGATGTCGGCGATGTCGAGCAGACCGCTTTCGACGGCTTCGAGACATTCGCCGAGCTTGCAGACCGAACCGCCCCACGCCTCGGTCCACTGGACGGTATGGCCAGCCCGCGCCGCCCTTTCCGCAACCTGAGGCATGAAATACTCGCGCAGTGTCGCGATCCATATGGCCGCCTGCGGGTGACCAGCGCCGATCCTCAACTGGATCGTGTCCGCCCGCGCCGGATTGGACAATGCCGCAAGGCCTGCTGCCACCAGCAAGCCAACCAGTCCGATGGTCCTCATGGCTCCACTTCCTCCCTTTGTTCACATACGGGCTCGTTCAAGCCACGTTGCGCTCTCTTGCCGCATCCGGCGGCTTCTTTAATGTCGAGGCGTCGATGGTGATGTCCCCCAGCGGCTCCGACCCAGCCATGACGACCTCGTTGTCGATCAGCGTGCCGCAGCCCGGGCAGAAGAACTGCCGGAAAACCGGATCGGCGTCGACGAACCGACGCGGATCGCCGGCGTTCGGCACCGCATGGCTGATCGGCTGTTCAGCCGCTACGCAGGCCAGCTTGTAATTTCCGGAGGACGCACCGAAATCGGCCGCGCAACGCGCGCAACAATAGCGGGCCTCACCCTCGTAGCGGATGTCGATCGTGGCGGAAGTCTGCAACAAGACTGGCCCGGACAGCGTCCTCGTCGCCTTCGCCTTGCCTTCAATACGTTTGCGACGGATGCTCTCGCGATGCCGTTCGGTCGCGGCCTCGTCGACTGTGCCGTCGTCCCGCAGCACCACGCCGTAGATCGCGATGGCGCTGGCTTCCGACACATCACCGCGCGCGATGTCGTCGGCAACCGCGGCCACTTCCCTTTCCATCGGATCGCCGAAGCCGCCGGCGCCGGACCAACTCACCGCGTAAACGTCTGCGGGACCCTGCCGGAAATTCTCCTCGCGCAGACCAAGCGTAACATCCTTGCCGGTCAGTTCGTCCATATCCTCGACCATGCGGCTTGCACGATGCAAATCGAGCACGTCGGAATCCTTCTTGAAGCGATAGGCGTTCACCGCGCCGGGATAACCGCCCATCATGCCCGTCGAGGTCGGGACGGCGTTGCCCGATGACAGCGTATCGTGGACCATGTCGTCGGTATTGTGTGCGATGAAACATGTTTCAGCCGACAGGCCGCCGCGAAATTTCCCGGCGCCTCCGGAGTCGGTCAGTTCCTTGCGATAAAGGAACAGCACTGGGAAGCTCTGTTCGGTATGTTCGATGTTCGGCAGCTTGCAGATCGGCGTGCGCGATTGGCCGCCCGTCGATATGCCGTCGCCCTGAGCGAAGGCGCCGATCGCACCTCCGATCGGATCGATGAGGATGTAGCCGAACTTCTGGCCCCACTGGTCGGTGCCGCGGAAGATCGTCGTCGGCCACTGGCTGGTGCCGCCGATGCACATGATGTCCTTGCGCATGGCGGGGTCGCTGTAGGTCATCTTCGAGATGACGTTGTAGGTGGGATACAGAGAGATCTCCATGGCCTGAATCGTCGCCGTGGAAACAGATGCCGGATAGCTTGCGCAATTCATCGTGCCGGGCGTCGGGTCGAAGACCACGTGGCGCAATGCTCCGCCGACCGCGAAATCCTGCTCCCAGCAAAGCAACTGGTTGAGCGCCACGATGATGGAGCCGCGCCATCCCGAATAGGTCGCGTTGATGCCACCGACCTGTGGCGCCGTGCCCTCGTTCTCGAAGATCAGCGTATCGCCCTTCTTCGTCAGCGCGATGTGGACCTCGTAGACGTTGCGGTCGCCGGGACCTGCGCATTCCACATAGGTGCGGTCGCGCCAGGTGCCGTCGGGGAGCCGCCGCAGTTTTTCCAGAAAGGCGCTTTCGCCGTTGGAGAGCACGCGGCGCATCACGCCCTTGACAGTCGCGGCGCCATAGCGGCGAACCAGATGGAGAATGCGCTCTTTGGCCGCCATGCAGCCGGCGAGTTGTGCCCGGAAGTCCAGAGCGACCATCTCCGGCTTGCGGGACGAGCGCAGGTAGAGGGCCTCGATGTCGCGGCGAATCTCGTTGTTCTCGACGATCTTGATCGGCGGGATGAGGATGCCTTCCTCGAAGGCAGACGCGGCCGAAGGGCAGAAGCTGCCGGGCGTCGTGCCGCCGAGATCGTACTGGTGCAGACAGTTCGTCGTCCAGGCGAACAGCTCACCCTCCCAGAAGATCGGACAGATCAGCATCACATCCATCTGATGCGCCGCGCCGACCCATGGGTCGTTAGCAAGGAACATATCGCCGTCCCGGATGCCGGGATTCTCGCTGCGGTTCTCCAGGATCCACTTCACCTGCGTGTCCGCGACCCCCGACATATACTGCATGTAGGGTCCGAAATAGACGAACTCGGCGTCTTCGGTGAGGATCGAGGGGTTGAGGTCGAGCGCATAGACCGCGACGGGCGAGCCGGAAATGCGCTGGATCGTGGCGCCATGCTCCTCGTTGATATTCCAGAGCTTATGCCGGATGACCTCGTAGGTCACAGGATCGATGTTGTCATCGCTATCGCGGTGCAGCTTCAGCTTGGAGGAGATGCGAAGCTCCTTCGGCGGTACATAGGCTTGGTTGACGCCGTCGAAGATCGCCGGATCCATCTCGCTGACCTTGGGCATGGTCCCTTCTCCCTTCCTAGGCCGCATCGAAGGCGCGGGCGCCCAGCATCAGTTCGAAATTGCCGAATGCGTCCAGCGTCAGGCTCTGGCCCGGACGGACCACGACGACCGTGTCTGGCGTCTCGACCAGGGCGGGTCCGGCGATGAGGTTGCCGTTTTCCAGCTTCATGCCATCATAGACAGCCGTGTCCGCATAACCTCCCACTTCCTCAAACCACACCTCTCGCCCGACGCGTCTTCCGGCTTCCGGCACAATGGGAGAGTTGTTCCTTGCCTTGGGAAGCTGCGGCCGCGGCATCTCGGCGGTGGCGCGCACGCGGAAGGTCACGATCTCCAGCCTCGCGCCGGAGAACGATGAACCTTTGCCGTATAATTGCTCATACCGGCGGTAGAAGGCGTGTTTCAAAGGCCCCTCGAAGCCGTCGCCTACGCGGGTGTCGTCGAGCGAGACCTCGACTTCGTTGATCTGGCCCTTGTGGCGCATGTCGAGCGTGAACTGGAGATGCTGCCGGTTCTCGGCGATGCCGTCATGCGCCATTTCCGCGCGCGCCTGTTTCTCCAGTTGCTCGAGAATGGCGTTGATCTTTTTGCGCTCAAACGGAGAGGCCATGATCGAGACCTGTTCATGCACATGCAGCACGTCAGCCGAAGCCGCCCCAAACGCGCACCATGTTGATGCCGTATGGCGCTGCGGGATGATCACCTTCTGAACGCCGAGTTCGGCCGCGAAGACGCCGGCATGCGCCGGCCCTGCCCCGCCAAAAGCGAAGAGCACGAAATCGCGCGGGTCGAGACCTTTGCCGACGGTCACCTTGCGGACGATATCGGCCATCTGCAACTCGGCGATCTTGGTGATCCCGCTCGCCGCCTGCATCATGTCCAGGCCGAGACGCTGGCCGAGTTCGGCAATGGCAGCCTCGGCGGCCGGTTTATCGAGGGTCATGCGGCCCCCGGCGAAATTGTCCGGATCGAAATAGCCGAGCACCAGCGCGGCATCGGTGACGGTCGGAACGGTACCGCCGCGGCCATAGCAGATCGGGCCGGGCACGGCGCCGGCGCTCTGCGGACCGACGCGTAGCGTGCCAGTCACGTCGTCGACCTGTGCCAGCGATCCGCCGCCGGAGCCGATCGCCTGGATGTCGACCTTCGGGATGAAATATTCGTACTGGTTCACCGTGGAGATGAACGAGTTCGCCGGTTCTCCCTTGTGAATGATGCCGACGTCAAAGGACGTACCGCCCATGTCGGTCGTGATGATGTTCTGATGGCCCATCGCCTTGCCGAGGTAGACCGATCCGGTGACGCCGGCGACCGGCCCGGAATCCAGCGTCAGCAGGGGCGAGGCCATGGCCTTTTCCACCGAGATCGTGCCGCCGCCGCACTGTGTGATCTGGAGGGGATGCGGATAGCCCAGCGTTTTCAACCGGCCCGACAAATTCCTCAGATACCCCGATGTCAGCGGGCCGATATAGGCGTTGAGCGCGACGGCGGTGGTGCGCTCATACTCGCCCCATTTCGGCACCAGATCGGACGAGCAGGTGACGAACATACCGGGCGCAATTTCACCGACCATGTCGCGAACGCGCTGCTCGTGCGCCGGATGGAGAAACGACCACAGGAAGCAGATGGCAATCGCCTCGACGCCGTCGGCAACGAGCGCGCGGATCTGCTCGGCCGCCTCGTCCTCGTTCAGCTTCACCACGACGTTCCCGAAACAGTCCACACGCTCGGACACGCCGCGGATCAGGCGCTTGGGGATGATGGGGGCGGGCTTGCGGCCCTCGGGGAAGTGGACGACCTTCTGCAGATCCCTGCCGCCATAGCCGCGCGAGCCGCGCATGACGTGAATGACGTCATTGTGCCCCCTGGTCGTGAGCAGCCCGACTTTGGCGCCCTTCTTTTGGATGACAGCGTTGGTGCCAACCGTGGTGCCGTGCGCAAGGATGCGGGTCTGGCGGAACAGTTCGGCCGGCTCGATGCCGATCTTCTCGGCCGCATAGGAGACCGCGTCGATCATCCCCTCGGCAAAATTATGTGGTGTCGAAGGTGATTTCGCCGACGTAACCTTTCCGGTGGCGTCGATGACGACGCAGTCGGTGAACGTCCCGCCGATGTCGACACCGACCAGATACGATCCCACAGGCCGGCCTCCCTACAATTTATTTCGTAACGAAACGAAGGCTAGCAGCGGTCGCCTTAGCGCGATAATAGAATGTAGGCATCTCTTCAATCTCAAATCGAGATCAGCATGGACATCCGGCAGCTGAACTATTTTCTCCAGGTGGCAAATCACGGGGGTTTCAATCGCGCCGCGTCGTATCTTCATGTGGCGCAGTCTGCATTATCGCGTCAGGTCACGCTGTTGGAAGCGGAGCTGAAGACTCCGCTTTTTCTGCGTCGCAGCGGCGGAGTCGAACTGACGGCAGCGGGGAATATCCTCCTGTTGCGCGCCGAGGCGATCCTCTCTCAGGTTCGCGTGGCCAGGGACGAGGTCATGGCTGAGGCGCACGAGGTCCGCGGCGAGCTGTCGCTCGGAATGCCTCCGTCGCTGGATGGCGTGATGACGGTGCCGATCCTGAACGAGATGCGGGGTCGGCATCCGTCCGTCATCGTCAAGACCTGGGTCGCGCTATCGATTGAACTCCGAAACCGGGTGCTGGAGGGCACGCTCGACATGGCGGTGATCGGCGTCGTTGAACCTGAGCCGATCCTTGCATCGATGACCCTCTTCGATGACGCGATGTATCTTATCGGCCCGGCCGGCGCGAACCTGCCCGATGCCGCCAGTTGGGAGGTCGTATCCGAGTTGCCGCTGATCCTGACCTCACCGCCCAATAGCGTGCGCATGCTCGTCGAGAGGGCGGCTGCGCGCGTAGGGCGAAGGCTGCATGTGGTCATGGAGGTGAACTACGTGCCCATCATTATGGCGCTGGTGGCCCAAGGTGTGGGCTACACGCTGCTTCCGAAGAGCGCCATCGTCACACTTCCTAAGCCGACCTATACGATCGCTCCGCTTCAGACATTGTCGTATCGGTGGGTGGTTGTTCACTCGAAGGAGCGGGAGCTGAGTGCGGCGAGCAGTGCGTTACGTAAAATCATGCTCGATCTGTCCACGGCGGTCGGAATCCAGACCTCGGCCGCGCTACAAACCAACTCAAAATTGTGAAATTTGCTGCATTTTCAGTATTTTCGGAAAAATCGGCACCGAGACAGGCTCGCATCCGACTGTATCCGCCACCATCCGGTCAACGGGGATCGGACCTGCGCATTTTGCCCGAAGCAGGACGACATACTCGCGCCGAAGGCCGCTCTGTCTTTGCGCTGAAATTCCCGTTCCTGACCGAATGGTCGAGCGGTGGCCTTGACTGCTTCCAGAACGCCAATCCTCGATGAACTCCGTGGGACATCCGGATTCTGGCTGAACACCGGCGGCCTCGGGTTGGGTCATGATGCCACGATAAGGAACCATGTCACTTGAACAATGGCAAAGTTGTCACGCAAATGGGCATGACCTTGAATTTTACCATGGAGTTGCAGTGGCGATTTGTTTGTGATGAATGTCAGGCTCAAAGTACAAAAGCGGCCCTTATGAAAAAGCTTCTGCTGGTCGTCCCGGCAAGGGCCGGCCGATGACGACAGACCGATCGCCTCGCTTACGAATTGGTATCGACGGCCGGACCCTGGTGATGCCGTTTTCCGGAATCGGCCGCTATATCATCGGTATCGCGCAAGCGCTGGCGGCGCGGGGGCATCGGATCGTCCTCTATCTCCCCGCGCCGCCGCACCGCACGGTCCCCTCGACCGATTGGGCCGATATTATCCGTACCTCAACCGCCACATCGCTCGTGACCCGCCTGATCTGGGGCCAGACGACGCTTCCGGCACAAGCCCGGCGGGATGGCCTTGACCTGTTCTGGGGGCCGGCGCACCGGCTGCCGTGGGCGTCGATCGATTCCGTCCCGCGCGTGATTACCATCCACGATCTGGTCTGGCGACACGCCGCCGACACCATGCACTGGCGCACCTACCTGGGCGAAGCCCTGCTGATGCGGCGCTCGGTTGCGCAGGCCGACCTCGTCCTGGTGGATTCGAATGCCACGGGGGCCGATCTGCATTCGCTTTTGCCGCATCTGTCCGCGCATGTCAGAACGGTCTACCCCGGTCATGACGCGCCGCCGCCGGACCCGGCGGCGGCGCCCGCAGGCGACGACTATCTGCTATTCGTCGGCACCCTTGAGCCGCGGAAAAACCTCAAACGATTGCTCAACGCATGGCAATCGCTGCCTTCCGGGAGCCTGCGGCGGACGCGATTGCTGATTGTCGGAGCGAAAGGCTGGGGCGGCAAAAAGGAAAGCGATATGGCAGCTTTCGCGGACGATCCCTCCATCGTCCTCAAGGGCTTCGTTTCGGAGCCGGAACTGAACGCGCTCTATGCCGGCGCCAGGGGTCTTGTGATGCCGTCTCTTTACGAGGGATTCGGTTTTCCGATTATCGAAGCGCAGGCGCGCGGCGTGCCGGTGCTGACCTCGAACGTGGCCTCGATGCCCGAGATCGCCGGGCCGGATGCCATTCTTGTCGATCCGTCGTCGATATCCTCGATCAGGGATGGATTGGCGATGCTGCTGACGCTCGATCCCGCCGACAGCGCGCGACGACAACGCGCCATTGCGAACGCCCGGCGCTTCACCTGGGAGAAAGCCGCGGCCGATGCGGAACGCCTGTTCGTCGACCTCATTCACCAGACCAAAGCCGCCGATGCGCGTCCTGCACGTCTTTAAGACCTATTGGCCGGAAACGTTCGGCGGCATCGAGCGCACGATCGACGCCTTGTGCAAGCACACAGCGCCGTTCGGCGTGGAAAGCGAGGTCTTCACGCTCGCGCCACCCGGCGATTGGCCACCCGACAAGGACGGCGTGCCGATTATCCGCGCGAAACGGACCGTCGATATCGCCTCGACCGGATTCTCGCTCGACGCTTTCGGCAAGTTCGCCGGCGCGGCGCGCCGGGCCGATATCGTCCACTATCATTTTCCGTGGCCCTTCATGGACGTTCTCCACATGCTCGCGCGACACGGAAAACCGAGCCTGGCCACCTACTATTCCGACATCGTCAAGCAACAGCGGCTTCTCGCTCTCTACACGCCGCTGATGCGCGCGTTTCTCACCAGCATGGACCGCATCGTGGCGACCAGCGAACCGCACCGCCGCTCCAGCAGAGTTCTCCGTGCGTTTGCCGACAAGGTGGACGTCGTGCCGCTCGGGCTGGCGGAGGAGGATTATCCGCAAGCCTCCCCCGCGACTCTTGAGCGCTGGCGAGCCCGTTTTCCCCGAGCGTTCGTGCTGTTCACCGGCGTCTTCCGTTACTACAAGGGCCTCGATACCTTAATCGATGCCGCCTCGCAGCTCGATTGCGACATCGTTCTCGTCGGCGATGGCCCGGAGCGGGCACAACTGGAACGGAAAGTCCGCGACCGCTCGCTGCATCACGTCCATTTTCTCGGACGCTTGCCGGACGAGGACAAGATGGCTCTGCTCGATCTTACGCGTGCGCTGGTCCTGCCGTCGCATCTTCCGTCGGAGGCGTATGGCCTATCGCTGGTCGAAGCTGCGATGCGGAGCGTGCCGATGATCTGCTGCGAAATCGGAACGGGCACGAGTTTCGTCAATATCGACGGCGAGACCGGCCTGGTGGTGCCGCCGGCCGACGCCGCCAGGCTCGCCACCGCCATCCGCACGCTCATCGCCGACGCCGATCTGGCGCGCGCAATGGGGCGTCGCGCCCGCGCCCGCTACGAGGCGGAATTGACGGCGCAGCGTCTCGGCGAGCGTTACGCAGCGATCTATACTTCGATTTCAACCAAGGAAATCCGATAATGTCTTCCTCACATGGACCGACCGTGGCGATCCTGCTCTCTGGCGGCGCGGGCACACGGCTATGGCCGATGTCGCGGCCGGAGTGCCCCAAGCAGTTCCTGAGGCTGTTCGGCGACCGCCATTCGCTCTACCAACTGACCTTGATGCGTCTCCATGACTGTGGCGTCGACCACATCATCGTCGCCGCCAACAAGGACCATGAAGCCCTCTTGCGCGAACAGGCCGCCGAAGTCGGCGGCCAAAGCCCTCACATCATTTTCGAGCCGGCGCGCCGGGATTCCGGGCTCGCGATCGCCGCGGCGGTCGCCACCGCCCTCAGGCTCTACGGCGACGACATCACCGTCGGCGCCTTTCCGTGCGATCATTTGATTCCCGACACGCAGGCGTTCGACAAGACGCTGCGCTTGGCGATCGCGCTTGCCGGGCTTGGCTATCTGGCGACGTTCGGCATCACGCCCACCAGCCCGTCGCCCGAGTTCGGTTATCTCCAGCGCGGCGAGCGGATTGCCGGCCACTCCGACGGATATCGTGTCGTGAAGTTTCACGAGAAGCCGAAGCCCGAACTGGCCGCGCACTATCTTGCCGAAGGCAATTATGCCTGGAACAGCGGCATGTTCGTTTTCACGGCGAAGACATTCGCCGCCGAGGCGGAAGCGGCGATGCCGGAGCTTTGGACGGCGGCGTTGAAGGCGAGCAAACTGGCCGTGACGCGTGACGGCGCATCCTTCCTCGACGGGCCGACGTTTCTGGCCGCTCCGAAGATTTCGATCGACTATGCGCTGTTCGAAAAGAGCGACAAGGTTGCGATGGTGCCGGCGCAATTCGTCTGGTCCGACGTCGGCAACTGGTCGGCGGTTTTCGGCCTGATGGATCAGGATGACGCCGGCAATGCGACATCCGGCGACGTCAACTTGCGCGACTGCCGGGGCAACCTGATCGTCGCCGACGACAGCCGGATTCTCGGCATCGGCCTCACCGACATGCTGGTGGTCGCGCGGCCCGAAGGCGTATTCGTCGCCCCCCGCTCGCGCTCTACCGAAGTGAAGGACCTGCTGGAGCGGAAAGGATGAGCGGCCCACAGAACCTGCACAGGATATGCTGTGCCGACGACTTGACCGATTCGTTCAATACGCGGCGACAGAAATAATACCACTGCCCTATAACGCCACACGCAAGGCGTCTCCGAACCAGGCGACATCTTTCTGTACCAGTTCGATATCGACGAAAGCGGCGCCACGCTTCTTCCACCGTGCGGGAACGATGATCGGCATATAGAGGGTGTCGCCCGGAATATGCACGAAAGGGATCGGCGTTCGCGGATTATCGGAGGCAAGTGCGCCACCGTCCCTGCCAACGATACGAAAGCCAAGGCTGACACCCAGCGATCCATCGGACGAGCCCTCGCTCGACCAGACAACCGATGAGCAATTCGTTACGGCAACCGTGATCTTGAGAGAGGCTCCGCCATCAACAGGAACTGGCCCCTCGATCAATTTCAGCGCATGACGGCGCTGCTCGGGAGCCAGCGGCGCGTTCATTCTCGTATTGCCGAAGTCGTCAAAGGGCGCGTAGTCCCTGCGCTCACGCGGCTCGTAGATTTTATACCAGTTGCCACCGAGCACCACATCTTCAAGCTGCGCCGCACTTTCGCGCCAGCTTTGCCAGGTGGCGCGGGGCGCTTCCAGTTGAACATCTCCCCGATGCGCAAGAAAATTCCGAACCGCATCCGCCAGCGCCGGCGCGGAACCAACCTCAAAGAAGCTGACCGACGCCGCGCCCGCCCCCACTTCGTGGAACACGGGAATATCGCTGGCGATCACCGGCTTGCCGAAATGACCGGCCTCGACAACCGGTAGGCCGAACCCCTCGCCGAACGAGGCTGCAATCAGCGCGTCACAACGCCGGTACATCCGCGCCAGCATCGTATCGTCGGCGTCGACATGCCAGGCAAGGCGGTGACCATGCTCAGCATGTTTACGAATCTGCTGCGCCAACGTCTCGACGCCCCAACCTTCCTTGCCGACAATGACCAGATCGACATCGACGCCGGCAGCCCACAAGCGCTCGAACGCCTCCAGCGCCACACGGTGGCCCTTGCGCGGCTCCAGCGTACCGACCATCAGAAACCTCGGGCGCGCCTTGTCGTGCCTATTCTCCGAACCCGCGGGAGCAGCCTCAACGAAATCGGCACCCAGATGCCAGTAGCCGATCTTCATTCGACGCGGGAATGAGATAGCTTCGAGAATTGCGTGGAGTTCGTCGGCCACCGCGCGCGAAATGCAGACAAAGCCCGTGGAATAAGTGAGTGCAGTCCGAAACCACTCGATAAATAGGGGTGGTACGCCAGGACTACAAAAAGCCTTCATCTTGAGCGGGACCATGTCGTAAAGGCCAGTTATTACTTGACCACCACGCATACGGCAGGCTCGGAAATCCCGGCGATGAAGCGCATAGAATTCCCAAGAACTATCCACCGTTAGGAAAATATCTCCTAAAAGCACAAGCGGGAGAAGCCGTTCTTTATTTGGTTTCTCCAGCCGATTACCGTCTATGACAAACCAGCCATTGTCATCATCGCAGTAAATAAAGTGGCGTTCCATCATCTCCGGCTTACTGCGTTCCGAAAGGGCAGCGGCAATATTTTTGACCACCCTTTGGATACCGGTCTTATGATCAATACGTGCCGTGGCGGTGACATCAACAAGCAGTCGCAATGAAGGCGAAACGGGCTCAGCTAGCGCAAAGGTGCGCGCTGCAATGTTCCGATCTATTCCGCTTTTGACCAATGTATCAGCGAGCTTTCTGCGCCGCGCCGATAGAGCGGGACCTGCGCCACTCTCGGCCGTTGCAACGAGTCTCTCGACTGCAATATCCGCACTGTGCTTCCAAGTGAAGCGAGCCGCATGAGCTTGTGCTTTCCTCATCAGCTCCGCTGTCAGTGACTTATCGTTAAACAGCCGGACAAGTACGCGGGCCAAATCCTCCGACGATGAAGGATCGAACAAAAGCTGATCCACCCCTACGACTTCCGGCATAGCACCCGCACGGGCAGCCACGACCGGCGTACCGCAATGAATGGCTTCCAGCGCGGTGAGGCCGAATCCTTCCATGAAGGAAGGCTGAACCAGAACTTCTGCCTGTTTGTAAAGCGAGACCAGATCCTCGTTCGATACATGGCCCAGGTGGATAAAGCGATCTGCCTCTAGACCTTCCTTATTCCAGCTTTTCCGGAGCTGATCCACGAGCACCGGAGGACCATCACCCGCCACAATCAGTTTCAGGTCATCATCACGAAAAATGCCTATGATATGCTTAAAAGACTTGATGAGAGTCTCGATATTCTTGCGCCAATCAAACGCACCGACATACAGAATGAACTTTCCATAATTGCCGCGAACGGACGGGGTCCTTTTTTCGGCCTCCAGAAAATCCTTCGAGATACCAGCGGCGATATTTTCGGAACGCACGCCAGGATGAATGCTTTCGAGTTCAGATTGAGAGAACCGAGAAATACACAGATTATCGGCAAAGCCGGAATAAAAACCAAGCCGCCTGTGATAGTAAGCTTTCATCAGGCTGCTTGACAGATACCTGTCCGGATATCGGTAAGGAATAGCATCGTAAAAAATCGAAGCCACGGGGACTTCACATCCGGATCCTGGCGTCAATGGGACAGCGGGTGCCGTACCCCCCTCAAACGGGCTAGCTGAAAGCGCGACATCCGGCGCAAGGCAATTCACATGATGAGCGATGGCCAGTTCATCCAGTTGCCGTTCCGACGTGTAGCCTTCTATCGCCTCGCCGTCCGCGGTCGCACCGTGCCAAACGTAGATATTCTTATGGTCGACAAAATCGGACACCACCTCACGGGCCTGCAATGCCTCGTCAGGCATTGCCGCGTTGAACGACATCAATAACTCAACGTCAGGATGATGCTCGGCAATCGCCCGCACTAGTTCGCTGACATAGCGGCCGATGCCGCGCAGGCGGCTTGGAGTCTGAAGGCACTGACCGTCAATCCAGAGGCGCATCGCTAGTTCTTTTCTCTCGAAACCTTCAGGAGGTCGCGCCACTCATTAAATACGTCGGGATCTGGATCGAGTGCCCAAGGTTTTTCGATACGCTGCTGGCCACCGGCCCTCGCCCTTGCAAAAATCAGCAGCCGCCGCTCCAGCAGCGGGACGATTCGAAGGCAGCGCAACACAAGGGACGCAACTGCGGGTCGACGGCGCAGCCACAGCACGGCATGCTCAAGCACAAGCCGCAGCTTTGCCTTAGGCCAGCGCAAAACCGCAAGGCTTACTGCCTTCACGCCTCGTATCGGCGCGGTAATCCGCCACGACGTTGAATGTCTCAGTGCTGCGACGGCGTATTCCGCCTGTCTTGCGCGAGCAGATACCTCCGCCAATGCCGCATCGCGCGCGCTCAGATCGGCTTCCAGGGATTCGATCCGTTCTGAGTGAACTTTCAGAGCTGCAGATAAGACGGAAATATCCCGCTCATGTCTCGCCGACATGGAGGTGACCTCAGATTTAATTTTGCTCGCGCAGAAGGAATTTATGTCCAGGCTAAACTCGTCAAAAACATTGACGCCGACTTCGAATTTTCCCTTCAGCTCTCTTTTGCTGACATGAACATAGAAGCGATTGAGCCCATCAAAATGAGCAAACTCATAACCCAAATCAACGATCAGCGGCTCCCAGCCGGCGAAGCTCGGTTCTTGCGAAAGAGGCAATGTACTTTCGATAACAACGATCCATGGTCGCACACGAGAGGGTGACCAACTCTCCAGGACCTCACGCTCCATATCCTCAACATCGATCTTCAGCCAGTGAATTTCTCTCTCGCCATATCGATCGAGGAGGGTCGCAAGGCGTATCGACGTGACTTCGATCTCCCTCGCCGGCCTGCCATCGCGTTCATGCATTGCCGCGATCGCGGCCTTACCTGTGCTAAGACCCGTATCCGGAATATCAAAGAATGGGATCGTACTCTCTGTGGTCGCGATGGCGGCCTGCACGACCTCTTCGTCCGGCCGGGCCTCGCGCAGCATATCAGCGTAGCGGGGAACGGGCTCGACGTGCACACCACGCCACCCTTGCTCATAGAATGCGCGGCTCACCGAAAAGACGTTTGGGTCCTGCGCCCCTATATCGATGTAGAATCCCTGCTTTACGTGCTTGAGGGCTCGCCACAGCAGCACGTCTTCGAAATTCTGAGCATAGGAAACAAACATTACGCTTCTGTTCTGCCGACGCTGAATTCGGCTTCTAGCCAAGAACTACCGATAAAAAACGGCTGATCCGCATTGACGACATCGAAGACCAAGGCATTATCTGACCACTCATAACTGTCTTCCAAATGAGTGTCAGAACTCACCAATGCCGGCGAAAAAGAGTAGGAGCCAGGCCCCAACTTACAGACGAATCGCGTCTCGAACACGATATCTTCTCTTTCTTTAATCTCATAAATTACCTGGTTTGTATGCCAAGTGTTCGTTCCCCATACGACATGCCCGGTTCGATCGCGTAGCATATACCCTAAGACCAATCGGGGAACATCTTCCTCTGCCTTTGCCACGAGCCGTAGCAACAGCTTTTGTCCCACGCGAGCAACCGCCACGGACTCTCGCGTATCCGCGTCAAGCAGATTGAGCTCTTTGGTACAAACTTTTAGATTTCCCGATCGCGTGTAGCTCCATCCGCCCTCTACCCGCCGCTGCTCGACGGTCAGCGCCTCGTTCTCCTTGGCGGCGATGAGCGCGTTGTAATAGTCCACCACCTGATCGGGCGGGCCGTCCATCAGCATTTTGCCCTTGTCGATGAGAATCACCCGGTCGCACAGCGCACGCACGTCGCTCATGCTGTGGGTGACGATGAGGATCGAACTTCCCGCTTCCTTGAAGCTGCGGATGCGATTGAAACATTTGTGCTGGAAATAGCTGTCGCCGACCGCGAGCACTTCGTCGATGATGAGAATGTCCGGCCGCTCCGCCGTCACCACCGCGAAAGCAAGGCGCGCCTGCATGCCGCTGGAGTAGGACCGTAGCGGCTGGTCGAAGAAGTCGCCGATCTCGGCGAATGCTTCGATGCCCGGGAGAAGCTCCTTCAACCGTTCCGGCGACAGCCCCATCAGCCCGCCGGCATAAAAAACATTCTCCCTGCCGGTGAATTCCGGATTGAAGCCGAGCCCGAGTTCGAGGATCGCATTCACCCGTCCGGCGATATGAATCGCGCCTTGCGTCGGCCGCACCGTGCCGGTGATGAGCTTCAGCAGCGTGCTCTTGCCGGCGCCGTTCTGGCCGATGATCGCCACGGCCTCGCCGCGGCCGACGGCGAACGACAGATCGCGGATCGGCCAGAATTCCGCCGCGGGCGTCACGTCAGCGCCGAACCAGCTTGCGAACCGCACGATATTCGACCGATAGGTCGCGTATCGTTTGCAAAGCCCGCTGGCCGTCAGAACCGGATCGATCTCAGAGGGCATCGACAAGCTCCGGACTGGCGCGGCGGAAGAAGAAGAAAGCAAGCGCCGTGATGATCACAACCAGGATCGCGGGGGCAATCAGCGTGTCGAGCGGCGGCCATTGCCTGGAGAGCAGGACGCTTTGATAGATGCCGATCAGGTTGACCATCGGATTGATGTTCATGAACCCATGGAACTGTGCCGGAATGATGCTTGCCGGATAGACGATCGGCGTCAGCCAGAACCACAACTGCATGACAATGGGCACAACCTGACCGATATCGCGGGAGAAAACGTTGACGACGCCAATGATGATGCCGAGGCCGAAGGCGAGACCGGAAATTAGCACGATCCCCAGAGGCAAAGCGAGCAACGGCCATCCGACGAAATGGCCGAAGAACATGAACACGACCAGAATGGCCGCCAGCAGCAGGACATGATCGACCAGCGCCCGGCCCCACACGATCACCGGCAGGCACAGCCGCGGGAAGGAGATCTTCTTCATCACCGATCCCTGCTCGATGAAGATCGTCGTGCAACGGCCGAGAATGTCACTGAACAGGGTCCACCCGGCGAGGCCGGCGAGAAGGTAGATGGAATAGGCGCCCTTGATGTCGGTATTGGGCAGCCGGGCCTGCAACACCTGCGACAGCACGATCGAAAAGATCAACGCCTGCGCCAGCGGGTTGAGCAGAAACCACAACCCGCCAAGGCGCGAGCGCGCGAAGCGGCCCTTCATCTCGGCGCGGATCGAGGCAAGAATGAAGTATCGATACTGCCACAAGCTTCGTAACATCAGTCATCCTTCGGCGTTGCCGGCGGCCGCAGGCGCATCTGCGCGACCTTCAACGTCACCGCCTTGCCCGCCAATAAGCCAGAACCTCGTCGAGCGTCCGCCCCAGGGGAATGACGGGTTGCCATCCCAGCTGCGCCCGCGCCCGGCTGCAATCGCCCCAGGTACGCACCACGTCCGTGGATCGCATCCTCGCCGGATCGGCCTGCACATCGACAGTCACCCCGGCCAGAGCGATCAGCATATCGAGAACCTCCCGCAACGGCGTCGGCGTTCCGGACGCCAGATTGAACACCAGTCCGGGCGTGTCCGGCAGATCATCCAGCGCCGCCGCCGCGTAGGCGCGTACCACATCGCGCACGTCGAGAAAATCGCGCTCAACCGCGAGATTGCCGACCCGCACCACCGGCTCCCGACGGCCTGCTGCGATCTCGGCGATCTGACGCGCGAAGGCCGGGATCACGTAAGCATCCGTCTGTTCCGGCCCCGTGTGATTGAAAGGGCGGAAGCGAACGGCCCGCAGGCCGTCATGGGCCATCTGGCCGATCAGCAGATCCGCCGCCGCCTTGGTCGCGGCATAGACGTTCATCGGCCGCAACGGCGCATCCTCGTTCAGCGGCCCGGAGGCTTCGATGAAGGAGGCGCCGTAGGCGTCCGAACTGCCGGCATAAACGAAGCGCGCCGCGGGCGCGTGAGCCACCACTTCCTCCGCCAGGTGACGGGTGCCGGTGAGGTTGACCTCCCAGGCGCGGTCCGGCGCGCCGCGGGCTTCCGCCGGGGCGGCGACAGCGGCCAGATGCACGACCGCCGTGGGAGCGACGTCGCGGATCAGTTGCCTGACGGCCTCGCGCTCGCAGATGTCCACCATCGCAAGCGAGTCGAGTCCGGGAACGAACAGCCGGCAACGCGGGTGTTCCGCCTGCAAGTGGCGCACCAGAAACCGGGCGACGAAGCCGGTTCCGCCCGTAATCAGAATGCGATGCTCCGGCACGCCCGCCACGCCTCGTTCCGTTCAGGTTTGCACGACGCCGGCGCGCAGGCGCTTCAGATCAGCATCGACCATTTCGCAAATCATCTCTTCCAGCGAGATTTCGGCGCGCCAGCCCAGCTTCTCCCGCGCCTTGGCGGGGTTGCCGAGCAGGACATCCACTTCCGCGGGACGGAAGAGCTTTGGATCGATCACCAGGTGGTCCTCCATCCGCAGTCCCGCGTGCTCGAATGCGATGCGGCACATCTCCCGCACCGTTGTGGTGCGGCCGGTAGCGACGACGTAATCGTCCGGGGTGTCCTGTTGCAGCATCAGCCACATGGCGCGGACATAGTCCTTGGAATGACCCCAGTCGCGCTTGGCGTCAATGTTCCCCAGGCGAAGTTCGCGGGCAAGGCCGAGCTTGATGCGCGCCACGCCATCGGTCACCTTGCGCGTCACGAACTCGATGCCACGCAGCGGCGATTCATGATTGAACAGAATGCCGCTGGATGCGTGCATATCGTAGCTTTCGCGATAGTTGACGGTGATCCAGTGGCCGTAGAGCTTGGCGACCGCATAAGGCGAGCGGGGATAGAAGGGCGTGATCTCGGATTGCGCCGGTTCCTGGATCAGACCGTACATCTCCGATGACGATGCCTGGTAGAACCGGCTCCGCGGCAGTTCGAGGCGAAGCGCCTCAAGAACATGGGTAACGCCGAGAGCAGTCACTTCGCCGGTGAGGATCGGCTGCTGCCACGAGGATTTCACGAACGACTGCGCGGCGAGGTTGTACACCTCGTCCGGCTTCACATCGCGCATCGTGCGGATCAGGCCGGACAGATCGCGCAAGTTGCCGTCAACGATGCGTACGTCGTTCTCGATGCCGAGCCATTTCAGCCGCGTCGTGTTGACATCGGATGTGCTCGAGCGCCGCACCAGTCCGTGGACCTCATAGCCCTTGGACAACAAAAGCTCCGCGAGATAGGCGCCATCCTGCCCCGTGATTCCCGTAATCAGCGCCGTCCTTGCCATGGTCCTCTCGTCCTCATCATGCTTTCACGCCCTGCCGGGCATCGGTGAATGGCACGTTCCCGCCGCGCTCGCGCAAAACGCATCGCCGGGCATCGTTGCCGTCAACTGAAGTTGCGGCCGTTACGGCCGCCCATACACGCGATCCTGAAGCCGATGCCCCTGCCCGACGTTGTGTCGGCGCCCCCGAGGGCTGTGGATGGTGCGGTGAAACTTGGCCATATCGTGGTCGGCCGTCTCGGCCGACGGTCGACTGCCTTGATGGTGCGCGCCGTGGCGGTTGCGATGAAAGTTGCGATAGTAAAGGGACATCGATGCTCGCGAGTTCATAACATTTGCAGGCGGTAATCGGACAGACAATATGTGCTTGAAATATCAGTTACCTTGCTCGTCCCGGTGGCTCCCCCCGCGCCGTTGATCGGGCCGGGGCCCCGGCTCACCCCGGCTCGAAGGAGCCGATAAGGAACCATCGGCTTCGCCGCAAGGACCCGCAAGGACAATTCCCACGTTTTCGAGGCGGATGCGCGTTCGGGTGGGGCGCTCCCTGTCCCCGGGGCCAACCGCAAACGATCCCCGGGAGCACATAACCTAATCTGCCGCAATGCACAAATACCATCGTAGGCGTATCCTTCCGCACCTACGGTGACAGGAAAACGCCATCGATGCGGCCGGTGACCCCGAATTGCGGTATTACGGTATTTTCAGTAACAATCCCCGGTTCGAGGCCGCCGCTGAGGCGGGTGGTTGGACTCGCTACGATCGGCGTGCTCGACCAGTCGTGGGCGAGTGAACACTTGTCGTTGCAGGCGAAGCCGCCCGCACGCCGAAAAGGCGTGCTCACCGGCGCGATGCCGGCGGAAAGGTTCGCGCCATTCTCCATTCTCCGCAGGGCAGAAGGACTTGCCTTCCGACTGTTCGAAGACGGCATCCCACCTTCTCGCTTATGGCCTTTTCTTCAGGCAACACAGTGGCCCGCGCCGCTCGAACACGGGTTCAAAAGCCGTTTGACGCTACCTGCCAAACATGATGTATCGGCTTCATAATGACATTTCCGTCATGATGCCCGGCCACGCCCAAGGCAAGCGCAGTGAAGAAGCTTATCATTCAGATTCCCTGCTACAATGAGGCTGAGACGCTGGCGGTGACGCTTGGCGACCTGCCCCGACAGGTCGAAGGCTTTGACGTCGTCGAGTGGCTGATTATCGATGACGGCAGTACCGACGACACCGTCAGGGTCGCCTTGGAGAACGGCGTGGACCACGTCGCAAGGCACACGCGCAACCGTGGCCTTGCCTATGCCTTCACGACCGGCCTTGAAGCCAGCCTGGCGCATGGCGCGGATGTCATCGTCAATACCGACGCCGACAACCAGTACCAAGCCGCCGATATTCCGCTTCTGACCGCCCCTGTGCTCAACGGACAGGCCGATATGGTGATCGGCGCCCGGCCGATCTCCGAAATCGAGCACTTCTCGCCGGTCAAGAAGATGCTGCAGAAACTCGGAAGCTGGGTGGTGCGGATTACCAGCAAGACCGACGTGGCCGATGCGCCGAGCGGCTTCCGGGCGATCTCGCGCTCGACCGCGCAGCAACTCATCGTCTTCAGCAGCTATACCTACACCCTGGAAACGATCATTCAGGCCGGCCGCAAGAATATGCACGTCATCAACGTGCCGATCCGCGTCAACGGCGATCTGCGGCCGTCCCGGCTGGTGAAAAGCATCCCTGCCTACATCAAACGATCGATCTTCACGATTATCCGTATTTTTGTCGTCTATCAACCGGCGCGCTTCTTCGGCACCATCGCCGCTGTCTTGCTGCTGGTCGGGTTTCTCATCGGGCTGCGCTTCCTCTATCATTATCTCGCCGGAGACGGCTCCGGCCACATCCAGTCGCTGATCCTTGCGGGAGCGCTGCTGACCATGGGGTTCCAGGCCGGCCTCGTTGCTTTCCTCGCCGACATCATCGCTGCCAACAGGCGGCTTCTGGAGGACATCCGCCACACCCAGCGCATCCATCTTCCGTCCCGGGCTTCATCCGTGCCGGCGCCATCGATCGACGGGGGATGCTGACAATGAAGGTAGCTGGCGGTCAGGCGGAAGACGGCATCGTCATCGGCAATACTTACGACAAGTACGGCTCGCAGAATCCCGTCGTGCGGCGCATCATGACGGGATTCGACAATGCGCTGTCGGGTCTCGTATCGAAAATCGGCCCCCGATCCATCCACGAGGTCGGCTGCGGCGAAGGCTACTGGGTGACGCAGTGGCTCGCGCAAGGGATCGACGCGCGAGGGACCGACTTCTCCAAACAGGTGATCGGCATGGCGCGCGCCAACGCGCGGACGCGCGGCTTCGACGAAAGCCGCTTCGAGGCGCGCAGCATCTACGAGGTGACCCCCGCGCGTGACAGCGCCGACCTCATCGTGTGCTGCGAGGTCATGGAGCATCTGGAAGATCCGGAGCGAGCGATGCGGGCGCTGCAAGGCATCGTGACGGCGGATATCGTCATCAGCGTGCCGCGCGAACCCTTGTGGCGGATCCTCAACATGGCGCGTGGCAAGTATCTCTCCGATTTCGGTAATACGCCCGGCCATCTGCAACACTGGTCGAAAGGCGGCATCGCCGCGCTGGCCCGGCGATATTTCGATGTCGTCGAGGTGCTCTCCCCGTTGCCTTGGACTATGATTCATTGCCGGCGCAACCCCCAAGCTTAGGGTGAGAATGTTGCCGAGGCCGAGTCGTCCCGCTTCCAGCACGAGCCTGAGCCCCGACGCTCGCAAATGGCTGAACCGGATCGGCGCACTTCTCGGGCTCGCCGGTGTCGCGTTCGTTGGTCTCCGTCTGGCGCACTATGCCAGCGAAATCGATGCGAAGGGCATCGGCGCCGGCGGCTATCTCGGCCTCGCGGTGCTGGCGCTGATTTATGGCGCCTCGAACGTTCTGCTCGCTCTTGCCTGGTGGCGGTTGCTGCATCGCCTCGGCGTATCCGTGACGCGCGGATGGGCGCTGCGCACCTACGCCGTCTCGCAGCTTGCGAAATATGTACCCGGAAACATTTTTCAGTTCGCCGGGCGGCAGGCGATCGGCGTCGCCGCCGGGATCGGCAATGCGCCGCTGGCGAAATCGACAGTCCTTGAGCTTGTGTTTCTCGTGCTCGGCGGCGCGCTTTTTGTGCCGCTGGTGATCCCTCTCCTGATGGAGCGCCCCGACACCATGGCGGTTTCGGTTGTCGCGTTCATCGCGCTGGCCGGACTGGCGTTATGGCTGGCGACACGATTGGGCGGCGCGGCGCTGGGCGCGGCCGTACTCTATTATCTCGCGTTCCTCGCGCTCTCCGGAGCGGTGTTCGCCGCGACCTTCCGGATCGCGGGAGGGGCACTGTCGGGCGTGGGACTGCCGGGGATTGTCGGCGCCTATGTGCTGGCCTGGCTTGCCGGCCTCGTCACTCCCGGCGCGCCGGCCGGGATCGGCGTACGCGAAGCGGTGCTGCTGTTTCTGCTGGCAGGATTCGCCACCCCGCCGACGATCCTGCTGGCAGTGGTGATCGGCCGCGCCGTCACCGTGCTGGGCGACTTGGGATTCTATCTCGTGGGAGGATATGTTGACGTTGCCTGAACTGAATAACAAAGCGTTCGTCTGGGTAACGGCTTTCGGCACGCTCCTTCTAGCGGTTGCGCTAATCTGGATGTTTTGGGGAAACGACGTCCCGGTTGTGCCCGATGAGATCGGATATCTGTCAATAGCGCGCTATATCGTAACTGGCGAGGCGTTTAATGTTTCCATAACGCCAAGCTATAGATTCGGCCAAGCTATATTACTGCTCCCAGCGACTATATTCGGCACGACGGCCTTTGACACATATAAGATTGGCGTCGCACTAAGCTGCATAATGATGGCCTTGGTGCCAGTTGCTCTGTTAGGCATTGCTTATCGCCTTGGAGCCGCCCTCTCGTGGAAAACCGTTGCCTCGGCATTCTTGGTAGCAATTTTTCCGACCTATTTCTACCAAGCATCCGTTGTCTGGCCTGAGACATCATTCAGGCTCTTCTTTCTAATCTCCGTTTATCTGGTCGCCTCGGCTTGGGCTACTAGGCAAGCATTATTATGGTTCTTGGCGACCGCGAGCATCGTTTGGCTCTATGCACTGCATCCACGGGCCCTGGGCCTACTGCCCGTCATGCTCGCATTGCTCGCATCCGCTTACGGCAGAGAAAAACTAACTAGATCTACGGCACTGATATCGCTCGGGGTTCTTATCGGGGGGGCGCTTGCCGTTAATAATATCCAAGAATACTTTGTAGCTGTTCTTTGGTCAGCTGCGGGCGGCGATGGACACCAAATAAGAATGCTACTTAATCGGCTTCAAGATGGTGACGGTATCGCCCGCCTCATTATAGCTAGCCTGGGACAGATATGGTCGCTCGCCGCATCGAGCTTCGGTCTTTACTTTATAGGGTTGGCTTATGGTGTTCAACTGGTCTGTCGTCAGATCCATACGCGACCGCTTCTGGTTTTCGCTTTTTGGTCCTCGTTCGCAGTATTTGCAGCTTCTGTCATGCAGATGGTGCAGTTCAGCCGTATCGATCATGTCATTTATAGTCGATACAATGATGGCGCCTCGACGCTATTCGTTTGGCTTGGCGTCCTTTTCATTATGGATCTCAAGTTTGAATCTCGGAAATCAGCATGGGCGGCCGCATCATTTTTAGCTTCTTCAGTTATTCTACTCATAATTTCACCCTCACTTTCGGTAGCTAGCGTTGTAACCCCAAATATCCCTACCCTCATCTGGATCCACTATATAATTCCTTTCCAATCCATATCTCTTTTGCAAATTGTTGCTGTGGGATCGTTCGTAACGCTTGCCGTTGGCCTGTTTATCAGCGTTGCTCCTAGGTGGCTGGCGACAATCGGACTTATCACCGTTGTTGGGGCCGTCGATTTCGCGGTCCTGCGATCCACAGAAGCGGCGTATCTTGGGCGCCGAAACCTCATCGTGAACAATCTCGCGGCCTTTGAGCAGATCAAAGGAAATCTATACTGGGATGTATCCGCCAAATCGAATGACCATATTCTGTTTGATCAGTATGTGGGAATAGAGAAACCCTTGCCATGGTCGGACATAAGCAAAATTGACATTCCTGACGGCGCTGCGGCAATTGTTAGAGGCAACTTACGCAAGAATGGCTACACCTGCGTTGCAAAGCTGCCGTATGGTGCAGACTTGCTGGTGCGCGGAACAGGCCATGCCGGGTGTGGTGGGATGGATATCCCGCCTGTTCCACTTTCCCGCTCAACACCATTATACTTTTCCGCGCTAAACAACGTTCGCGGTACCGGCTGGTCCCAAGTCGAACAATGGGGCCGCTGGACGAACGATGCTCACGCGAGTCTTTACTATGAGCTTTCCGAGGCGACCGGCGGACGGGTGATTGAATTTGACGTGCAAGCTTATCTCGGCGGCAATCCATCACGACAGCGCGTGCTCGTTCGCATCAACGATGCGCCCGCTCCGGACTGGATTTTTACCGCAGAAGCCAACAGGCAGATCAAGAAGATCGAGATTCCCGATGGCGCGAAAGAACTCAAGATCGAGTTCGATCTTCCCGACGCGCGCTCGCCGCAGCAGGCTGGCCAATCGGCCGATAACCGCCTGCTCGGTATCGGCGTCAGCGCTGTCTGCCTGACCGAGGCGGGAAAGACGTGCCTTGGGAAATAGCAGACTGACACTGATAGCTATCGCCGCAGCAACCTGCTCAACCAGCCTTGCTGCTTCTCCTTGCTGTTGACCCAGCCCTGCACGCCGTCGACCTGTATCTGCGGGCGACCGTCAACGAGTCCGAAGATGCAGGGCCGCTCGATCTCGAGTCGCCAGCCACGATCGATCATGAAGCGCAGGATGTCACCCTCTATGATACGCGAATGCGTGCCGATCAGCATACGCCGCACATACTGGTCGATATCCGCGAAATTGGCTTTCACGAAATCCGTCTCACCACCCTGGATATCGATATGCAGAAGGTCGATCGGCTGGCCATGCGATAGATCGGATAGCGGATACGTATCGAGGATCTGATAGTTTCCGGTACGTTTCGCTTCGCTGATCTGTTCCGGTGTTGCCTCGAATATCGGCTCCGAACCCCATGTCGCGCCCGGATTGGCGACGACCGGAAACAGCGCCTTGGCGCGATTTGGCGCAGCCACCCCATGAACGACCTTGAACTCGTCGGGAGTGAAGCCATTTGCCGCAAGGCTTTCGCGCGCGAAGCCCACGTGTCCCTCGTCGCCTTCGATGCCGATGAGATCCACCTTGAGGCCACGCCGCCGCGCCGCCGCGCCGGTATTGTTCATCCAGCAACCCCAGCCGCATCCGAGTTCGATAATCCGAAACGTGTCTTTCGCCTCGTCGACAGCGCGAAGCGCATAGGCCCACTCGGCAATGTCCGAATGCCAATTGGCGGGAATTGGTATCGGCTCGACCTCCCCTTCCCTGCCGTCAAGGATGACTGGAAAGTAGCGAGTGGCAATTTTGACGCCGAGAAAATTCGTAAGATACGCGGGGTCCGATCGCAGATCGGGCACCGCATGACGCTTCATTGTCTCGATCGCATCGAATGAGGCATTGTAATGGAAAAATGGGCTCTCGGGCATGATCGTAGATAATCCCTTTATTTACCTGATGTACCCCATTTCCTGATGATCGGTAATAGCACATCCCCGATATCGCAAGCCAGGATCGGGGCTAAAGCGGCTGGTCGGCAAGCGAGCGCTGGAGTTGGAGTTCTTAAAGGGACTCTGAGAAACGCACTCACAATCGAAAAGCGGGACTACATCCGTCATCGGTGACCTGCGGCATCTCTGTCACACCGAAGAGGCAAATTACTCAGCTACAGCGGCCGCTTGCCCTTTCGGCATCTCGTTTATCCGGCTCCCGCCGACGAACAGATCGATTATTGGGTCACCTCGATCCTAAGAGTCAAGCGTCAGCCATCCGGTTAAGGAAGCTTGCGCGTCGAGCAGGCGGCTTGCTTCGTGAAGGCCCTGCTCGATGTCGAGTGCGAGCGTCATGCTCTCGTTGAGGTTACCGAAGCACAGCGGGACCGCTCGCTGCGGCGCTACGGCATTCCCTGATCGAGATTGCCGCCCTCCGTCAGGCCAACGACGGCCAGCGCAACAAGATGGAATTGATGTACCAGTACCTCACCGGCTGCCAGTTCCGCCTGCGCATCGAGGTCATCGTCGAAAAGTTCACCGACATGCGGGCCGATCTCGATCGCAAACGCAAAGCCATGGCCCGCCTCTGGGCCAAACGCGAGCAGCAACTCAATGCCGTCATCAAGTCCAGCGTCGGCCTCTATGGCGATCTCCAAGGCATCGCCGGAAATACCATACCGGAAATTGAACAATTTGATGTGTTGCTGATCGAGGAGAGGTCGATCAGTTCAACATAGGCACGAATGAATCCGATTACTGATCTGAGGTCGTCAAATTGGACCATTATGATGGGCTGCTGCGGAGCGAGATGTGGCGGTTGACGCAACTTGAGGGTGAGAACGCCGAGCTGCGCAAGGTGGGGGCCGATCTCAGCCTAGACAAGAAGATGCTGCAGGACGCGATCCGCCGAAAGATTTGAAGCCTGGCCGGAAGCGCAAGCTGGTCGATACGATACGCGGCAAGTGGGATGTTTCCGCCCGGCGCATCTGCCGGGTGTTCAAGGTCGACACTTCGACCTACCACTACAAATCCCGTCGCCCCGGTCAGGCGGATCAAAGAAACCTGCCGGACACGGATCCGCTACGGTTATCGGCGGATTCATGTTCTGCCACGGCGTGAAGGCCGGCGTCACGGACAGAACAAGGCCCAGCGTATCTATCGGGAGTTGGGCCTGCAATTACCGGCGGTGCGAGCGGCCTTGCCAGGCCCGTTGCGACGCGATGATAACTTACGATTGCGAGATGACTGCGGCATGAAACCCTCCGGATGATGATGCGACATCAGCGTCGCACCACTGGAAGCCCGGTCAACGATGTTGCTTCGCGGGGTCCCACCGAGGGCTGCATCTCGACACCAAGCAGGTACTCACAAGGAATGCCAGTAGCTTTCGTCCTTCGCACCGTTGAGGAGCGGGAGTTCGACCTGTCCACCTGCTACCCTGGAGGCGGCTGTATCGCCCGACACTTTCGATCGGGACCTATGGACAATAGTCTTCAATCGCGCCACAGCGTCGCTGTGGCAAAAGCAGGCGACGGGCGCTCAGGCCCGAGTTCGTCGCAATGCCTGCGGCGGCTGACCGATGCCTCGCAGGAAAGCGCGGCGCATGCGCCCGGGATCACCGAAGCCAGTGATCTCTGCAATGCACTCGAGAGAGTCGTGACCGGTTTCGATAGCGCTACGCGCAGTCTCAAGACGCAGGCGCTCAACGGCCTTCGCAGGCGTCGTCCCGGTCTCAGCCGTGAAAGCACGAGCGAAGTTGCGCGGGCTCATCGCGGCGCGTTCGGCCAGGCGCTCCACGTTGAGCGGCTCGGCGAGGTTGGCGCGCATCCAGTCGATCAGCTCGGCGAAACGGCCGGTCCGCCCACCGAGTTCGACCAGAGCCGAGAACTGCGATTGGCCGCCCGGCCTGCGCTGGTGGACGACAAGCTGCTGCGCCACGCGCCGTCCTACGTCCGGGCCGAGATCGTCCTCGATCAGGGCGAGCGCCAGGTCGATGCCCGCCGAGATGCCTGCCGAAGTCCAGACGTTGCCATCGCGGATGAAGATACGCTCCGCGTCGAGCTTCACCTTCGGATAGCTGCGCGCCAGCCGCTCGGTGCTGTCCCAGTGCGTCGTGGCGCGTCGGCCATCGAGCAGGCCGGCTTCCGCGAGGAGAAAGGCGCCTGAGCAGACGCTGGCAATGCGCCGGGCCGTGACGCTCTTGAGCCAGGCGACGATCTGCTGCGCCGCGGCCATGGAGCGGATGATCTCGCCGCCCGAAACGAGAACGGTATCGAAGGGACCGTCGCGCAGCGGCTCGGCCGCGAGGCTGAGACCGGAGGAGCTCTCCACGCGCTCCGTCAAGCGCGAGATGGCGGGCGCCATGACGGTGAGCTCGTAGCTGCCCGGTCGGAAGCGTTCCGCCATCTCGAACGCTGCTGTCGGTCCGGCCGCGTCGAGCAGTTGAAACCCCGGATGGAGCACGATGGCGATGCTTCGCGTCATGGCAGTTTTCGCTCGATTTATGTCATTTCAGCCATCATCGGCTCTGCGTTAATCTCAGTCAACCTGTGGCTCGGCGAGGAGCGAAGAGTGACGAAGCGCGTGGTTGCCGGATGGGGACTCATCGGGGCCATCGTCGCCGCGACGGTCGGCTTCGGCATCTGGCTCGCGACGCTGCCGCCTGATATTGCCGCGTCCGCGCCGCCGGTGCCCGCGTCCGAGACGGCGGCAATGCTGGAAGCGCTCCAGCCGCCCAAGCGTCAGCGGCCGGTTGTCGCCGTCATCGGTCTCAACGACGCGACCGAGACGACCGACTACGTCGTGCCGACGGGAATTCTGCGGCGCGCCGACATCGCCGATGTGGTGATGCTGGCGGCTGGCCCGGGTCCCGTGCACCTCTATCCCGCGCTCAACGCGGTCGAGCCGGATACGACGATCGCCGAATTCGACGCTGCGCACCCGGACGGCGCGGACTACGTGATCGTGCCGGCAATGAGCCGGGATGATGAGCCCGCGGTACTGGCGTGGCTGCGGCAGCAATCGGCTAAGGGCGCCACTGTCATCGCTGTCTGCGCCGGGGCCAAGGTTGTTGGTGCTGCCGGCCTGCTCGACGGCAGGCGCGCCACGACGCACTGGTACTATCTGAAGGACCTGCTTCGGCGCAGCCCGACGATCGACTACGTCGCCGACCGGCGCTTCGTGATTGACGGAAACGTCGCGACGACCACCGGCATCACCGCATCCGTGCCCATGATGCTGACCCTGATCGAGGCCATCGCCGGCCACGAAAAGGCCGAAGCTGTGGCCCAAGAGCTCGGCGTCGACCGCTGGGAGGCGCGGCATGCGAGTGGCGCCTTCAGGTTCAGCCGCTCGTTCGCCACCACGGTTCTCGGCAACGTGCTCGCCTTCTGGAACCGCGACGAGTTCGGCATCTCCCTCGAACCGGGTATCGACGAGGTCTCATTGGCTCATGTGGCAGATGCCTGGTCGCGGACCTACCGGTCGAAGGCGGTCATCTTTGCCGCCTCGATGTCCGCCATCGTGACGGCGCACGGCATTCGCATCCTCCCGGATCAGATTGCGGACGCCTGGCCGCAGGAACGCACCGCCTCGATCTTCCCGGACCAGCGACCCGAAGCCGCTCTGGACCTCAGCCTTCAGGCGATCGCCCAGCGATATGGCAAGGGCACGGCTAGGGTGGTGGCCATGCAGCTTGAATATCCGCGGACGGAGACGGCGCACTGAAAGGGTCGCGAGCTTGCCGCCGTCGCGTGCTGCACGTCGCACCTTAGCCGCGACCCTGGGCCGACAGACAGAAGGAACATCGACATGTCGCTCGCCCGTGTTCAGAACTTTGCCATCTCGCTCGATGGTTTCGGCACCGGCGAAGGCCTGAGCCGTGATCAGCCGTTCGGCCACGCCGGCGAGCGGCTGCACGAATGGATGTTCGAGACCCGCTGGTGGCGGGAGAAGGGCGGTCAGGCCGGCCCGCTGTCGTTTGCGGGCCGACCCCGACGGCGATGGTGAATGCACCGACCAGTGTGCCGAGAAGCGCGAACCCTTGCACCAAGAGGGCGAGAGCCGACGCTGGTGCCGGCCGAACCAAGGCGGCGATGAGACCGAGCGCCAGCACCGCTCCGATCACGCCTTCGGCTGTCGCGGCGCGTCCATGCTCGTAGCCGGCGAGGAGGATGCCGGCATGGACCAGCGAGGCCGTGACGAACAGCAGCGCCTCGAGGGCGAGGAACAGGATCAATTTGCTTCGGTTGGTCATCGACGCGCCCCGTCGCGGTGATCAGCACGTACACCGATCTCGTAGAGAACCTGGACAAGCCGACCTTCGATATCGATCTCCGCGCCTAGTGCACGCCATACCACGAAGCCATCGAGGCTAATCAGCACGGCGCTGTCGTCGCCCACGCCATAAGCGCGAGGCCAGCGTCCTTCAGGATCGTCGAGATCGCCGAACGGACCGAAGATATGGCAGTTAAGCGGAATGCAACAATCCTCGCGCAAGCGATCCGCTGCCTGCAGCCATGCCGGATCGCCACACAGCAGAGCGAAGCCTCGGCCGAACAGATCGTGCGTCGAGAGCTGTTGGCCGCGGCGCTCGACCACCAGATGCGGCGCGTGCGTACCGGGCCGGCTCGACAGCTCGGCGAACGGCTCGAAAGGACGGACCGGCGGCGTATCTTCAGGTACCGGTGTCGTAGCGCTGTCCGAAACCACATCGTCATCCATGATGGCGACGGCAGGCGGCAACCGGCCGGCAGGTTCCTTGAACCACTGCTGCAAGCGGGCGAGAATAAAGCCGCTAACTCTTACATCGTTAAAATATCATTTTTATTGTGACGAGGGTGTTCATAAAGGGGGACACAAATCTGATACTTATCGACAAATATTCCAGTATAATAATCAGATAGGATCAACTTTTACGCCTTTAGATCCTCGCGACGACGCGTCAACAGTCAATCCAGCACAACGAAGAACTCAGGCGTTATAGTGAGACTACTTCAGGGTGCGAGGCAGCGCAGCAGCTCCGGGTCGTTTCGAACCGCGTTCGATTCGCCCGACAGCGCGATCCGGCCGCGATCGAGAACATAGGCATAGCTCGCGACACCGAGCGCCAGTTCGAGATGCTGTTCGACGATCACGATCGCGATCTGCTCCGCCAATAGTTTCAGGCGGTCGATGATCTCGTCGATCACGCCGATCCAGACGCCCTCGGTCGGCTCGTCGAGCAACAACAGGCGCGGATCCGCCAAGAGCGCGCGCGCCATGGCAAGCATCTTTCGCTCGCCGCCGGATAGCGTCCCGGCCGCCTGGTCGAGCCGCGCGCCGAGCTTCGGGAAAATCTCGAGCACGCGTTCGATGGCACTCCTGTCCTTATTGGTCAGGGCCCCGATGGCTAGATTGTCCCGCACCGACAGCCGCGCGAACACCGAATGCTCCTGCGGGACGTAGCCGAGGCCGAGTCGGACGCGCTTCTCGGTGGGCATCCGCGCGATATCGATGCCGTCGAAGCGCAGGCCACCGCCGCGAACCTCCAGTTCGCCCATGATCGTCTTCATCAGCGTGGTTTTGCCGGCGCCGTTGCGGCCGAGAATCGCGACCGCTCCCTTGCGAGGAATGGCGATATCGACCCCGAACAGGACCTGACTTCCGCCATAGCCCGCGTCGAGCGCCTCGATCTGAAGGAATGATTGCTCAGGCACGGCGCAGATAAACCTCCTGAACCTTCGGATTGGCCTGGATTTCGCTGACGGTCCCGGTCGCCAGCACCTGCCCCTGATCGAGCACGGTGAGGCGGTCGCAGATATCGCGGATGAAATCCAGATCGTGCTCGACGATCACCAGCGAACAATGCGACTTGATCGGCTGTAGCAGTTCACCGGTCACACGCCGTTCCTCCAGGCTCATGCCACCCGTAGGTTCGTCCAACAGCAACAGGCGCGGCCGCACCGCTAAAGCCATCGCGATTTCCAACCATTGTTGTTGACCATGCGACAGTGTCGCGGCGGCCTCATGAGCTCTGTGTACCAGCCGAAATTGTTCCAGCATGGTCATAACCTGATCGTGCAGCGCACCGCGTGACCGTGATAGTATCAATCCGAACAGCGGGGTATCCGCCTGAAGCGACAGCAGAATGTTGTCGTAAAGCGTCAGAGCCGGGAAGACGCTGGTGATCTGGAATTTCAGACTCATTCCGGCACGGGCGCGATCGGCAGGTGACAGGCCGGTGATATCGTTTCCGGCGAAGCGGATCGCGCCGGCCGAGGGAGTTTCGGCGCCGGCCACGCATTTCATCAGCGTGCTCTTGCCCGAGCCATTCGGCCCAATCAATCCGTGAAACTCATTCTCGGACACCACAAGACCGGCATCATTCAGCGCCGTCAGCTTGCCGAAGCTCTTGACGATTCCCTTCGCCTCAAGCAGAGCCACGACGTCCTCCTTTCGGCGGACGCCCGAAACTTCCGACACGCTCGCGCTCGCTGAGCAACAGGCTGACCAGACCCGAGGGGCGGAACAAGATCACCAGCAGCAGCAACCCACCGAGAATGATCGGCCAGATCTCGCGATAGTTGTCCGACAGCCAAAAGCTGACGCCTTCGATGACGACCGCGCCGATGATCGCGCCAATCAGAGTCCCCGAGCCGCCAAACAGGACGTACAGCACGACCTGAGTCGAAATCACGACGCCAAGAATATTCGGCCAGACGAATCCTTCATGAAACGCGTAGAGGCTGCCGCCGAGCCCGGCAATGGCCCCGCCCAGCGCAAACACGATCAGCTTGAGATGCTGGACCTTGTAACCAAAGAAAGCGATACGCTGCTCGTTCTCGCGCAGCCCGGCCAGCGCCAGACCGAATTGCGAGCGCACCAGAAAGCGGCATCCGATATAGATCGCAACGAGGATGGCGAGGACGAAGTAGTAGAAGACCGGCCCCTCGGTGAGATCATACGCGCCCAGCGACATCGGCGGAATCGAGGGAATGCCGTTCTGGCCGCCGAGATAGTACCACCCTCGCGCCAGCCGGTCGGCCGCGTAAGCGCCGGTCAGCGTGCCCAGCGCGACAAAGATGACGCTGGCCGGATGCCGGCCCAGCAGCAGGAAGCCGCCGATGAGAAGCGAGAATACCAGACCGATGACAGCACCGGCCGGCAGAACCAGCAACAGCGATGCGATGTCGAGGTCCCGCGCCAGCAGCGCGACACCGTAACCGCCGGCGCCGAAGAACAACGCCTGCCCGAAACTCATGATGCCCGCGTACCCCCAGACCAGATCGAACGAGAGCGCGAAGATCGCGAGGATCAGAACCCGCGTCGCGAACACCGTGAGGTAGTCCTGAAGCACCAGCGGCAGGATCAGCGCAACGGCAAGGGTCCCGATCTCCAGGAACGGCAGGACCGCCCGGCGCTGCGCCCTCGCCGGTTTGGCGAGGGCTGTTGGTGCGATCTGCGTCATCGTGACGTCCTGCGCAGGAGAACCGCCGACGCCATCAACATTCCTTCGGGTCCACGAGACCTTGGCTGCGCGCCACGATCTCGTATGTTCCGCTCTTGGCGACGGCCGTGTACATATTCATCTTGCAGTGGCGCTTGCCCGGCACCATCTCCGCAGGGCCGCCAGGCGCTTCGGCGATCTTGGCGTGATCCAGTGCCGCCGCCACCGATTCACGATCCAGCTTGCCAGCTTCCTTGACGGCGGCTTCCCAAAGCTTCAGGCCGCGATATGTTCCGGTCGCCGCGCTGCCGGCGGCCAGCAGGAACTTGCCGGGAAACTCCTTGTCGTATTCGGCCTGAATGCGGCCGCTGACCGGATCGTCCTTGGCGAGGACCTTGAAATAGTCGAGGCAACTCGCGAGCCCCTCGATTTCCTCCGGCTGATTGATGTTCAGGGTGTTCTCGTCGTAGTAAACGCAGGCTAGCCGTCCGCCGTTTTTCAGGAAGCCGGCTTCGGAGAGCTGTTTGAAGAACGGCCCGACTCCCGGCGGGATGATGGTGTTGAAGACCACATCCACCTTGTTCGAGATGATTTTGTTGACGGTCGCGCTGAATTCCACCTGATCTAGCGGATAATACTCCTCGAAGATCACTTCGCCGCCGTTCGCCTCAATCAGTTTCCGGGCATAAGCGTTAAGCGTGTGCGGCCAGATGTAGTTAGCGCTCGGCAGCGCGAACCGCTTGCCGCCATTCTTGATCAGCCATGGAATGAACTCGTCGCACTGCTGCGCCGGCGTCGGACCGGTGCAGAACAGGTATGGTGTGCATTCCTTGCCTTCGTAGAGCTGGGGATAGATATAGAGGGTCTTCCCCCGCGTCACGATCGGGTCCTTAATGGCGTTCCGCATCGAGCTGGTGATGCCTCCCAGCACCATGTCGACCTTGTCGCGCTGCACCAGCTTGCGCACGTTGCCGACGGCAACCGCCTCGTTCGACGCGGTATCCTCGATATGCAGCTCGAGCGGCCGCCCGAGCAATCCGCCCTTGTCGTTGATGTCCTTGATGACCATGCGGGCGACGTTGGCATCGGCGTTGCCGCCATAGGCCATGGCCCCGGTGATGTCGGTCGCGATGCCGACCTTGATCGGGCCGGCTGCGGCATTGGCCCAATCCGCCGGGATCACCCAGCTTCCCACGCCGGTCGCGATCGCACCGGTCGTAAAGGCGAAGCTGCCAAGAAACCTGCGCCGGCTCAGGTTGTATGTTTCGTCGAACATCGTCACACCCCTTTTCCCGAAAGAAGGCCCTGCGGCCGGAATTTGATGAAGACAATCGCCAGTACGAAGACCAGAACGTCAGCGACGACCGGCGCCATCACCCATGGCAGCGCTGCGCTCAGAACGCCGATGATGCCCGCACCCGCGACCGGCCCCCCGAACGATCCGATGCCGCCGACCATCACCGCCACAAAGCCCTGGATCAGAAACCGGATGCCAAGATCGGCGAACAGCGTGAACACCGGCACTACCAGCGCGCCCGCAAGCCCGGCCAGCGCCGCGCCGAAAGCGAATGTCGAGCCGTAGATCGCCGAGGTGTTGATCCCCGACGCGCGCGCGAGCGCCGGATTCTCCAGCGTCGCGCGGATCTTCAGCCCGAAGGTCGTGCGCGCCAGCAGCAGATAGCTGGCGACCATCACCAGCACCGTGATGACGATAATCACGAAGCGCCACATCGACACATGAATGTCGCCGAAATCCAGCGACCCGCCGAGCGGCTCCGACACCGAGATGTAGCGGCCGCCGATCAGGCCGCGCACAGCCTCGCGGATGATCAGGCCGATCGCGTAGGTGCCCAGCATGGCGACGATCGGCGCGAGATAGAATCGCCGTATGATCAACCGCTCCAGCACGAATCCGAACAGCCCGACGACGAACGGCGCCGCCAGCATCCCGACCCAGACCGGCAATCCGGCCGTCGCCGCAAGATACGTAACATAGGCACCGAGCAAGACGAACTCGCCCTGCGCGAAATTGAAGATCCCCATCATGCTGGCGATGATTCCGAGCCCGAGCGTCACCAGCACGATGATCGCTCCGAAGCTCAGAATCTCGAATGCGGCAATGAACGCGCTATCCATGCGACGGACCTTCCGATCGCTGCATGCGATGCCCTACATCTTCTTCCAGTCACCGGCCTGCTCGAAAGCATGTGCGGCGCGATAGATCGTCATCTCGTCGAAATGGCGGCCCACCAGCATCAGCCCGACGGGCAGACCGTCCGACATTCCGCAGGGGATCGACATCGCCGGATGATGCGTGACGTCGAAGGGCGCGGTGTTGACGATCATCTCGAACGCCCGCTGCACGTATTCCTCGCGGCTGGCATCGGGTCCCGGCAACGGTGTCGCCTTCATCGGCGTCGTCGGCATCAGGAGCAGATCGTAATCCGCAAGCACCTTATCGTAGGCCGCGGTGTACCGCCTGCTGAGATTGATGGCCTTTCCATAGTATTTCGGGCCGTAGGTGTTGTTGATGTAGGTCCCGAGCATCAGCATCAGCTTGGTGGTCTCCGACAAGGCATCCGCTTGCCGACGCCAGCCGCGATGGAAATCCATCATGGCGTTGGAGTACAGATCCATGCGGCTGAGACCGTAGCCGTCACCGAACATCATCGTCTGCGTCATGCCTTCGGTGCCAATCGGCGTCCAGATCGGCAGACCGGAAAGATGCATCGGGATCGAGACGTTATCGACAGTAGCGCCAAGGCTGCGCAGCCGCTTCGCCGCCTCTCGCACGCTTTCATTGACATCGGCTTCCGCGCCCGGCTGCTGAAAGCCCTCCTCGACGACCGCGATCTTCAGGCCCTTGACGCCCTTGCCCAGCGCCTTGGTGTACTGCTCCACCTTGGGAGACTTGATCCGCGGATCGTAGCCGTCGTCGCCGGCGATCACTTCGAGCAGCAGCGCGTTGTCGGCGACGTTAGCGGTCATCGGGCCGGTGTGATCGATCACGATCTCGATCGGCATGATGCCGGTATACGGTACCAGCCCCCAGGTCGGTTTCATGCCGTAGGTGCCGCTGAACGACGACGGCATCCGGATCGATCCGCCCTGGTCGCCGCCGATCGCCATGTCGGCCTCGCCGAGCGCGACTACGACGGCGCTGCCGGACGACGATCCGCCGGCCGAATAACCCATCTTGTGCGGGTTATGCACTGCGCCGATCGCGTTGGTGTGGCTGCCGCCGGACATGCAGAAGTTTTCGCAGTGGGTCTTGCCGACGATCTCCGCGCCGGCATCGAGCATCCGCGTGACGATGGTGGCGTCAAAATCCGGCACGAAGCCTTCCAGCGTCGCCGATCCGTTCATCATCGGCACGCCCGCGAGCATGATGTTGTCTTTCAGCGCGACGGTGCGACCCTTCAGCTTGCCCTTCGGCGCGCCCTTGACGCTGGTCTTGCGATACCAGGCATTGCGCGGATTATCTTTCGGCGCGGGCGCGTAGCCCGGCGTGCGCTGATAGGTCACAGCCGGAAGCTCGTCAGGCATCGCGGCGACGGCGTTGTAAGCGTCGATCGAACCACGCATCAGGCCGAGGAAAGACACGACATCTTCGGATGTCAGCGACAAACCGCACTGCGCCGCGACCGAGCGCAATTGGTCGGGGGTCGGAAGTGATACGGACACGGTCCCTCCATCGGATCGGTTCGACAGCCATCGAACCGGATTGTGCGCATCCGGCCGATAAGCGGTGCGGACGCGGCTCGGTTGGACAAGCCCGATTAATAGATACGGAAATATTTTCCTTTTCAAGTATTATCTAATGCAAGATCAGAACTGGGCGACGATCCTGAATTCGAGCCCGTCGGCCTCGGCCAAAAAGATCGGCATGGTGGCGCGCCCGTTGCGCACGACCACCGGCCCGCGGACGCTGTTGTAGACAGTATTTGCGGCGGCCGAGAGCAACGCGCGCGACCCGACCGAGCCCGCCTGTTGCGCAATCGTTTCGAGGAAGTGCAGACCCTCGTAGTTGGATTCGCCGACCGATCCCACCGGCGGCGCGCAGGCGCCGAAGGCCGCGCGGTAGCGCTCCAGGAAAGCCTCGTTCTCCAGCGACCGGATGCCGTTGAAATAGCCGGACGAGCAGAAAAGATTCTCGGTATTGTCCGCGCCGATCCCCAACAGAACCGTTTCATCCATCGCGCCGGCGAGACGAAGCATCTTACCGCCGAGGCCGGACTCGCCGAACGAGCGATTGAACGCGATGCTGTCCGCGCCGATCAGCGAGATCGCCACGACGTCCGGCTTCGCGGCGCGAATGCGCGCCAGATGAACGTCGTGGTTGTCGATGCCGAGCGGCACGAACTCCTCGCCGACGACGCGCCCACCGGCTTCCGAGATGTATTTTTTAATGGCGCGATGAGAGAGCCACGGCCAGACGTAATCGCTGCCGATCAGGTACCAGCGCGACGCGTTCTTCGCCGTCGCCAGCCACTGGATCGCCGGCCGGCTCTGGCTGCGCGGCGTCTCCCCGATCGCCAGCACGCCGGGCGTCCGTTCGCCGCCCTCATAAACCGGCGTGTAGATATAAGGCACACGCCCCCCGATGGCTTTGCGCAGGGCAAGCCGGACGGCGCTGATATGCGACCCCATCACCAGATCGATTTCGTCGAACTCGATCGCGTCGCTCGCGCGGCGCGCCACGTCTTCGAGCGCGCCGCCCGCCTCGCATATCACCACCTCGATCTCGCGGCCGAGAATCCCGCCGCGCCGGTTGATCTCCGACGCCGCGAGCAGCGTGGCGTTGGTGGTCACCGGCCCCCAGATTCCGGGAGAGCCAAACGACGTCACGAAGTTGGCGATGCGGAATTTACGCCGCGAGCGTCCCGGCTCCGGAATATCGCCGCCCATGAACCGGGGCAAGCGCAGGGGCGAGCCCGGCGGCTGGTTCAGCAAGACGAAGGGCGACATCACGGCGGGCGCCGGAATTCCGTGACCACTGATGAGCTGCAAAACCCGCCTCCTCTCCGATCCCGTCCACAGATCGGCACGTACTTTTTTGGTTGATTGAAAATATTTTAGGGGAAAACATTGAATTTTCAACCTTTGCCGTGCATATGGTTGCGCATGGAACGCGCAGCAGACGCCAAACATTCATTCAATCTGCGCAATGCAAAGTCATAGCCGTGGCCAAAAACCCCGCTCAGAAACCCGCAATCAGCGATCATCTTGCCTACCTGCTCGCTCAGGCCAACCGGGAAATCAATCGACAGCTCGAGAGCCGTCTGCGCAAGGAAGGCGTGCCGGTTGAGCAATGGCGCGTCCTGACGATCCTCTCCGATGGCAAAGGCCATTCGATGGGAGAGCTTGCCGACGCCGTTCTGCTCAATCATCCCACACTCACCAAAATGATCGACCGCATGGTCTCCGATGCGCTGGTCTATCGCGTTCAGGACCCCTCGGATCGCCGCCGCGTCCTAATGCACCTGTCGGATCGCGGAAAGACCCTCGCCAAGCGCCTCACCTCGCTCGCGCAGCGTCAGGAAGATCACATCATCCAGAGCTACGGCGACAAATCGACCAGCGAACTGAAGCGGCTTCTGGAAAGCCTGATCGGCAGCACGAACTGATCCTCCTCTTTCGTCGTCGACACTCCGCGCCACCCAGCAATGCACGCGCGCCCGGCCGGTTATATCAGAAGCTGGGCGCGAACGTGCTCCGCGTCGATCTCGCCCTCGGACAGGGTCGTGGTGATCCGTCCCTTCTCCATGACATAGCAACGTTCCGCGATCGCAAGGATGGTATCGAGATTCTGCTCGACAAACACAATCGTGGTTCCAATCTCGCCCCGGATCGACTTCAGCGCCTCGCAGATCAACTGCACGATTGATGGCTGGACGCCTTCGGACGGCTCATCGAGCAGGATCAGTGCCGGGTTTCCTATCAGCGCGCGCCCGATCGCCAGTTGCTGCTGCTCGCCCCCCGACATCGTGCCGGCGATTTGCCGCCGCCGCTCCTTGAGACGCGGAAAATAGCTGTAGACGAGATCCGGCAGCTTGCGCGCATCGGGCCCGCCGATCAGTTTGCCGACTTCAAGATTCTCCTCCACCGTCATCTGCGGGAACACGTCGCGCCCCTGCGGGATATAGCCGATGCCTTCGCGCGCCCGCGCGTCGGCGGCCAATGCAGTGATATCGTTACCTTGAAATTCGATCGAGCCGCGCGTGGCGCGGATCAGGCCGATCAGGCAGCGCATCAACGTGGTCTTGCCCGCGCCGTTGCGGCCGATCACGCCGACGATCTCGCCGCGATCGATGGTCATCTCGACGCCTTGAAGGATCGGCGTCGCGCCATAGGCGGCCCACAGGCCGCGAACCGCGAGAATGAGCTCAGCCATGATGCGCCTTCCCGAGATAGATTTCCGCCACGCGAGGATCGTTGACCACCTGCTCAAGCGTGCCGTCTGCGAAGACCTGTCCGAGATGCAGCACAGTGACGCGCTGGGCGATTTGCCGGATGAACGTCATGTCGTGCTCGACGACGATCACCGTCATGCCGTCGCGATTGAGTGACTTGATCAGTTCGCCGGTGCGATGGGTTTCCTCCGGCGACATTCCCGCCGTCGGCTCGTCGAGCAAGAGCAGCCGCGGACGCAGCGCCAACGCCATGCCGATCTCCAGCCATTGCTGCTGGCCGTGGGCCAGCGCGCCGGCCGGCTTGCCGGCGTCGGCGGCAAGATCGAGCAGTTGCAGCAGGCGTCGCCGCTCCGCGACCAGATCGTCGCCGCTTCGTTGCCGTTGTAGGGCGATATCGAGATTCTGCCACACCGGCAGGTCCTTGAAGACGCTCGGCGCCTGCATCTTGATGCTCATGCCGCGCTGGACGCGCGCATAAGGCCGCTCTCTGGTGATGTCGGCGTTGTCGAAGAAGATGGTGCCGGCGCTCGGCTCGTAGACGCCGACGATCAGCTTGAACAACGTACTCTTGCCGGCCCCATTCGGCCCGATCAGGCAATGGATTTCGCCTTGATCGATGCTGAGATTGACATGCGAGACCGCCGCCAGGCCGCCGAATCTCCGCGAAACATCCTTGATATCGATCAACGGCATGGTCAAATCCCGCCATCCCGCAGCGGGCCGTCGCGACCCGCGAGACGCCGCCAGCGCCGGCCGGCGAATTGCGCGATGCCGACAATGAACCCTTGCGGCATCATCATCACCGTGCCGAGCAGCAGTGCGCCCATCAGCACCAGCGCGGCCTGCTGGCTGTAGATGGTGATGGTCTGGAACGCGAACAGCAGCAGGAACGAACCGACCAGCGTCGCCGTCAGATCGCTGCGGCCGGAAAACGCCACCCAGATGATCGGCATCGCCGCCGCGGGCAGACCGACGCTCGACGGCGTGATGAACTGCCCCCACGAGGTGTAGAGAGCGCCGCTCAATCCGGCGAGCCCGCTGCCGATGCAGAACGTCAGGAGCTGATACTTGCGGACGTCGTATCCCAGCATCTCCGCCCGCTGCGGATCCTCACGGATGGCGACGATCACGTTGCCGACCCGCGAGTTCACCAGCACGCGCAGGCCGAGATAGACGATCAGGATCAGTGCGACCAGGACGTAGTAGAGGATGGTCCCCTCGATATAGATGTCACCGACGGTCAGCGGGTCCATGCCCTTCATGCCGTTGAAGCCGTTCAGGCGCGCGCCGCCGATGTGCCATTCGGGACCAGCCGTCTGTCCCAGAAAGAAGGCGAGAGACAGCGTCGCGGCCAGCGTCACGATGCCGAAGAACATGCCGCTGATGCGGCCCCAGATCATGAAGTAGCCCAGTACGGCTGCGGCGAGCGCGGCCACCAGCACCGACAGGATCAACGCCGCGATGGTCGTGGTGCCGCCGCCCATGATGATCGCCAGCACGCCGTAGCCGTATCCGGCGATGCCGAAGAAGAACGTCTGTCCGAACGTCAGCATTCCGCCATAGCCCCAGATCAGGCTGAGGCCGAGCGCCATGAAGATCCAGATCAGGAAGTAGGAGAAGTTTCCGACGTCGTAGGAGTCGGCAAAGACCGGATAGATCAACGCCACCGCAAGAGCGGCCAAAAACGCCAGCCAGAATCGGCGGCCATTGCCGCTGGTCTGTGGCCCGTTGACGAGGCTCAGCATCGGATCTCCCTGAAAGGTCGCAATGTCAACGTCCCCGCCGCGCCAGAATGCTGGAGAGTCCCTCCGGCAGAATGCGGATGATGGCGATCACGGCAAACAGCATGCCAATCTGCCCGATGATCTGGCCGTAAGAGGCGTTGAGGGCCATGCGTACCAGCGCCAGCAGCATCGCCGCCGGTGCGGTCCCGAGCAGAACGTTCGCGCCGCCCACGACCACCGTGACGAAACTCTCCACGATGAAGGTCGCGCCCATGGTCGGAATCAGGGTCATGGTCGGCGCGTAGAGCGCCCCGCACAGCCCGGCGAGCCCTGCCCCGATGCCGAAACTTATGGCGTAGATCCGTCCGGTGCGTGCGCCCAGTGCCTGCGCCATGCCGGCATTCTGCATGGTCGCCCGCGCGATGACGCCAAAGCGGGTCCGCATGAAAAGGACATAGATACCCACCAGCACCGCCAGCGCGCAGGCGAACAGGATCATCCGGTATGTCGAGAACGTGTAGTCGCCGACGGCGAAGCTGCCCTCCGGGGTGCCGATCCCGCGGATCGAGGAGCCGACGACAATCAGCATCCCCTGCGTTACGATCAGGCTAAGCCCCCAGGTGGCCAACAGCGAATCCAGGGGGCGCTTGTAGAACTTCCGCACCACAAGGATTTCGATCAGAACGCCGATCAGCCCTGCAGTGATGGCCGCGGCAATCTGCGCCAGCGGCAACGGGACGCCAAGGTTGACGAGGCCCACCGTGACGTAGGCCCCGCACATGATGAATTCACCATGCGCCATGTTGATGACGCCCATCATCCCGAACACGATCGCCAGTCCCGCCGAAGCGAGAATAAGAAACGCGAAAACGTCGGCGAACTGATAGAACAGCGAAAATAATTCGGAGAGCACGCGATCCTCCGGAGCGGGGCCGAGCGCAACGGGTCGGTCGCGCCCGGCAGGTGGACGGCGTGCCGAGGCACGCCTCTCCAGCGTTGATCGATTACTTCTTCGGCAGGTGGCTGGGCGTATACTGATCCTTGTCGTTCTTCTTGGTCAGGTCGCACCCGATCTCGCTCAGCCAGTACGGCTGAATCGTCCCGTAGTCCTTGTCGACGCTGATCTCATGCTTCGGGCCGACCGAAACCAGCCGCATACGGTGCGAGGTGTGCTGGCTCTTGGGATCGATACAGACCTGGCCTTCCGCAGCATCGATACAGGCCTTGCCCGTGGCGATGACCTTGCGAATGTCGTCGAGCTTGGTCGACTTCGCCTGCTCGACCAGCATCTTGTACATGTAGATCGCATGATAGGCGTTGTAACCCATGTCGTTGATGTACATCTCATCGGGGAACTTGGCGCGCCACCGCTTCTTGAACGCGTTGGCTTCCGGCGTGTCGATCTCCTCGAACCAGTTCGCGGTGACGTGCATGTTGTTAAGCGCCGGCGGCGCGAACCGCTTGTGTTCGAACCCCAGCATGATCTTGATCGACGAGCCCATCGGCAGGTTCAGCTTAGCCGCCGCGGCTTGTTCGAAGAACGAGTCTTGTGCCGCGCCAACGTTGATCGTCAGAATCCAGTCCGGCTTGGCCTTCTGGATATTCTGGATCGTCTGCGCGAATTGCGAGACGCCGAGCGGAATGAACTCCTCTCCGACCACGGTGCCGCCGAGATCCTTCAGGATCTTGCGATTCCATTCGGCCGATATCTGCCCGAAGTTGTAGTCAGCGGCGACGACGTAAACCTTCTTGCCGAACTTCTCGACCATCCACGGAATCAGCGTCGAGAATTGCTGTTCGGGCACCGCGCCCATGCTGATCATATTGGCGTCGCAGACGCCGCCTTCGTACTGGTTGGTGTAGAAATACGGCGTCTTGGTTCGGTTGACGATCGGCCGCACCGCCTCTCGGGAGGCCGAAGTGATGCCACCGATCAGGACATCCACTTTGTCGCGATTCAACAGCCGGCGGGTGAATTCCTGATAGCGCGCATTGTCGCCCTGCGGATCGAGGTGGATCAGCTCGATCTGCCGGCCGAGAATGCCGCCGCTTTTGTTGATTTCCTCCACCGCAAGCTGTGATCCATGCAGCTTCGGCATCCCCATGAAGGCAAGATCGCCCGAGACGTCTTCCATCAAGCCAATCTTGAGTGGATCGGCGGCCTGAACACCGGTGGCAGCGAAGGTCAGTAGGGCTAGCGCGCTGGCCGCGGCCAGAATATTTCTGAATGCACTCATAGCTCTATCTCCGTTGAAACTTCGGCTTTATCTAAACGATAAACTTCGCCGCGGCTTACGCGCCGAGATACTTTTTGAGGATGGATGCGCCCATCGTGTATTTGGGATCGACCATGTTTCCGAGCCGCATACGTCCGGCCTGGCTGAGCAGCATGTAAGCATCGATCTCGTCGAAGCCGTAATCCGCGCTCATCCATCGCACCAGTTCGCGATAGGCGATCCGCGCCGCGTCCTCGAGCGGCCGCGCGCTGCCGATCGTCATGATGAAGTCGCGCGTCTCCAGCCGCGGCCAGGCGAAGCTCCAGTTCTTGATAACGTCGATCTGCAACGTCACCGTTGCGCGCTGCTCGATGGCGACGCCGGACAGTTCGCCGTCGCCCTGTGTCGCATGGCAATCACCGACGTAGAGCAGGCCACCCGCGGCATGGACCGGCAGATACAGAACCGCGCCCGGCGCAACGTCGGGCAGATCCATGTTGCCGCCGTGATAATCCGGCTGTAGCGACGAGATGGCCTCGATCTCCGGCGCAACGCCGATTGTTCCGATGAAAGGCTCGTAGGGTAGGACGATCTTGTCGCTCCAGCGCACGCCATCCTTGTCCACGTGCACCTTGCGCACACGCTCCGGCAGCGGCGGATTCAGCATCGCGGTCGAACCAGTACTCACCAGACCGCCGAACTCCGGCATGATGCAGGTAGTGCCCGCGGGCTGTTCGCCACGGGTTTCGACAGCGTGAATGTAGACCGCCAGGCAATCACCCTTCTGCACGCCCTCGATGGCGATCGGACCGCACTGCGGATTGAGATAGGGAAAATTGAGCTTTTCGGTCGGTTTGTCGGACTCGCTGGTGATCACGCCGCCGAACGCATCCTCCGTCTCGACCACGACGAGATCTCCAGGCCGGATCTTCAAACTCGGTTTGGCATACGGTCCGTAGACATAATGGAAATCGCCTTGCTGCTCGATGGTCAGGCTATGGCTCTTGCCGGCCTTGCCGGCGGCCTGACCGCGCTTCGACATGATCGACGACGAAAGCCAGCTCGAATCGACCATTGCATCCTCCTTCATCGAACCGACCGCGATCGCGGTAGCCATCGACCCTGTTCAACTGTCCCGATCTTTCGATCAACATGAATTGGAGGCGATCCGCTTCCGGCCAAGCCGGAAGCGGATCGCGACTTTAGAGCGAGGGATGCTGCTTGTGCCAATCGGTGACGCGCTGGAACGCGTCACCCGCAACGACGAGGCGGGCCTCGTCGAAATGACGACCAACGAACTGGAAGCCGATGCGGCCACCATTGGCGGTCACACCTGCGGGAACGGTGATCGTCGGACTTCCGGTCATGTCGAACGGACAGGTGAAACGAAGAAGGCCGTTGAGCAGATCCGGATCCTCGCCGAACGTCGCCATCTTCGCCAGCGTCGGCGCCGCAACGGCCTGCGCCGGGATGACAAAGAGATCGATCGTCTCGAACAGCGCGCGCAACTGACCACGGAACGCTTCGCGCCGCAGGACGATCTTCTGATAGTCCATGCCGGACAGTTGGCGCCCGAGTTCGATTACGCCGGCAAGACCGGGACCGTACTCATCCTTGCGTGCCGGATAGGTCGCTTCGTGCGCAACCGCCGTTTCCACGCCGCACAGCGGAAACCAGTCGTTCACAACATCCGTCGGGTCGGGAAAATTAATGTCCTTGAGGGTGGCGCCAAGTTCGGCCACCGCCTTGAGCGCGGCCCCGAACGCCTTCTTCGTATCGGCATCGGAACTGTCGTCGACCAGCTTACGATCCACGCCGACGGTCATGCCGCGCAGATTTCCGTTCAGATTGGCCAGATAGTCGGGCACCGGAACCGGGACCGCGGTTGGATCCTTCGGATCGGCGCCGGCGATCGCGCCCAGCATAGCGCCGCAGTCGATAGCGCTGCGCGTCATCGGGCCGATATGATCGAGAGTCGCGGCCAGTTCGAACGCACCGTAACGGCTGACCCGTCCCCATGTGGGCTTCAGGCCGGTGACGCCGTTCGCCGCCGAAGGAAAGCGGATCGACCCGCCGGTGTCCGTGCCGATGGAGCCGTAGCAGAGGCCGGCCGCCGTCGCGACGCCCGAACCACTCGAAGACACGCCGGTCCAGAGTTCAGCATTCCAGGGATTCTTCGGCGGATCGATCTTCGGATGGTGATCGGCATAGGCACCTTCGGTCTGCTGTAGCTTGCCGAGAATGATGGCGCCGGCTTCGCGGAGCCGCGCTACGACCGTGCCGTCCTCCTTCGGCTTGTTGTCACGCAGAATCGTCATGCCGTGCGAGGTCGGCGTGTCTTTCATCCAACACAGGTCCTTCACCGCGACCGGAACGCCGTGCAGCGGGCCGCGAACCTTGCCGCTCGCGATTTCCTTCTCCGCGGCGTGAGCTTGCGCCAGTGCAGCTTCGCCGACCACCGTGGAATAACTTTTCAGCGCACCGTCGAGCCGTGCGATGCGATCGAGTTCGGCCTGCGTAATTTCAACCGGCGAAAGCTTCCGCGACTGGATGAGTTTGCCAACCTCGACCAGACCGAGATAATGCAGATTGGTGTTCGTCATTTTTCTTCGCTTCCTCTCGCGGTTTGCACATGATCAGGCAGCCGAAAGCCACCCGCGCTTCGGGTAAACGGAGTATGGATTCGCTGGTAAGCTCGCGGAGCGAGCCGGATATGACGGCCGCCCTTGATCGGCAAACATCGCCCCCATCGGGCCGCCGAATGCCGAAATCAGCCTTCTCTATCTCACTTGATCATCGTCCGCCCCTGTACAACGACAAAACAAAAGCCACCCGTGGCCCAAACGGACCGCGAATGGCTTCCATGCCGATTTCTATCGTTTAATCCGGAAGGCGTTGCGAAGAAGACAATTCATTTGCCCGGGCGACATTGGCCGAGCAAATAATCCCCGCGACTGCGCGCCTCGTGAGCGATATACTGCTTTAGTGCTACGATCTATGTCAATGCCGTCTTGCACGTATTTCCATCACGCACCGCACAATTAGTTCGCAGCGAATTGCGACGATCCCTTTTGCGTCCGGCTTCCATCTCGCGCGCGATCATGCTTTGCTCATCGCAACAGGTTCTGTCATGAGCAAATCCCGCGTTCCTATCGGTCTCATCTTCTCGTGCTCCGGTCCGTATCAAATGATGGCCGGCGAGATGCTGAAAAGCGCGCGGATGGCGATCGACGAAATCAACGCCGACGATCAGTTCGACTTCCAATTCGTACCGCACCTGCGCGATCCCGGCGGAGTCGTGGCGGCCTATCACACCGCCTGCGAAGATTTGATCCGCGATGTCGGCGTCGACCATATCGTCGGCTGTTATACGTCCGCGTCACGCAAGCAGGTTTTGCCGATCATCGAGCGCACAGACCGGCTGCTGTGGCATCCCGCTCGCTACGAGGGTTTCGAGTGCAGCGACAACGTGATCTACGTCGGCGCGGCGCCCAACCACGCGGTCGTGCCGCTGATCCGCTATATGCTCGATCATCTGGCCCGCGATGTGTTCTGCGTCGGCTCCAACTATGTCTGGACCTGGGAGACCAATCGCGTCACGCGTGAACTGGTGAGCGGCGTCGGCGGCCGAATCCTGGCCGAACGTCTTCTCGATCTCGGCGAACTGAACGTCACGCATATCGTCGAGGAGATCATCAGCCGTCGGCCTCCGGTCGTCCTCAATACGCTGGTGGGGGCGTCAAGTTACACTTTCATGCGAGCGCTATCCGCTGCGACAAATTGCGCTGGCATCACCACCACTGTTCTCAGTTGCAGCCTGTGCGAACCTGAACTCAAATTGATCGGTGATGCGGCCGCCGCGGGATGTATCACCTCGTCGGCCTACTTCGAGAGTATCGGCCTCATGGAAAACCGCGCATTCGTATCGCGATGGAAAGGTCGTTACGGCGCCGACAGCAGCCCGTCGGTGGACGGTCAGTCGACTTATGTATCGATCATGCTGCTGGCGCGCGCCATCAAGCGCGCCGGCTCAACGGGAGTCAGCGAGGTTCGGAGCGCGGCGGCAAATCATCGTTTTGAGTCGCCGCAGGGTCCGGTCTGGGTCGATCCCGACAACAATCATTGCTTTCTTACGCCCCGCCTCGCGCGGTCCACCACCGATGGACAGTTCGATATCTTCTGGGAAGCGGATGCGCCGCAGAAGCCAGACCCTTATCTCTCCGCGCTTGACGCTACACCATCGGTTCGTCCGCACGATGTCAACGGCTTAAGCTCTTTGCATCAACAGCGCATACGGCGGATGAATTGACTCAACAATCCCCTCTCTCCGTTCGCGGGCGTACGGCGCTGAGCATGGTGCGCGATGAGCGCGAATTGTCTACGATCTGCCGCCAGCTCAAACGTCTCGGCGTTCACATCGCACCTTGGGAAGGCGGATCGACCGATACGAACGTGGATGTCATCCTGCTCGATGCTGATTTGTTTCTCATTGAGTCGACACCGGTGCTGCCGATCGATCCGGCAACCCCTATCGTGGCTTTGATCGGCATCGAAACGCCGAGCCGGCTGAAATGGCTTCTTGATCTGAAGCCTGCCTCGTTCCTGATCAAGCCCATCCGCTCCGCGGGACTTTACAGTGCGCTGGTGATGGCGTTTGGAATTGCTCAGCAGCGCGCACAAGCGGCGGAGCGTATCAAGCATCTGGAAACCCGTGTCCGGTCGCGACGGCTGGTGATCGCGGCGATTCTTTATCTGATGGAGAACCGCAAGCTGACCGAGTCGGCGGCGTTTGCGCTGATCCGCCGCACCGCTATGCAACGCCGCACCACAATTGAAGAGTTGAGCGCGGAGATCGTCGCCAGCGGCGGCCAAGCGCCGCTGGCGATCCATACCATTTGATGGCGGTGGGCCTCGGCAACAGTCCACAGCTTGCGCGGCTTGTCAGACCGCGCGCGTCAACGCGCCATCAATAATGAGATTGGTGCCGGAGATACGACTGGCTACCGGACTCGCAAGGAACACGACACCGGCCGCGACTTCCTGTGGCGTGCCCATCCGGCCTGTAGGATTCAGCGACATCGCCGATTTGTAAAGGTCGGGTGAGTTCTGCTCGATGTTCTGCCAGATGCCGCCGTCGAAATAAGTATTGCCGGGCGAAACGGCATTAACGCGAATGCCTTTGGTGGCCAGCTGACTGCTCAGTCCCTTGGCATAATGGATGAGGGCTGCTTTGAAAGCCCCGTAAGATCCGGCGGCGAAATCTATCTCGAACCCAGACACGCTCGATACGATCGCGATTGAAGCTGAGCTCGACTTCTCCAGGTATGGCATCGCGGCTGCGACGGCGTTCACAGTATGCATCATATCGACCCGGAAGGACCGTTCCCATGTTTCGGGTGTGTCGCCGACTGCCAATGCGCTCACATTACAGACCAGCGCATCAATGCCGCCAAGTTCAGTTGCAGCATCTTCAATCCAACCTTTCAATTTCGCAGGATCGGCCACATCAATTGCCTGCCCGAAGCTCTTGACGCCCCGAGATGCTAAGACAGCGGCAGCAGTTGCGACCTCATCTGCGCCTCGCGCGCAAATTGCGACATTTGCTCCCTCGGCAGCAAACAGTTCGGCGATAGCGAATCCGATTCCCTTGCTCCCGCCGCTGATAAGCGCATTCTTCCCGGTCAATTTCAGATCCATCGATTCAACTCCCCGACAGTCAGCCACTATCTAATATCAAAGCAGCAATGGCCAACTTTGTCGAACAGCTTCCTGCGCTTCATCGAGAAAAGAGGCTTCTATGACGAACACGGATACATGATCCGAACGTCCTGCGTCGTATGCTCGACGTGTTTCCCGCATTCAAACGCCCCGGGAGCGGCAGATTGACCAGTCGGTCGGCCAAGCTCTACGCCGACTTTCCCGAGTTTCAATCGCGACAAGCTTACGGCGCTGGAAAGGCTAGTCCAGGTCGAATTGCATTCGGATAGTTTGGACGATCTGCTGTTTTTCTCGTCAATAACATTGGAAGAGGCACCAACCGCCAGCGACGCCCTGATTGAAATGATGGATCATGTCGATGCCAAGCATCTCGCGGGTCTGAGGCAGCTCTGCCGGTGGTCGACGATACGTGCAGGCGTCACCACGTTGGAGACGATGCCCGCGGCGACGTCGTCGAATGACAATAACGGAACAAAGCGGTCATTCACCACCGCGTACTAGAATTGCGAGTTTGAGTCATTAACGGCCTTCTTTCAGCTTCTAGGCAATGTCTGCTTGCAGAAAACAGGACAACTAGGGTTCGTAGTTTTATTCTGAATGGTGGATATCTTGGCGCGGGAGCCCACCCTCGATCAGCCGTGCCGGCACCGGTGCCCGCACCATGGTCCCGCAGGCCCGGCAAGCATACTTTGGCCGGCGCAGGACCAGAACCCGGAACTGGGCCGTGACGATGTCCAGCCGCTCGCTCACATCCTCGCCGATCCGGTGCAGTATATGGCGGCAGCACGGGCGACATGATCGTCGACGTCGACCGGCATTTCGCCCCGCGGCAGATGCGACGGTAGCGATCCTCCGTTCTTGCGGTACCTGACGGTCCGGTCGGATCGCTCGGCCGCATTGGTTGCAACAATCGCTGCGTCGCGGCCCGCCTTGACCTGTTTGACACGCTTCAGGCTGAGCAACTGGCTATCGGGCAGCGTGTCGGCCCGATAGCCGAAACGATGACGCTGCAACTCCTTGATGATCTGCTCCAGCTGCGCGGCGCGCGCCCGTTCTGCCAGCAGCATCGCTTTGAGCGTACCAGGATCGTCGGGAGGCGTGTCGGCGTCGTCGTTATAGCGCGATTATATCACGTGTGACGATGTCTCGCGAGCGCGACGTGCACGTTGATTCGCTGTGCCACGGCAACTCGCCTGTATCGGAAGCGACGTTTCTCGCGCGGCGTGGACGCGCTTTCAGTCCAGTCCTTCGAGCAACGCCGAGCCCGTGCCGCCCCAATAGATTGGCTTAACAGGCCCGTCCGCTGGACCAGAACACGTGTACCAGCCCGAGAACGGATCCGCGGTCATGGTCTCACGCATAGATTGGCGGAAAGTGTTCCTTACATATCAGCCACCGAGGTCGATCAGTTGGGAAACGCGGCCAATTTGCTATCCAGTTCGTCAAGCGCTGCATGCCAATCCTCAAGCTCGCCAGACATATAATGGGCGGCAGGGAAGCGTTCTTGCATATAGTCGCAGCCTTGAAACAGCTTCGTATCGCACACGATAGCGAATGGTTTATCCTTGGTTCGCTTGGCCTCGGCGAATGCTTCCAATATCTCGGGAATGCTATTTCCGTCGATGCGGCGGGTAGCGAACCCGAACGCTTCAAATTTCTCCGGAACCGGCTCAACGCCCAAAATTTTCTGCGGACTGCCTCCAGCCTGCAAATCATTGTTGTCGATCATGAGGGTAAGATTGCTGAGCTTGTGATGCCCGGCAAACATAGCAGCTTCCCAGACATTACCTTCCTGAAGCTCACCGTCGGATAACAGGCAGTACACCCGCTTGTCGGATCCTCTCAACCGCTCACCGTAAGCAATTCCCGCGGCTTGCGACGGCCCCTGCCCGAGCGATCCCATCGTGATAACGAAGCCGCGCCGGCCTTCACAAGGACTCATATCAACCTCAGTGCCATCCGCGTTATAGGTACGGAGTTCGTCCATCGTATAGAGACCCTGCTCTGCGAATGCGGAGTAGCACATGATGGCGTCATGTCCGTTCGAATTGACGAAGATATCGTGATACCACCCTTTGCCGTCCGGCCGCAGTTCGTGGAAGTAAAGACTTGCGCCAAGATCCGCCAGCGCAACCCCTTGCCCGGCATAGCCACCGCGCTGCATGCAAATATCAATGACGTTACGCCGCATTTTTAGCGCCAAATGTTCAAGCTCCTTGACCGAAAGATTCCTTCTTGTCATTGCGCATATCTCCAAATGCGTTGGGCATTCATTCTGATCTGTCGATATTTCAAGGAAGTATCCACCTTGTACGACGCCAACCGCGCCTGTTCGGCTAGTGGCGGATCAAGCTCCACACTTCCTTTTTGAGTGCCAAAAACCCGGGTGCCTGCTCCGCGTCTGGAAACTTCATTTGTTTCCAATCCGCCGTCTGCCCCACCTCGATAACCCGCGCCACCTTCGCGGGGCGCTGCGAGAGCACAAACACTTTGTCCGCCAGATAGATCGCTTCTTCCACGGAATGGGTGACGAACAGCGTCGTGATATGCGTTTCGCGAACCAGTTCGAGAAGCATTTCCTGCATCGAGATGCGAATCTGCGCGTCGAGCGCCGCGAACGGCTCATCCATCAGCAAAATCTCGGGCTCAATGACGAGTGCGCGCGCGATGGCTACCCGCTGCTGCATTCCGCCTGACAACTGTCGCGGATAGGATTCCGCGAACGACTCAAGTCCAAGCAACTTGAGATATTTCGCGATTATTTCCCGTCTCTTGTCGCGCGGTACCTTTTTTAACTCGAGCCCGAAATCGATATTTTGCTGAACGTTCATATGGGGAAAGAGCGCGAACTTCTGAAATACCATGCCGCGCTTCGGCCCTGGTCCTCCAGCCGGCGTTCCATCAAGAAGGACATCGCCGGAGGTCGGCATCTCAAGTCCCGCGGCGATACGCAGCAACGTGGTCTTGCCACATCCTGACGGTCCGACAATCGTAATAAATTCGCCCCGGTGAACCTCGACATTGATGTCAGTCAGAGCATGGACATTTCCAAACCTCTTATCGATCTTTCGCATGGCAAGCTTGGGCACAGATGCCGGATTTCCGTTCATGTGGATTTGTCCTTCCCACGAATTTTTTACAGCTCTGCCCCCAGCCACCGCGTGCTTGCTGCACTCAGCTTCCTGAACGTGAAATCGATCAACATGCCAATCACGCCGATCAGAACCATTCCCACCACGATATCGGCGGGCCTTTGAGCTTCTTCAGAGTTGACGATGATGAAACCCAGTCCCGACTGCGCGCCGACCAGTTCAGCGCCAATCAGTGACGCCCAACCGGCCGCGACGGCCGTTCGTATACCCGACATGATGCTGAGAGAGGCAACCGGCAGCGCGACACGGATCAACGTCTTTAAACGCCCCGCACCAATTGTCTTGGCGACCTCGGCGAATATGGGATCGACATGATAGACACCATTCCAGGTATTGATGACGACTGGCGGCAACGCGCCAACAAACACGATGAAGGCGGCCGCTTCGAGCGTTGGCCCGAGTATCAATACCGTTAATGGGACCCAAGCCAATGGCGGGATATACCGGTAAAACTCGAATAAGGGCTTAGCCATTGCGCGAATAAGTGGATACCATCCCATCAAGGCGCCCAGGATGATGCCAACGGTAACCGCCAATCCAACTCCAATGCTCCACCGCAGCAATGATGCTCCGATGTGAAACCAGATTGACTGTCCGGCAAAGGGTTCCGTGAAAGCTGTCCCGAGGGCCCCCAATGCCTGAGGGACCGAGGGAAATCCGCGAGGCGGTATGATTCCGGCCAGCCAGAGAAGTTGCCAAAGTGCAATCAGACCGCCGATGGATACTATGGCGCGCCAGTTGATGGACATCGCGAACGGCATCGCAGTTCGCTGGTCACGGGCGGTCTGGAGGCTCATGGTTAGAACCCGCCTCTGTAACGGCGTTCGATAGCTCCAAACGTGATGCTCAACAAACCTCCAACCAGTCCGATGATAAACATGGACACAAGAACAATAGATGGCTGGATTGCATATTGCGCCTGTACCAGCATGTAACCCAGCCCCGCGCTTGAGGCGACCAGTTCGGCTGCCACGACGGTCATCCACGCCGAGCCAATGGCAATACGCACGCCGGCCAGAATATCGGGCGATACTGTCGGAACGACGATTGACCTTAGAATGCGCCTGTCCGACGCGCCGAGGCATCGCGCGGCATCAACAAGAATCGGATCACGCCCGACAGCGGCCCCGTAAGCGTTGATGACGCACGGCATCAACGCCGAGATGAAGATCACGAAGATTCGGCCGGACGGAGCGATCCCGAACCACAGCACGGCAAAGGGGATCCATGCCGGCGGGGGAATTGGCCGCAGGAGCTCAATAACTGGACCAACATACTGGCGTACGCGTTCGTTCCACCCCATCAAAACACCGAGCGGAACACCAACCACGACTCCGAGCATCCAGCCGATCAGCACCACGTACAGACTCGCAAACAGATTCTGCGGTAGTGTTGTGCCGTTGTAGGTGTGAGTTGCCAGCCAGACCGCGCGCGACGCGACGTCCACTGGTGACGGGAGGGTCAAAGACGAAACCAGTCCAAGCCCGTCCGTAACCGCATACCAAAGAAAGAGCGCGGCCACGATACTGACAATGGACCAAAGCGACGAGCAGTCGCGCCGATAGTCCATCACACCCTCCCGACTTCCCCTGAAAGATCAGACCGATCCCGCAAGCCTATTTGGCGGCGGCTTTTTCAAGGAATTCCGCCGTGACAAATTTGACGCTGGCCCTTTTTTCCAGCGAGCCGATTTCAACCAAAAAATCGGAGGTCGACTCGAGTGCTTTTTGCACCTCGCCTGAACGAATTCGCTTCAATGATTCCTCGATCGACGGATAGTCCTGTGTCAGGAATCCCCCCTTTACCAGTTCGGGTGGTAACTTGAGGCCGACTTCATTGAAATATCGCTCTGCCAACGGCAGTGTCTCGTTGAGCTTGGTTCGCAACATGTCATTGACGCGATATGTTGCACGGAGAAAACCTACTGTCGCCTCAGGATGCTCTTTCGCAAAGTCTGGCCGGACAACATAGAAATCGTAGGTATTGACTTTGGCCTCCGCGTTGGTTTTGCAGATCGCGCGGTAACGACCGGATTTTTGGAGAGACTCGGTGAAGGGGTACCAACTCGATATGATGTCGCCTTGGCCGCCGTCGGCCGCCGCTGGAATGTTCGGCGGCTTTACGTTGACCATCTTGACACTGGACGGCTTGACCTTGTGGACCTCCAAACACGCATTCAAAAAGTATTGCATGTTCGAGCCCACTGCGGTGAGTGCCGTCTTGCCCGGAAGATACGTTGCGAGATTTTCACTCCCAGGAGCATCCTTACGCACGAATACTTCATAGTTGGTCATCTGAACGTTGTTGAGGCCAACGACCTGAAGGTTGTACTTCACACCAGCGCTGACGGTCGGCGGGCCGCCAAGATATCCGCCATCCCATGCACCGGCGTATCCCGCAGCAATCGCGGCAGGCCCGCTTGGAAAATAGGCGATCGGCGGAACATCCAATCCTTCTTCCTTAAAGAAGCCGAGTTCGCGTGCCGCCCACAACGCAAAACCGGGATGCGTTGGAAGCGCCATCACGTTCATCTTGGTCATTTTCTTGGGACTAGCCGCACGAACACCCCCAACTCTAGCCAGGAGCAAAGCTCCTGCACCGCCAAGGACGGCCCTTCGATTCGTTCTGGCATCAAACGATCGCATGTTTTCCTCCCTTTGATCTATATCGAAACTCCCCTCAGAAAGCCGCTAGACAGCGGCTGCAACATGAAAGCCTCCCCCTCCGGCATTGATCTGCGCGCCGGTGACGAGAATAGCCGAGTCCGACAGCAGCCACATTGCAATCTCAGCGATTTCCTCTGGCCGCCCGATGCGCCCCATCGGAATCGATTCCTCAATCCGCCGAAGAGCCTCCGGGGTTCTTTGCAGTCTCTCGGTCATCGGAGTCGCGATGACACCCGGACGGATGGTGTTCATGCGAATGCCGCGGTTCGCGATATCGCGCGCGGCGCCAGTTGTGTAGGCATCGACAGCGGCTTTCGATGCGGCATAGGCCGCCGCGCCGGGGCGCCCGCCGATCGTTGCCGCCATTGAGGAGATGTTGACGATACTGCCGCCTCGCCCATCCATCTGCTTGATCGCTTCCCGGCAGCAGAGAATAAGTCCGGTGATGTTGACTCGCATCATCAGATCGAGAGCATTCCCATTGTAATCTTCAGGCTTAGCGCTATATGAGACGCCCGCGGCATTGACCACCGCGTCCACCGGACCCAGTGCAGATTTCGTTTCCGCGAACATGGCTACAACCTCGTTTTCAATGCAGACATCCGCAACCACTGTGATTGCCTGGCCGCCGCCCTTTCGGATATCGTTGACAACACCTTCCGCATCATCGCGATAGGAGGCAAGTCCGCCGACGGCGACTTTGTAGCCACGCTTTGCCGCAAGCAAGGCTGTGGCCCGCCCGATGCCGCTGGCGCCACCTGTTACGAGACATGTCCTCATCATGATTTTCCCTTCGTTCTTTTTGTCCAGCGACAGCACTTTTCGTTAGCTCAATGATCACGCACTCCATCTAATGTGCGCTGGCTTTGATCAATTACCGTTGGAGTCTGTTCTAGTATTTCGTCTATTCTTGGTTCAGGCTGCAGCTTGAATTCGGCGCGCGAGTGATTCCGCATCCAGCGAAAGCTGCGCGCGAATGTAATTCAACGTCCCGCCTGGCGCCCATTGATTGGGGATCCCCAGACGCGTTAGCCGCAGTCCACTTCCATGCTCCGTCAGAATTTCAGCAACAAGACTGCCTAGAGCTCCAACGATTTGATGGTTCTCGAGTGAAAACACCTCTTTCCGGCCAGCACAGAACTCTAGTATTTCTTTCGATCGCACCGGCTTCAATGTTGGAACGTGCAAAACGCCGTGCTCGATACCGACCTTCGTCAACAGCGCGGATGCCTCCAGCGCCCACTGCGTGGCGGAGCCGGTCGCAATGATTCCCGGCCCTTTTCCCTCCTTGAGGACGTAAGTTTTGCCGACCTCAAAGCGGTAACTAGACGGATCAAATAGTTGCGGCACAACCCCACGATGGCCACGCAAGTAGACAAGGCCGCTCTGATCTACCGAGGCGCGCACGGCCTGCATGAACTCAACGGCGTCAGCCGGATCGATCACCGTCGCGTTCGGTACCGCCCGCGTCATCGCAAGATCTTCCGTCGCCTGATGATGAATGCGTGCCGGATTGACGATGCCGGGAGTGAAACCGATGACCACACAGGTGTGCGGCCCGGTTCCCATGCAAATCACCATCTGGTCGAACGCCCGGCGCGAGGCATAACAGGCGAACGTCGTTGCAATGGGGATGTATCCCGCCTTGGACAGGCCGGCGCCTACCGACAAGAGATTTTGTTCCGCCATCCCGACATCAAGAAACTGATTCGGCCGCTCAACCGGAACGCGATGAAGATCGACGTAAGGACGTAGATCCGCCGTCATAAAGATCGCATTCGGATTACTCTCACAAATCTCCATCGATATCATATCGAATGGAGCAGTCATTGTTGAGCCCGTTGGCGCAAGCATCATCGTCGCATCCTAACCTGCTATTGGAGAATAGAATGCCGATCACGCACGTCACTCGTACGCGATGGTATCGTCAGTCACTTGAAGTTAGCTGTCGTCGCGACCGCGCCGACCTACGTTCCACGATTGAAGGAACGCAACGACGGCGCGGGTCTTGTTCGCAGCAGGGCTTGCTTGGAAAGCCAGAAATCACGATCGAGGACAAACGTGACACGTCCGTCGTCGCGTTGGTCGCAACCTAACGGTTCAGTCATGGCGCGCTTCCCACCACATTTGTTGACTTACAATGTAAGGCGGATTTAGCAAAGTCAAGTCTTACTGCGAGAGGATGTGTTTATTGGAGCGGTCTGACACAATCGTTTTGCATTGCGAGAGGATTGGCGAAATCGAGACTGTTTGCGTGCGATCAAGATCAATGCCAGCCGATGAGTTAGGAGCGCCGATCGCGTTAGCTTTCCTAGCTGCCGAGCGACCAACTATCACTTGGGAAAATTGCTTCTTCTTGAACCGTTATCAATCAATTGCACACCTACATGACCGTTACAGCGCCCCTTCAAACTCAGGAACTCGACATGCAAGGCATACATACGGCGCGGAGTAACGATGAAATCGACGGGCGCTTTTCTTTGCTTCGTTTGTGGCAATTTACATAATCGAATTTGGCCTTGTGAGAGCCCAGCCCTTGACGGAATGGGTGAGTTTCAGGCAACGACGAGAGCAGGAAATTTCAGCGAACTAGGTCATGGCTACCGAGAAATCCGTTACCGATTCCAGAAAGCGCCGCCGCACAAGGAGCGATATGGCGCGTTTGCCGCTTACTAAGCAAACCATTCTGCAGGCGGCACTCAAGCTTGTTGGCGATAAAGGATTCGACGCTTTGAGCATGCGTCAACTCGGACGCGAACTTAATATCGAGGCGATGTCGATCTATCACTATTTCAAGAACAAGGACGATTTGCTTGATGGACTTCACAGCTTAATGATGCAGTACATCTTTAAGATCATGAAATCCGATCTGTCACAGGATCAATCATGGGAGGCCAGAGCACGAAGCTTCGCCGCTGCCTATCGTATCGTCGGTCGCAGGCATCCTCATGTATTTCGCATCGTCGCACAAAGACCATTGATCATGGACGAAGCGATACAGACCGGCCATACGCTCATGGATGCGCTTCGCAAATCTGGCTTTACCGACAACGACGCCATTGTCGCTTATCGCTCCATCACCTGCTTCGTCGCGGGATTCGTCCTGTTGGAGAACGCAACACTGAAGCCTCTCTACTCTACGGGAGATTTTGATATGGAGTATACTAAAGGCTTGGAGGTTGTCGTGGCAGGCATCAGAGAGCGGCTATCAATGGAAAATGGAATAGCGTCAAAAATAGCTGCACAGCAACCACCTCGCCCCAAAAGACCCATACGACCGCGCAATGCTACTTCGTAAGGCATGCAATCAATTGCCTACAATAGTGCGCCTTCAAATTGTTTGCCAGCTAAGCAGATGCGCGGCTTCGGGTTGAGTTCTCTCTTGAGGAGCGCGTCTCAGCTCGGACTCATTGATTAAGATAGAAGGCGACGACGACCGAGATACAGATAATGGGAGAAAGGTATAGCAGCCAGCGGTCGGGATGCAACAGGCCGGGCAACAACGGTAGGCTAACATCGCCGGCCGCACGCGGTGCCGCTCTCATCAGCGTCTGTAGGTAATTCTGGGAAAGAATGAAGACTATGGCGCCGATGATCGCGCCGTACATCGTGCTCATACCACCGACTACCACCCATCAGCAGAACGTCGATCATGATTGAAAAGCGCAGCGAGGTATCGGGTCCGGCATAGCGCAGCCACAGCGCATTGAGGACGCCGGCGCGAGCCGCGACCAGCGCCGAAATGCAATTGGCATAAGTCAGATGGAGGATCGTCCGATAACCAAGCGCTTCGGCCCGGAATGGATTCTCGTGTATCGCTTGCAACACACGGCCAAATGGTGAGTTCACGATCCGCAGCAGCGCAAGGGTCATCGCTCCCGACGCCACGAAAACGGTATAACAGGTTAGCGTGCGACCGTTGATCTCAAAGCCAAACGTAGTTTTGCCGGCGCCGTTCGGCCCGATGATCGCGGTCAGTACGCCAGGGCGAAAGATACAATTCACCAGATCGACGGCAACATGGCCGCCGAACCGAATGGTCAGGTCGCGGGTTTCGAGCGTAAAAGACATGGAGTACTCATACCAAACCGTCTTGGCGGCCAACGTGCCGCATCTTCGCGTCAGTTTGGAAGTTCCGGACGTGGATGGCCGGGCTCGCCCGGCCATGACGGTTATCTTGCGTCAACGTTTGTTGCGGATCGGGATATTCATGTCCTCGATCTTGATTTCGCGAAAAAGCCCCTTGGACTCCGCGGGAGATGCCCATCCGACAAGGCAAAACCAACACCACGATGGCCGATGTCGCGAAGCGCGCCGGAGTTTCGACAATGACAGTCTCCAGGGTTCTGCGCCGGCCTGATGCCGCCACCGCCGAGCTTCGCAATCGAGTCGAAGCCGCCATCCGGGAAACTGGTTACATCCACAATCTGGTGGCGTCATCGCTGGCCTCCCAACGAACAGGAACGATTGCCGTCATTCTTCCCACGATCGCCAGTTCGATGTTTTCAGGCACGGTTCAGGGAATTGGCAGCATTGCCCGCCGTTATGGGATTCAAATCGTCCTGGCTGAAACCAACTATGATCTGGAGGAGGAGCATCGCGCGGTCGCAGCATTGCTCGGGCGGCGCGTCGACGGATTCATCATTGTTGGAGTGCATCACCTTCCTGCGACGCGTCGGATTCTCACTCAATCCGGCCTGCCTGTCGTCGAAACATGAGATATCACCCGCACGCCAATCGACAGCATCGTCGCACTGTCGAATTACGATGCGGCCAAGGCACTCACCACCGCTCTGTTCGCCAACGACTATCGGCGCATTGCGTTCATCGCATCGAGCGGCCGGGATCGACGGGCCGAAATGCGCCGCAAGGGATATGCCGCGGCGGCAAAAGCACATGGCGCGGAAGCAATCGTCCTCCATGTCAACGATCTGCGTAATATGTCGTCCGGCCATGAAATAGCAGAACAGCTCCTGCAGATGGAGAAACTTCCGGACGCCATATTCTGTGTCAACGACGTTGTCGCCGCCGGAACGATGCTTGCCCTCCAACGGCGGGGACTATCCGTGCCTGACGATATCGCGATAACCGGCTTCGGTGGATTCGACTTCTCACGATATCTGTTACCCGCGCTAACGACAGTCGACGTCCCACATAGCGAGATTGGCGAACGCGCGGCTCAGATTCTACTCGACAGGGTCAGAGGAACCACGACAGCACCAACACGAGAGAGCATCGCGTTCACGATCAGTGTCAGAGAAAGCACGCAAAAGGTCTAATACAGCCCCATGTGGCGGGCTTCGATCAACGAGCGGCCTTAGCCTCTGAGGATTGTTACCGACTGCGAACTTCCCCACCGCTACTTCCGGATGCATCACGGCTTTAGACGAAAGGCCCGTCCTGCCGACGAGAGCCTCGCCTCACACGGCGTTGCGGCGCAATGCAAGGTGCTGTCGCTCGGCAATCAGGCGCTGGCTTCCGAGGACGACGGGACTGAGGTGCGCTCCGCCGCCGACGTCGATCTCCGCTCCGTTAACGAACGACGCCTCATCGTGACAGAGGAAGCCGACCAGTGCTGCGACCTCCTCCGGCTGACCCAGCCGGCGGGCCGGCACCATCGATACAGCGTCGTCGCGCACCGCCGCCGGCATCCGCCGCACGGCCTCCGTCTCGATCAGACCCGGGAGAACGGCATTGCTCGTAATCCCGTAGCGTGCATATTCCAATGCCAAGTTGCGGTTCAGTCCGAGCAACCCGGTTTTGGTCATCGCGTATCCGGTTTGCAGCGCCAGTCCGCCCCGCGCCGCCATCGACGAGACATTCACGATACGGCCCCAGCCCGCGGCCACCATGTCCGGCAACACCGCTTGCGCCAGATACAGCGGCCCGGTGAGGTTGGTGGCGAGCTCGCGCTGCCATGCGGCTTCATCCATCCGTTCCAGCGGGGCAATGTTGGCCGTGATCCCCGCATTGTTGATCAGCGTGGTCACGGGGCCGAATGCCGCCCGTAATTCGTCAACGGAGGCTTGCACCGAGCCGGCGTCGCCAACGTCGCCGGCGAGGCAATGGACCCGGCCCCCGGACGCGGCGAGGTCGTCGATCAGGCTCTGTGGCGGCGGCGCCTTGTCAAGTAACCCGAGGTCAAAACCTTGAGTGGCAAGCTGTCGTGCGATGGCGCTGCCGATACCACCAAAAGCGCCGGTGATCAGTGCGACGCGGCGCGGCATGGCGGCAGACGGAATCTCGGTCATTTGAAGCTCTCGAATAAAACAGCGAGGGTTGATCAGATCGTGGCGATGGTGATGCCACCGTCGACGACCAGGTTGGTGCCCGTGACGAAACTGGCGGCATCGCTACAAAGATAAAGCACGGCGTTGCCGATGTCGCGCCCGGTCCCCAGCCGGCCCATCGGAGTCTTGGCGATGTAGCGCGCCTTCGCATCCGCGTCGTAGGCATCGGCGAGCTTTGTTTGAATCAGACCCGGCAGCACGGTGTTCACGCGCACGCCCTGTCCGCCGTATTCCAGCGCGAAGCTGCGGCTCATGCCGATGAGTGCGGTCTTCAAAGTCGAATAAAGCCCGAGCATCTTGTCCGGATGCAACGCCGCGATCGAGGCGATGTTGACAATGCTGCCGGTCGTGCAGCGCTCGCGCCCCTGCATCAGCCGCGTTGCTTCCCGCGACAGGTACCAGTAGCCGCGCAGGTTGACTTCCACGGCCTTGGTAAAGAGCCCGACGTCGGTCTCGTCGATGCTGCGCCACGGGCTGAGCACGGCGTTGTTGACGAGGATGTCGAGCGTCCCGTGGCGGTCGCGCAGGTGACGCCCCATGGCCTCGATGTCCTCCATGCGCCCGATGTGACAGGCGCGCCCTTCGGCGCTCAGACCGTCGGCGGTGAGCGCGGCCGCCTCGCGTGCGCAGTCGTCGGCCTTGCGGCTGCTGATGACGACGTGGGCTCCGGCCTCCGCCAGCACGCGCGCGGTTGCCGCGCCGATGCCTTGTGTCGCGCCGGTGACCAGCGCGACCTTGCCGCTCAGATCGAAGGGATGGGGCGAACGGGACGCGGACGGGTTGTTCAAGGCGACCTCCGTGATGGGTGGGCCTGATCCGCCGCGCCCGGCGGCGGCAACCCGACCTGCGCGAACAGCGCCGGGTCGACGCGGCTGCGGTCGGCGCCGGTCTTGTAGACATAGGTGCGGCAGGGCATCCCGGGACGCTGCTGCGCGTGGCCGTCGATCACGAAGAACAGCGGCGTCTTGGCATCCCCGGCATTCGCGAGTTGAGCGCGGTTGGAGGCCGCGCAGTGCGTGCAATAGACCGGAGCCCGCTCACGATTGAAGTTGATCGGATGCGGGTTGTCCATCAGCGGCGACAACGGACGTCCGTAGCGGAACATGTCGCGCCACATCTCGCTCCGGAACAGGCGGCCGCCGCTGCCGCAGGGATCGAGCGTGAAGACGAAGCGGTCGTCTTCCTCGTGCAGCCGGAAGTCGGCGCAGTGATAGTTCCAGGTGCGTGCGATCTCGCGCACCAGTTCCTCGTCGCTCATCGCCGCGTAGTGCGGGAAGCCGGCGACGAAGGCCGGGGCATAGGTCTGGCTCAACAGTTCGTCGAGGTAGTCGGCCCCACCCAGTTCCAGCGCCGCGGCATAGAAGTGGGCCAGCCAGACCACGGCGAAATCATGCCATGGCCGCCACTCCTTGCGCTGACCTTCGAGCAGCGCCGCGATGTCGGTGTCGCCTTGCACCAGACGTTCCTCGGCCTCCTGAACGCGGGTGCGCGTCAGCGCCGTCCGCTCCGCGTCGTTGAACAGGGTTTGTCCACGCTGCTGAAGCTTGGCGAAACGCAGCGTACAGCGGCCGTCGGCACCTTTTTCAGTGGTCCAGGCGGGAGCGCCCAGCGCGGCATTGAGCGCGGCCTGATTGGCTTTGCAGCCCTGACAGTAGCTGCTGACGCCGTCGCTCCAGCCGCCATAGGCTTGCGGGTGACGCTCGGGCAGCCGCTGCCGTTCCAGCTTGCCGCCGCTGCCGCAAGGCGACAGACGCAGCGTCACGGTGTCGTCGTCTTCTTCCAGCGGCTCAAGCACGGCATCGCCCTGATAGCGATGGATCGCGATCAGATCGGCGATCGCACCGCGGGCGTCGCCCGCGCGCCATTGCAACACCCATGTCGCCATCAGTTGCGAGCCGATCCGCTCCAGCACCACGCGCGCACGATCCTCGCCGAAATCCGCCCGCAGCTTGCCGGCCTTTCGCGCCAGCGCGTGGGCCGACAACGCATCCAGACCGGCATGGCCCTGCGCCATCTCGCGCAACAGCCGACGGACACTGTCGAGGTCGCCGGCGGCGAGTGCCTCCCGGGCCCGAACCTCGAAAGGCTGCGCCATGGCCTCCAGTTGCCCGGAATCGAACAGGCGGGTCATCGGCGATTCCTCCCTATTGGGCGCCGGCGCGCCAGACTCACGTCATAACGCTGCTCACCGGGCGGGGTTGCCTCCATATTGCTTCAGCAACTGCCGGCCCAGCGCTGCCAGATGGACCTGATCGGGGCCGTCGCCGATACGGATGAAGCGGGCGTAGGTATAGGCTTCGGCCAGAAACGTATCCTGCGATACGCCGGCGGCGCCGAAAATCTGAATCGCGCGGTCGATCACGCGCGCGGCCATCGAAGGCACCACGATCTTGGCAGCGGCGATCAGGTCGCGCGCGGCCTTGTTGCCCTCGCGATCCATCTTGTCGGCGGCCCGCAGCGTCAGCAGGCGGGCCTGTTCGATCTCGCAGAACGAATGGGCGATATCCTCGCGCACCGAGCCGTGCTCGCCCAGCGGGCGGCCGAAGGCCACGCGCGAGGTCGCGCGCCCGCACATCAGTTCCAGCGCCCGCTGGGCGCAGCCGATCAAGCGCATACAATGGTGGATGCGCCCCGGCCCCAGTCGGCCCTGCGCGATCTCGAAGCCGCGTCCCTCGCCCAGCAGGAGATTTGCCGCGGGCACCCGCACGTTATCGTAAATGATCTCGGGGTGACCACCCGGTCCGTCGTCGAAGCCGAACACCTTGAGGTCACGGACGGTCCTGACGCCGGGCGTATCGATCGGCACCAGAATCATCGACTGCTGCCGATGCTTGTCCGGATTGCCGGGATCGGTCTTGCCCATCACGATCAGCAGCTTGCAACTCGCATTCATCGCGCCCGAGGTGAACCATTTGCGCCCGTTGATCACGTAATCGTCGCCGTCGCGGCGGATTTCGCACTGGATGTTGGTCGCGTCGCTCGAGGCCACCGCGGGCTCGGTCATCGAGAACCCCGAACGGATCTCGCCGGCGAGCAGCGGCTCCAGCCACCGCCTTTGCTGCTCGGGGGTGCCGTAGAGCGTCAGCACCTCCATGTTGCCGGTGTCGGGGGCCGAGCAGTTGAACACCTCGCTCGCCCACATCACGCGGCCCATCAGTTCAGCGAGCGGCGCATATTCAAGATTGCTCAGCCCGGCGCCGTGGTCTCCCGGAAGAAAGAGATTCCACAACCCCTGCGCCCGCGCCTTGGCCTTGAGGTCGGACAGGATCGCGGGCGCGTGCCCGGCCTTGGCCTCGGCGAGTTGCGTCGCGTATGGCATTTCGGCGGGATAGATGTGTTCATCCATGAATGCCGACACGCGGTGTCTCAGTTCGAGGGCGCGGTCGCTCCATTCAAAGTCCATGGCTACACTCCCCTCAAATCGGCTGCCGGCGTTCGATTTCGAGCCATGCCGGTGCCTCGCGACCGGAAGGCCGTCAAAAATAATAGATGAATGGACATTGTCCGCTTGTGCTGAGTAGCTACGGAAAACGGTCTCCTCCCCATCCCGGACGGTGTATTCATGCCCGGATTCTTCTAAACTGGATCATATCCACATAAGCTGAACTGCGGTGCGGATGGTGCCGCGAACGGACATGGTTATGGCGAACTTGCAATACCGGAGCGAGACAAGCGCCCTGCTCAACGAAAGCGCCAGCCGGTTGTTCGCCTCGGTTTCCGAGCAGGACATCCGGGGCGCTCAGCTCGGACAATGGGCGGGAGCCTGCTGGGGGCAGGTCGCGGAGGCCGGCTTTCCGCTGGCTTTCGTCAGCGAGACGGCGGGCGGCTTCGGGATCGCGGCGACGGAAGCGATCGAACTGCTGCGGATCGCCGGTTTCTACGCCGCGCCGATCCCGCTTGCCGAGACGATGCTGGCCAACCGCTTGTTGACCGAGGCGGGCTTCGAGGCAACGTCAGACCCGGCAACGTTCGCGTCGCTCTCCGGCGGCGATGCGGCCGCACTCGACCGACAGGGCTCCGGATGGCGGATCCGGGGCCGCGCCGCGGGCGTGCCGTGGGCACGCCACGCCGACACCGTCGCCGTGCTGGCGAAGCATGACGCCCGGCTGTTCGTGATCAGAGTGAACCGGACCACCGCCGCCGACGTTACGCAAGGCGCGTCGTTGGCCGGCCTGCCCTCCGACACCGTGACGTTCGACGTCGAATTGCCGGACGAAGACGTGCGCCCGGCGCCGTCGCGCTGGACCCGCGAGGCTCTGAAGGCGGCCGGCGCCGCGCTCCGCGTCGCCGGGATGGCCGGCGCGCTGGAGCGCGTTCTGGAGATGACGGTCGCTTACGCCAACGAGCGGGTGCAGTTCGGCAAGCCGATCGGCAAGCAACAGGCGATCCAGCAATTACTCGCCGTCCTCGCCGGACAGGTGGCGGCATGTGGCGGAGCCGCGGCCATCGCCGGCGCGGCATTCGATGCCCTCGATATCATGGCGATCGGCGCCGCCAAGGTGCGGGCCGGCGAGGCGGCAAGCATTGCCGCGCCCATCGCGCATCAGGTGCATGGCGCGATCGGCTTCACCGAGGAGCACCGGCTGCATGTCTTCACCAAGCGATTGTGGGCCTGGCGGGACGAGTTCGGCCCGGAGCGCTACTGGAGCGCGATGCTGGGCCGGCGGGCGATCGCGGCCGGGGCCGACGGACTGTGGCCGTTCGTGACGTCGTTTGGCGCCATGCAGGAGGCGTGATGTCGTACTTCACCTTTCCCAATGCCCCGTTTCTGCCCGAGGCCGAGAAACTGCGCAGCGAAGTGCGGGCCTTCCTTGCCGAGGAACTTCGCAACGTGCCGGCGCATGTGCGGGCGGCGTCCTGGGCCGGCTTCGACGCCGGCTTTTCGCGCCGGATGGGCGAGCGCGGCTGGATCGGCATGACCTGGCCGAAGCAATATGGCGGTCACGAGCGCAGCAGCCTCGAACGTTACGTCGTGCTTGAGGAGATGCTGGCCGCCGGTGCGCCGGTCGCCGCGCACTGGATTGCGGATCGGCAAAGCGGGCCGCTGTTATTGCGGTTCGGCACCGAGGAGCAGCGGCGCAGCGTGCTGCCGAAAATCGCGGCCGGCGAACTCTTTTGCTGCATCGGCATGAGCGAGCCGGATTCCGGCTCCGACCTCGCGGCGGTTCGCACCCGCGCCGAGCCGGTGGACAGCGGATTCCGCGTCAACGGCACCAAGCTCTGGACCACTTACGGCCACCGCGCGCATTACATGCTGCTGTTCTGCCGGACCAGCGGCGGCCCGGCCGACCGACACAAGGGGACCAGCCAACTGCTGGTCGATCTGACGCTCCCAGGCATCACCATCCGGCCGATCGCCGATCTCTCCGGCGCGAAGCATTTCAACGAGGTGGTGTTCGAGAACGTCCTCGTTCCCGCCTCGGCGCTGATCGGCGAGATGGGCAACGGCTGGCATCAGGTCACGAGCGAACTGGCCTATGAGCGCTCGGGCCCGGAGCGCTTCCTTTCGTCCTTCGTGCTGTTCGCCGAACTGATCCGCGTTCTCCAGCGCAATCCCTCGGATCATGCCGTGATCGCCGTCGGCAGGCTGGTGTCGCACTTCGTGGTGCTGCGTCAACTGTCGCGCGGCGTCGCCTGGCTCTTACAGAACGGGGAAAATCCGGCGCTCGAAGCCGCGGTCGTTAAGGATCTCGGCGCGCTGGTCGAACAGGAGATTCCGGATGTGGTCCGCAGCCTCGTCGAGATCGAGCCCGATACGGAACATACGCTGGAGTTGATGCGCACTTTGCACTACATCGTCCTTGCCGCGCCGTCCTTCTCGCTGCGCGGAGGAACGCGCGAGATTCTCCGCGGCATCATTGCGCGCGGCCTCGGTCTGCGCTGAACGGTGGGAGGTATCCGCATCCCATGCCGCGTGAACCAGGCAGTGAGGTGAAATCGTGACGCAACCCATACGCCATGACCAGACTGGCGTTCTAACATTCCCGTTCGAATCCCCGCCCGCCTATGGCGAGGTGATCGAGGTCGCTCCCGGCGTCCGCTGGCTGCGGATACCACTGCCGTATCGTCTCGATCACGTGAACGTCTACCTCCTGGAAGACGGCGACGGCTGGGCGATTTTCGACACCGGCATCTATACGGCGCAGGCGCGGGAAATGTGGGATCAACTGCTGGCGAACGCACTCGCCGGTTTGCGCATCACCCGGATCATCGTCTCGCACTACCATCCGGATCATATCGGACTGGCGGGCTGGCTCTGCGCACGCTTCGACGTTCCGCTGCTGGCAAGTTACTCGACCTACGCCGCCTGCAAGATGCTCTCGCTCGATCCGCACTCGATGGCATCGGAGCAGAACCGCTCGTTCTACCTGCGTTACGGCATGTCGGCGGAGTCGGCCGCGTTGGTTGCGACCCAGGGCCTCAACTATCTGCGCGAGGTATCGCCGCTTCCCGAAACCTTCCACCGGCTGCTGATGGGCGATACGCTGGTGATCGGCAGCCGCCGTTTTCGTGTGTACAGCACCGATGGTCATGCGCCTGAACAGGTCATCCTTTACTGTCCAGAGGATTCGCTGCTCCTCGCCGCCGATCAAGTCCTTGAGAAGATCACCCCCAATATCAGCGTCTGGGCGGAGGAGCCGACCGGCGATCCGCTCGGCCATTACATGCGCACGCTGCGCGGCATGACCTCGGAAATTCCCGACGACGTTCTGGTACTGCCGGGTCACCGGCGGCCGTTTTATGGCCTTCACCAGCGCTGCGCCGAGATTCTCGCCCACCACGAGGAGCGTTGCCGCAGGGCAATCGAGGCGTGCCGCACCGGTCCGAAATCGGTGGACGAACTGGTCCCCGCGCTGTTTCATTCGCGCAACCTCACCGCCCACGAGATGAGCTTCGCCTTCACCGAAACGATGGCGCATGTGAACCGCCTGATCCGGCGTGGCGATCTGGTCTGGAGCATGGCGGCCGACCGCCCGGTCTGCCGGTTGCCGTGACGAGCCACGCGCTGGAGGCACCGTGAACCGCGACCATACCCCCCTGTCGCCCGAGGATATCGAACGCTTCGGCCCCGATCCGTTCGCGACCTTTTCCGCCAATCTGACCGCAGTCGAGGATCGTATCGCCAACGCCTGCGCGCGGGCCGGGCGCGATCGCGCCTCGGTGCGGCTCCTGCCGATCACCAAGACGGTGCCGGCGCATATCCTGCGGTTCGCCTTCCGGGCCGGCATTCACGCCTTCGGCGAGAACAAGATTCAGGAGGCGATCTCCAAGCGCGAGGCGCTGTCCGATCTCGCCATCGACTGGTGCATCGTCGGGCATCTTCAGACCAACAAGGTCAAATACCTGACCCGCTTCGCGACCGAGTTTCACGCGCTCGACAGCGAGCGGCTGGCCGATCTTCTCAACGCGCGGCTTGAGCGCGAGGACCGCGTCCTCGACGTCTATGTCCAGGTCAACACCTCGGGCGAGGACAGCAAGTACGGCCTGCACCCGGATGCGCTGCTGCCCTTCGTGGAGATGCTCGATCGCTTTCCCCGGCTGAAGCCGCGCGGCCTGATGACGCTGGCGCTGTTCAGTTCCGACATGGCGAAGGTCCTCCCCTGTTTCCAGCTTCTGCGCCGCCTGCGTGATCAGGCCGTGAAGCGCAACGCCGCGCTGACCGAACTCTCCATGGGCATGTCCGGGGATTTCGAGGAAGCCATTGAGGAAGGCTCAACCATCGTCCGCGTCGGACAGGCGATCTTCGGCAAGCGTCCGACCCCGGACAACTATTACTGGCCGACCGCGGGCGGACCGTCATGACCGACGTGATCTCGATCCAGAGTCAGGTGGTCCATGGCCATGTCGGCAACAGCGCGGCCGTCTTCCCGATGCAGGCCAAGGGGCTGGAGGTCGCGGCCGTCCCTACAGCGCTGCTGTCCAACCATCCGCACTATCCGACCACACATGGAAAAGTGCTGGAGGCGGCTCTGATCGCGGACTTGCTGCGCGGCGTCGAGGAACGCGGCCTCGTGGAAACCGCCAAAGTGATCGTCACTGGCTATCTCGGCTCGGTCGAGAATGCCGCCGTCGTCGCCACGTTCGTCGCCCGCGCTCTGCAGCGCAACCCGAAACTGGTCTATGTCTGCGATCCGGTGATGGGCGACGACGATCTCGGCGTGTTCGTCAAGGAGGGGTTGATCGACGCTTTTCGCGAGCGGCTCGCGCCGATGGCGTCGGTGATCACGCCTAACCAGTATGAACTGGAGCTTCTGGCGCGGGGCAAGGCACGCTCAGCCGAGGACCTTGACGAGGCCATGCGCACACTCAGCGCGCGCGGCACCAAGGCGGCGGCGGTCACCGGCTGCGCGCTGGATGACACCGCGCCCGGCACGGTCGAGACGATCGTGTGGTTGCCGAACGCCTTAAGCCGAACGCCGGTAGCCCGTCTCCCGATCCGTCCCTGCGGCACCGGCGATCTCTTTACCGCGCTGCTGGTCGCCAGGCTTTGCCGGGGCGACAATCTCGCCGATGCTGGCGCCGACGCCACAAGAGAGATTTTCGCCGTCCTTCAGCGCACCAAGGCCGACGCCTCGCAGGAGATGCGGATCATCGGCTTTCCCTTCGCGTCTCAACCGCCACGGAACTAAGTTCGCGGCGGGCGCGAGCGGATCATTCGCCCTTCGACTTGCACGGGACCGGCAGACCTCGGCAGACGCTCCGGCCAGACTCCTACGACAGACTGACCTCGTGATCCCGGCTCGAATGATCCGACACGCAGCCCGCGTGGTTTCCGCTCGCGCCGGGTCTGTCCTCGGCTCGTTCCATGCCGAGTCGCCGAAGCAGACTCTGATCCTTGTCCTCGCTCGGATTGTTCGCCGTCAGGAGCGTGTCGCCGATGAAGATCGAATTGGCTCCCGCCATGAAGCACAGCGCCTGCATCTCGTCGCTCATCGCGGTGCGACCGGCCGACAGGCGAACGTCGGACAGCGGCATCAAAATCCTTGCCAGCGCCACGGTGCGAACGAATGAAATCGAATCGATCGGATCGGCCTTCGCCAACGGCGTGCCCTCGATCGGGATCAGCATGTTGATCGGCACGCTCTCCGGATGCTGCGGCAGGTTGGCCAGCGTCCGCAGCATCTCGACGCGGTCGGGCGGCGCCTCGCCGAGGCCGAGAATGCCGCCACAGCAGACCTTCATACCGGCGTCGTGGACATGCTTCAGCGTCTCCAGCCGATCGCCGAACGCCCGCGTGCGGACTACGGAGGCGTAGTATTCCGGTGATGTATCGATGTTGTGATTGTAATAATCCAGCCCGGCGTCCGCGAGTTGACGGGCCTGTTCCGGGCTCAACATGCCGAGCGTCATGCAGGTTTCCAGCCCCAGCGCCTTCACGCCTTTGACCATCTCGATCAGCGGCCCCATGTCGCGCGCCTTGGGTGATCGCCAGGCGGCGCCCATGCAATAGCGGGTCGCCCCGGCCGCGGCCGCGGCCTTCGCCTCAGCGATGACGCGCGCCGGGTCCATCAGCTTCGATGCCTGAAGCCCGCTCTCATGATGAGCGGACTGGCTGCAATAGCCGCAGTCTTCCGGGCAACCGCCGGTCTTGATGTTCAGAAGCCGGCTGAACTGCACCTTGTTGGGATCGAACACCATGCGGTGGATAGTCTGCGCCCGGTAAACCAGATCCATGAACGGCGCGTGATAGATTTCGTCGGCCTCGGCGTGGGTCCAGTCGTGTCGAACCACGAGGCCGCTCCGTTGAGCGCGCTGACCCGGCCAGTCCGCGCACCGCTCGACGCGCTTTGAGGAATTCGTCATCTCGTCGGTCTGGCTTGTCATCGAACCTCTCTCGTTTCCGTCACGCATGCTCCACATGCATACACGCTGCATTCCCGATCACGCAAGCCGTCATCGCTGCCCGGCGATCACGCACGATCTCCTCTTTTGAGCGGCGCTTCGGTGAGCCGGCACAACTCCTCGAACGACAATCCATCGACCCACTCGCGCGCGACGAAACCCTCCGGCATCACGTCGATCACGGCAAGGTCGGTATAGACCCGCGTCACGCAGTGCAACCCGGTCAGCGGATAGGTGCAGCGTTCGACCAGCTTCGCCGCGCCCGAGCTGGTGCGATGCTCCATCATCGCAAACACCTGCCGCGCGCCCGCGGCGAGGTCCATCGCCCCGCCGACCGCGGGAATCGCGCCCGGGGTGGCGGTGCGCCAGTTGGCCAGATCGCCGTTCGCCGCCACCTGGAACGCACCCAGCACGCAAATGTCGAGGTGCCCGCCCCGGATCATCGCGAACGAATCCGCGTGATGGGAAATCGAGGCGCCCTTCAGCATGGTCACCGGCTGCTTTCCGGCGTTGATCAGATCCATGTCCTCGTTGCCCTTGGCCGGCGCCGGGCCCATGCCCAGAAGCCCGTTCTCGCTATGCAGGACGACCTCGCGATCCGGCGGCAGGTGGTTCGCGACCAGAGTCGGAAGGCCGATGCCGAGATTGACGTAAGCGCCGTCGGGAATGTCGCGGGCGACACGAGCGGCCAACTGATCGCGTGAACGTTTCATCATTGCGCCCTCCACCTTCAGGCCCCGGCGCTGCGTTCAGCGAAGCCGCGCACGCCTCCGATCTGGCGGGTGTCGCCGACGGCAACCACCCGTTTCACGAAAATCCCCGGCGTGACGATCGATTCAGGATCGAGCGCGCCGAGGTCCACCACCTCATCGACCTGCGCGATGGTGCAGCGGGCCGCCGTCGCCATCACCGGCCCGAAATTGCGCGCGGTCATCCGATAGACCAGATTCCCCCACCGGTCGCCGCGCAGCGCCTTGACCAGGGCGAAATCGGCATGGATCGGATATTCAAGAAGGTAATCGTGGTCGCCGATGCGGCGAACTTCCTTTCCCGCTGCCAGTTCCGTGCCGACGGCGGTGCGCGTGTAGAACGCGCCGATGCCGGCGCCGGCCGCGCGGATCCGTTCGGCAAGAGTGCCTTGCGGGACCAATTCCAGCTCGATCCGGCCGGCGTGGTAGAGCGCATCGAAAACCTGCGAATCCGCCTGCCGGGGAAACGAGCAGATCACCTTGCGCACCCGCCCGGCCTTCAGCAGGGCGGCCAGACCCGTCTCGCCGTTGCCCGCATTGTTGTTGACGATCACCAGATCGCGGGCACTGGTGTCGATCAACGCATTGATGAGAGCGTCGGGAATGCCGGCGGTGCCGAAGCCGCTAATAAGTATCGTCGCGCCGTCATGAATGCCTTCGACCGCCTCGCGCGTTGAGGAACAGATTTTGTCAATCATCGTCCGCGTCATCCCCTCATTGCAGGCGCATCCGCCTGCGCCTGACATCTCGCCTCACAGCAGATAATTCCGGTAGCGGATGAAAAACTCCTTCCCGCTTCGCAAGTTGGCGCGTCGCAGGTTCTCGGCCGCGACGCCATCGCCCTTGCGCAAGGCGTGAAGCACCGCGCGGTGTTCTCGCAGCCCGATCTCGGCCCGGCCCGGAAGAATGATGATGCGGCGGATGAGAACCTGCGTTTTGTCCCAGATGCTGTCCAGCATCTGCACCAGAACCGGATTTCCGGCGGCAGCGACGACGCGGCGGCGAAACAGGTCGTAGCCGCCAAGGAACGCATCGAAATCGTTGTTCGCCACATATTGCTGCATCGGCCCATCGAACAGGTCCACGAGGTCCTGCCACGATTCCGGGGGGACATTCTGGGAAGCCAACCGCACGCACAGCCCCTCAAGGACCTCGCGGACATCGTAGATCTGGGACAGTTGCGACAGATCGAAACGCGCGACGACCGCGCCCCGGTTGGGAATGCGCTCGATCAGCCCGCGTTGCTCAAGCGCGGCGAACACCTCGCGCACCAGCGTCCTCGGAACGTTGAACTCCAACGCAATATCCTGCTCGCGCAGCTTGGCGCCCGGCGGCACCTCCTGCCGCGAAATCCGCTCCCGCAGAATTGCATGAAGCTCGGGCGCCCGAACTGAGGGTCGGCGCTTTGGGGCTCCGGCAAGCGTGGGTGCATCCTTTTTAAGCGCGCGCGCCTTCTTCTCGGCCGGGCGGACGCTAACACCCGGCGCCTGCCGCCTCCCCTTGCCCGCCTTTGCCTGCTCTTTCATCCGCTCCACCTCGATCCCGAGCCGAGCACACCGTTGAAAGCCCGCTGCACCGTGGCGCTAGCGCGCCGTCCACCCGCCGTCGATCAGCATCGACGTCCCCGTCACGAACGATCCCGCATCGGACGCAAGAAACACCACCGGCCCGATCAATTCCTCCGGCTCGCCGAAGCGGCCCAGCGGCGTTTCGCCGGCAGCGGCCCGACGAACCTCCGGCGCGTGCTGCCGCGTCAGCGGCGTGTCGAAATATCCGGGACACAGCGCGTTCACGCGAACGCCATGCGGCGCCATTTCGAGAGCCAGCGATTTCGTCATCTGGATCAGCGCCCCTTTTGCCGCGGCATAGGCCGCGACGTTGGGCATTCCGACATGGCCGGCGATCGATGCGATATTGATGATCGCGCCGCGCTGACGGTCGCGCATCATCCGGCCCACCGTTTTGCAGGTGAGGAACGCGCCGCGCAGGTGGACATCGACAATCGAGTCGAACTCCTCCCGGCTCATCTCCACCAGCGGCTTGCGAATGTTGTGGCCGGCGCCGTTCACCAGAACGTCGATTCCATCGAACGCGCTGGCAACGACGCCGACGGCGTCGGCGACCTGACGCTCACTGCTGACGTCCACCTCGACGGCGATCGCCCGCCGTCCGATATCAGCGGAGATTCGCTCCGCCACCGCCTGTCCGGATGCGATGTCGCGATCCAGAATCGCGATATCCGCGCCGAAACACGCCAATCCCCACGCGATGGCCCGGCCGAGCCCTGAGCCGCCTCCGGTAACGATCGCGGCACGGCCATGCAAATCGTGAATGCGCCGAACCTGATCGGGCTTCGGCAGATTTCTTAACGGCTGCGTCACCATCATCGGACCTGTTCCGCTGTCTCCGCGCGCCCGCCTGTCACGCCGCAGCGCTATCGCCTCGCGTCATTCGGCTCCCGCTCCTGCCGTCTTCACAGTCAAATCGATGCCGCGCCCTTGCAGGCTGAACGAATGAAACTTGCGGCGCACCGCCAACTCCTTGATCAGCCGGACCAGCGGCTGATGGATCGTATAGTCGTCCCGGATCGGGCCTGCCGCACGCATCCGATCGACATGGTCGCCGGCCAGACAGAACCGCAGAAGGCGCTCGTCGTCACTGGCGAACGGATACTTGCGCCGAAGCGCATCGAGCCCCGGCTCCGGAGTTTCCGGCTTGAGCTTGATCCGCTCGGAGCCGTTGCTGACGATCCGGTCGAACACGTCCGCATCCACCTCGGCCAGCAGCTTGCCGTAATAGCCGAGCACATACTTCTTGATCTCGTCGGGAACAATGCGATACCGCTCGCCGTGAACGATGTTCAGAACCGCCTGCGTACCGACGAGCTGCGCGAAAGGGGTGACCATGATCGGCCACGCCAGCTCCTGACGGATGCGCGCACATTCCGCGAGCACCTCGTCAAAGCGATCGGAAAGACCGGCGACGGAAAGTTGCGCCTGCAAGTTAGTCAGCATCCCGCCCGGCATCTGATGCTGATAGTGGAAAGCGTCGTAGGCCATCGGCACACCGAGCGGCTTTCCTTCCTGATCGGCCAGCGCCCGCCAATAGGCGCCGACCGCCTCCACCTCATCCAGATCGAGGCCGACGTCATAGCCCATGGCGCGGAGGTTGCGCGCCATGGTCTGGGCCGAAGGTTGCGCGGGGCCATCGGACAGCGGGCTGATTGCGACATCGACGATCTTCACACCGAGCCGTACCGCCTCGTGATAGACCAGCGGCGTGATCCCGGTCATGCAATGGCTGTGCAGTTCGATCGGGGTCTCTCCGATCACCGCCTTGACCGCCGGGATCAGCGTTCGCACCCGATCGATTCCGAGAAGCCCGCCCGAATCCTTGATCATCAGCCAATCGACGGCCGCACGCTCCACCAGTTCCCTTGCCCTCGCTGCATAGAACGCATCGGTGTGAACCGGGCTTTCGCAGAACACCAGCGCGCCGCAGGTGACGGCGCCGAGCCGCTTGGCGAGTTGAAGGTTCGGCACGATGTTGTCGAGATCGCCGAGCGCATCGAAAGCGCATACCATCCCGATGCCGTTCGCGACCAGCCGCTCGACCCACAGCGCATTGATGTCGTCGGGCAGCACGTCGAACCCGAGCAGGCTCTTGGAGCGCAGATACGCTTTCAGCGGCGCGCGGGTGATACGCTTTCGCACCAGGCGGATACGCTCCCAAGGGTCTTCCCGCAGATAGCGCACGCAGACGTCGAACTGTACCATGCCCATCATGTCGATGGCGGCGTAACCCGCCCGATCGATGCGCTCGCAGACCGGCAGCATCATCGGCGTGGTCATGCGGGTGGCCCACAGACACTGGTGGGCGTCGCGCAGCGACGTGTCGACGAACCGGACCTCACGCCCCGCCGCATCGGGAGAGCCATCAAGCTGTGCCAAGCAATGTCTCCTCTACCCAGCGGGTCGTGACATTCGCGTCGAGAAAATCCCGGTGCCCGAGCACACCGAGATGAAACGCGATGGTGGTCGGAACCCCCTCCACCCTGAAATCGCTCAAGGCCCGCTTCATCCGCGCGATCGCCTGCGCGCGGCTGTCGGCGTGGACGATCAGCTTGCCGAGCAGGGAATCGTAGAACGGCGGAATGCGATAGCCGGCATAGCAATGGCTGTCGACGCGAATGCCGGGCCCCTGCGCCGGGGACCACACGCGCAGGGTGCCGGGCGACGGCGCGAAGTTGCGACCGGCGTCCTCCGCGTTGATCCGGCATTCAATCGCATGTCCCTGAAGATCGATCTCATTCTGCCCGAAGGAGAGCGGCTCGCCGGCGGCGATCCTGATCTGTTCGATCACCAGATCGCGACCACTGATCATCTCGGTGACGGGGTGTTCGACCTGAATGCGCGTGTTCATTTCAAGGAAATAGAATTGCCGCGTCTGCGCATCGAAGACGAATTCGACGGTGCCGGCGCCCTCGTAGCCGACATGGCTTGCAAGTTCGACCGCCGCGGCCCCTAGCCGCCGCCGAAGATCGTCGTCGATCACCGGCGACGGCGCCTCCTCGATGAGTTTCTGGTGGCGGCGCTGCGTCGAGCAGTCCCGTTCGCCGAGATGGACCACGTTGCCGTGCCGGTCGCCGAGCACCTGGATTTCGATGTGTCGCGCACGCTCGATGAACTTTTCAAGGTACAAGGCGGGATCGCCGAAGGCCGCACCCGCCTCGGCCGCCGCCGAGGCCATGGCCTGCGCCATCTCAGCCTCGGAGCGGACGATCCGCATCCCGCGCCCGCCGCCGCCGGCCGCCGCCTTCAGGAGCACCGGGTAGCCGATCTCGCGCGCCAGTCTTGAAGCCTCCGCGACGGAGTCCAGACGGCCGGAGCCCGGCACGCGCGGCACGCCCGCCGCCTGCGCGATCCGCACCGCGGATATTTTGTTGCCCATGGCCTCGATCGCCTCGGGCGAGGGGCCGATGAAGGTCAGGCCCGCCGTCTTGCACTGGCGCGAAAACGCGGCGGACTCGGCGAGAAATCCGTAGCCGGGATGGATCGCGTCGCAGTCCGTGCCGGCCGCCGCTGTCACCAGTGTCTCGCCACGCAGATAGCTTTCGGTGGAACGCGCGGGACCGATGCACACCGCGCGATCCGCCAGACGCGCGGCCATACTGTCGCGATCCGCCGCCGACACCGCAGCCACCGTTTCGATGCCGAGCGCGCGACAGGCCCGGATGACGCGCACCGCGATCTCTCCACGATTGGCGATCAGAACGCGCTTGAACACGGCCATCCTCACCCCGCCGCACGGTCGGGTTCGATCAGGATGAGCACCTGATCGTATTCCACCAGGTCTCCATTGCTGGCGACGATCCGCGCCACCTTGCCGTCAACTCCAGCCTTGATCGAGTTGAACAGTTTCATCACCTCGATCAGACAGACAGTGTCGTCGGCCTTCACGCCCTGCCCGACCTCGATAAACGGCGGCTCGCCGGGCGCGGGCGAGCGATAGAACGAGCCGAGCATCGGCGCGCGGATCGCGATCATGCCTTCCGGCACCTCCACCTCGGACGGTGTGACTGGCGCCGCCGCGAGCACCGCAGGAGCGCGCCCACCATCCGTCGACGCGGCCGCATCCGGCGACGAAACCTGCTCCATCACGCGATCGGCGCGGGCGACGGCTGGCCCCGCCGACCGCCGGATGTGAAGCCGCAAGCCATCGACCGCCAGTTCGACTTCGTCGAGGTTCTCCGTCTCATCGATGATCTTCAGGATCTGACGGACATCGTTGTGAGTTAAATCCATGCGCGCCTGCTGCGGACCCGCCCGGTCCTGTTGTGTTGCGTTACGATGGAGTGTTCGGCCACGAATGCGCGGCATCCGTAGAAGCCGATCCCGCTAATGGCGCGAGCCCCGGCGACCGCACGCCCCATGCCTCCCCCGGGTAACAGGTCGGAAAGTAGATCGGCGGGCCAGATTGTCAACTATTTTGTTTTCTTTTTTGCCGTCACGACAGATGCACCTCGCAGCCCCACGTCTATGATGCGGCCGGCTTGCGACGGGCAACCTGACGCTGAGGCAGGAAGCCCTGCTCGACCCACCGCGTGGTGACCCGCCCGTTCACGAAGTCATCATGGTTCATGACCTCCAGATGAAACGGCACCGTGCTCGGCAGGCCGCCGATGGTGAAACGGGACAGAGCCTCGCGCATCCGTGCCATCGCCTGCGCGCGCGTCTCGCCGTGGACGATCAGCTTGGCCAGCAGCGAATCGTAATTCGGCGGCACTCGGTAGCCTGCATAACAATGCGTATCGACGCGGATACCGTCGCCCGATGGCGCCTCCCAGCAATCGATCAACCCCGGCTTCGGCAGGAAGTTGCGGCCAGAATCCTCGGCATTGATGCGGCATTCGATCGAATGCCCGCGGATCACGACGTTGTCCTGCGCGAACGACAACGGCTCGCCTGCGGCCACGCGAATCTGCTCGGCGACGAGATCGATCCCCGTGACCATCTCCGTCACCGGATGCTCGACCTGGATCCGGGTGTTCATCTCCAGAAAGTAAAACCGATTGTCGCACGCATCGAGAATGAACTCCACGGTCCCGGCGCCGACATAGCCGACCTTGCGCGCCAGCCGGATCGCACAATCGCCCATCTCCGCGCGTAACGCGGCATCGACCGCCGGCGACGGCGCCTCCTCGATCAGCTTCTGATGCCGCCGCTGCGTCGAGCACTCCCGCTCATTTAGCGACACCAGGTTGCCATGAGCATCGCCTATCACCTGAATTTCGATGTGGCGTGCATGTTCGATCAGTTTTTCGACGTAGAGCGTCGGATCGCCGAACGCGGCTTGCGCTTCGTTCGCCGCCGATGTCATCGCGGCATCGAGATCGGCTTCCGCGCGCACGATGCGCATCCCGCGACCGCCGCCGCCGGCTGTCGCCTTCACGAGGACCGGATATCCGATCTCGGCAGCCACCCGCCGCGCCTCGTCGGTGCCGGTCAGTCCGGCCGAGCCGGGCACGCGCGGAACGCCCGCCTGCGCGGCGAGCCTGACCGCGGTGATCTTGTCGCCCATTGCATCGATGGCCTCCGGCGACGGGCCGATGAACGTAAGGCCCGCCGCGATGCAGGCGCGCGCGAAGGCCGAACGCTCGGACAGGAACCCATAGCCGGGGTGGACCGCGTCGCACCCGTGCTCGACTGCGGCGGCGATCAGCTTGTCGATATGAAGATAGCTCTCGGTCGGCGCGGCGGCCCCGATCACCGCGGCGCGATCGGCGAGCTTCGCCGCCAGCGTGTCGACATCCGCCTCGGACACCGCGACCACCGTCTCGATGCCGAGCGCGCGGCACGCCCGGACAATGCGCACCGCGATCTCGCCGCGGTTGGCGACAAACACGCGCGCGATCCTGCGCGCCCGAGGCTGTGGCATCACCGCCGGCATATCGCCGCTCCTCTCACGGACGAACGCCATATCTGGCCTTGGGGCCGACCGTGGTGCGCAACCGTATCGCGGCCGCGTCGATGAACCGGCACAGATAGCGGCGCGTCTCGCGCGGATCGATGATGTCCTCGACGCCGAACGCCTCCGCGGTCCGGAACGGCGATGCCATCGCCCTGAGCTGAGCCTCGATCTCCTGCTCCTTGGCCTTGGCGTCCGGGGCGCTCGCAATCTCGCGGCGGAACGCCGCCGCCACGCCGCCCTCGATCGGCAACGATCCCCACTCCGCCGACGGCCAGGCGAGCTTGAGGTCGAGCCCGTTCTTGTCGGTGGTGGCCATGCCCGCCATGCCGTAGCACTTGCGCAGCACCACGGTATAGATCGGGACGGTCGCCTGAAGCCCGACATAGACCGCGCGCATCCCCTCGCGCAGCGTCGCGGCCGCCTCGGCATCCTTGCCGACCATGAAGCCGGGGACGTCAACCAGGAAAATCAGCGGGATGTGGAAACAGTCGCACATCTCGACGAAGTGGATCTGCTTTCGCGCGGCCTTCACATCCATGGCGCCGCCGTAGATCATCGGATTGTTGGCGACGATCCCGACCACCGTGCCGTTCATCCGCGCCAGACCCGTGACCAGCGCCTTGCCGAAGGTCGGCTGAATCTCGAAGAACGAGCCGCGATCCACCACGTGCCCGATCAGCTTGCGGATGTCGTAGGGGCGGCGGCGATCCTTGGGGATGATGCTCGCCAGTTCCTCGTCGGCGCGCTCCGGGCTGTCGTCGGTCGCGACACGGGGCGGCAGTTCCCAGACATTCGTCGGCATATAGGACAGGAATCGCCGGATCTGCGCAAAGCAGGCGTCTTCGCTCGGCACCCGGTTGTCGATGGTGCCGGCGGCGTCCACCGCGAGCCGCGAACCGCCCAGATCCTCCTTGGAGATGACATGGCCAAGCGAGCGCTGCACCACCGGCGGCCCGGCCGCGAAAACCTGGCTGGTGCCATCCACCATCACCGACCAGTGCGACAGGATCGCACGCCCGGCGGGGCCGCCCGCCGCCGTGCCCATCACCGCGCACACCACCGGGACCTTGCCGAGCAACTCGACCGAGCGCTCGAAGCCGTGAACGCCCGGAAACACCGAATGCCCGCGGCGATTGATGGAGGTGACGCTGCCGCCCGCGCCGTCGATCAGATTGACCAGCGGGATGCGGTAGTTGGCCGCGAGATCCTCGACGAACCCGCCCTGCCCGCCCTTCTTGCGATCGCCCGACCAGCTCGACCCGCCGCGAATAGTGAAATCCTCGCCGCCGACCGCCACCGGCCGCCCGTCGATGCTGGCGAGCCCCATGACATACGGCGCCGGCGTCACACCGGTCAGCCGCGTCCCGTCATACTTGCCTTGCCCGGTGAGCGCGCCGACCTCGTTGAACGAGCCGGAATCCACCAGACGGCCGATGCGCTCGCGAACCGTCAGCCGCCCCTGCTCGTGATGCCTGGCGACGGCCTCCGTCCCGCCGAGCTTCTGCGCCTCGTGACGGCGCAGCCGAAGCTCGTCGATCTCCTCGGCCCAGCCCTCGCCCGAGGGAGTCGCCGGCTGCGACGCGACTTTATTGCTCATCACCCTTATCCCCATCACCGCCGTCAGCGCGTCAGGATCGCGACGACCTGCCCCTCGTGGATCGGTTCACCCTCCATGACGAGAAACCGCGCGATCGTTCCGTCGTCCTCGGCGATGACCGGGATTTCCATCTTCATCGATTCAAGAATCATGATGGCCGTGCCGGCTTCGATGCTCTGCCCGACCTCGGTCACGATCTTCCAGACCGCGCCCGTCACTTCCGATTTGACTTCAATCTCCGCCGCCATCACCACTCTCGCTTAAAGCCTCGTTCATGCGTTACGGGACCCCGCCCGCTCGGAATCACCGATCCTAAAACGTCGTCGGCCACGCGCGCATCAGGTGCTGGCCGACGCCGTTGGTGAAGCGGGAGCGCTGAATGTCGAGCGTTCGGATCAGATAGTCGCGCGTGTCTTCCGGGCGGATGACGCTCTGGACGGCGAAGATCTCGGCGATCCCCCATGCCTCGTTCTCCCGGTTCATCTGCGCGAACGCCGCGTCGAAACCGGGCTGGCCGGGGTCGAGGCCGTGGACGATCTTCACCGCGAAGGTCGGGTCCATGAAGCTGATCTCGGCGCTCGGCCACGCCGCGACCTCGTCGGAATTGCGGCCGCCGCCCATGTTCAGATACGCCTGCCCGTAGCTCTTGCGCAGAATGACCGAGACCTTCGGCACGGTGCACAATTGCAGCGCCTGCATGAAGTTCATGATCTTGCCGGGCGCGCGCTTGCGTTCGGCCTCGGTGCCGATGGCGAAGCCCGGCGTATCCACCAGCATCACGATCGGAATGTTGAAGCTGTCGCACAGAACGATGAAGCTCGTGATCTTCTCGCAAGCTTCGGTATCCATCGCGCCGCCCTTGAACAGCGGATTGTTGGCGATGAACCCGACGCTGCGCCCGGCAAGTCGCGCCAGCCCGGTCGTCGCGACCTTGCCGAACCGCCCCTTCAGTTCAAAGAAGCTGCCGGCATCTACGATCGCGCGAATGATCGCGCGCACGTCATAGACCTGGGTGCGCGAGGGTGGGAGCAACTTGGCGATTCCCGGCATGGCGTCCCCGGAGCCTGGCGCGACGTCGCGCTTGGGCGGCATCTCGCCGTGATGCGACGGCATATAGGACAGGAACGTCCTCACGGCCTCGATCGCCGCCTCGTCGCTCTCGGCAACGCAGTCGGCAAGACCCGTGACCTCGGCGTGAACCTTCCAGCCACCCATGGTTTGCGGATCGACGTCCTCCTTCATGGCCAGCGACGCAAGCTGCGGGCTGGACACCGCCAGCACCGCCCCCTTGCGCATGACGTTGAAGTCGGACAGCACGGAATACCAGGACGACGAGCCGTAGGAATAGCCGAGCGTCGCCGCCGCCCATGGCGTTTCGCGCATCCGCAGGTATTGCGTCGGATCGTTGCCGAGCAGCGATCCCATGCCGCGCGCGCCCATGTGATCCGGCATCCGCGCGCCCGACGACTCGCCGAGAAACACCAGCGGCAAACCGCGGCTCGTCGCGACCCGCTTGATATGGCCGATCTTGCGCCCGTTAGTGGCTCCGGACGACGCCCCCATCACCGTGAAGTCGTTAACGACGATTCCGCATTCGCGTCCGCCGATTTTGCCGAAGCCCACCACCTTGCCGTCGGCTGGCGTGCGTTCGGCGTCGGCCGGATTGGCCGAGGTCGCAAACAGCCCGGATTCGATAAAGGTGCCCGGATCGACCAGCGCCGCGACGCGCTCGCGCGCGTTGAGCACGCCCGCCGCCCGCCGCTTCGCCAGCTTGGCGGCGCCGCCCATGGCGAGCGCCGCGCTGCGCTTCGCCTCATAGCGGTCCGGCGCGGCGCTGACACGGCCTGACGACTCGATGGCGCGGCTGCTCATGAGCCTCCTTCCCGGCGCTTCGGCATATCCGACACCGCGGAACGTTGCGACGGGAAAGTCCCGTGGCGGCGGACGATGGCTGCGAGGCTGCGTTCAGGCGTGTGCATTCGGTATCCGCGTCGTGTGTCGTGGTGATCGTCAATGAACGATCCGACCACATCATTTGCCAGCAAAATTGTCAACATTATTGTTAGTATCTTTGCCATGCGTTCACGCGGCAGCTTTTCTGGCCAAGCCTTGAAGGGGAAAAGCGCAGGGTGCGGCGAAAAACGCGGGCGGCGACGAACGCGGCTCACACAAGATTCGCGCCGGGGCGATCCGAAGTCGTCTTTCCCCGTCGCGGGAAGGATCAAAGCGTTTGCGATCACCATCGGCCGGTTCGCTACGACGCATCCGCGCCACGGCGCGCAAGCGACACCGTGGAAGGCCGGGCAAAAAATCAGACGACGAAAACGCCGTACTGTCTGACGAACTTGAGGGCGCTCTGCATACTCTCCCGCCGGAGCCGCTCGGCTTCCAGCGCGTCGCCGCGCCGCATCGCCGCCAGCACCGAACAGTGCTCCCGCAAGCCCTGCTCGGCGCGCCCTGGCAGAACGATGACACGGCGGATGACGACCTGCGTCCGTTCATGAATGCTGTCGATCATGTCGGTCAGGACCGAGTTGGCGGCAGCGGAAATCACCCGGCTGCGAAACAACTCGTAGCCGGAGATGAATTTCTCGAACTCGCCCTCGCGGACGTAGGTTCGCATCGGTCCCTTGAACATCTCCACCAGATCCTGCCACGACGACGGCTGGCTGTTCTCCGTCGCCAGACGCACCGCGAGCCCCTCAAGCACCTCGCGTGCCTGATACATCTCACAGATCTGCTCAAGCCCGAGCTTGATGACCACGGCGCCGCGATTGGGAACGCGATCGACCAGCCCGCGCTCCTGGAGAGCCATCAGTACCTCGCGCACGCGGGCGCGCGGCACTTCATATTCATCGGCAAGGGTCTGCTCGCGAAGTCGGCTTCCGGGGGCGAGATCATGGCGGACGATGCGATTGCGGAGCGATTCGAAAATCTCGCTCGTTCCCATCGTCCTCGGCCGCCGCGGCGCTTTTGCCTTCACAGGAACTTTCGCTTCCTTGTTCGCCATCAGCCGCCGCCGCAATGTTCGGGAAATGCACAAAGTCCCGGCGCCCGGACCGGGCCGGACAGAATAAATTCATTGCGTTAATCCGTCGCCCCGGTCAATTCGTCGGCTTCCCGCTATCCCCAAAATCGTCCCGGTGGTGTTGGGCCACCGCGCAGCGTAGCACAAAGATACCCCACCAAGACCGGACTCCCATGCTTGAACGAACGACTAATTCCAGCGCAGCAGATAATCCTCGATCATGCTCATGATCTTGGTGAGCACCACCGCGAGGATCGCCAGAAAGAACAGGACCGCGAACACCCCGTCGGTGTTGAAGGTGCCGGCAAGGTAGCTCAGCAACTGCCCGAGTCCGTGCTGCGAGGCGATAATTTCGCCGGCGATCACGCCGAGCAGCGCGTAGATCAGCCCGAGGCGCAGGCCAGAGAAGATGGTCGGGATCGCGCTGACCAGGATCACGCTGAAGAATACCCGCACCTTGCTCGCGCCAAGCATCCGTGACAGCACCAGCCAATCCGAATTGACGCCGCGCCCGCCCGCCACCGTGCTCGCCAGCACGATGAAGAACGTCAGCGACACGCCGAGCGCGATCTTGGAGGCTGGCCCCAATCCGAACCACAGCAGGAACAATGGCGCCAGCGCGATGCGCGGCAGCGCATTCAGCCCGGCGAACAGTGGGTTGAGAAACTTTTCCAGAAGCGGGCACATGACGAAGAGCAGCCCGAAGGCCACACCCAGCAGGCTGCCCAGAAAGAAGGCCGCGAGCGTGGCCCCGACCGTCCACATCGCCTCCTTCAGCATCGTATGATCGACAAAGGTCGACGTATAGAAGTAGCTGAATATCTTGGTCGGCTGACCGATGAACAGCGGATCGATCATATGCGCCTTCACCGCCCATTCCCAGGCGTAGAGCAGCGCCACGCCGGCGACGATCTGCAAGATCAGGACGATCAGTGATTGGCTGGTGAGATATCGTGTCATGCGACCTGCCCGGGCCGTGTCAGCCCTTCCTCCAAGTGCGACCAGACCTCGGAATAGAGACTATGATAGCGTGGGTCCTTCTGGAGGGCCCGCACCGAACGCGGCCGTTTCAGCGGGATCGGAATATCGGCCACGATCCGGCCCGGGCGGGCCGACATCACCACCACCCGGTCGGAGAGAGTCACCGCCTCATTGAGATCATGGGTGATGAAAACCACGGTCCGCTTCTCGGCCGTCCACAGATCCAGCAGCACATCTTCCAATTGAAGTTTGGTTTGCGCATCCAGCGCGCCGAACGGCTCGTCCATCAGCAGAACCGGCGAAGCGAGCGAGAACGTTCGCGCCAGCGCCACCCGCTGGCGCATTCCGTGCGACAACTGCTTGGGATAATGGTTCTCGAATCCGCGAAGTCCGACCTGCCCCAGCAGATGCATGGCGCGCTCGACGCGCTCGGCCTTGGCGACGCCGCGGAATTCACCCGCCAGCACGACATTGCCGAGCGCCGTGCGCCACGGAAACAGACAGTCCCGCGCCAGCATGTAGGCGACATCCTTCCGTCCGGCCCGCGGCGGCGAGCCGGCGATGGCGATGCTGCCGTCCTGAAGGTCGAGCAGTCCGGCGATCAGGTTGAGCAGCGTCGTCTTGCCGCAACCGCTCGGCCCCACCAGCGAAACGAACTCTCCCGTGCCGATCTTGAGGGATGCGTCGTTAACGGCACGCACCCCTCCTGCGAACAGATGGTTGACACGGACGACCTCGATGGTCGAGTTCGCAGCGATCATCATGCGATTCCTTGCGACGGCGAGACTTAAGGGATTTTGTCGTAGATGATCGTGCTCGTATCAACGCTCTTGTCGATCGCCTTGGCGCTCAGCAGGAAGTCGTTCGCCGCCTTGGCGGTCTTGCGATCGAACTGCGTTCCCACCTGGGCGATCGCCTCGTCCACGATCTGATCCATGACCTTCTCACGGTTCGGGATATCGCCGAGCTGGAAGTTCCGCGAGGTGATCTGGAAGACCTCGGCGCGATTCTTCGGGTCCTTGGTCCAGGCAACGGCCTCGTTCAACGCCGCCCGAAAGGCATCAAGCGCGGGACCGTTCTTCTCCACATAGGCGCGCCTTGCCTGCCACACCATGAAGCCGCCGTTCATGCCCTTGATTTCCGCCGGCCCTTCGCCCTTGCGAAGATCGACCACGACCTTGCAGGTGCTGGTGTTCGCGCACATCGCCGGCATCGGATCCCAGCTGAATGCCGCGTCGATCTGCTTGGCGGCCAGCGCCGCGAAGGCGGTGCTCGGCCCGCCGACCGCGACAAAGGTGACATAGTCGGTCGGCAGTCCCGCCCCGGTCAGCAAGGCCTTGACGTAAGTTTCCGTTCCCGAGCCTCTCGCCGTCACGCCCACCCTCAGTCCCTTCAGGCCCTTCATATTCTCCGGATAGGGCGCATCGTAGTTGAATGAATCGAGCCCGGTTCGCACCGAGAACGTATAGATGTTGTTGGGCGCCTGCGCCGCCACGATCTGCAAGTCCATGCCCCGCGATACCGATTGAACCATGTATTCAATGGAGCTGTACAGCAGGTCCAGACTGCCGGCGGCCGCGCTCTGCTGAGCGAGCGGGCCGCTCGCCAGATTCAGCGCGACGCATTTGATGCCGGCCTTGTCACAAAAGCCTTTCTCGACCATCACCCAATTCACGACGTTCAGCAGCGAGCCGCCGAACACCTGGAATCTGACGACGGGTTTCTCCTGGGCGAGCGATGCGCCGCCATGCACCGACAGCAAGGCGAGGCAACTCGCAAACAACAGACGACAGGTTTTCTTCATGATGTGTTTTCCTCCCTCTCCAGAGCTTCCCGCGGCCCGCGTCTTCCGCGAACCGCAAAACCTCATGTCGTTGCGCCGTTCGTTGCACGGCGATCAGTCATTCAACGTGCCACCGTCGCGCGGCGCTTCGGCGACGTGGACCACGCCGGTCGCTTCAAGACGATCGATCTCGGACTCGGACAGTTCAACGAGATCGCGCAGGACCTTTCGCGTGTCCTGTCCGGGAGCGCCGCCGCTGCGGCGCAGCCCGCCCGGCGTTGCGGACAGCTTGGGGACGACGGCGGCCATCGTCACGTGCCCCAACTGATCGTCCGGAACGTCGACAAGCATTTCCCGCGCCCTGAAGTGCGGATCGGCGAAGATGTCCGCGATGGTGAAGATGCGCGTCGCCGGCACATTGGCGGCCGCGAGGATGGCTTCGAGCGCCGCTAGGCTGTGAGCCTTCGTCCATTCGGCGATCATCGCGTCGAGTTCCTTGTCGTGCTCGGAGCGCGCTCGCGCTGTGGCGTAGCGTTCGTCGTCGGCAAGCTCGGGCCGATCCATCGCGCTCGCAAGCCTGCGGAACACGCCATCCCCCATTGCGGTGATATGGATGAAGCTGCCGTCGTCGGTGGGATAGAGATTGTTGGGCGTGCTGTCCGGCAGGCGCGAGCCCGCCCGGTTGGCGATCAGCCCCAGCTTCTCGTAGGCGGGAATGTGCGGCTCCATGAAGCTGAAGGCGCACTCGTACAGCGCGGCATCGACATATTGCCCGCGTCCGCTGGTCTGGCGCGCGAGCAGCGCCAGCAGCGCGCCGAAGGCGCCATAAAGCCCCGTCACATAGTCGGTCAGCGAGACCGCGGTGCGGGTCGGCGGCAGATCCGGATCGCCGGTGAGATGACGCAGGCCGCTGACGGCCTCGCCGATCACGCCGTAGCCAGGCCGGGCCCGATACGGTCCGCTCTGGCCATAGCCGCTGATTCGAACCATGATCAGCCGGGGGTTGATCCGTGACAGTTGATCGTATCCGAGACCCCATTTTTCGAGGCCGCCGGGGCGGAAGTTCTCCACCACGATATCGCATTTGGCGGCGAGCGTTCTGATGAGCGCCTGCCCCTCGGCCGAGCGCAGATCGACGGAGATCAATGACTTGTTGCGCAGGATGCTGGCGGCGTAGAGCGACTTGCCCTGAAAGCGCTTGCCCATGGTGCGGACGGCATCGCCCTCGGCTGGTTCGACCTTGATGACCTCCGCGCCAAAATCGGCCAACAGCCTGCCGCAGAACGGGCCGGCGACAGTCGATCCCAACTCAAGGACGCGATATCCGGCCAGCGGCCCTTTTCGTTCCACGCGCCTTCCCCCCGTCTATGACGCTTTCGCGCGAAGCAGACGCCGGCCCGCGCGAGAGCAACGTGCCCCTTCGACATCGCGCCTGGACTCCGTCGAAACCCGACAGGCTCCCGACACATAAACGGTCCGCTGGCGCATCGACATCGGCAACTCCACGGATGACCGGCGGCTTTCGCGCCCGGATTACGGGCGGCCCGGACGAATCGGATCGCATCCTCACCTCCCGCTCGCCCGCTTCTTTTCCGGAAAGCCGGTTGCCACCTTCCCGGATCGCGCTCCGGCCCGCCGCGAACCCATTCCTTCGGTCCAGCTTTGCGTTCACCGGCAGCCTAAGCTCGCCTGCAATATTGTCAACTATTTTGATGACATTTATGTCGACCTCACGTCGACTGACGGACCACCGAATGCGCCACCACGTTCCTTCAGCTTCTCAAAATCGGGGCCCTCATGCCGCGCGGGAGCCGATCCCGCCGCACTGGTTCGGCGCGTCGCGGCAGGTGCCGCGAAGCAATCTTGTATATCGGGAATAGAGAGTTCGGGACTCGCCGGGTTGCTCGGGTCCACCCAAGGTCCAATCGAGATTTTTGACCCCGGCGTTCAGCTTCGCCGTGCGCTACGCCGCAAAACCGGGACGATCTCTGGGGATCTATTCGACAAGCGGCACCACCGGCCAGCCCGAAGCGTGCGCCATAGCCATCTCAATGCGGCGTCATGACTTCGGATCTCGCGACCTGCCTCGGCTATCGCAGCCCGCAGAACCACCTGATCGTTTCGTCAGGGCATCTGGCACCGTGAGGGGCCAAAAGCAACCATGAAGCAGAAGCCATGGTGAGTGAGTTTTGACAGAAGTGGGAGCAGGGACAGGCTTCAAATTTCCACGGCGAGCCAGCGCCGTTTTCGGCCAAACCTGTTCTTGGCCCGGTCCTGCGACAGGGTGCGGACAAGCCAGCGCCAGACCGCCGCGCCCGCCTCGATCAATCAAACGTCGGTCGCGCTGCTACGGCACAGGTCAGTGCCCCGGAGGGCTCAGACAAGCCCGAGCTTGCGCATTGCCGCCAGCGTTCGTTCGTAAAACTCCTGTGGCTGCTCGCTCTGCGGGAAATGCCCGATGCCTTCGAACAGCAGAAACTCGGTCGGTGGCTTCATCAGACGCACTGCTTCGCGCGCCGGCTCCGGCGGCACCGACCAGTCCTCGTCGCACTCGACCACCACGACGGAGCAGGCGATATGCGGCAGGTCGTCGATCAGACGGTAGGCGGCGAAGTTCTCCAAATCCGCGAAAGCCACCTCCGGGATGCAGCGCCGCGCTTCCGCGACGATTTCCTCACCTCTGGCGGGATCGGTGCGGCGGCCGAGCAGCGTGCCGAAATTGACCGCGAACCAATCGTTCGGGTTGATCCGCGCGAGGTCCTTGATGACGCTGTTGTGATAGCCGGTGGTCTGCGCGGCGTTGTAGGCGGTGCCATCCACCAGGACCAGCCCACCGATGAAATCCGGAGCCTGCGCGGCCGCCGAGGTGGCGACGCCGCCACCCATCGAGTGCCCCATGATGATCGGCCGGTTCACGCCGAGCGCTTTCGCCGTCGCGATGACATGGCGCGCGTTGTGAGCGGTGCTGTCGAGCACGCCGCGCGGTCCCCACAGGCCGGATTTGCCGTGCCCCGGCAGGTCCACGGCGATCACGTCGTAATGCTGCGCGAACAGCGGAATCGCGTAGCGCCACGACAGCGTATCCTGCGATGCGCCGTGAACCATGACGAGGGGGGTGCGGCCCGGGTCGCCCGCGCGTTCGAAATAGGTCTGGATGCCGTCAACCGAAATGTAGGGCATGGATCAGCGCGCCTTCCGGGTTGTCGCGAAAATTTCGTGAACGAGGAGCCAGTTCTGCACGCAGGCGCGGGCATCGCCGGAAATGACGATCCTGCCCTGACGCACCAGCCGGTTGATCGGCATTCCGCGCGCCAATTCGTCCCAGACCGCATCCGCTCCCTCGAAGGTGAAGCGCGTATCGGCGCTTCCCGCGCCGCCGGTCAGCGCGCCGTCATCCACCCGGATCCAGCGCGCTTCCGCGGTATCGACGCCGGCCAGTCCGAAGGTCAGATGCGCCAGCCCGGCCTGCCGGACGATCTTCGGATTGGAAGGCGCGGCGCTGACGAGGGCAGCGCACAGCCGCGACAGGGCGCTGCTCGTATTGGTCTGGTCTGACATGATTACTCCTTCCGCGCGCCGTAGCTTGCCGCCAGTCCTTCCTGCGGATCGATCGACGACCCGTAGGGGAATATCGGATACCGCAGCCCCGCCTTGCGCAAGGCTTTCAGGCCCTCGATGCCCTGCTTGAAATCCTCGGGCGGCAGCGCCATCAGCATTTCATGGTCCTGAACGCCGCCGAAGCGCCGCTCGGCGTAGCAGGGAATCGACAGGCTCGCCTGCCGTGTCGCCAGCGCCAGCCCCCATGAGTCGGCGCAGGCACTCTCGCCGGTGACGCTGAACTCGAAGCGCTTGTAGTTGCCGTGCTGAAGCCCGTTGATGAACAGGATGATCTGGCCCGGCGAACCGTAGAACAGGACGATATCCGGCGGATCGAGGCGCGCGCTTCGCAGCGGGGACACCACGAGGCCCTTGTAACGGCCGGGTTCAACCCGCGGCATCTGCTCCTGATGATGCCGCGCCTGCTCGCGATCCTTGAACCAGACGCCGGCCATCTTCTCGCCGCTCAGATATTCCGGCCCGACCGGATTGAGCCCGGGCACCGCGCCGCAATTGGCGCGCGGCAACAGATTGTCCGAGACGATGCCGAGGGTGAAGCCGGCGATCCGCGATTGCGTCACGATCTGGCAGGTGCCGAACCGTTTTCCGGCGGTCGGTTTCCGCAAGCCCGGAATCGCGTCCATCTCCTCAAGGCTTTCGAACAATTTCATGCCCACGGGAAGCGTCTGGATGCGTAACAGATCATTGAGATCATCCGCCAGCGCGGCCAGGTCCCGCGCCGTTATCGTCTCTGTCATGCCAGCATGTCCTTCAGCCTGAATTTCTGCACCTTGCCCGACGACGATTTCGGCAGCGCATCGACCACGACGATCTTCTTCGGAATCTTGAAGCCGGAGAGCCGCCCGCGGCAAAAGGCGTGCAGCGCATCGACATCGATCGCGCGCCCCGGCACCGCGACCACCGCCGCCCGCAACTCCTCGCCCCAATAGTCGTGAGGCACGCCGAACGCGGCGGCTTCCGAGACGTCGGGATGTTCGAGGATGCCGATCTCGACCTCCAGCGCCGAGACGTTCTCGCCGCCGGTCTTGACCATGTCCTTGGCGCGGCCGACAAAATAGGCGAACCCGTCGCTATCGAACCGGATCAGGTCGCCGGTCCGCATCCAGCCGTCGGGCAGCAGGACGGCGCGGGTGGTCTCCTCGTCGTTCCAGTAGCCGGCGAAGATGGTTGGTCCCTTGATCTCCAGCGCCCCGGCGGCGGTCGGGTCGGTGAGCGGCACGCCGTCGTCGTCGACGAGACGATAGGCGAAATGCGGCCAGCGATAACCGACCGATCCCGGATGGCTCTGGATTTCGGCGGTGGTTCGGTTCTTGAAGATGGTGACGCAGGCTTCGGTCAGGCCGAAGCCCCAGCCGAACTCGGCATTGCAGAACACCTTGCGGATCAGGTCCTGGCGATACTCGGCGAGCGGCGCGGCCGCCGTCTGCACGTAGCGCACGTCCGGGAAACGCAAATCGCCGAACCCGGGATGATCGGTCAGCGCCACCCACATCGGGGACAGCAGGAACAGATGCGTGGAAGAGAAGGTTTGCAGATGCGTGATAATCGCGTCCGCCTCGAAGCGCGACAGCATCGAGAGCTGGCCGCCCGAGGTCAGGATCGGGCCGTTGATGACGCCATAGCCGCCGATATGAAACAGCGGCGCCGCCAGCACGGACTTGCAGTCCTTGTTGATACCGAGTTCAATTTGGTAATTGACGGCGTTCCAGACCAGGCCGGCATGGCGCAGCATCGCCCCCTTGGGCAGCGATGTGGTGCCCGAGGTGTAGATGATGAGGGCGATATCGTCGTCGCCGACCGCGCCGGATTGGGCCGCCTGAGAATCGAAATCCGGCGTCCGGCTCGCGATCGGAAGATCGCCGATGGCGATCCAGCGCACGTCGTCGCCGCACAAGGGCTTCACCGCCTCGGCGCTCGCGGCGTTGCGGGGATCGTAGAGCACGACCTTCGGCCCGCCGTGACCGACCATCCAGGCGATCTCGCGCGCCGACAGCCGGACGTTGACCGGCACGAGAATGAACCCGGTCAGCGCGGTGGCGTGGTAGAGCGCCAGATACTCGGCCGAATTCTCCAACAGGGCGAAAACCCGGTCGCCGCGCGCGATTCCCAATTCCCGGAGGGCGACCGCGCATTTCTGGATGTAATCGGTGAAGGCCGGAAAGGTAAAGCTGCGCTCGCCGTCAACCACCGCGATCGCGTTCGGCTGCCGGAGAGCCTGATAGGTCAGGGACTGGTAGATGTTGGGCAATGCAAGGGCCTCTCAAGTTCCGAGATAGACGTCCTGGAGACGGGGATCCGCCAGCATATCCTGCGCCGGACCGGACATGATCATGCGTCCCGCTTCCAGCAGGAATGCGTCCGACGAAATCGACAGCGCAAGGCGGGAGTTCTGTTCAACCAGCACGGTGGTTACCCCCGAACGCGCCACCTGTTCGATCGCATGAGCCATTTCGTTGACGACCTTCGGCGCGAGGCCGAGCGACGGCTCGTCGAGCAGCAGCAGTTTCGGGCGGCTGAGCAGCGCGCGGCCGATGGCGCACATCTGCTGCTCGCCCCCCGACAGGTTGCGCCCGAGGCTCGACCGCCGCTCCTTGAGTCGTGGGAAAAGGTCGTAGACATTCTCGATATCGGCGGCGACGCCGCTCTTGTCCTTGCGGCGGATCGCGCCGGTCATCAGGTTCTCGACCACCGTCAAATCGGGAAACAGCCGCCGCCCTTCGGGCGAGAGCGCAATTCCCAAAGCGTGCCGGGCCTCGGGCGCCATCCGGCCGAGCGCGCGGCCGTCGGCGGTGACCTCGCCGTCGCTCGCGACGACAAGGCCGGCGACGGCCTTCAGCAGCGTGGATTTGCCCGCGCCGTTGGCGCCGATGATCGCGGTGATGCAGCCGTCCTTCGCGATCATCGAGACGTCCGACAGCGCCTCGACCGCGCCGTAGCGAACCGACAGCCTGCTGATCTCAAGACGCATAGTCAGCTCCGAGATAGGCGGTGATGAAAGCCGGATCGTTACGAACCTCGTTCGGCGGGCCGTCGGCGATGACCGACCCGGCGTTGAGGGCGATGATCCGGTCGCATAGCTTCATCACCAGACGCAGGTCATGCTCGACCAGCAGCACGTCGATGCCGCGATCGTAACGGATGCGGCGCAACAGTTCGGTCATCTCCTCCGTCTCGACCGGATTGAGGCCGGCGGCCGGCTCGTCGGCCAGCAGGAGCCGCGGCGCGGTCGCGAGCGCCATGCCGACGCCGAGGATTTTCTGATGGCCGTAAGCCAGCGTGGCGGCATCGCGGTCGGCGGCGTGGCGCAGATCGAGGAAATCCAGCAACTCCTCGGCCATGTCGCGCGCGGCCGCCTTCTGCGCGGCGATCGCGCGTCGCTTCAATAGATCGATCGGCCGCCCGATGGCCTTGAGATATCCGGCGCGGACCAGATGGTCGCGCACCGTCACGGCGCGGAATACGGTCGCGGCCTGAAAGCAACGCGCGATGCCGCGCCGTGCGATGGCGGACGAATCCAGCCCGGTGATGGTCTCACCCTCGAAGATCGCCTCGCCGACATCGGGACGGAGAGAGCCGGCGAGCAGGTTGAAGACGGTGGTCTTGCCGGCCCCGTTGGGCCCGATCAGGCCGGTGATGTGGCCGGCGGCGAGATCGAACGAGACGTTGTCCACGGCGACGATCCCGCCGAAGGCACGGCGCAGATTCCTGACGGACAGCCGGCCGGGATTGCTGCTCATCGTCCCCTCCCCCAGCCAAGGCGCGGCAGGATCAGGCCGAGGACGCCCTGCGGCAGCCCGCGCATCAATAGCAGCAACGCGACGCCGTAAAGGATGCGCTGATAGTCGACCCACTCGCGGAAGACTTCCGGCAACGGCACCAGCGCCAGCGCGCCGAGAAACGGACCCATCAGGAACTGCGCTCCGCCGATCACGTTGAGGATCAGCGCGTTCACGGTGGTCCAGAAACCGAACGCTTCGGGCGAGATGAACATCAGATAGTGCGCATAGAGGCTGCCGGACAGCCCGGCGATGAAGGCGCTGGCGCTGAACAACAGGCAGCGGAACGCCAGCGCGTTGACGCCCAGCGAGGATTGCAGCGCCTCGTTGCGCTCCAGTCCTTCCACGATGACGCCGAGGTCGCCGCTGAAGGCGAGATGGGTCGCGAGCAGAACGCTGCTGAGCACCAGCGCCGTGAACACCAGAACGGCGGGCGGCGATGCTAGCTGGAGGCCGAACAGCGCCGCCGGCGGAATCGCGGAGAGGCCGTTGTTGCCGCCGAACAGCGACGTCCATTCCACGAAGATCAGGATGATGACCTCGCCCAAAGCAAAGGTGAGGAGGACGAAATGGACGCCCTTGGTGCGCATCAACAGCGGGCCGATGGCACCGGCGATCGCTGCCGGGATCGCCCCGGCCAGCAGGAAGGCGAGTGCAAACGGCACGCCGGCGTCGCGCGTCAGGAGCGCCGACGCATAGGCGCCGATGCCCATGAACCCGGCTTGCGCCAGCGAAAGCTGCCCGATCCTCAGCATCAGATAGACGCTGACGGCGAGGATGGAGTGAATGCCGATCAGGATCGCGAGATGAGTGTAGAAAGTCTGCGCCAGCACCAGCGGAACCGTCACGAAGGCGATCAGCATGAGCGCGCTGGCGATGAAGGAGCGTTGCAAGATCATGCGCGCCCCCACAGTCCGGACGGCTTGACGATCAGGATCACGACCACCAGCACGAACGAGACCAGCGTCGCCAGCGTGGCGCTCATCCAGACGGAAATCACGGCGTCGGTCACCCCGAGCAGGGCGGCGGCAACCATGGCGCCGGGAAGGCTGCCGAGGCCGCCGAGCACCACGACGATGAACGCCTTGAGCAGCGCGGCCTCGCCCATGAACGGATTGACGGCGTAGAGCGGCACCGTCAGAGCGCCGGCAAGCCCCGCGAGCAGGCAGCCGATGCCGAAGGCGAGCGGCAGGACGAACGACGGCGCCATGCCATAGGCGCGCGCGATTTCGGTGTCCTGCGCCACGGCGCGCAACGCCAGCCCGAGCCGGGTATGGTGGATGAGGAAATGAAACGCGATCACCACGACGAAGGACGAACCGGCGACGAAAAGCTGATCGTTGGGGATATAGAGCGAGCCGAGTTGCAGAACGCCCGAGATCGGCCGGGGAATGCTGAGCTGATCGACGGTGAAGATGATCGTCACCACGCCCTGGAGAATGATGGCAAGCGCCAGCGAGGTAATCATGGCACCGAGTTCGTCGCCGAGGAACGGGCGAAAGACAAGGCGCTCGGCAACCACGCCGCACAGCCCCGCGAATACGCCGGCCAGCGGGATCGCGATGAAATAATTCAATCCGCACGCGACGGTAAGCACATAGACCGCATAGGCTCCGATCATCACGAACTCGCCGTGCGCGAAGTTGACGATGCGCATGAGTCCGAAGATCAGGGTGAAGCCCAGCGCCAGCAGCATCATGTAGGCGCTCGACGTCGCGGCGATCACCAGCGTCTGAACAAGCATGTCGGGATTCCGTTTCGGGTGGCCCGCCGGCGCGCAGCCGACGGGCCCGGTCGGGCTACTTCGGATCGAGCTTCTCGATCACGACCCCCTTGCCATCCTTGATCTCGACCAGGAAGGACGGCGTGAAAAGCTGGTGGTCGATGCCATAGACGTCCTTGCCGCCCCAGTACGACTTGCCGATCAGGGTGTCGAAGGGCGACGCCTTCTCGATCGCATCGCGAACCTTGGTGGTGTCGGTGGTGGTCCCGGCCTTGGCCATCGCCTCGAACAGGAACTTGGTGGCGTCGTAGAAGAAGAACGTGAAGTCGCCCATCCTGTTCTTGTGGATCTTGGCATACTCGGCTTCGAGCCATGCCCACTCCTTGCTGGCCGGATCGGCGCCGAGATAGCCGAGGAAGCCCTCGGTGTTCTCCTTGCCGGCAGCCTCGACGATCTCGTTGACGTTCACCCCGCCGAATTTCGTGAACTGCCCCTTGTAGCCGAGTTCGCGCGCCTGGCGGATGATGGGCCCGGCGATCGGCGGCGGCGTGGTGTCGAGTTCGATATTGTCGGGGTTGGAGCCGAGCAGCTTGGTCAGGATGGCGCGGAAGTCGGTCTGCTTGCGCTCGAACAGTTCCTTGGCGACGACATCGAAGCCGTTCGCCTTGTAGGCGTCCTCCTGAACCTTCTGGCTGTCCCAGCCGGTCTCGTCGTTGGGTGCGAGCAGCGCGACGCGCTTGAGCGCCGGGCGGTTCTTCTTCAGCCACGCCACGAAGGGCGGGACGAATTCGCGCGACGTCGGCAGCACGCGGAAGACATACTTGGTGTTTTCCAGCGCCTTCACGGTATAAGTGTTCGACAGCATCAGGATCTGCGAACGCTCCGTGATCGGCTTGGCGGCGAGCAGTGACGCCGCCCCGAGCGGTCCGACGATGAAGCGCACGCCGTCTTGATGGATCAGGCGATTGACCGCAGTGACCGTTTCCGCGGCTTTGTACTGATCGTCATAAGTGATGACATCGACCTGATAGGTCTTGTCGCCGACCTTGAGGCCGCCCTTGGCATTGACCTGGCTGGCCGCGATGCGGGCGCCCGCGTCGAGCGCGAGACCCCAGGCCGCGCCGGGGCCGGTCTGCGGCGCGACCACGCCGATCTTGAGAGTTTCCGCATGGAGCGGCGCCGAGAGCACCGCGCCCAGCGCGATCACGGACGGAAGTATAAAACGCATGGTCGGCTTATCCTTTCGATCTCAATGAAGAAGGTGAAGCGGGTATCGAACATGACTTCAGCGGATTGGCCGCCGAAGATCGGGCGGGCGCCGCGACGACACGCGGCGTGGCTTGATAAAGCGCCTTGGCGGCGCGCAGCGATAGAGCGCGTAGCTCTCTGCCGAGAATATCGATCTCGTTCTTCTGGAGTTGCCCCTGAAAGGCGTGAACCCCGATCACCAGACGCGGCTGCCCGGTCCGGTCCTGAACCGCCGACGCCACCGAGGTCACCCCGCGAATAAGATTGCCGACATCAACGGCGAAGCCGGTCGCGCGCGCCCGCCGCGCCTGAGCCAGATAGGCTTTCCCGCTCGGCGCCACCGCCCAGCGGATGTTGCCGAGGGCCGCCAGAATTTCCTCGTCCGACGCCTGGAGGGCCGCCGCCACCGCAAGGCCGGTTGCGCCGGCATAAAGCGGCAGGCGGGTGGCGATGCGAAACTCGATGCGGATATGGCTGTCGGGCGCCACCCGTCCCAGAAGCAGAAGCCGGCCGTTGCTCAGCACCTGCCAGATGCTCGCGGTGGTCTCGAATCGCGTCGCGATCTGGCGCAGGTCGGGCTCGATCAGTTCGAACGCCGAGCGGTTGTGCAGCGGCCGCGACAGTTCGAGCAGGCCGAGTCCCAGCCGATAGGTCTTCATCTCGCGCGAGAACGACACGATGCGCTCGTTGACCAGCGTGCGGATGATGTTGAGCGTCGTGGAGCGGCTGACGTCGGCGGCGGCGGCAATCGCGGAAAGGGTGGCGCCCTGCTGATGCGTCGCGCCGATCGCCCGCAGGATGGCAAGCGCCTGAATTACCGCCGCGACGTCGCGGCCGACCTTCATCAAATGGCCGGCGTCATCAATGTCTGGATCGATCTTGCTTGCCATTTGGCCCCCGCGGCGGACTTTGTTCACAATTGTAAACAGCCGTCAACATTGTAAATTGGCGGGCGACCGGACAAATTACCGCTCGGCGGAGTCCGAAGGCCGGACTGCCGAAGTAAGAAATTGATTTCATTAGTTTATATAACGCCGCGAAACTGATAGCGCGCGGCAGAGTGCGGTGCGGTCGATGACTGCAGGGCGAGTTCAGAACATGGGATCGGCAAATCTCGGTGCGCGATTATCCAGATTGGCACGCACCGCCTCGACCTGGTTGGGACCGCCGATCAGCGCGCGCTGTTCATCGGTTTCCGCCGTCAGCGCGGAAAGAGCGCCCGCCGCGGACGCTTGATTGAGCAGCCGCTTGGCGGCGCGGATCGCGTGCGGACTGCGCCCCGCGATATCGCGGGCCATCGCCAGCGCTTCGCCGAGAGGATCGGCGACCACATGCGTCGCGAGCCCGTATGCGAGCGCTTCCTCCGCGGAAAAGATCCGTCCGGTGTAGATCAACTCGCGAACGACGTCCTCGCGCGCAAGCGATCGCATCAGTTGCGTGCCGGCCATGTCGGGCACAAGACCCCACTTGCTCTCAATCAGGCCCAGCCGGGTTCCCGGCGCGACATATCGCAGGTCCGCACCCAGTGCGAGTTGGAAGCCGCCGCCGAATGCAACGCCGTGCACCGCCGCAATCACCGGGACGGCAATCTCCCGCCAGACCCAGACGATGTGCTGGACAAAATTGGCGATGCCATGGGTGCGTTGCGTGAGATCGGCGAACGGGAGGAGGCTGTCGCCCCGCGTGAGCGCGGCGATCCTCTCGACATCGAGACCGGCGCAAAAGGCGCGCCCCTCTCCGGACAGCACAACCGCACGCACGCTGGTATCCTGCTTGAGGCGAGCCCCTGTGTCGGCGATGGCCTTGAACATGGCCGGATCAAGCGCGTTCATCTTATCCGCGCGATCGAGCCTGACGTCGGCAATACCATCCGCGATGGACAGACGGACGCGATTTTCCATGACGTAATCTCCCTTGATGCTCGCTATGGAGCAATGACGCTGAGCGATCAGCCGCGCGGGACGATTTATGCCGAGACCCGTTCGGCATAGGATTGCCGCATGATTTCCGAAAATCCCTCGCGCCATGACGCGTGAGCCGGCCGCCAATCCAGCTCGGCTTTAGCCTTGCGGTTCGAGCCCGCACGAACTTGCGTCATCATCACCACCAGATGCTCGCCGGCGAAGATGCGGGCAATCCAGGCCGGCAGATGGAACGGCCGTCCACCACCGACGGCGTCAGCAAGCGCTGGCAACCATTCGCTGACCGGGGCGGGATCATCGTCCACGATATTGTAGATGCTGCCGGGTCTGCCGCGTTCGAGAGCCTTGACCGTCGCCTCCGCAGCATCCTCGACATGAATGAACGACCACCAGCCGCCACCGTCTCCGATCAGGGGCACGCGACGATTGCGAACTTGGGAAACCATCGTGGGATCGAGCATACCGGTGCCAGGTCCGTAGAACGCACCATACCGCAGCACGATCCCTTCCGGCGGCACGGAGCCCGTCACGACGCTCTCGACGTGCCGGATCGCCTCCAGCGTCGCCCGCAACTGTGCGGGGGGATCGGGATCCAACATATCCGCTTCAGTCTTGATGGCGTCACCGACGCGGGCATAGGGCCAGCCGCAATAGCTCTGGGCCACAAAACGCTTGACGCCGGCTTTCCGCGCCGATGCCAGCAGGATGTCCGTGCCTTTGGTTCGCAACTGATTGCTGCCGGCGAAGGTCCGTTCGAAATTCCGCAGGTCCGTCGCGCCGGCCAGATCGGTCATCTCGTGGATGACAGCGTCCGGCCTTGTCGAACCCAGAACCGCCGCGACCGCGCTCTCATCGAGGCCGTCGGCAACGATAGGTTCCGCGCCCATCCTGCGGATAAGTTCCGCTCTTGCTGACGAACGGGTCAGTCCGACAACGGAATGGCCGGCCCTGATTAATGCGGATACCAGTGGGCGACCTACGGCGCCGGTGGCGCCTGCAATGAAAACTTTCATGGCCGGCTCCTCCATTTAGCAGTATACCTACCTCAGGGTAGGTTATTTAGAGATATGGCAGGCTCACCATGAAATCAAGCCCCCGGAAGCGGCTGACGCTGGAACAACGCCGAAGCAGAATTCTGGCCGCCGCGACCCACGTCATCGCCCATAAAGGCTACGACGGTGCGTCGATGAGCGAGATTGCTGCCGTCGCCGGGATCACCAAGCCGGTGCTGTACGATCACTTCGAATCGAAGAACGCGCTGTTCGAGACGCTGCTGCGTTCGATCCGCGATGACTTGCTGGCGAAGGGACACAAAATCGGACGATCGTCTGCCACCGACGACGTCAAATTCCGCTCGGCGATCGATGCGTTTTTTGCGTTCGTCGAAGCGCAGCCGGACGCCGCGAAGATCCTTCTCATCGTTCCGCAGGGTAATCCGGCCACGCTCAAGCTGTCGCGCGATGTGCAGCAGGGAGCCACGGCCGCGATCTCCCAGCTCCTGAAATCCTATCTGCCGGCCGCGAAGCGATGGCAATACGAAGCCGCCGGCGAGTTTCTCAAGGAGGGATTGCACGCATTGGCGAAATGGTGGCTGAGCCATCCGGGCCCGAACCGCGACGATATCGTCGACATCGTCATGAAGGCGTGCTGGACCGGATTTCAGCCGGTCAGGAACGACCCGATCAAAAAGTAGTTATCAGCTTCCCGACAGCTACCGGCACCCGGCCCTGTCGGCCATCGTTCACGCTTCCGGTCGCGATTCCTTGGGATAAACGATGGTGCCATCCGGCTGAGGAACCGCGCCGGGCGTGAGGTGCGCCGGTTCCTGCCGTCCCTCGCCCATGATGTGGATGACGGTTTCTCCGGCGACGATCAGATAATCGGCGACGATGCGGCGGTGACACCGCCACCACACCGCTTCCGAACACATGAGGGCGCAACGCCGCCTGTGTCCCTCGTCGCGCAGACGGGCAAGACCGGCTTGAAATTGTTCTGACAACGCATAGTCGGCGTAGTTGTGGAAGCTCGTGTTGGTCCAGTATCCGTTGACATCCGGCGCCAGACGCCGCGCCTTTCCGCGAAGCCCGCCGAGCGCCGCCATATGCGCGTAGGAAATCTGGACGGCAGCCAGCGCATCCGGGAGCGTCGTCTCGTTGAACTGGGGATTGGCCCTCGACATCGGCATCGTCCGGATGTCGGCAAGCAACTCGATTTCGGCGCTCCGCAGCAGCTCGATAAACTCCGCAAGGCTCCGGTTGGAATGGCCGATGGTGAAGAACGGCGGCGTCAAGGCTCGCCTTCACGCACGGTCAAGGGCGCTGCCCTTGTGGGCGGCGATATGGTCGGTCTTGTCGCTCTTGATTTCGTATTGCGGGTCATGCTCAGACGCATGATGCGTGTAGCCCTTGAAAAGGAAATCCGACGTATGGACGGCAATGATCGTGCCGGTCACGTATCCCGCTTCGGAATTCCATCTAACGTGGTCGCCTATCTTGAACCGCTTTGTCATCACGCCCTTACCATAAGGCTCAAGACGCCCTGGCCGATGCCTCTCCGGCGCTGAGGGCGACGGATGCCTCCGTCGTCAAAGCGCGGAACGTGAAGGTTTCCAGGAAATACAGTTCGACAGTGGTGCTGGTGTGGCCGAGATAACCGATGGAGAGATCCTGGCCGATGTCGAGTTGGAAATCGCCGCCGCGGGTCGTCAGCACCAATGCGCCCTCGATGGCGGGCGCCCAGAAGACGCCGCCCTCCGCGATGCGTTCGATGTGATGAAAGACCGGGTATCCGTCATCGCTGCCGCCGCTGGCGGCGGTATACGCGTCTGCGCCGAGCACGAGTGCATAAGGTCCGTTGCAGCCGGCAAGCCTCAGTTCACTGACGGCCTGCGCCACCGCACCGGGATAGGCTTTCGCGCTGGCGGGAAGCCTGAGCGCGGCATTACTGCTGGCCTCGCGAATGCCCTGAATGCCGGCCGCCGCATAGCCGTCGAAGATCGCACGATCTTCGGCGAACGCGATTTTTCGTGCAGCGTCCTTCAGCGGTCCCCAGTCCGCATCGAGCGCGCCTCGCTCCACGTCGTCGATCTGCTGCCGCGACAGTTCGAACGGAACGCGCAATTCGATGAGCGCCTTGACCTCGCGCTGTTGCGCCGTGATCCCCTCGCCTGGCGCGTGAATCTGGCGGACACGGCCGGTCCCGACCGCCGAAAGGGCGAGGCCCTTCGGTTCAGGGACGTCCACCACCCGTCGCCCAGCAAGATGGCGCTTGAAGGTGCGCGATGCCTCGTCCTCGATTTGAGCCCATGCCTCGTCGGAGATGGGAGCAAGCTGTCGGTGCAGGTTATTCATGGTCCGCCTTCTCTTTCAAAGATCCGATGCCGAGCGAGCCATCGCCCCTGGAAACACTGGTCCGGGACGCCTTTACCTTGCCCGGTTCCTCCGCTGGCATGATGTCCGCGTGCAGCGCATCCGCTGCCGCTGAATCGTCACCGCTCAGCTCCGGCGTGACGTTGTCGAGAAACGTCGCCGACGGCACGAAGAACAGCACACCGGTGACGGCGCGGCTGAAATCGAGCAGCCGGTCATAGTTTCCCGGCGGCTTGCCGATGAACATGTTCTCCAGCATCTGCTCGGTGCGACGGGGCGAGCGCGCGTAACCGATGAAGTAGGTCCCGAACTCGCCTTTTCCGATCTCGCCGAACGGCATGTTGTCGCGCACGATGTCGAGCTGCTTTCCGTCCTCCTCGATGACGTTGAGCACGTTGTGGGCATAAGGCGCTTTCAGCGCGTCGTCCTGCTCGATGTCAGAGAGCTTGTGCCGGCCGATGATATTCTCCTGCTCCGCGACCGGCACGGCATTCCAGCGCTTCAGATCATGTAGGTACTTCTGCACGATGACATAGCTGCCGCCCGTAAAGTCGGGGTCCTCCTCGCCAATCACGGCCGCCTCGATCGCCTCGTCATCGACAGGATTCTCGGTGCCGTCGACGAAGCCGAGCAGGTCACGGTCGTCGAAATATTTGAAGCCGTGAACTTCGTCGATCGTGGTCACGGCGTCGCCGAGGCGCGCCATGATCTGGGACGCAAGCTCGAAGCACAAATCCATGCGAACCGAGCGGATGTGAAAAAGCAGGTCGCCCGGCGTTGAGACAGCGTGATGCACGCCGTGGATTTCACGGAAGCGATGCAGGTCCTTCGGCCGCGGTTTACCGAACAGCCGATCCCACGCATCCGAACCGATGCCCATGACACACGACAGCCGCGCTTCAAGATCGCGAAAGCCGACAGCGCGCAACAGCGACGACAGATCGGCGCACAGCGCACGGACCGCGGTCTCGCTCTCCTTTCCGGGATTGACCGTCACGACCAGAAATATCGCGGCGCGCGTCAGCTTCGCGACGACCGGCTGTGGAACGGCAGATGGCACAAATGACTCCCTGGTCGCCTACTGTTTACGAATGCGCAGCAGCTCCATCAAAGACCTAATCGGCCTTGCCGGCAAGATCGGGCAGCCCGGCGCCTGTGCGGACGTCAGCCGCTGGCTTCTTCGCGTTGAAAATAGAGGTCATGCTCCGCCATGGCGTCATCGGCCTTCCGACGCGCGCGGTCGCAACGTCCCGCCACGCTATATCCAATAACAATATCAACCTATTAACGAGTGATATCGACCGAGGTGCATATTGCCATCTGCGGACTCCGCAAATTCCCGGCCGGCGTAAGGCTCATTTCCCCGGCTTGGGCAGCGGCGTGCCGGCAAGTATCTTGATCTGTGCCGGCCGTAGCTGCTTCAAGCCGGCCAGGAAAGTCTTCGCATTGTCATTGCCGTAGGCGCGATGGCTGACGCCAAACAGCAGCACGCCGGGATTCCCCGAAGGGTCGTGGTATGGCGTATAACGATAGGCGTTCCATTCGATGACATATTCGCCCTTCTTGTCCTTGGTGCTGACGATGAAATCGAGCAGCACTTCGCCGGTTACGTCACGCTGGAGAATGTTCATGTTGACCAGCGGATCGGTCGCCTTGCGCTTCTTGAGCATATCGACCTGGCTGCGGACGGCATCCATCACCTTGACGTTGCCCATGATGCGCTCGAGCAACAGCAATTGCTTGAAAGCATCCGGCCTCTGGCCCGCCGGGAGATATTCCTGCTTGGCGTAGCCGCTGGACGGCGCCGAGCTCCAGGCCAGTTCGTAGGTCTGTCCGTCGAATGCGATCGGACCGGGAATGCCGAGATAATCGATAACCTCGGCCGCAGCAGACGCCGCCATCATCATGATCGCTAAGACAGAACCCAGAAGTTTTCCCCACGGCCTCATGGCGGCCCTCCCTGACCGGCTTCGTCGGTTATCCGGCGCCCGCCTTCATCGCCTTGCGCTGGAAGATGGGGGCGTTGACAGCGTAACGGATCAGGGGGCCGCTGCGGTGATAGCCGCTTCATTACAGCCGAGGGCCGCCGATAAAACTTCACCGTCCGCTCGCCCGGCGGGCGGCTGCGCCATCACGGCGACCCATGTCCCGCGCCGTTTCGGCAAGCCAGCGATCTGCCCTGGCCTTGCCGTAAAGACGCACGCGGCGATTATATTCCGGGGCTATCGCGCGCATCATGTCGGTCTGGCTCTGGCGGACCTGTGGCGACGCGGAAGCGCGTGGCCCACGCTTCGCCCTGCGGGCGCGATCGGCCTTGCACACGCCCTCATTGGGCCACTGCGCGCAATATTTCTTCATCGTCGGCGACAATTCGTCGGAGCCGCCGCCCTTGCCGATGTTACGGGTGCCGTTCAGAATGGATTGCCCCAGCGCCGTCGAGCCCATTCCTGTCCCGAGATCCATTGACGCGCTGGGATTATATTGCGCGTGAGCGGTGACGCAGCACGTCGCATAGAGAGCCATGGCCGCAACGAGATTCAAGATTCTCATGCCGATTCCTTTTGTCACCCCGCCAAGCTCTCGATACATCATGGCGACATGCTGGCACAATGATCGGTTTTCTATCCTGGGCAGATCAACAGCCGATCATTCCGGCCCATGCGGCAATCTTCGGTAAAATTGTCCGCAGCGGCAGGGTCCGCCTGGAAAAGATGAAACTGATCTTCACTGATCGCGAAGTGCGCTTCCCATTCGGCTGCACGGTTCATGCCGGAGACCGGAGTAGCGAGATAATATCGACCGGTGCGGCGATCGATACCAAGACTGAACCGGTGCTCGCGGCTGACGAACTTGTCCTCGAATTGCCCTATCATTCGGTCTTCGAACTCCTTGCCGGTTCGGCGATTGGGCAGGCGCTAGGGAACAACGCTCTGACCCGCCCGGCCAGCCCTCAAGTGAATTGGCGCGCCATCTCAGGCGATACTGCGAACCAGGCCAGTTTATATATGAAAGCACTATAAGGCGTGGCCTGATCTGTTCTCGAAAATATATGCCGTTCCGCCGAGCTTTACGGGCCTGAATGGGGCGTCATGAAGCGTGGCTTTCAGCGCAGCAGTGAGCCGATGGAGAACAGCAATGCTCGACATTCTGATGCTGGCGCTCGGCCTCGGCTTCTTCGCCCTTCTCGCCCTCTACGGCGTCGCCGGCGAGAGGCTCTGAGGAGAGTTCCGATGACCCTCGACTATGCAGCCAGCGGCCTCGTGGCCGCTCTCATCCTTGTCTACCTGGTCTACGCGCTTGTGCGTCCCGAACGGTTCTAGGATGCGCCTTTGATCAATCCAACGCGAAAAAGATAGATCGTCATGACCACCAACGGCTGGATACAGATATTGATCTTTTGCGGCGTCGTCGTCGCGTTGGTGAAGCCGCTCGGCTGGTACATGACGAAAGTCATGGCCGGTGAGCGCACTTTCCTGTCGCCCATCCTGCGCCCGGTCGAACGCCTGATTTATGCCGGCGCCGGCGTCGATGCCCGACATGAGCAGCATTGGCTGAGCTATACAATGGCGATGCTGGCCTTCAATACGGCCGGTTTCGCGCTGCTGTTCGCGTTGCAGCGCTTGCAGGGCTTCCTGCCGCTGAACCCGATGCAGATGGGGGCGGTTTCGCCGGACTCTTCCTTCAATACCGCCGTCAGCTTCGTTACCAATACCAACTGGCAGGGCTATGGCGGCGAAAGCACGATGAGCTATCTGGTGCAGATGGCCGGGTTGACGGTGCAGAACTTCGTCTCGGCCGCCACCGGCATCGCGATCGCCATGGCGCTGATCCGTGGCTTTTCGCGCGCATCCGCGCAGACTGTCGGCAACTTCTGGATCGACCTGACGCGCGCGACGCTCTACGTCCTGTTGCCGCTTTCGATCCTGTGCGCGCTGTTCTACGTCAGCCAGGGCGTCACGCAGACGTTAGGGGCCTCCATCGAGGCCACGACGCTGGAAGGCGCGAAACAGACCATCGCTGTCGGCCCGACCGCATCGCAGCTTGCGATCAAGATGCTCGGCACCAACGGCGGTGGCTTCTTCAACGCCAATTCAGCGCACCCCTTCGAGAACCCGACCGCGCTCACCAACCTGATCGAGATGGTGTCGATCTTCGCCATCGGCGCCGCGCTCACCAACGTCTTCGGCCGCATGGTCGGCGACGAGCGTCAGGGCTGGGCGATCTTCGCCGCCATGGGCGTGCTGTTTCTTGCCGGTGTCGCCGTGACCTACTGGGCGGAAGCCGGCGGCAATCCCGCTTTCGCCGCGCTCGGCATCGACGGCGGCAACATGGAGGGCAAGGAGGTTCGCTTCGGCATCGCCGCTTCGTCGTTGTTCGCGGTCATCACTACCGCGGCCTCCTGCGGCGCGGTCAACGCCATGCTGGACAGCTTCATGCCGCTCGGCGGCCTGATCCCGCTGGTCAACATGCAGCTTGGCGAGGTCATCGTCGGCGGCGTCGGCGCGGGTCTCTATGGCATTCTGCTGTTCGTCATTCTCGCGATCTTCATCGCCGGGCTGATGGTCGGACGCACGCCCGAGTATCTCGGCAAGAAGATCGAGGCGAAGGAAGTGAAGATGGCGATGCTCGCCGTGCTGTCGCTGCCGCTCGCCATCCTCGGCTTCACCGCCGCTGCCGCCGTGCTGCCGCAAGGGCTCGCCGGGCTCGCCAATGCGGGACCGCACGGCTATTCGGAAATCCTCTATGCCTACACCTCCGCCGCCGCCAACAACGGCAGCGCTTTCGCCGGGCTTTCGGCCAACACGCCCTGGTACAACCTCACCCTCGGGTTCGGCATGCTGATGGGCCGCTTCCTCGTCATCGTCCCCGTGCTGGCGATCGCCGGTTCGCTTGCCGCCAAGAAGACGGTGCCGGCCTCGGCGGGCACGTTCCCGACCCATGGCGGCCTGTTCGTCGGCCTGCTTGTCGGCGTCATCCTGATCGTCGGCGGACTGACCTATTTCCCCGCGCTCGCCGTCGGCCCGATCGTCGAGCATCTCGCGATGCTGGCCGGGCAATCGTTCTGACAGGAGCCAATCATGGCGAAGTCTTCGGAAATCAGCGTGTTCGACCCCGCCATTGTCGGGCCGGCGGTCGGTTCGGCCTTCGCCAAGCTTGATCCGCGCGTCCAGATCCGCAATCCGGTGATGTTCGTGGTCGAGATCGTCGCGATCCTGACGACCCTGATTTTCGCCCGCGATATCCTGTTCGGCGGCAGCCGGCTCGGCTTCTCGTTCCAGGTCATCCTCTGGCTGTGGTTCACGCTGCTGTTCGCCAACTTCGCCGAAGCCGTGGCCGAGGGACGCGGCAAGGCGCAGGCCGACGCGCTACGCCGGACGCGCACCGAGACCGACGCCAAGCGCCTCTCCCCCGATGGCTCGACGTATGAGTTGGTTTCGGCGACCAGTCTCAAGGTCGGCGACGTCGTGGTGGTCGAGACCGGCGAGATCATCCCGTCCGACGGCGAGGTAATCGAAGGCATCGCCTCGGTCAACGAGGCGGCGATCACCGGTGAGTCGGCGCCGGTGATCCGCGAATCCGGCGGCGACCGCTCCGCCGTCACCGGCGGCACGCAGGTGCTGTCCGACCAGATCAAGGTCCGCATCACGGCCGCGGCGGGATCGACTTTCCTCGACCGCATGATCGGGCTGGTTGAAGGCGCACAGCGCCAGAAGACGCCGAACGAGATCGCGCTCAACATCCTGCTGGCCGGCATGACGCTGATCTTCGTGCTGGCGGTCGTTACCATTCCAAGCTTCGCCGCCTATGCGGGCGGAACCATCCCGGTCGTCGCCCTGGTCGCGCTGTTCGTGACGCTGATCCCGACCACCATCGGCGCGCTGCTGTCGGCGATCGGCATCGCCGGCATGGACCGGCTGGTGCGCTTCAACGTGCTCGCGATGTCGGGCCGCGCGGTGGAAGCCGCCGGCGACGTCGATACGCTGTTGCTCGACAAGACCGGCACCATCACGCTCGGCAACCGCCAGGCGACGGAATTCCTGCCGCTCAGCGGCATCGATGAACGCGATCTCGCTGACGCGGCACAACTGTCCTCACTGGCTGATGAGACGCCAGAAGGCCGCTCCATCGTCGTGCTCGCCAAGGAGAAATACGGCATCCGCGGCCGCGAGATGGGCGAGCTGCACGCCCATTTCGTCCCGTTCAGCGCGCAAACGCGGATGAGCGGCGTCGATATGGACGGCACCAGCATCCGCAAGGGCGCGGCCGATGCGATGCTTGCGGATGCAGGCATCACGGGCAGCAACGCGACGGACGCCGCGCGCGAATTGCGGCAGATCGCGGAGCAGGTGGCGAAGTCCGGCGGCACGCCGCTGGCGGTGGCGCGCGACGGCAGGCTGCTCGGCGTCGTCCACCTGAAGGACATCGTCAAGGGCGGCATCCGCGAGCGCTTCGCGGCGCTGCGCCAGATGGGCATCCGCACCGTGATGATTACCGGCGACAACCCGATGACCGCCGCCGCCATCGCGGCCGAGGCCGGGGTTGACGACTTCCTCGCCCAGGCAACGCCGGAGAACAAGCTGCGACTGATCCGTACCGAGCAGAGCAAGGGCAAACTCGTCGCCATGTGCGGCGACGGCACCAACGACGCGCCGGCGCTCGCCCAGGCCGACGTCGGCGTGGCGATGAACACCGGCACGGTCGCCGCGCGCGAGGCCGGCAACATGGTCGATCTCGACAGCGACCCGACCAAGCTGATCGAGGTCGTGGAGATCGGCAAGCAACTGCTGATGACGCGCGGCTCGCTGACGACCTTTTCCATCGCCAATGACGTGGCGAAATATTTCGCCATCATCCCGGCCATGTTCGTCGCCTTCTATCCGCAGCTTCAGGCGCTCAACATCATGCGGTTGTCTTCGCCCGAAAGCGCGATCCTGTCGGCGATCATCTTCAATGCGCTCGTCATCATCGCGCTGATCCCGCTGGCGCTGAAGGGCGTGAAGTATCGCGCCATCGGCGCCGGCGCGCTCTTGAGGCGCAATCTTCTGATCTACGGCCTCGGCGGCGTGATCGTGCCGTTCATCGGCATCAAGGCGATCGATATCGTCATTGCCGCCGCCGGCCTTACCTGAAGGAGCTTGCCATGCTCGCCCATCTTCGACCCGCGGTCGTCATGATCGTAGCGTTCACCGTTCTCACCGGCCTCGTTTATCCGCTGGCCGTCACCGGCATCGCGCAGGTGGTGTTTCCGTCGCAGGCTAACGGCAGCTTGATCGCGCGCGACGGCCATGTCGTTGGCTCGCGGCTGATCGGACAGGCGTTCACCGGCGACCGCTATTTCCATCCGCGTCCGTCCGCCGCCGGTGACGGTTATGATGCGTCCGCCTCCGGCGGCTCCAATCTCGGCCCGACCAGCGCGAAGCTGATCGCCCGCGTCAGGGCCGATGCCGCCTCGCTGGCGGAACAGAATTCGGGCACGCGGGTGCCGGTCGATCTCGTTACCACCTCCGGCAGCGGCCTCGATCCGGACATCTCGCCGGACGCGGCCTATTTCCAGGCGCCGCGCGTCGCCAAAGCCCGCGGGCTTTCGCCGGATGTGGTGCGGGCGCAGGTCGCATCCCATATCGAGCAGCGGACGGCGGATTTGCTGGGCGAACTGAGGGTGAACGTACTCGAACTCAATCTGGCGCTGGACAAGGCCGCCCCGCGATGAGACGAAACTATTGCCGCTGCAAGCACGAATGAAAGCGCGGCCTGAGCGGATGACCGATGCCGGAGCAGAACGGCGAGCCCACGCGTCCCGACCCGGAGGCCCTGCTGCGCGAAGCGGCGACGGAGACGCGCGGGCATCTGAAAGTATTCCTCGGCGCCGCGCCCGGCGTCGGCAAGACCTATGAGATGCTGCTGAGCGCCGCCGCGCAACGCCGCGCCGGCGTCGATGTCGTCATCGGCCTCATTGAAACGCACGGCCGTGCCGAAACCGAAGCGCTGGTCCGCGACTTCGAGATCATCCCTCGCAAACACATCGACTACAACGGCCGGCATCTCGAGGAGATGGACCTCGACGCCATACTGGCGCGCAAGCCACGCCTCGTGCTGGTGGACGAACTCGCCCACACGAATGCGTCCGGAAGCCGTCATCCGAAGCGCTATCAGGACGTCGAAGACCTGCTCGCCGCAGGAATCGACGTCTACACCGCAGTCAACATCCAGCATCTGGAAAGCCTGAACGACGTCGTCCAGCAGATCACCCATATCCGCGTGCGCGAAACCGTGCCGGACGCTTTTCTCGACCGCGCCGACGAGATCGAGGTGATCGACCTCACCCCCAACGACCTGATCCAGCGGCTGAAGGAAGGCAAGGTCTATGTTCCGATGACGGCCGAGCGCGCGCTGGCCCATTACTTCTCGCCGGGCAACCTGACGGCGCTGCGCGAACTGGCGCTGCGCCGCACCGCCCAGCGGGTCGATGAGCAATTGCTCGCCCACATGCAGGCGCATGCGATTTCCGGCCCGTGGCCGGCCGGCGACCGGGTTCTCGTCGTCGTCAACGAGCATCCCAAGGCGGCGGCGCTGGTGCGGTATGCGCGGCGGATGGCGGAACGGCTGGGCGCGCGCTGGACCGCGTTGTATGTCGAGACGCCACGCTCGCTGCGGCTCGACGAAGCGGCGCGCGACCGCGTCGCCGGGGCGCTGCGCATGGCCGAGCGGCTGGGCGGCGAGGCAGTGACGATTCCCGGGCGCGAGTTGGCCGGGGAAATCCTCGACTATGCGGCGAAAAACAACTTCAGCCACATCGTCATCGGCCGCAGCGCGCGATCGCGCTGGCGCGAAGTGCTGTTCGGCTCGATCACCTATGAAATCGTCCGGCGCGCGGGCAACGTCGCGGTGCATGTCGTGACCGGCGACGAGAAGCTTGCACCGACCGCGCAGGCGATCGATACGCGCCCGGCCGCACCTCCGTTCGACGTCAAGCCCTATCTGATGAGTATCGCGCTGGTCGGCTTGGCCATCGGCTGCGGCGAAGTGCTGGCCCGCTTTCTCAACGTGCAGAACGTCGCGCTTGTCTTCCTCACCGCGGTGCTGGTCAGCGCCGTCGCTTTCGGCCTGCGTGCCGGGCTGTTCGTCAGCCTGCTCAGCGTGCTCGCCTTCAACCTGTTCTTCCTGCCGCCCTATTACAGCATCACCATTTCCGATCCCGAGAATGTCGTCGCGCTGTTCTTTTTCCTGGTGGTGGCGCTGATCGCCTCGAATCTGACAGCCAATGTGCGCGCCCAGGCCATGATGGCGCGCAAGCGCGCGCGGACCACCGAAGACCTCTATCTGTTCAGCCGCAAGCTCGCCGGCATCGCCTCGATGGATGACCTGCTATGGGCGATCTCCTCGCAGGTCGCTTCCATGCTCAAGGTCAGGGTCGTGCTTTTCCTTCCCGAGAACGGGGCGCTCGAACTCAAGGCGGCGTGGCCGCCGGAGGATGTCGCCGAGGAAGCCGATCTCGCCGCCGCAAAGTGGTCGTGGGAAAACAACAGGCCCGCCGGCCGCGGCGCCGATACGCTGCCGGGGGCGAAACGGCTGTTCCTGCCGATGCGTACCGGGCGCGGCCCGGTCGCGGTGATCGGTATCGACGGCGACAAGCAAGGCCCGCTGCTGACGCCCGACGAGCAGCGTCTGCTCGATGCGCTGGCCGATCAGGCGGCGCTGGCGATCGAGCGCATCAACCTGTCGGAGGACTTCGACAAGGCGCGGCGCGCGGCCGAGCGCGATCGCCTGCAGGCCGCGCTGCTCACCTCCATCTCGCACGACCTCAAGACGCCCCTCGCGTCCATCCTCGGCGCCGCGGACGGGTTGGCCGGATTGCCGGATCTGTCGCCCGACGATCGCAAGGCCCTGCTGTCGACCATTCAGGAGGAGGCGGAGCGGCTGAACCGCTTCATCGCCAATCTGCTCGACATGACGAAACTGGAATCGGGCGCGGTCGCGCCCCACATAGCGCTTGTCGACATCGGCGACGTGGTCGGCAGCACGCTGCGCCGGGCAGACCGGATCCTGGCCGGTCATCGCATCGAGACGGCGCTGCCATCGGACCTGCCGATGGTAAGGCTCGATCCCGTGCTGTTCGAGCAGGTGCTGTTCAACCTGCTCGATAACGCGGCGAAATACGCGCCGGCCGGCACAGTGATCCGGATCGAAGGCCAGCGCGACGGAGCGTCGGTGCGCCTTCAGGTGCAGGACGAGGGGCCGGGCATCCCGCAGGCCGAACTGGAGCGCGTGTTCGACAAGTTCTATCGTGTGCGCAAATCGGACAGCCAGCGCGCCGGCACCGGCCTCGGCCTCGCCATCTGCCGCGGCTTCGTCGAAGCGATGGGCGGAACGATCGAAGCCGGCAACCGGATCGGCGGCCACGGCGCGGTCTTCACCATCGCGCTGCCGGCGCCGGACATGGATCAACGGGAGACCACGCTGTGACCACAACTGCTCCCACGATCCTGATCGTCGATGACGAGCCGCCAATCCGCAGGCTGTTGCGCACGAGCCTTGCCTCGCAGGGCTTTCAGGTCAACGAAGCCGCAGATGGCCACAGCGCGCTCGCCGAGATCGAACGGTCCCGCCCCGATCTGGTCATTCTCGATCTCGGCCTGCCCGACATCGACGGCTCGGAGGTGATCCGCCTGCTGCGAGGCGGCGGCAACGCCGTGCCGATCCTCGTGCTGTCGAGCCGTTCCGACGAAAAGGGCAAGGTCGAGGCGCTCGATCTCGGCGCCGACGACTATGTGACGAAGCCATTCGGCACGGCGGAGCTGTTCGCCCGCATCCGCGCCGCGCTCCGTCACCGCTTGCAGCAGCAAGGCGAGCAGCCGGTTTTCCGCAGCGGCGATCTCGAAGTGGATCTGGTGCGCCGTATCGTGCGCGTGCGCGGCGAGGAGGTGAAACTCACGCCGAAGGAATACGACATCCTGCGCATGCTGGTCGCCCATGCCGGCAAGGTGCTCACCCACCGTATGCTGATGAGCGAGGTCTGGCGCGGCGAGACGGACGTACAGTATCTGCGCATCTACATCCGCCAGCTCCGGCAGAAGATCGAGACCGACCCGGAACGGCCGCAATATATCCTGACGGAAACCGGCATCGGCTATCGGCTGAGGATGGAGTGATCGGGCCGAGTCGAATGCCATGGAAGACACTTTGCTTCAGCGGTGTCGAAGAACCTGACTCCCTGCTCGAAGGCCGCGCGGATGACACGAATGCCCTGAGCTTTGTCCACGCCCGGACCGTAGTGGCCGCCGCTGAGCCCCATGTCGCCAAAGCCCAGTTCGGATACTTCCAGGCTGCCCAGCTTTCGGGTTTTCATCGTGTGTCCTCCTGTGGTGCGTTGCGCGGATTGCGCGACCGCAGGGCTTGCCCGCGATGCAGCGCCGGCGGGGAGAGCGGCACCCGCGACGGCGGCCCCGGCGACCATCAGGAACCCTCGACGATCGGTCATCTCGGCACCTGCCTCTGTCGCGGCTCTACCGGTCTCAGGTTCGGTACTCATTTTCGTTCTTCCTTTCGCGATATGGCAGCGGCTGGGCGTGGTCCAGATCCGGACTCGTCACGTCGGCAGACAGCGTCCGCCGCCTCGCCGGACGACCATTTCGTTCCTCGTGAATTTACTTGCTGACTTTCGTATTGATTAGACGGGGCAGATCGTTTGTTCTCATGAGCCATCCTCATGAATGCAACACACGGCCAGCGCAGCTTCCCTATTTCCCGCGACGGGCAGGATTCCTTGCCGGAATAAACCAACTAGAATGAATCGCGCTACCTCTGCCCGTCGTCGAGGTCACAGACCGGCATCGAGCCGATGAGTTGGCCGGGATTCGCACGTTGCTTCTTTCGCCCTTCGACTCCGATCTCGAAGGATATGTGGAATAGTCCGAACCGCGTCATCTGCATGACGCGGTTCGTCCTGGCTTCGAGCTCGTCGCTGCCGATTGCGACGCCAAAGCCATTTTGCCATTTTACTCGTCGCGCTGATCATTGATGGTTTAGCCCAGCCCTCGCTTACACGCAGATAGGTCTGCTCCAGCGCAGGCGCGATCAACCGATGTCGATATGCCAACCCTTGGCAAATGACGCCAGCCGAGTTCGCAATTGAATTCATGCCGGAAACAAGCCGCCTGAGACAGGACGGAAATCCAGGACTTTCCTCCGAAGCCGGAGGAAATCGGGAACTCCGGTGATTTAACCGGATCCGATCAATTCAAGATATTTCGTCTTCATTTCGGTTCTCGGCAGACTGCCGGGGGGCACCATCTCGATTTCGGGCGTCACTTTCAACAGGCCGTGCATCCGGTCCTTGATTGCGTGCGCGAGTTCGGGGAGTTGATGCGCCTTTATCTGCGCGCCGTGCTCGACCTTCAGGCGCAGCGGCGGCTTGACCAGCGGCGGCGGCCCGTCGAGCAGGATCCGGAAATGCCCCGTCACTCTGGGATTGAACTCCTCAACGACATTCTTGAGCGCGCTCGGATAGACATTCACGCCCTTGACGATCAGCATGTCGTCCGTCCGCCCCACGATCGAGTAGCGAAGTCCGCGAAAGCCGCAGTGCGGGCATGGATCGGACCGAACCTGCCAGATGTCTCCCATATCGAGCTTGAGCACCGGCCGCGCTTCCTGGACGAACGACGTCAGCAGCATTCGCCCGGACACCCCGTCGACAGGTTCGATCGGCTGGTTGTCGGACAGCGAAACGATATCCTCGGGCCAGACCTGCATGTCGGGTGCGAGCTGATGCATCCCGGTATATTCCTTCGCCGGGCACGATATGTTGCAGATGCCGAGCGAGCCGATCTGCGCGTCGTAGAGACGCGCGCCGTATAGCTCCTGGATTTTCTCGCGAAACGCCGGCAGGCCACCGCCCGGTTCTCCGGCGACCATGATGGTCTCGATTCCGAGATCACGAACCGGCTTGCGGATCATGACAGGCGCGCGCTCTCCGAGATACTCAGCGAACGAAGGCGTGCAGATCAGGTGCTTGGGGCGAAAGAGATTCATGAGATAGAGGATGCGTTCGGATCCGCTCTCCGCGGGCACCGGAAAGGCGCGGATGCCGAGTTGCCAAAACGCATGGAGTGCGGGAACGCCCACCGATCCCATCGAATATCCCATGAGATCGAAGACCAGGTCGCCGCGATCAATCCCCATCCATCGGCTTGCCCGCCGCCATAGCTCGACCGCGGAGTCCAGATCACGTCGGGTATACTGATAGCTGAACGCCGGCATTCCCGTGGTGCCGGACGTTCCGGTGACCGCCAGCACCTCGGACGGATCGACACACAGATGAATCCCGAGCGGATCGCCGCGATCGCGCAGCGACCATTCCTGCGATCGCCGCTCGTCCGCCTTCTCAAGGCGGATCGGCAAATTCCTGAAGTCCTCCCAGGTCCTGATCTGGGACGGCGCGATGCCGACGGCATCGAACTTCTCCCGGTAGAGCGGCGAGCGATCGTAGATCCTTTGCAGGAACGATCCGATCCTGGCCATTCGCGCCGACCTGAATCCCTCGTCGCGGATGTCGGGCAGTTCGGGCAGCCTCTCGTATGCCTTCATGATGCGGCGTTCTCCTTCTTCGTCCTGCTCGAGGAGTCCTTGTGCACGGCATACTCCTGTCCGAAATATTCGATCCCGAGAATGATCTTGTGGATTCCATCGCCGCCGCCCCAGAGTCTGGGACCGAGACATCCCGCAAAGCGACGCCATATCTCATGTTTCTCGCTGTAGGCCCGGCCGCCGACGATCTCGAGCGTGTCGCGATGCGCGCGCTCGACGATATCGCCGATCAGCAGCTTGCAGACCGACGCCTGCGCCGTGACCCGCTGCCGGTTGTCCGCCATCCAGGCCGCCTTGTAGGCAAGCAGGCGCGCGGCCTCGAGCCGGGCCAGTGCGTCCGTCAGCTTGAACTGGATATATGGCCATTTGAGCAGCGGCTTGCCGAACGTCCTCTTCGTGCGCGCCCATTCGATCGTCATCTCGACCGCTGCGAGGCAATTGCCGATGTCGGCGGTCGGCCCGACGGAGCGAGTGTAGTCCCACCGATCCCGCATCTGGTAAAATCCGCGGTTGATCTCGCCGACGACCTGCGACGCGGGTACGACGACGTTCTTGAAGCCGATCTGACCGAACATATGAGATTTCATGCCCGGCTCCGGCGTGGCCGTGCATTTCACGCCCGGGCTATCTGTCGCGACCAGAAACATCGTCATGCCGCGCTTTCCGCCTGCGGCAGGATCCGTCAACGCGGTAACGAGAATCCAGTTGGCGCCGGGCACGAGGCTGATCTGATGCTTGCCGCCGTTGATGATGAAATTATCGCCGTCGCGCACTGCGACCGTACGGATGGCCGCAGCGTCGCCGCCCGACTGCGGCTCGGTCTCGGCGAAGGCGATCATGTTGGTACCGTCGCAAAGGCCGCGGATGAACTTTTCGTCGTCGACGATACGCCCATAGAGATTGTTGAAATAGGGAAGCGTCCAGAGCCCGCCGCCGATCCGGCCCAGTTCCTCAAGCACAATGGCGAAATCCAGATAGCCGTGACCTCCGCCGCCGGCCTCTACCGGCAGCGTGAAGCCGAGCAGGCCCGCCTCCGCCATTTTCCTCACCGCATCCCAGGGCAACCGATGCTGATCCTCCCACTTCCAGACGTGCGGCTTAAGCTCGCGCGCGGCCCAGGAGCGGACCCGCTGGCGCAACTCTTCCTGTTCGGGGGTGAAATCAAACTCCACGTCGCTTCTCCATTCCATCAATTGGCCGCCGGCCAAACGGTCCCGGCCGCATCGTGGCGCAATCTACAGGCGGCCATCGGCCAGCCTGCCGGCCCCTATTCTCCGCAGGATCAACATCGCGATGATGCCAACCACGGGTCCCGGCCATAAAACGACAAAGGCAAAACGCCACGATGTCAGCTCAGCCACGTACGGCACCAGGTGAATGGTGGCGAGAGTCAGGAGGAATCCTGCCGCTGTCTGCACGGTGAGCATCGTGCCGACCGTGGACTTCTCCGCCAGTTCGGTGGTGGCCGCGGAGAACTGAGCCGAGTCCGCGATGACCGCGATTCCCCAGATGATGCAGACCGCGATCAGGATCGCCGGGTGTCCGCCATAGAGCAATCCGACGGCGATGGAGCAGGCACCGCTGGCAAGAAGCGAAGCCATGATCAGGAGGGTACGGCCGCACCGATCGGCAATCCGACCACCCAACAGACAACCGACGGCGCCTGCCGCGATCGTAGCGAACGCCGCGGCACTCGCTGTCGTCGATGCCTGCGCCGCGGGCATTGTCAGCGCGAAGCTGCTGCTAAGGAAGACTCCGATCCAGGCCCACATGGCGTACAGCTCCCACATGTGCCCGAGATAGCCGATCGTGGCGTAACGCAGGCACGCGTCACGCCACACCAAACCGACGCAACCCGGACTGAATGGACGTCGTTCGCTGAACGCAGATCCGATCCCGGCGAAATTGATCGTTACTCCCGCGAATGCCGCCCAGGCCGAGGTTCCGACGATCGTGCTTCGCCAGTCGACACCGCCGAAGAATTCGAGCAAGTGGGGCGAGGCGGAACCAAGCGTCAAAGCGGACACCAGAACACCAACCAGCAGCCCGATATCGTGTTTCGCCCAGGACGCGGCGATCTTCAGCCCGATCGGATAGACGCCGGCGATCGCGGCCCCCGTCACCAGCCGAAGCACGGGAAGGACATAGCCGTCGGGCGGGACAAAAATAATGGCTAGGTTCGCGCCGGCGGCGACAAAGGCTCCCACCATGAAAACGCGGCGCGCGTCGAACCGATCGGCCGCGCCGGTCAGCGCGATGACGACACAACCGATGACGAAGCCCACCTGAACGGCACTCGTCAACGCCGCCTTTTGAAGAACCCCGAGAGGGTATTCGGCTTCCAGCGATCGGACGATCGCCGATGCGGAGAACCATACGCTCAAGGCTCCAACCTGACTCAGAGCCAAAATCGATACGGAGATCCACTTTGATCGCGCCATCGCGTCGACGCCGATCATTCAGGAAACAGTTGCTCACGAATGGCGCGCTTCAGTATTTTCCCGTAACCGCTCTTCGGAAGATTCTTGACGAAGCAGATCTGGCTCGGCTTCTTGAATCGGGCGAGATGATCGCAGCAGTAGTCTATGAGCTGGGCTTCGCTGACCTGGACGTCGTTATGCAACACCACGGCTGCGACGACGCGCTCTCCCCAATGCGGATCCGGAATGCCAAAAACCGCTGCTTCCTTGATCGCGTCGTGACGGTAGAGCACCTCCTCGATCTCGCGAGGGTAAACATTGCTGCCGCCGGTAATCACCATGTCGCGATTCCGGTCGGTAATGAACAGATAGCCATCGGAATCGAGGTAGCCGACGTCGCCGGTATGAAGCCATCCATCGCGGATCGTCGCGGCGGTCGCATCCGGCTGATTCCAGTAACCGCGCATGACCAGGTCACCGCGGACGACGATCTCCCCATGCTCGCCTGCTTCACAAGCGTTCCCGCTTTCGTCGAACACGCGCACCTGCGTCAGGTGGCACTCCCGGCCGGCTGACCCGAGCCTGGCTACCATCGCCCCGCCCTCGGTCACATGGTCGGCCTTCGACAGCCATGTGCAGGACATCGGCGCCTCCGCCTGAGCGAATAGCTGAACGAAGATCGGCCCGAACTTCTGAACGGCCTGACGTAGGCGCTCAACGTACATCGGGGCGCCGCCATAGATAACGGTGTGGAGCGACGACAGGTCATGCCGCGCGCCGTCTCCTTCAAGGATCCTCTCGATCATGGTGGGAACCATGAAGACCGTCGTCACCCGATGGCGCTCCACGAACGCGAAGAAGCGATCGTGCCGGAAGGTTTTGAAATCCGGAAAAACGTGGGCCGCGCCCTTGGCGATGTGCTGGAACGCGAGAAGGCCGTTGCCGTGGCTGAGCGGCGCGACGTAACCGACCCGGTCGCTTTGCCTGACCGGATTGAGTTCAATCAGATGGTTGTTCACCATCGTCAGCAGATTGCGATGCGTCAGCATCGCGCCTTTCGGCTTGCCCGTGGTGCCTGAGGTATAGAATATCCAGGCGAGATCATCGAGCGTCGTCGGTGCATCGGGAAACTTCGGCCGCCCTGCCGCGGCAAGCGCGTCGAAGTCGAGTGTGCCGGCCTGATCGGCGGCATCCATCACGATCATCCGGATTTCATCCGGCAGTTCGTCCCGCAGGTCGCAGAGGGATGCGACAAATGCCTTGCTGACGATGACGGCACGCGCCTCGCAATCCGACAGGATAAATACCTGCTCGCGCGGATGCAGCTTGGCATTGAGCGGAACCATCACCATGCCGGCACGAAGAATCGCCATCATGGAAATCAGGCCGCGCGGTTCGTTTTCGACAACGAGGCCCACCCGATCGCCCGGCTCCAGTCCCAGCGCCACCAGAGACGAAGCAACCCTGCTGACCTGCTCATTGAACCATGCGTAGTCGTGCGTCCGGTCGCCAAACAAGATCGCGGGCTGGTCGCCGCTTCTGGAGGCCGTGCGGGTGAGAAAGTAAGCAAGATTCTGCATCTAGGCGCGCTCCAGGATAGTAACCGCCGTCATCGCCGGCTCATCGCCGATCAATCCTCCGGAGCTATGGGAAAGCGCTATCCGTGCGTCCTCGACCTGCCGCGCGCCGGTTCGCCCCTGCAATTGCCAAACCAGCTCGACGAGTTGCGCCGCGCCGGTCGCCGCGCCGGGATGCCCGCGCGAGAGCAGACCACCGGACACGTTCACGGGATACCGGCCGCCGAGCGCGCTGTCGCCCTCGCGCAGGAGCTTGACGCCGTCGCCCGCGCTGGCGAGACCGAGTTGCTCGACCGCGATCAACTCCGCGGCCGCGGAGGCATCGTGGACCTCGACCACGTCGAGATCCTTCGGCCCGAGGCCCGCACGCTCGTAAGCTTCCCTGGCAGCTCGCGTCAAAGCCGGGTCGGCAGTTCCTCGCTGGGGCAACCCGCTGCGAAGCGCGATCGCGCGCACCACGACATGCGGCTGCGGGAAACGATGGCGCGCGCGCTCCGAACAGACTAGCAAGGCTGCGGCGCCGTCCGTCAGGGGCGAGCACATCAATTTCCGAAGCGGATCGGCGACCAGCGGCGATGCGAGGACGTCATCCTCGGAAATGGCGGCGCGGTACTGCGCAAAGGGATTCTGGGCGGCGTGCTTGCGATTCTTCACCGCGACCGCGGCATAGTCGTTCAGGGTCGCGCCGCCATCCGACAGGTATCCGCGCGCGGCGTCCGCGTAATAGCTTTCCATGAAGATACTGCCGCCGCCGTCCCGCTCGATCGCGGCTCCCAGCCACGCCATCGCGTCGACATCGACCGCGCCGAACAGCGCCTTCATGCTGGCGACGCGGCTTCGGGCAAAGAGCTTGTCCATCCCGACCACGAGAACGATTTCGTATTTTCCCGCCCTGATGGCATCCACGGCAACGCTCAGGGCCGTGGGACACGCCGCACAGGCATTGTCGAAGTTCATGACCGGGATGTCATGCAGGCCAAGACCGTTCAGCGCGCTTTGTCCGGGAACCGACACCTGGCCATCGAGAGGCCCGCTGAACGAGCGTCCGAAATAGGCCGCCTGGATGTCCGATGCGCCAAGCGACGATTGCGCCAGAATGTCCTGCACCGCGCGCCGCCCCAATGCGGCGGCGCTGGACTCGGGATATTTCCCGAACGGGATCATGGTGGCGGCGGCAATGAATGCTTTTGTCATTTGATCTCTCAGATCTGCCGATCCGCCGATTTCCAGAATCTCGCGCGAACCTCCCGGCGCAGGATTTTGCCGTAGGCGCTCTTCGGGAGTTCATCGACAAGCTCCATCGAGCGCGGGCGCTTATCCGCCGACAAACGTTCGCGGCACCAGGAGAGAAACGTCCCCTGCTCAAGCCCGGCGCCGTTCCGCTGGACCACGACGGCGTGAACCCGCTCTCCCCACTTGTCGTCCGGAACACCGACGACGATCGCTTCCACGACATTGGGATGAGCGGCGAGCACGTCCTCGATCTCACGCGGATAGACGTTGCTCCCTCCGGTGATGATGAGGTCCTTCTTGCGATCCGTCAGATAGAGGAAGCCGTCTTCGTCGAAGCGGCCGATATCCCCTGTCCGCTGCCAGATCCCATGCCGCTCCGCGCTCGTCGCATCGGGATCGTCGAGGTATCCGACCATCAGGTGGTCCCCCGCGGTGACGACCTCGCCTTCATTGCCGACGGGCAACAACGTTCCGTCCTTGCTCATGATTCCGACGCGCGCGAAGCTGAACGGAAGCCCGCAGGAGGCCAGCCGATGCGGGTGACTCCCGGCAAGAGCCGCGGCGTGATGATGCTGATTGAGGCAAGTGAAGAACTGCGGCGCCTCCCACTGACCGTAACCCTGGATCAGGACGGGACCCCAGCGCCGCAACGCCTCGCGAATCCGCTCAGGAGCCATCGGACCGCCGCTATAGACGACGCTATGCAGCGTTTCCTTCGCGGTTCTGTCATGGTCCGGATGTTCAAGCAGCATCACCGCCATCGTGGGCGCGAGAAACATCGTGGTCGCGCCGAACCTGGCGATGTGCTCAAGAACGCCGCCCGCTTCGAAACGCGGCATGATGACCTGCCGCGAACCGCGCAGCATATGCGCGATAATCATCGCGCCGGAGGCGTGCGACATCGGCGCCGCATGAAGCAGGACATCGGATTCCGACGCCCTCGGAAAAACCTCTGCGAAATGATTCCGCACCAGGACCAGCCAGTTGCGCTGGCTCAGAACCACGCCTTTGGGCCGCCCTGTGGTACCAGACGTGTAGTAGATCGAATGCCAATCGGTTTCCGCGACATCGTAAGGCACCGGCCCCGCCGGCCCTTTCGCGATCAGTTCGTCGTAGGAGAGAGCCCATGGCGGGGCTGCGTCTCCGACACAAACGTAATGCTGAACCAGCGGAAGCCGGTCGCGGATCTGGAAGACCTCGGCTTCAAATTCATGACCGAAGCAGAGCAGACGTGCCTTGCAATGGTTCAGAACATAGACAAGGTCGTCGATCGCGTATCGCGCGTTCAACAGGGTTCGAACGAATCCGAACCTGCCGGACATCAGATCGAACTCCAGCGTTTCGGTCGAGTTGAACTGGAGGGAAGCAATACGGCTTTGGTGATTTAGCCCCAGCGCCAGGAGCGAATGCCCCAACCGGCTGATGCGATCGTCCACCTGCCGGAAGCTAAAGGTGCGCGCGCTGTCGATGACGGCGGGATGGTCCGGGAATCGGGTAAACGCATTGCGGAGCAGGACATCGAGATTCATCGGGCTTCTCAATTTGAGAGGACGTGAATGCAGCTTGACCACATTCCCATGTTCGAGGTGAGTCCGATCCGGGCCTTGTCGACCTGTCTGTGTCCTGCCTCCCCGCGAAGCTGAGTCACCACCTCGATGATCTGCGCCAGACCCGTGGCACCGAGGGGATGGCCCTTCCCGATCAAGCCCCCGCTGACATTGACCGGAATCCTGCCCCCTAATCGAGTCGCACCCGACTCGATGAAGGCGCCGCCCGCTCCTTCCTCGCAAAGTCCCAGCTTCTCGTAGGCCAGCAACTCCGCCACGGAGAAGCAATCGTGCGTCTCCACCAGATCGAGGTTCTCCGGCCCGAGACCGGCCTTTTCGTAAACGGAGCGGACATTGCGTCCGACCATTTCGAGGCTGAAGACGTTCGAACCCTGCTCGTCGATATCGGAGACGAGCCCGCTCGCCACGATGCGCACGCCGCGTCGCGCTCCGTTCCGCTTCAGGAACGCTTCCGAGCACATGACGACGGCCGCCGCGCCATCCGTCGTCGGGCTGCACTGCAACTTCGTGATCGGGTCGGAGATCATCCGCGACGCCATCACTTCTTCCAGCGTTATCGACGATGGATACTGCGCTTTCGGATTGAGCGAGGCGTGAGCACGATTCTTCACCGTCACCATGCCGAATTGCTCGGGCGTCGTGCCGTATTTCTCGATATGCTCCGACGCCATCAATGCAAAACGCATCGGCAGGACGGTCGTCCCCATCGCCACCTCGGGACTCTCCAGGGGATGAACGTTCAGGAGAATCCCGTGTTGCATCTTCTCGAATCCGGCAACGACGACGACGTCGTACTCTCCGGCGGCAATGGCGAGCCGCGCCTCGTGAAGCGCCGTCGATGCAGCGGCTGAACAGTTCTCCACGTTAACGACAGGAATTCCGGACGGGCCGATTTCCTTGATCACCCTCTGCCCCGCCGCGACGCCCTGATGAACGTGCGCGGCATAGAGGCATTGAACGTCGCGCCAATGAATATCGGCGTCGACGACGGCGTCGACAATCGCATTGGCGGCGAGATGTTCGACGGCACTGCCTGGAAATCGGCCGAACGGGGTAATCCCCGTGCCAATGATAAACGCCTTGGTCATGATCCTTGGTCCTGCTTCTGATCTTCCTGCATGTCGGCCGGACGGAACGCGTGGATCTCCACCGCATCCGCCTCTGTCGAGGAACCGCCGAGCGCGATGCGGCACGGAACGACCTTGTCGCCGAGCTTCCACGCATCTGGTGTTTTCCCGACAAGGTGAGTCAGTACGTTGAGGTCATTATCCATGACCACCAAGGCAAGGACGTAAGGCACCCCGCCGCGATAGCCTGGAGGCGTTTGATGGATCACCGTCATGGCGCGAACGCGTGCGACAGTATCAAGTTCGCATGGCACCAATCGCGCGCCATAGCACTCCGCGCATCGCAGCCGAGCCGGAAGCATCCGCTTTCCGCAATCCGCGCATCTCACGCCGACGATAGGCGCGCGAGGAAGAGCACACGCATTCCCGATGGAGTGAACTGTCGAGGAAGAAGCCACCTTTCCCTCCAACAGCGTTAGGCCTTCGACTTCGCGAGCGCGGGCTCGGCTTCATCGAGTTCTGAGGCCTCTTCAAGCGAACTCGATCCCGTCTCGATGCCCAATGCGATGATCGCGAGACCCAGCAAGGCCAGCAGGCCGGCGACGTAGATCAGAATTCCGTTCAGGCCGAACCGGTCGAAGACGAGGACCACGATGTATGGATTGGTGATCGAGGCGGCGCGGCCGGCAACCTGCGAAATTCCGGTGCCGCGCAGGCGCAGCTTCGTGGGGAACAGTTCCGGCACGAAGCCGAACTGGCCAAGGGCCACGAGCATGTAGATGCTCGTCATCAGCACGAAGCCGACCGCGGTGAATAGCACCGGATCCTTGATTGCCGGATAGACGAGACCCGAGCCGATGATCAAGGCGCAGGATAGCAGGAGGGCGGTGCGTCGCGGCAGCCGATCGGCCAGGAAATAGCCGGCCAGGCCTCCGGCAGGAGCGCCGAGTGACATCAGCGTGACGTATCCGAGGGACTTGACGATATCGACCCCTTCCTTGACCAGGAAGGTCGGCAGCCAGGCAACGAATCCATGGACCGAGACATTGATGCACACAAGAACGAGGCAGGCCACGATGGTGCGCGCCAGATATGGCTTGCGGAACAGCGCCCAGATGCTCGTCTTCGATGCGTCGGCGGAAGGAACCACCGTCGTCGTCACCTTCACCGCCGGCAAAGGCCCGTGACGGCGCTCGACCCCGCGTTCAATTTCGCGCAACGTTTGTTCGGCTTCCTCAAGACGTCCGACCGTTTCCAGCCAGCGCGGCGACTCCGGCATCCGCTTTCGCATGATCCAGATGACGAAGGACATGATCGCCGCGATGGCGAACATCCAGCGCCAGCCGAAGGTCGGAATAACGAAATATCCAATCGTGCTGGCAACAGGCAATCCCGCCACGATGATCGTGCCGAGCAAGCAGATCCAGCGGCCGCGATGGCTTGGCGGAATGAACTCGCACAGCGTTCCGGCAGCAACGACAAGTTCGGCGCCGAGCCCAAGCCCCATCATGAATCGAAGCACGATGAGAGTTTCGATGTTCGGTGCGAAGCAGGCAAGCAACGAAGCCAGGCCGAAGATCGCCAGGTTTACCTGGTAGGAGTAGCGGCGGCCCATCTTGTCGCCGACATAGCCCGCGAAGCCGGCCCCGATCAGCATTCCAAAGAATGTCGCAGAAACGAATATCGCGTTCTTGGGGAGAGTTGAGAAACCTTCGGCCACCATCGCGGCCATCACGCCGCCGCCGAGATAGATGTCGTAAGAATCGATAAAGGCTCCGCCAGCGATCAGAGCCAGAATTTTCCAATGAAACCGCGAGATCGGCAGGCGATCCAGGCGAGCGCCTGCGTTCACGGAGCCTGATGGTACCATGTCGATTCTCCTCCCACGGCGCGCTTATGCGCGCGCTGCTTTTGCCACCAACAAATCTTAAGGGATGTGGAAGGAAACAATATATAGTGCAGTCATCGCTTCCCACCGTGCATAAATTCACATACGCACAAGCGATGCTTCGGGGTCTCGAACGCGGCGAATTCCGTCTTGGCGCGACGGATCCGGTTTCAATTTAGCCGGCGTTGGCGGGCCTTTCCGGCTGGCCGATCCAACTGTTCGACCGGCCCACCTCTTCGACGATGAAGTCCGCTGTCACGCGCACGCGCGACAACTCACGGATTTCGGAGGGCACAATCAGCCAGAGCGTTCGTATCAGCGAAAACTCCGCGCGCAGCAGCCGCACCAGCGAGGGATCCGGATCCGCCATGAAACAGGCCAGAATGCCTATTCCACAACCCGCGCGTGTAGCATTCTGCTGAGTGATTGGATTGGAAGCCTGGAAGGTCGCATTGAGTTGCACGCCGACCTCTTCCAGATAGTCAAGCTCGGGAGCAAAGATCAGATCCTGAATATATGTGATGATCCGGTGGTGCGGGAGTTGGCTCAGATCTTCGAGTGGGGTGCGCGCCTGATAATCCTTCGAAGCGTAGAGTCCGAGCTCAAAGTCGACCAGCTTTCGCGCGTGCAGCTTTCCTCCTCTCGGTCGGCTCAGGCCGATGGCGATATCGGCTTCCCGCTTTGAAAGGCTGAACGTTCTGGGGTTGGCGACAAGCTGTATTTCGAGGCCGGGATGTGTGTCGAGCAGACGACCGATCCTTGGAGCGAGAAAAAAGCTGCCAAAGCCGTCAGGCGCGCCGATGCGCACGGAGCCGGACGCCGAAAGATTTGCTCCGCCGATCTCCTTGGCGATCCTGGTTGTGGACGTTTCAACCGATTCGACGATACCCAGCAACTTTTCGCCCTGCTGCGTGAGCACGTATCCTGTCTGGCGCCGGTCGAACAGCTTGGTGTGTAGGGCCGTTTCAAGCGAAGCGACCCGCCGGCTCAGCGTCGAATGATCGATCTGCAAGCGTCGCGCCGCTGCGGTCAGCCGCCCCGCACGCGCGACTGCTAAAAACAAGGCCAGATCGCTCCATTCAAACGATTTGGTTTTCATGCTGCCTGACGGATGTCGTGAATCGGGCGGGAGAGAGTAGTGCATCGCCTCGTTCCGATCCAGATGCAGCATTTTCGGCCATGATGTTTGTTTGCGGAGCCGGCGGTCGATGCCGCTCGATCAGCCGCTGCCGGGACATGCGCCGGACAAGCTCACCAAGAGCCTGAGCCATCGCCGATGGCGTTAGGACTCAGTTCCTCTGCCTCACACTTTTCACCGTGCCGCCTTGCTATAGTCAAAGCGCGATGCGTCTTTCCCCATGCGCCTCGGCCGGAATGTTCGCCGCGCGTCGCACCCCCGCACGATCACGGAGCGCTCATGCAATTGCAACATGCAGACCCGCACGACACCATAGCCGCGCAACTCCGCGCTTCGGCAACGCACCGCGCGAGCAATCTGTCTGAGTCCAACGTCGCGCCTGCGCCTGAGCCGGAGAACGAGCCGCCGCTCCACGCCACGCCATTGAACGACAACACCGGCGACATACGCATTCTGACACCGCATGCGCGGTCTGGTCGAGGCGTTGTCTTCCTGGCCATCTGCGCGGCAGGCGCTGCCGCAACGATGGCCTGGCATTTCTACGGCGACCAGGCCAAGCAGAGGCTTTCGGACCTGATACCGCAGCTTCTCACAGACGCGCCAGCTCCCACGCAAAGCGCCAACGCTGCCGAGCCACAGGACGTACCTTCCCAAACCGCGCCACCCGAACCGGCTGCTGCCCAGGCACCGACGCAGGAGAGCAGCGACGCCGCATCCGCGACGCCGATACCAGCACCCCCTGCGCCGGCTCCTGCCACGCCGGCGGCAGAGACCTCTCCGACGCAGGCCGCGCTTCCGCCTGAACTAACGCAGTCACTTGAAACAATGGCGCAAGAAATTGCTTCATTGAAGCAAACAGTCGAGCAGTTGCGGTCTGGTCAGCAGCGGTTGAGCGACGATGTCGCGAAAGTCGCTGAGCAGGGAACGCGCCCCAAGCTCGCCGAGAAGCCATCAAAGCCAGCTTCACGACAACGACCGCGCCATGCGTCAACTCCGGCTGCGGCTTCGCGCGCCGCTGTAACCTATTCGCCGCCACAAACACATTCACAACGGCAGACCTATCCGCAAGGCATCGCGCAACGCGAAGCTTACACTGCGCCGCGGCAGGGCATCGCGCAACGCGAGGCTTACACTGCGCCGCCCGCACCCACGCAACTTCCGCCGCCCCCCGGCGACAGCAGCGTTCCCCGCCCGCCAATGCCGCTGCAATAATTGCTTCATTGCGGGCGAAGTAAGCATCGATCCACTGTGACTTTCATGGCCCGTGCCAGCATAAGCGTGTTCGGCCCAATTAATTAGATCCGCTGCCGCTCTCAGTCGCTCCCGGACAGACGCAGTTCATGCAGGAGCATTTGATCATCTCCAAGGCAGCCGCGATGGGACGAGCGAACGCGGCGGCCCATCTGATGTATCGTCATGTCATGGCAGCCGCGAAGCGTGCAGGTTTGACGCTTCCCGAATCCGGCCCGCATCAGCCGGAGCCGCCCGCGCACTGAACCGCACACCAGCCTGTGCCGATGTGATGTCAGTCGGCCTACGTCGATGATCCGAATCCCCAGGCTGTCCCGGCGACAGCGTCACCGGCACGACATTTGTTCACCACAAGCACGGAAGCTCAATCGGGCGCCCGCAAGGCCCGTGAACGGATACGCCTCGACGGTGGTGGCTACCGCCGCGACCACCTGCGCGCCCTGGCGCAGCGTGTCGAGGTGGCCGACACGGTGGTTCGCATCATGGGGTCGAAGTCGGAATTGCTGCGAACGCTGTCGCCGCTTCAAGCGGGAAACCGGCGGCGTTCGGCGTTCATAGTTCTGTACTGAAATGGCGCACCCGACACGATTCGAACGTGTGGCCTTCGCCTTCGGAGGGCGACGCTCTATCCAGCTGAGCTACGGGTGCGTGAGGCGTTGTTTAGCCGATCGGGCCAAGGGAGGCAACGGGGTGGCGCGGGCGAGGCTGTCAATCGGCGTTGAACTTTGACCCCGTATCGGCGTCCAATTTTGACCCCTT